>CACDFZ010000026.1 GCA_902552185.1 uncultured Pelagibacteraceae bacterium | reverse complement strand
TGGATATTATCCATTTAAAGACTATTGGACAATTAAAGAACCTTTAATTGATTTAATACAAGCCTTTTTTTTTAAATTGTTTGGTGTGTCATGGTTTTCGTATGTTCTTCATGCTTCTTTTTTTAATTGTATAATTACAGTCTCTACTTTTTTTTTATTAAAAAAATTTAATCTTAGTAATAGAATATGTTTTTTTTATTCTATTTGTGTTGCCATATTAACATACCCAACAGCTGGTACACCATTTAGCGATCATCATACTCTAATTTTATGTTTGTTGTCTCTATATTCTTTTATATTAGCGATTCATGAAAAAAATAATTATTATTGGTTTTTAGTTCCTGTTTTACTTGGTTTCTCATTTTTATCAAAGCAAGCACCAACTGTTTATTTGATTTTTCTAATTACTGTTTTATCAATAATATTTTTTATTAGATCAAAAAATATATCGTCTTTTTTTTTCGCATTTGTAGGAGGTATAACGATTATAATCTTGTTTTTTGTTTTTCTTTTTTTAGGCGGTATAAAATTAAATGATTTTTTAATTCAGTATTTTTCATATCCTATGTCACTAGGAGGTAGTAGATTGGAGTGGCTGTTCCCTTTTGAATTTAAAAGAGTTATTTGGCGTTACAAATTACAATATTTATCTATAGCAGTTTTAATTTATCTTTTCATAAAGTTGTCATTAAATAAAAAAAGAGAAATTTTTCCCGATTATTTAATTGTAGTTAGTTTGATTATCTTTTGTTTGTTAACTGTAATGCATCAACTGATGACAATTAATGCAATATTCATTTATTGTTTAATACCGGTTTTTTGTGGTTTCTCTCATACATATTCAATAAAATATTTGAGCAAAGGAAAAATAATTGGTCCTTTTTTAATTGCTTTAACACTGTTCTCCACCGTTTACTACTACTCCACTTATGTAAAAAATCGCACATTTATGGATTTAAGAGGTGTTAACTTAAAAAATTCTATAGATGGAAAAAAAATACACTCTGAGTTATCAAACGTTAAATGGATTACTATGTTTTACCCACACGACCCGTCCAAAGAAGTTCCAAATATCAAATTAGCTTTAAAAATATTGGAGAATGATAAAGAGAATAAAATGATTGTAACTGACTATCAATTTATTTCAGTATTCTTAAAACAGTACGATTTTTCTCCAACAAGATTTTGGTACAATTTTCATGGGTATCCAACAGAAAAAAACAGGTATTTTAGTTATTGGAGAGAGTTTGTATTAAAAAAAATAAGAAAAAATAACATCAAAAGTATTTATGTATTGAAACCTTTGCACGGGGAAACTAAGCCATTAGAAAATGTCTTAGAAGGTTGTTATCAGAGAAAAAATTTTTCTGATGTCTTTTATAAATTAATTTTAAAAAATTGTTAATCTGATGGCGGGAGTGACGGGACTCGAACCCGCGGCCTCCTGCGTGACAGGCAGGCGCTCTAACCAAACTGAGCTACACCCCCAAATGGTGGGTGGTAAAGGACTCGAACCTATGACCCTCTCGGTGTAAACGAGATGCTCTACCAACTGAGCTAACCACCCAGAAATTTGTTCGACATATACAATATAATTCCTGTAAAGTAAAAATGTATTTATAGAGCTTCAAATAAGCTATATTATTAATCTTATGATTCTTGATTGCCAATGTGGTGAAAAAAAATTTGTTGTTCCAGATAACGCTATACCAGCTGCTGGTCGATTAGTTCAGTGTAGCTATTGTGGAAATAAATGGACACAATTTCCAATTACAAAAAAGGTAACTAAAGAACCAATAAATTTTTTAACTAAAAAAGAGATGATAGAAAAGCCTGCAAAAGTTCCACCTAAAATACAAAAAGAAAAAATTTTTAACACGCCAATAAAGAAAAAGAAAATGGTCAAAAAAAGATCTGGACCTTCAATTTATTCAAAAGAGTATCTGGAAAAAAAACATGGTATTAGTATTGACAAAAATAATGAGAATACATCAAAAGATAAATCAAATAATAAAGTATCCCAATCCTATTTTGGCTTTTATAGCTATTTATTTATATTTTTGTTTGTCATTTTTTCGACTATA
>CACDFZ010000025.1 GCA_902552185.1 uncultured Pelagibacteraceae bacterium | reverse complement strand
GCCTGGCTCAAGATCAAATTGCATTATGGAAATTAAATAATATATATAATATATACTTTATATGATCAACTCACTAGGAATAAATAAACCGAAAAAAAAAACAAAAGTGGTTGTAGCTATGTCTGGAGGTGTAGACTCGTCTGTAGTAGCGGGTTTAATGAAAGAAGAGGGATATGACGTTACAGGAATTACTTTAAAATTATACGATGACGCTAAGCAATCCAAAGAAGGAAGACAATGTTGTGCTGGACAGGACATTTTGGACGCCAAAAGAGTCTCTGAGCAACTAAACATAAATCATGAAATCTTATATTATCAAAAAAAATTTAAGCAAGAAGTCATAGATAATTTTATAGAGAGCTATTCTTTAGGAGAAACTCCTATACCTTGCGTTCAATGTAACCAAACAGTTAAATTTAGAGATTTGTTCAAATATTCAAAAGACCTTAAAGCAGACGCATTAATAACAGGTCATTATATTAAGAGAATTCAAACAAATGGAAAAAGCTCTATGTATAGAGCAAAGGATTTTTCTAGAGATCAAAGCTATTTTTTATTTAGCACAACGCAAGATCAACTTGATTATTTAAGATTTCCTTTAGGAGACATTGAAAAAATGGAGACAAGAAAGATAGCAAAAAAACTCAATCTTAATGTGGCCGAAAAACCTGATAGCCAAGACATTTGTTTTGTCCCCAACGGCGACTATAGCTCAGTAATAAAAAAATTTAGACCAGAGTCTTTCAACTCTGGAAAGATCATAGACATCAAAGGTAAAGTAATAGGACAACATGACGGAATAATTAATTACACTATTGGACAAAGAAGGGGAATTAAAATCGCTGATAAAGATCCACTTTATGTAATAAAAATTGACAACAACAATAATACTATTGTTGTTGGCCCAAAGGAGGCCTTAAAAATAAATAAAATAACTTTGAGAGAATTAAATATTTTAGGAAGTAAGAACGAATTAGAAAAAGAAATTAAAATTAAAGTTAGATCTACTGGAAAATTACTCAGAGCCAAAGTAAAAATTAATTCTAATAAAGCTGAGGTAAATATTTTAGATGGTGAAAGCGGCATTTCACCTGGCCAAGCTTGTGTATTCTATTTAAATAATGAGGCTGGGGATAAAGTTTTAGGTGGGGGATGGATCGACAAGACATTTAATAAAAATTTATCCACTTAATCCACAAGCAAATTTAAGTCAACTAATAAGTGATACATATTTTTCTTAAACATGATTTAATGAAATTAATTAAGAGGCAACTCTTAACTGGCCAATTAAGGAAAAACCGAGAGGTTCAAGCTTAAAGGGCAGAAAGGTCAACTGAGTAGCGCTAAAATGGTTGATCGGGTGGGTTCGGCGGTAGCGCCTACAACGACGAACCAAAACTACTAAATTTCTGGGCGAAAGCCTAGAAATTTACGTGGTTCTTCTCCAAAAATAAAACGTCAATAAATAAAAAGTTATTACGCCTACGAAATAGTTCCATTCAAGAGCATGCTTAAAATGTGTGTTGCCTTTAGTAACTAAAATAGGAAGACTGGCAAAAGCCACAACAACTAAAATTGAAACTAATATCATTTTAATTACTAGAATTTTTTTATTTGTGATATCGGAAATTTTTGATTTTATATTAAATAAATAATAAACCAGCATACCTTGAGCAATCAATTCAAAAATAATAAATAAAAGCAAAACTACTCTCCTAAATAACTTATAAATTTGGATATCAAATTTAACTCCCAAAAAAATTGAATGAATAATTAAAAATATTGCTGACAGCATCCCAAATATACGAAATTTATATTTAAAATTTTCTGTATTTCTTATTTTACAAATTAAATTATTATTATTATTCCAATAGTAGAATAAAAGAATTCCAGTAATAATCATTGAAGGTTTAAAAATTAAATATTGAGGAAAAGTTCTAGAGGCTCTGCTTATAGAAAGACTTCCATCCAAATAAGGAATTGAAAAACCTGACCTTCCTATTTGATCAACAGTAAAAATAGTTCCCTCTAAAAGACTGGGATTGACAGATATAAAAAGACAAAGGTTAATGGCAATTAAAGGTAGGAAAAAAATCCATAA
>CACDFZ010000024.1 GCA_902552185.1 uncultured Pelagibacteraceae bacterium | reverse complement strand
CCGATTTAAAAAAATTCCTATTACCCCAAGAAAGAAGATTATAGCTCCTAATGTTAAATAATGCCCCAAGCCGATTTCAATCATCAATTTTTACTCCCTTATTAAATTCAACATCCTTTAACATTACTGCAGATGCTTTATCCCTGGAAATTTGTTTGAGATAGCTTTGTGTTTTCACATTTTCTCTTTTTCTGTATGTTAATATTATAGCTCCTACCATTGAAAGGAGGAGAATTATACCTGACAACTGGAAGTATAAAATATAATCTGTATACATCACGCTTCCAATAGAATGAGTATTCGTTATTGACGTATCAATAACTAAATTAGAACTAGACATTATATTTTCTTTGTATTTCCAGCCACCAACAACAACTAAAAGTTCAAGGAGTATTAAAACTGAAACTATTAATCCAGAAGGTATATGAGTAGATTTTTGTCCAACGAACCAAGATTGTTTTTGTTGTGCAACATTTAACATCATAACAACAAACAAAAACAAAACTGCCACCGCTCCTACGTATACTATTAAAAGTATCATTCCCAAAAACTCCGCTCCAACCATTATAAATAAGCAACCAACTGAGATAAAATCCAAGATTAAAAAGAAAACAGAGTTTACTGTGCTTCTTGAAGTTATTACCATCAAAGCAGAAAAGATTGCTAAAATAGAAAAGAAGTAGAAAAAAATTGCATGAGCTAACATTTATTTATAAATTTTGTCTGTTTTTAAATTTTTGGCAAGTACAGACTCCCATCTATCCCCGTTGTCTAAAAGTTTTTCTTTATTGTAGTAAAGTTCTTCTCTAGTTTCTGTAGCAAATTCAAAGTTTGGTCCTTGTACTATTGCATCAACTGGGCAAGACTCTTGGCAAAGTCCGCAATATATACACTTCAACATGTCGATATCGTATCTAGTTGTTTTTCTGCTACCATCTTTCCTCTCCTCTGACTCGATAGTAATAGCCTGAGCTGGACATACCGCTTCGCAAAGCTTGCAAGCTATACATCTCTCTTCACCATTAGGATATCTTCTTAACGCATGTTCTCCTCTGTATCGTGGGCTTATTTGACCTTTTTCAAACGGGTAATTAATTGTTTTTTTAGGTCTAAATATTTCTTTAATTGCTTTAGTAATTGCTAAAAAAAATTCAGTTAAAAATACAGTTTTTAAAAATCTATTTAAATTCATTAAAATGAACCTTTCGGCAATTTATCAAAATAAAGTAAAAAACTTGCAGTTAAGACTACATAAATAAGTGAAAATGGTAAAAAAACTTTCCATCCTAATCTCATTAATTGATCATAACGATATCTTGGTACAATTGCTTTAATAATAGCGAATAGGAAAAATAGTAATAAAATTTTAAATATCATCCAGAAAGGTGCTGGAACAATATTTAGTGGATATATGTCTAATGGGGGTAGCCATCCTCCTAAAAATAAAATAGATCCCATTGCACACATCAAAAGAATATTGGCGTATTCTCCTAACCAAAACATCGCGTACATCATTCCAGAATATTCTGTTTGATATCCTGCAACTAATTCTGCTTCTGCTTCTGGTAAATCGAAAGGTGGCCTATTAGTTTCTGCTAATGCAGATATAAAAAAAATAACAAACATAGGGAAAAGAGGGATAACATACCAAAGATTTTTCTGGGCCAATACAATATCGTTTAGATTTAGAGAGCCAACACATAACAATACATTAATAATGATAATGCCTATAGAAACTTCATAGGATACCATTTGAGCGGCAGACCTTATAGCACCCAAAAAAGGGTATTTAGAATTAGACGCCCATCCTCCCATTATAATTCCATAAACTCCTAAAGAGGAGATTGCAAAAAGATAGAGTATTCCAACATTTATATTTGATAATACTAATGTTTCGCTTAAAGGTATTACAGCCCAAGCTACTAAAGCTAAAGTCATTGTTATTATCGGAGCTAGAATAAAAATTGTCTTATTCGCGCTTGCTGGAATAATTATTTCTTTGAAAATATACTTTAAGGCATCTGCTAAAGTTTGAAATAAACCAAAAGGTCCCACAACATTTGGTCCTCTTCTTTTTTGTACTAAGCCCCATACTCTTCGATCAAACCAAACAATCATTGCAACAGAGACTAATATAGGAATAATTAAGAATAGAATTTTGTATATTTCGTTTATCAAAGTATTTAAATATTCCATTTAATTATTTGTCCCCGTTTTTTGATATTTTAATTTGATATCTCGGCATTCGCTCATAACTTTTGAAGCTCTAGATATGCAATTTGAAAAAATAGTAATCAATTTTATTGATATGTACTTTCTCATTTTCAAAATTATTATTGATTTTTTTTGATGGTT
>CACDFZ010000023.1 GCA_902552185.1 uncultured Pelagibacteraceae bacterium | reverse complement strand
ACAGTTCCGTCTGGTAGTTTAAGAAGTTGAAGAACTTTACTTAGACATCCGAAAGAGAATAAATCTTTTTCTGACGGGTCATCTGTTTCTGAATTTTTTTGAGCAACAAGAATTATGGATTTGTCAGTTTTCATAGCTTCCTGTAAAGCTTTGATAGACTTCTCTCGTCCCACAAATAAAGGTACAACAATTGAAGGAAAAATAACTATATCTCTAAGTGGCAATAAAGGTTTTGTATAAGTTACATCCATACACCTTTATATGATAATTGTTATCTATATTTCAAGGAACAAATTAGCTTACGCAACTGATGTTGATTGTTTTTTGCCATAAGTGACAATTGGGTCACTTTCACCTTTCGCTGAAGACTTATCAATTGTTACTTTTAAAACATCTTCTTTATCAGGTAATTCAAACATAGTTTTTAATAAAATATTCTCCAATATTGATCTAAGGCCTCTAGCACCAGTTTTCTTTTTGATAGCCTTTTTAGCAATTTCAAGCACTGCCTCCTCTTGAAATTCAAGTTCTACATTCTCGAATTCAAATAATCTTTTATACTGTTTGATAAGCGAATTCTTTGGCTCTTTTAAAATTTTTATTAAAGTTGCTTCATTAAGTTCATCTAAAGTCGCAATTATTGGCATTCTCCCGATAAATTCAGGTATTAGTCCATATTTAATTAAATCTTCTGGTTCAAGAGATTTCATTAATTCTGAAAGTGGTAACTCTTTGTAGCTTTTTACATTTGCTCCGAATCCAATTGAACTTCCTTTACCTCTGTTATCAATAATTTTATCTAAACCTGCAAAAGCTCCTCCGCAAATAAATAATATATTAGTTGTGTCAACTTGTAAAAATTCTTGCTGGGGATGTTTTCTTCCACCTTGAGGAGGAACACTTGCAATAGTCCCTTCCATAATTTTAAGCAAAGCTTGCTGCACACCTTCACCAGAAACATCTCTCGTTATAGATGGGTTTTCAGATTTCCTACTAATCTTATCTACCTCATCAATATAAACTATACCTCTTTGAGCTTTTTCAACGTTATAATCAGCTGCTTGTAAAAGTTTTAAAATAATATTTTCTACATCTTCACCTACATATCCTGCTTCTGTTAAAGTTGTGGCATCAGCCATCGTAAAAGGTACATCAAGTATTTTTGCTAAAGTTTGTGCTAATAAAGTTTTTCCGCAACCAGTTGGGCCAACTAACAAAATATTTGATTTTGAAAGCTCAACATCTTTATTTGTTTTAACCTCGTGATTAAGTCTTTTGTAATGATTATGAACTGCAACTGATAAAACTTCTTTAGCTTTCTTTTGACCGATTACGTAATCATCAAGTACACTACAAATTTCTTTTGGAGTAGGTACTCCATCTTGGTGTTTAATAAGTGAGCTTTTATTTTCCTCTTTAATAATATCCATACAAAGTTCAACACACTCATCACAAATAAAAACTGTGGGACCAGCGATAAGTTTTCTAACTTCGTGTTGGCTTTTGCCGCAAAAAGAACAGTACAGTATATTTTTGTTATTTTTTTCACTCATAACGAATCAATAAGTTGATAATAAAGTTGAAATAAAGTCTTATCAAGTACAAGTTGAAATTTAAGCTAGATATTGTGTGTTATTTTCTTTTTTCCACAACAGAGTCGATTAATCCAAATTTTTTTGCCTCATCAGGAGTCATAAAATTATCTCTTTCCAAAGCTTTGGAGATTTCTTCAACTGACTTTCCTGTGTGTTTTGAATAAATTGTATTAAGTCTAGTTTTTAATGATTGTATCTCTTTAGCGTGAATTTGAATATCAGTAGCTTGACCTTGAAAACCTGCTGAAGGTTGGTGAACCATAATTCTAGAGTTTGGCAGTGAAAATCTTTTACCTTTTTCACCTGCAGATAATAAAAAAGACCCCATAGATGAAGCTTGACCTATGCATAAGGTTGAAACTGGAGAATTAATATATTGCATAGTGTCGTAAATACCTAAGCCAGAGGTAACAAGTCCACCCGGACTATTAATATAAAAATTGATTTCTTTATTTGGATTTTCAGACTCTAAAAATAATAATTGTGCCGTTACCAGCGAAGCAACATTATCATTAACAGGACCAACTAGAAAAACTATTCTCTCTTTTAAAAGACGAGAATATATGTCGTAAGCTCTCTCTCCCTTGCTGGATTGCTCAACAACCATTGGAATTAAAGTGTTCATTTTTTCCTCAAAATCACGACTCATAACTTTGTCTTATACAACTATTGTTTACTTTTTGCTAATTTTTTTTGATTTAGCTGGTTTAGACTCTTTCTTTTTTATTGCGGCAGTTGCTTTTGCTTTATTATTTTCGTTAAAGCTTTTTATCAATTTTTCTGCTTCTTTTATCGTTAATTCCTTTTTTACTGAATTAATTTTGGTTTTAAAAAATTT
>CACDFZ010000022.1 GCA_902552185.1 uncultured Pelagibacteraceae bacterium | reverse complement strand
ATTTTGGTTGTTCGAATATTCTCTTTTTATTTTGAGAGACTAAATTCACTGAAGTACATGTTTTTAAAATAATATCAAAATTTTGAACTTTTCTTGTAATTTTTACTTCTCCTAAAGGCAATGTAATAGATTTTCTTCCGCTTATTGAAGGATTTTTAAGATTCTTAGATGTCACAAAAGACATATCAGCTTGATCAATAAGCTCGTAACCCAATAGTCTAGACAATTTTACAAAAAGTTTTTTAAAAATTCCTTTTTTTTTTGTGTTATTTAATTGTCTCATTGCAATTTAATTATTATCTAATATCTTACTATCATGAATATAAAAACATCTAAAGAACTTGTTGATGAAGCCAACAAAGAAATAAAAGTTTTAAGCGCTGAAGAAGTTAAGTCTTCTTATGAAAAAGGAGATATAACTTTAATAGATATAAGGGATATCAGAGAATTATGGAAAGAAGGTACTATTAAAAACTCAATTCATATTCCTCGAGGTATGTTGGAGTTTTGGTTAGATCCACAAAGTTCTTATTTTCAAGAAAAAAAAATTGGTGACATGAAAAATATCGTTTTGTTCTGTGCTTTAGGATTTAGATCGGCACTTGCCACAAAAGCCTTAAAAGAAATGGGCTTTAAAAATGTTGCAAATGCATCCGGAGGATTCGATGCGTTAAAAAACGCGGGTCTTGAAGTAGTAAATAAAGAGAGAAAATAATTATTTTACTGCCTCGGCAATGGCATATTGAAGTCTGTCTTGACCCCAAAAAATTTTATCTTTAACTATAAAAGTTGGAGCTCCGAAAATTCCTTTTTTATATGCATCGTTAGTTTTGGATCTTAATTGATCTTTAATATTTTGACTTTGCACTCTTAAAAGAAACGTTTTTGGATTTATGTCTATATTCTTTAAAACTTTTTCTATTACAACTTCGTCGTTCATATTTAGACCATCACCCCACACGGCATTAAATATTTTGTCAATGTATAAGTCTTTAATACCGTCTTCTGCAGCAACAAATACACCTCTCATTAAATTTAAACTTTTTATTGGGAAATAAGAATTGAACTTAAAATTTATCTTATTTTTTTCAGCAACCATCTTACAATCTCTAATCATAAATTTAGCTTTAGAAGGTATGAAAGCTGGAGCTTTAATTTCATGTAAGTTATGAAGTCCACCTAATAGAATAGGTTGGTAGTTTATTTTAAACATATATTCTTTTTCAATTTTTTTTATTTTATTATGAGCAATGAATGCATACGGACTAATAAAATCAAAATAAAAATCAAAAGATTTATTCATTTAATGAAACTTTTCTAGCAAAGAAAATTCTAATCACCCAATATACAAATATTCCAAGTGGGCCAGTAAAATAGGTTGTTATTAGTGACAAAGCAGTCAAAAACTTTGGAATCGAATATCTCATTGAATCTCTCGCGATCCATGCACCCACAAACAAACTGATTGAAAGAAAATGCAACCAAAAAATTAATAGGAAATTTTCGTCAGAAAAAATTGCATAAAGATTTTCAATTCCTAAGTACAGTCCAAAACCATCTAAAAAATTATCATTTAAATAAATTTGATAAACGACAAATATATAAGCAATACCAAGTATTAAAGGAATTATAACAGAATGTACTAAAAAACGTGTAAGTGTACTATTGGGTGAAAATAGTAATAGCAACCAAAAAGGTATTACTCCCCAATTAGAGAAAAGAAATATGTTTTCTAAAGTTAAATATTCTTCAAAGTTATTTATCATTTAAAATAATATAGTATATTAGAATGATGAATCCCACATCTAATAAAAAAGATTTTGATGAGCTAAGCACAGCTTTAAAGGATATGGCTTACTCATATATTGAAAAATATAGTCCATCTAAACAACAGTTAAAAGTCTATTTAATGAAAAAAGTTTTAATTAAATTTAAAACCACAAAATCAAAAAAAGAAATTTCAGAGTTAATTGATAATGTTTTGGTTAGTTTAGAACAAAATAAATTTTTAAATGACGAATTGTATTCAGATTCAAAATCAAGAACTTTATTAAGAAGAGGCTACTCACTAAATAAGATTAATCAATCTCTTAGGATGAAAGGAATAGATCAAAAATTTATTAAACAAAGTATAGAAAAAATTAAGAATAAAGAAATAGAGCCAGATTTCGTATCTGCTCTAAAGCTATGCAAAAGAAGACGCATTGGAGCTATAAGACCAAATGCAAATAGAGAGTTATTTTATAAAAAGGATATGGGTGTTCTAGCTAGAGCAGGATTTGATTATGACCTATCTAAAAGGGTTTTAAATTTAGAGCAAGAAGAGTTTCAAAAATTAATCAAAATTGTTTGATTTTTCGTCTTCTACCAGTTGATCAATTTTTCTCTTTAAAGCATTTCTTACAAGAACAAAAACTATTAAACCAAAAATAGCAACTGAAATAACTATAATTAAAATTGTTTTAATCATTTAAATTTTTTGACCTAAGCATTAATAAACTTGGATTTCTATAATCTTCTTTTCCATACAAAAAAGGCTGATTATCTAAAGTAGTTATAATTGCTCCTGCATTTTCAGCAACAGCATGACCTGCAGCATAATCCCACTCATTAGCTCTTTCTTTTGCTGCGTAAATATCAAAAGTACCATCTGCAATAAGACAAAACTTATATGAGCTAGCGACTTTTGCTATTGAAGAAACGTTATACTCATTTAATTTTTTCATTATTAACTCTGGTGGTTTGCTCATACTAGAAACTGCAATAATATTATTTCTATTATTTTTCTTTTTACAATCTATTTTTTTATCATCACCATTTTGTCTTATAAAACTTTGACCTAAAGCGTAGGAGTAAAACAACTGTTTTTTTTTAGGGACACCTACCAAGCCTATAATAGGTTTTTTATCAACTACTAATGCTGCATTTAAAGTGTATTCATCTTTTCCAGAAATATATTCTTTAGTTCCATCGATTGGGTCAATTAACCAAAAAACAGTATTTTTATTTTTTTCTT
>CACDFZ010000021.1 GCA_902552185.1 uncultured Pelagibacteraceae bacterium | reverse complement strand
TTTGTCAAAAAAAATTGAAAAATTTGAAATAATTGATAATAAGTTAGAAAATTTAAAAAAATATATTATTGAAAAAATTTAATGAAAATTAAAGTTGGAGAAAAATTACCAAGCTCAGAATTATTTTATCTTGATCAAAACAATAATGTTAAAAAAGTTGATATTTTAGATCTATGCAAAGATAATAAAACTATAATTTTAGGTATGCCGGGTGCTTTTACAAAAACCTGTTCAGCTCTTCATCTTCCGGGATATGTAAAAAATTTCGAACTGGCTAGTAAAAAAGGAATTTCTAAAATTGTATGTATTGCTGTGAACGATCCTAATGTAATGAAGGCTTGGGGCGAAAATCAAAGTACTGGAACTAAAATTTTTATGGCCGGCGACCCTTTTCTTAAATTCACTAAAGCAATAGGAGCAGAAGTAGATAAATCTGAAAAAGGATTAGGAATTAGATCAAATAGATACACTATGCTTGTAGTAGATGGTAAAGTTAAAAAAGTAGAGGAAGAAAAAGAAACAGCTACTTGTGAACTATCTGCCGCTGAAAATTTCTTGAAAGATATCTAATTCTTTTTCTTCTGTGGGTTTTTATTTCATTTTTTTGTCTCTATAACTGCTAACTCATCGGCAAGGCTATTATATTTGTTTCCTGCATGAGCTTTAACCCATTTCCAAGTAATCTTATGTTTTTGACAAGAATTATCCAATTTAACCCAAAGATCTTTATTTTTAACTGGTTTTTTATTTGAACTTTTCCAATTATTTTGTTTCCATTTTTTAATCCAATCAGTAATTCCATCTTTTACGTATTTTGAGTCAGTAAAAATTGTAATCTCTGATTTCTTTTTAATTTTTTTCAAGGCCATTATAGGCGCTATTAATTCCATCCTATTGTTAGTTGTGTTATTTTCACTTCCGGAGATACTTGATTGATTTGACTCATCTAATATGATTGCGGCCCAACCTCCTTTGCCAGGATTTCCTGAACAAGCTCCATCAGTGTAAATTTTAAACTTCATTAAAAGAAATAGTCCTCGTAATTTTTTGAATTTTTATGAAATTCTAATCTCTTTAAATACTCGATTGGGTCTTTAATTTTGACTATAGCTCCTTCAACAGTATTAAGTGCATCAAATACTCTAGTTAGTAAAAACCTTAAAGCAGCCCCTTGAGACAAAACTTTAATGTTATTTTTTTCTTTCTCATTAAGTTTTCTTACCGAAGTGTATCCGTCAATGAAATTTTTTGCTTTTGTAACATTAAAACTTAAGTTATCTTTTAATCCATCAAAACATAGCGCGTTAAAACAAATAGCTATTTCAAAAGCAAAAAAATCTTCACAGGAAAAATAAAAATCAATTATGCCACTAAATTTGTCTTGAATAAAAAAAATATTATCATGAAATAAATCTGCATGAATGATCCCACGAGGCAAATCCTTTGGCCAATTTTTCTCTACATCTTTTAGATTTTCCTCTATTAATTTTGGAAGATCTTTATGAATTTTTGAGCATTTGCCTTTAACAGAATCAAATAATTTTCTCCATGATTTTACAGAAAGATCATTTTCTCTACTAAATTTAAAATCCTTTGTAATTTTGTGCATTTTTGCAATTTCAATTCCAATTGATTTACAGTTTAAAGGAGATAAGTTTTGCTTTGCCTTACCTTCAAGAAAAGAGACTATCATTAATTTTTTACCCTCAAAATCTGTAATAGTTTTATTTTGTTTATTTATTATTGGGGCAGGGCACTTAAAATTAGCCTTATATAATGAGGACATTAGGTCAGAAAAAAATGGCAGATCCTCAGATTTTACCCTTTTTTCGTAAATCGTAAGAATGAACTTTTTCTTATCAGCGGACAAAAAATAATTTGTATTTTCTATTCCTTCTTCAATACCCTTAAATTGATCTAGTTTGCCTAAATCATAGTAAGATAAAATTTTCTCTATTTTATCACGATTAAATTTTGTATAGACAGCCATTAGTTCAGCTCTTTTGGAAGTTTAAAAACAACTTTTTCTTCAGCCACAACCACCTCTTCTATGGATACCTTCCTGTCTTTTTTAATATTATCAAGCAATGTTTGTACTAATTTTTCTGGTGCTGAAGCTCCCGAAGATATTCCTATAGTATTAGAATTATTTATTTCTTCGAACGGAATTTCTTTTTCTGAATGCATCAATTGTGAATTTTTACAACCTGCTTTTTTGGCAACTTCTACTAATCTTACAGAATTTGATGAATTGCGACTTCCCACAACAAAAAACATATCACATCTTGAAGCTATTTCTTTAACTGCCGCCTGCCTATTTGTTGTTGCATAACAAATATCTTCTTTTATTGGACCTTTAATGTTTGGAAATTTCTTTTTAAGATAATCAATTATTTCAGCTGTATCATCTACTGAAAGTGTTGTCTGAGTTATGTAGGCTAAGGGTTTTTTAAATTTTTTGATTTCGAGCGCTTCAGCATCTTTTTTTGTTTCAATGAGTTTTATAGATCCCACTGGTAACTGACCCATTGTTCCTATAACCTCAGGGTGATTTTTGTGTCCTATAAGTAAAATTTCAAAACCTTTTTTGTTTAATTGTTCAGACTCCCTATGCACTTTAGATACTAAAGGACAGGTAGCGTCTACAAAGGATAAATTTTTTATTTTTGCTTCTTGTGGTACTGATTTGGGGACACCGTGAGCAGAAAAGATTACTGGTCTTTTTTCGTTCTCTATATCAGATAATTCGTCAACAAAAATTGCCCCCTTTTTTTTTAGCTCTTCAACAACTTGTTTATTATGAACTATTTCATGCCTTACATATACTGGAGACCCAAACTTGTTGATTGATTTTTCAACAATGTCTATTGCTCTTTTTACTCCAGCACAAAATCCCCTTGGTGAAGCTAAATAAATTTTAAGTTCTTTTTTCATTTTTTTCTAAAAGATATTCTAACAATATATGCGGAAAAGTGAGCGACGCCAAACCAATAAAAATCACCTTATAAATAGCCTCATCAAGCTTATAAAAACTATTTAAGAAAAATATTGCTAATAAAAATATAACTCCTGTCACGATA
>CACDFZ010000020.1 GCA_902552185.1 uncultured Pelagibacteraceae bacterium | reverse complement strand
AATAGAGGAATTAAATTAAATATAACGGCAGTATACACCTTTGAACAAGTTAAAAATATCTATAAAAAATTAAATAAAAAAACAAAAACAATTGTATCCATTTTTGCTGGAAGAATGTCTGATAAAGGCAAAGATCCTTTACCTGTTTTTAAAAAAAGTATTTCTTTAACAAAAAATAATAAAAATATCGAAATACTTTGGGCGAGTACTAGAGAGGCTTATAACTACATTCAAGCAAAACAACTTAAGTGCAATATTATCACAATGCCTCCAAAAATTATAAATCAGATAAGCAACTTTGGTAAAAGTTATAAATCAATGACGATAGATACTGTCAAAGGATTTTTGAGTGATAGTAAAAAATCAAATTTTTATCTTTAATATTTGGTTGCGGGGGAAGGATTTGAACCTTCGACCTTCAGGTTATGAGCCTGACGAGCTACCAGACTGCTCCACCCCGCGATAACTTAAGTTTTCTTAAGGTTTATAGCTTGAAGCTTATCCTTATCCTCTTTTATATCAAATTTCAAAATTTGATTTTCTTTCAAAACACGTAACTTTGATTTTTCTAAAGCAGTTATATGTAAAAAGATATCTCTATCTTTATCTTCTTCTCTAATAAACCCGTATCCTTTTTTTGCGCTGAACCATTTTACTTTTCCTTGTGGCATAAACCTCCTCAGAATGAAATTAGTATCTGTTTCTTAACTTTTGCTGCTTTTTAATTCTCTTTAAATTTTCAGTTTTAATTCTTTTTTTTTCTCTGACGGTTTTTCGTAAGTACTTTTCATTTTCATTACTTTGAAAAAACCTTCCTTTTGCAATTTTCTTTTAAGAACTCTTATTGCTTGTTCAACGTTGTTATCTTTAACTTCTATTTTAATAAATTACCTCCTGTTTTGTCAGGTTGTTAACATTTAAGAAAAGAATTGTCCACATCATAACTTGTTGTACTAATTGTATATTATTTAATCAATCGGTTGTTCTGAATTTTCTTTTTTAAGCTTTTTTTCCTCTCTCAATAATCTTTTTTTCTCTCTTTCCACCCTTCTTTTTGCTTTCTCCCATGCTTTTTGAAAAGACTCTTGTGAACATAAAGCCAAGATAACTGGATCTCGGGGTTTAAGATTTGAAAAGTTCCAGTAACTCCTTTTTCTTATAAGAGAAACAGTCCCTTTAGTGCTTCCCACAAGTTTTGAAATTTGACCATCTGTTAACTCAGATGCATTTTTACATAGCCAAAGTATTGCGTCTGGTCTGTCTTGTCTTTTAGATAAAGGAGTATATTTTGGTTTTTTTCTCTCTTTAATTTGAACACTGTTGTCTTTTTTTATAAGATTAAGATTTCTCGCTGGATCTTTGGAACACTCATCTATTTCATCTCTAGAAAGCTGGCCGGCTAGTATTGGATTGTAAGCTTTAATACCTTTAGCTACATCCCCATCAGCAATACCTTTTACTTCAAGTTCATGCAAATTACAAAATTTAGCTATTTGTCTGAAAGTCAAGTTTGTGTTTTCTACAAGCCAAACAGCAGTAGCTTTAGGCATAAACGGATATTCTTGCATATCTATTTTTTTCTTAAATTACTAAATTTTTTATTATAACGGCTGACTCTGCCTTTATCTAAAATTTTCTGTGATCCACCAGTCCAAGCGAAATGAGATTTTGGATCGATATCTAGTTTTAGTGTATCATTTTCTTTACCCCAGGTTGACATAGTTTCAAACTTAGTTCCATCTGTCATAATTACATTTATCTTATGGTAATTTGGGTGTATGTTTTTTTTCATGATCGACTAATATAGTATATACTAATTTTTCTCAATATTTTTTTTTTTCAATTAAATCTAATAATTCTTTATGAATTAGTGAATTTGTGGCTACTAAATTCCTTTTTTTACTTTCATCCACTTCGTCGCCTAAAAATTCAACAAACCCACCAGCCTCTTTAACAATTATAGTCCCTGCAGCAATATCCCAGTAACTTAATTCTCTTTGCCAAAAACCATCAAATCTTCCGCATGCCACACTTGCCATATCTAAAGAAGCGCTTCCATATTTTCTTATTGGTGTTTCTACATTTTTTGAAATTTCTATAAATTCATTAAATATTTTATTCTTTATTTTACTACTACTTCTTGGTCCTCCTGTTCCTAGCAACGATTGTTTTAAACTCTTTTTTTTTGATACTCTTATTCTTGAATTATTCAAAAAAGCTCCACTACCTGTTTCTGCAAAAAAAAGTTCATTTTTTATTGGATCATAAATTAAACCATTTTTGATTTGATTATCCTCCTCGTAACCAATTGAAATAGCAAATTGAGGAATCGCGTTCAGAAAATTACTGGTTCCATCTATTGGGTCTATAATCCATCTATTATTTTTATTTTTTTGATTAATTTTTCCAACTTCTTCGCTTAGAATACCATGATCAGGATATGCTTTGAGTATCTCTTCAATTATAATTTTTTCCGTTCTCTTGTCTGCGGAAGATACAAAATCCCCTGGTCCTTTTGAGGATACTTGGAGATTTTCTACTTCACCAAAATCTCTTATTAAAAACTTAGAGGCTTTCATGCATGCTTTATACATAATGTTTAACTTAGGTGAATTAATTCTCATTTTAATTATTTTTTTTTACGTACTCTAAGCTTCTTGAGTCTATAATTATTTTGTCACCATTTTCTATAAATGGCGGCACTGTAATTGTTAAACCATTATCGAGTTTAGCAGGTTTGTAAGAAGAAGCTGCTGTTTGATTCTTAACAACAGCATCGGTCGACTCAACTATACAATTAATATTTTTTGGAAGCTCAATTGATAATGGCCTTTCCTCTAATAACGATATAGTTACTTCTAAATTTTCTTTAAGTAAATTTACTTTTTCACCTATTAAATTATTTAACATTGATACTTGTTCAAAAGAAATATTATCCATAAAATAAGAATTTTTATCATCTGAATACAAAAAGTTAAATTTTTTTTCATCAACTTCTGCTTTTTCTACATTTTCACTTGATCGAAACCGTTCGTTTAATTTTGTCCCTTTCAATACGCTTTTTAGTTCTACCTGATTAAATGCTCCTCCCTTGCCAGGCTTCACATGCTGAGTTTTTAAAACATTCCACAAATCATTTTTGTGTTCAATTATCATCCCAGGTTTAATTTCATTTGCGGTTATTTTCATTTAAATTTTTTTATAGCTATTTCAGGTTTTAATTTCGGGTTATCCCAAATAAAACTTGATATTGCAATATATTTAGCACCCAATTTAATGAATTTTTTATAGTTTAAATTATTAATGCCTCCAATTACAACGATTGGACGTTTGATTTTTTTTTTTACTTCAATCATAATTTTTGGGTCAGCTTTTTTGGCCCCAGGTTTAAGCTTGGATTTAAAAAAAGATCCAAAAGCTACATAATTTACCTTTTGTTTGACTGCCTCTTTAGCAAGTTCAATTGAGTTATGACAAGTAA
>CACDFZ010000019.1 GCA_902552185.1 uncultured Pelagibacteraceae bacterium | reverse complement strand
AAATTAGGGATTTAAGAAAAAGGCTAGAAAAAATATATGATATAGTTAACAAAGAGACTAGCGTTATATCTGTTGAAAAAAAAATTCGTGGAAGAGTAAAAAATCAAATGGAGAAGACTCAAAGAGAGTATTATTTGAACGAACAATTAAAAGCTATTCAAAAGGAACTTGGCGAAATCGATGAAGGCAAAGATGAAATAGCTAATATCTCAAAAGCAATAACTAAAGCTAAAATGCCCAAAATAGCTCAAGATAAATGTTTTTCAGAATTAAAAAAACTTAAATCTATGAGTCCAATGTCAGCCGAAGCTACAGTGGTTAGAAATTATTTGGATTGGATGACAGAACTTCCATGGTCTGAAAAAACTAAAATAAATACAGATTTAAATTCAGCTCAAAAAATACTTGATGAAGATCATTACGGACTAGAAAAAGTAAAGGAGAGAATTATTGAATTCTTGGCCGTCCAAAAAAGAATTCAAAAAATGAAAGGACCCATCCTGTGTCTTGTAGGCCCTCCTGGTGTAGGGAAAACTTCTTTAGGCAAATCTATTGCGAAGGCAACTAATAGAAAGTTTATAAGAATTTCACTAGGCGGTATTAGAGACGAAGCTGAAATTAGAGGACATAGAAGAACTTATATTGGTTCTTTGCCTGGCAAAATAATTCAGATGATGAAAAAAGCTGGAACTAGAAACCCACTATTTTTGTTGGATGAAATTGATAAAGTTGGAAATGATTATAGAGGAGATCCTTCATCAGCATTGTTAGAGGCTTTAGACCCTGAACAAAACAAAGAATTTAATGATCATTATTTAGAAGTTGATTACGATTTATCAGATGTAATGTTTGTTACAACAGCGAATACTCTAAACATCTTGCCACCTCTTTTAGATAGAATGGAAGTTATAAGAATATCTGGATATACAGAAGATGAAAAAGTAAATATTTCACAAAAATACTTGATACCTAAACAGAGTAAAAATAATGGACTTAAAAAAGACGAATGGAAATTAAGTGAGGAGATAAATAGAAAAATAATTAGAAATTACACTAGAGAGTCTGGAGTAAGAAATTTAGAAAGAGAAATAGCTAAAATTGCTAGAAAATTAGTGAAAAAAATAGATTCAAAAGAAAAAGTCAATACATCATTGAATGAAAAAGAGTTAAGCAATTTTTTAGGAGTTCAAAAATTTAAGTACGGAGAAATTGAAGAAGAAAATAGAGTTGGTGTTGTAACGGGACTAGCTTGGACTGAGGTTGGAGGTGAAATTTTAAAAATTGAATCGGCAGTAATGCCTGGTAAAGGAAAAATGCAAATTACTGGAAAACTTGGAGAGGTAATGCAAGAGTCTGTTAAGGCAGCTAAATCCTACATAAGATCAAAAAGTCTAGAATTTGGAATAATACCTCCAATTTTCGATAAAAAAGATTTTCATATACACGTTCCTGAGGGGGCAACTCCAAAAGATGGACCTTCTGCTGGTATTGCGATGGTTACATCTATTGTGTCAGCAATTACTGAAATACCAGTTGATAAAAAAGTTGCTATGACTGGTGAAGTAACTTTAAGAGGTTTAGTATTACCAATAGGAGGTTTAAAAGAAAAGCTTTTAGCAGCTCATAGAGCAGGGATTAAAAAAGTGTTGATTCCAATTGAAAATAAAAAAGATTTAGCCGAAGTGCCGGACTCTATTAAAAAAAATATGGAAATTATAGCTGTTAAAAATGTTGATGAGGTTTTGAAAATTGCACTCACTAAAAACCTTAAAAGAGTGGAATGGGTAGAAGTAGAACAATTACCAAAAAACAAAACTAAAGAAGAGTCAAAAGCACCAATTAATTAAGCATTTATATTAAGCTTATTGTTTCTAAATAATATTTGGAGTAGATTTACTTTTCATGGGAAAGAAAATTATTATTACTGGTGGCTTAGGGTATATTGGTACAGAGTTATGCAAAATTTATTCAGGTTACAGTTGGAATGACGAAATAATAGTCATAGACAAAAGGTTTATCTCTGAAAGAGTCACTCAACTAAGAAATTGGAATATAAACTTTGTTCACGGTGATATTCTTGATAAGGAACTAATAAATCATTATTGTAAAGATGCAGACATTGTCCATCATTTAGCAGGAATTACAAAAGTTCCAAGAGTAAAGAGTGAGAGTGATGATCAACAAGATAAAGAGATAGAACTAATTGCAGAACAAGGAACTCAAAATATTTTAGACGCAATATCTGACAATTGCAAAATAATTTTGCCATCAACTCATGTAGTATTTGAGGGAATCAATGAAGTTAAAAGAGATATTTTAGAAGATGAGACTACCGCTCCAGTATTATCTTATGCAAAATCAAAAGATTTAAACGAAAAACAATTAAAAAATTCCGGAAAGAACTTCGTTATATTGAGACTTGGTTCCGTATATGGCTATTCCACTGACACTATGAGAATTGATATTATGCCGAATTTGTTTTCAAAGATTGCTTCCCAAAACGGTGTCTTAAAACTTTTTTCAGGGGGAAAACAAATTAAAAGTTTAGTGCCTTTAATTGATGTGGCTAGATGTTTTAAATTTGTTGAGGAAAGAAAAGATATTAACAAAGAATTGTTTAACCTAACTAAAGATACTGTAACAGTAAAAGAAGTGGCTGAAATCTGTAAAAAATATAATCCAAAAGTTGTTTTAAGAGAAACTAATGATGAAATACCTAATTTAGGTTTTTCCCTCTCTAATAAAAAAATTAAAAAAAGGGGTTTTAAATTTTTATATGACCTTGATGAAAGCATAAAAGAGATGATCTATAAATGGTCAAACTTAACCCCGATTAAAGATTTAGAATATGTTAAAAGAGGTCTAAATGAATTTATTGATAAAAGGGGAAAAATAAGCAACCATGAGCTTACCGAACCTATAAATTTAATAGGTTTAATTAGTTCTAAAAAAGGAACTATAAGAGCCAATCACTATCATCCACAACAGGAGCAAAAGTGTTTATTTACCAAAGGACAAATTATTGAAGTATTCCAAGATATAATTAATCCAGGTTCTCCTAAGGTAACACAAGTAGTCAACGAGGGAGAACTATCTGTCATAAAACCAAATGTTGCTCACACGATGGTATTTACAAAAGATACAACATTTTTAAATTTAGTAAGAGGGGAAAGAGAGCATGATAATTATGGTATTACTCATACCATCAAACATATTTTTGTTGATGAGGATGAAAAAAATTTATTAATCAAATGTTATAAATTTGAATGCAGATCTTGTGGAAATAATAACTTAAAAAGAGTTGTTTCTCTAGGATATCAACCATTAGCAAATAATTTAATTAAAAATAAAAATGATAAGAGTGAGCTTTACCCTCTGGAGATGAATTACTGTGAAAAATGTCATAACTGCCAGTTATCAGTTGCAGTCGATCCAAAAAAAATGTTTTCAAATTATTTGTATACATCCTCTACATCAAAAATCTTTAGAGATCATTTTGTTAAAGCAACAAAGAAGTATATAAAAGATTTTAAATTAAAACCAAAAAAAACTTATATAATTGATATTGGCAGCAATGATGGTGTAGCGCTCAAACCTTTTAAGGATTTAAAATTTAAGAATATTTTAGGAGTTGAACCAGCTAAAAACTTAGCTAAAACCGCAAATAAAAATAAGATTAAAACTTTTAATGGTTTTTTAAATAAAAAAAACATAAAAAAAATAAAAAAAGGAGCTAACTTGATACTTGCTTCAAATGTATTTGCACACTCAGACAATCTTCAAGAAATGGCAGAATGTATGTTAAAACTGTTAGATAAAAAAGGAACTATAATCATTGAAGTTCAATATCTACTTAATACGTTAAAAGATCTAACGTTTGATAATATATATCATGAACATTACAATTACTGGTCTTTAACATCTTTGATTAATTTTTTTAATCGATTAAATGCAAAAATTTATCGATCTGAAAGAATTGATACTCACGGTGGTTCAATAAGAATATATGTTTCAAAAGATAAAAGCAAAAAAGTTGAAAAAACTGTTGCAAAATTAATCGCAGAGGAAAACAAAT
>CACDFZ010000018.1 GCA_902552185.1 uncultured Pelagibacteraceae bacterium | reverse complement strand
ATTACTTTGTTAAATATTATAATTTTTGTTTTGATATTATTAATAAAAATATGATAAAAGATCTTGATAAATTTAAATACTAAATATGGCTGTACCTAAACGAAAAACAACAGTTTCTAAAAGAAACAAAAGAAGATCTCATCATAAGATTTCCAACATTAATGTTGTTGAAGATAAAAAAACCGGTGAATATAGAAATTCCCATCATATAGATCTTAAAACTGGTTTTTATAACGGAAAAAAAATTCTAGACATATAATTTATATATGGATAAAAAAATTTGTATTGCAATTGATGCAATGGGAGGTGAAAACGCTCCTAGTAAAAATATAGAGGGTGTAAGTTTATTTTGTAAGAAAAATAATAAAAGAGATGATTACTTTTTTAATATATTTGGTGACGAAAATAAAATAAACGTAGAATTAAAGAAACATAATATTTCAAAGAATTATTTTAAGATATTTCATACAGCCTCAACAGTTTCAGATGATGAAACCCCACTAACGGCTGTTAAAACATCAAAAAATAGCAGTATGTGGAATTGTGTATATTCACAAGTTAAATCGGAGAGTGATATTTCTTTGTCTGCAGGAAATACTGGCGTCTTACTTGTAATATCTAGAATGATATTAAAAACAATTAATGGTGTTAGTAAGCCTGCTCTTGCAGGACTTTGGCCAAATATGAAAGGCATGAATATTGTTTTGGATCTTGGAGCTAATATAGTATGTGATGAAAAAAATTTAGTCGAATTTTCAGAGATGGGATCTGCTTTACATAAGTCGTTATTTCCAGAGGAAAAATCTAAAGTAGCTTTACTGAATGTTGGTTCTGAGGAAATTAAAGGTACAGATACAATAAAAAAAGCACATTCTAAATTAAAAGAAATAAGTAAGAATGGAGATTTTACTTTTAATGGATATATTGAAGGAAATAAAATTACAGAAGGATTGAGCAATGTAATAGTTACAGATGGTTTTACTGGCAACGTAGCATTAAAAACAGCGGAAGGAACAGCGAAATTTATAACAGATAATCTTAAAATTTCTTTAAAGGAAAATTTATTGTCAAAATTTTCATTATTATTTTCATATTTCAGTCTTAAAAAGTTTAAAAAAAAACTAGACCCAAGAAAGTTTAATGGAGCAATTTTTTTAGGTTTGAATGGTCCTGTTGTAAAAAGTCATGGCTCTACTGACTCGTTTGGATTTTATCATTCTATAGATTTATGCTATAATATTGTAAAAGGTAATTTAATGAGTCAAATAAAAGATAATTTAAGTCATCTTAATGACAATAAAATTTAAACAAAATTTAGGAAAAAAAGAAATTATAGAGAATCTTTCTTCTGTAATAGGATTTTCTTCAAAAAATATTCAAAAAATCACTCAAGAAATTATTGAAATTATAGCGTCAGATCTTAAAGATAAAAAAAAAATTAATCTAAAAAATCTTGGTACCCTGAGAGTTGTTTTCAAGAAAGAAAGAGATGGTAGAAATCCAAAAACTAATGAAAAATTTAAAATAAGTTCAAGAAATACTGTACAATTCAAAGCTTCGGAGTCCTTAAAAAAAAAATTAAACTAAAATTTTTATGGTAAAAACTTATTTAGATATAACAGAGCTCTCAATTAAGTTGAATTTAATCAATAAAAAAACAGGAAAGCCCGCAAACCATATTTTAAGATTTTGGGAAAAAGAATTTAGTGAAATAAGACCAACAATTTTAAAAGGAAATAGACGTTATTATAATCAAAAACAAGTTGAGAAAATTAAATATATTAAATATCTATTAAAAGATAAGGGATTAACGATTAAAGGAGCAAAAAACATTTTAAAAGGAAAAAAAAATATTGACGCAATAGATAGAAATATTATAGAAAAAGAATATCTAAAAAATAGTATTAAGAATAAATCTAATAATATTTTAAAAAAGATAAAAGGACTTAAAAACTATGGCTAAAAAAACACACTTAAAAGTAAGAATGGTGCCAGAAAGCAAACCTGATAGCGCTTTTGTATATTATGCAAAAAAACCAACTAAGGGTGAAAAAGCAAAAGTTAAATTAAAAATTAAGAAATATAATCCAAATACTAGAAAACATGAATTTTTTGTTGAAAAAAAATTACCGCCACACAGTAAATAATATTATTTTTTAAAGTTTCTAAATTCATACTTAATGTAAGCTCTTATCATTGCTTTCCATATAGCATTTGTAATTTTTACATCTATATTTTTTTTTTTAGATTTAGTTTTAATATTAGTAAGTATTTTTTTAATCCTTTTTTTGTCAACAATTTGATTTTTAAATTTTTTAGTTGATAAAACTTGATTTACCAATGAAGTTCTTTTTTTTATTAATAATAGAAAATGATTATCAAGATTATCAAGTTTTTTTCTAATTCTTTCTAATTTCTTATTTATCATAGCGACATAAAGATTATATGAGATTCTAAATAATAATTATATATTTATATAATGCAAATTTCTAAAACGAATTATAATTCAGTTATCCGTATCTGGCTTTTATCAATGATAATATTAGTATTTTCAATGATTATGGTCGGTGGATTAACTAGACTTACTGACTCTGGTTTATCAATAACAGAATGGGAATTGTTTAAGGGGGTTTTACCTCCATTATCAAAAGAAACTTGGATAGTTTATTTTAATTTATACAAAGAAATTCCACAATTTAAACTTGTTAATCCCTTGATGACCTTAGAAGAGTTCAAAGTAATTTTTTATTGGGAATATTTTCATAGATTATTTGGTAGAGTAATAGGTTTAGTTTACCTGATACCATTAATAATTTTTACATTTGCTAAAGTTTTTAATAAAAAATCATTAATAATCTTTTATTTTATATTTTTTTTAATTTTATTACAGGGTGTTATAGGTTGGTATATGGTTGAAAGTGGATTGACTTCAAACGTATCTGTCAGTCATTATAGATTATCTTTACACCTTTTTTTAGCATTTGTTATTATATCTTTTTTAATATGGAATTACTTAAATTATAAAAATAATATTAAAAAAAAATTTTTCAATTTAAAACCAATATTACCAAAAATTTTTTTTATATTTATCCTATTCCAAATAATAATTGGAGCATTTGTATCAGGTTTGGATGCCGGATTAATTTATCAAACTTGGCCAAAAATGAATCTTTCATATTTTCCGGATGACTTAAAATTAGTTGACTCTAATTTTATAAATTTGTTTAACAATCAAAGTTTTGTGCAGTTTTTACATAGAACAACTGCTTATTTAATTTTATTATTAGCCTTGTTTATGAGTTTAAAATTATATTTGAAAAAAGAAAAAAAATTTTTACTTGAATATTTTGCGGTATTCTTATTTTTAATTATCCAGGTTATTTTGGGGATTTTTACACTTATAAGTGGGTTAAATCTTTATCTGGCATCATTACATCAAATTACTAGCGTAATCTTAGTATATACTGTTCTAAATCTTAATCATAAATTATCATAAAAAAATTGACTTTTTGTTTTTTTATTAGTAGTTATCGCGTTTAAAATGACTCCATTTATAAAAAAAAAAGAAATTAAACAAGATTGGTATCTTATAGATGCTGAAAACGCTGCAGTTGGAAGACTTGCTGCATTTATCTCAAAAGTGTTAAGAGGAAAAAATAAATCAACCTACAACCCTCATATTGACAACGGAGATTTTGTGGTTGTTACTAATATTGACAAAATTAAATTTACTGGAAAAAAATTTACAAACAAAAAGTATTACAGACACACAGGTCATCCAGGAGGAATAAAAGTATCAACACCATCAACATTGTCTGAAAAAAATAAATCACAAGATATATTGAAACTTGCGGTGAAAAGAATGCTTCCAGGTGGTCCATTAGCAAAAAAACAGATGACAAAATTAAAAATTTACAAAGGATTAACTCACCCACATCAAAATCAAAACCCAAAATTAATCGATTTCAGTAAACTCAACAAAAAAAATCTTATTAAAAATTAATGGAAAATACACAGATAAATAAAGAAAAAACTAAAAAACTGAAACTTGATTTTAAAGATAGTAAATATTCAACTGGCAGAAGAAAAAAATCTATAGCTAAAGTATGGGTAAAAAAAGGTTCAGGAAAAATTTTTGTCAATGGTAAGTTAATGGGAGATTATTTTAAAAGACCTGTGCATCAACTTATAGTGACTAGACCTCTTGAAATTACAAATGTACTTAACAATTACGATGTAAAATGCTCAGTAAAGGGCGGGGGTTTATCTGGTCAGGCAGGTGCAATAATTTTAGGTATATCTCGCGCTCTTATTTCTCACGATGAAAATTTGAAAAAAGATTTAAAAAAAGACAAATTAACAACTAGGGACTCCAGAGTTGTTGAAAGAAAAAAATACGGTCATAGAAAAGCTCGTAGAAGTTTCCAATTTTCTAAAAGATAATCATTTAAATTTAAAAATTTTAATTTGGTGATATAAGTTATTTATGACTAAAAAATGTATTAATGTTGTTGTTGCTGGAGCCACGGGTTATGTTGGACTGGATCTTGTTTTTTTATTAACAAAGCATCCTAATATAAAAATTGTTAATTTGTGTGCTCAAAAAAACATTGGAAAACAAATAGCGAGTATTGATAAAAGAATAAAAAAAAAACTACCAAAAATTTCTAAAATCAATAGTGTAAACTGGAACAATGTTGATCTACT
>CACDFZ010000017.1 GCA_902552185.1 uncultured Pelagibacteraceae bacterium | reverse complement strand
ATGAATGGGAAAAAGCCTGTTGAATAATTTGCATCGCTATTAAACCTGGTGCAAGAAAAACAATAAACGGTACACCTAAAACATTTCCTCTATCATTGCCTATTGCTAAAGATAATACTGATAGAAATAAAAGAGATGTGATGAGTGGAGAAAATAAAGTTTGTATCCAAACAATAAGAAATCTTAACACTTCTTTTTTATAAAGCGTCCAAGCACCTATCCAATTTATTGAACCAAATCTTCTTGTTCCAATTTTATATTTTCCAGATATTTCAACCATCAATAGTCTTATAACTTTAAATTATGAAAAAACTGTGTAAAACTCTAGTTACCCTCAGACTATAGGCTTTTTATGTTTGAAAAAGACCTACAAACACTAAATACTGTAAATATATTTTACTAATCTACTATATATAGTATAAGTTGAATTATGAGCTGGACTGACGAAAAAGTACAAAAATTAAAGGAACTTTGGAAAAAAGGTCATACCGCTAGTCAAATTGCTGAAATGCTAGGAGACACAACAAGGAATGCAGTAATTGGAAAAGCTCATAGATTAAATTTAGAAGCTAGAGCTCCTTCTAAAAGTTCTCATACTTCAGGAACTAGTTCAGGCCAGAATAAAATTCAAAGAAGACCTTCTCAACAACCGCTAACGAGAAAACAAAAATTTCAATCAATATTACTAGATAAAAACTTTGAGCCTGAGAACCCTAAATCTTTAGAAGAGTTATCTGAGGACACATGTAAATGGCCTTTAGGTCATCCAAATGAGGAAAGTTTTTATTTCTGTGGTAGAAAACCAGAAGAAGATTTCCCTTATTGCAAATTACACGTTTTATATGCATTTCAACCTAAAGGTCAAAAAGAGGATGTTCTGGATAAGGATGATGAAGTACCAGAATTTATTGAGAAAAAAGTTAAATCTTCGGCCTAATTCATAAAATCTTAACAATTCTATAATAAACTTGAAAGGAGGTAAAAAATGGTCATATCAATCAAATATTTGAAGTGGATAAGCACAGTTTTAACATTGTTTGGAATATTAACTTTTTATTTAGATTATTATCCTTACAGTATGGTGCCACACGGTTTAGGAATTATTGGATGGACAATTGTCGGTAAGATAACTAAGGACAATCCATTGCTAATGAATTTTTCACTACAAATACCTATAATGATTGCTGGAATAATAAAATATTCTTATAGCCAGGGTATTTTTTAAATGAAAAATATACTTTTTGTTTGTACTGGAAACTCAGCAAGAAGTATTATTGCAGAAACAATTATGGACAATAAATATAAAAAAAAATTTAAAGCTTTTAGTGCTGGTAGCAAACCATCTGGAAAAATAAATGAACATGTAAAGAAATTTCTTGAAAACAGAAACTTTGATCTATCTGGTTATTATTCAAAAAATTTTAATGATTTTTTAAAAAACGATATAAAATTTTACCAGGTATTTACAGTTTGTTCGAATGCAAATAATGAGGTTTGTCCTGTATGGCCTGAAAAAGATAAAATAATCCACTGGGATTTGGATGATCCCGTTGTAAAAATTCAAAAAGCTAAAAGCGATGATGAAATAAATTCAATAATTGCTAACACTTACAACATAATTGAAAAAAAAATAGAAGATTGGATTAAAGATGCGTAATAAAATTTTTTTAGCTGAATTTATAGGTTGTGCTTTCTTAGTGATGATCATCGTAGGCTCAGGGATTATGGCTGAAAATTTAACTAATGATACTGCTTTAATGTTAATTGCAAATACATTGGCAACAGGTGCCGGTTTATTTGTTCTTATTGCAAGTCTTGCGGATGTTTCTGGAGCACATTTCAATCCAGTCGTTACAACATGTATGTTTTTTGCGGGCAAAACGAAAAGAAAAGATTTAATAAATTATTATACAGCACAGATTTTAGGTTGTATGTTGGGAGTAATGCTTGCAAACTTTATGTTTGATCAAAGTATAATTGAACTTTCCAGAAAAATGAGGCCCGGCATAAATATTTTTACTGCTGAAATAATTGCGACTTTTGGATTAATTTTTATTATTTTTGGAACAATTAAAAGTGGAAAAATTGTAGTCGCATCATCTGTTGGGGCATTTATTTCGGCTGGATATTGGTTTACGTCTTCTACTTCTTTTGCTAATCCCGCAGTTGCTATAGCCAGAACCTTTACAGACACGTTTACTGGGATAAACTTTATCAATACACCGAGTTACATTTTAGCTGAAGTTTTAGGCGGATATATTGCTTACAAGATCGTCAGAATTTTATTTCTTAACAAAAGATAAATCACTCAGAAAAAGATATTTTATAGTTTGAGGGTAGCCCAAGGCAATAAAGATACCTTGGGCTAATTAATTAACAAACACAGTTGGGAGACTGTTAAACAATCATTAATATAGGATTGCTAAAAAAATATTTAAATTAAGTTAAATATTTATTAATTTTTAAGAATAAATAATATTAGAATCGACATTCATCTCGCTTGCTAGATTTTTAAGTCTTTTTGTTACTTGTTTTGAGACTATATCGCTGTGATTGTTGGGTATTTTCAAAAAAATAGTCTTATTTCTTTTATAAATTTTAAATTCATCTAATAACAAAGAAGACATACTTGTAAGTGACTCAGCTAGCCGTAAAGCAGATCCTACTTGCTTTGAGGATAAAATTTCGTTGTTATTTAAGATGCTTAGAAACTGATAATTCGGATTGTATTTTAAACCACAATGTCTCCAAAAGCTTGCTGATGCAACTTTTACTCTATCTCTATGTTCTAGTTTTAGCAGTGGAGTGTTTAACACTTCCATAAAAACTAGCTCTGCTTTTTGAAAAGCGCCCAAACCCCAATCCATTTTACTTAGGATACAAGCTAAGGTTAGTAATCTTCGATTAAAATATTCATTGTCTTCAAATAATGGTGAAATAAAATTAAAATATTTCTCAAAACTTTTTCCATAGTCCCCTTTTTTAAAAGATATACCATCAGTTTTTAATTTAAAAATTTCATCCTCACTCATTCCATGATTTATAATTGTATTCATATGTCCTTCCCTTAATCCACTTATCGAACAAATAACTTTTGAAGGACTTGCTGCTTCAATTATTTCGTTGAGAATTATGGAACTAAAAGGTAAGTAGGGAGTTCTAGATTTAGTAATATATTCCATTGATTTCAGAGAAGATTTGTTAAATTTTGAAATTTTGTTTAAGTATTTAACCGCTGAGTCTTTAGTTAACTTATATTGATGCAAAATATGTAATGGATGTTGTTCTTTAAAAAGATGATATTTAAATAATGACCTCCAAGTCCCTCCTACTAAATAAATATTTTTAAATTTCTTTTTAAAAAGCCATTTTTCATCTTTTAAAAGTTTTTTAACATATTTTCCTAAATTTCTCTTTTTTATAATAGGATTATTTTCAAGTCTTAATACTCCAAGAGGTAAAGAAGTTGTTTCAAAAATTTGATTTTTAGAAACTCTGGCAAGTTCTAAACTTCCACCTCCTAAATCTGCAACTAGTCCATCTACTTCATCAAATCCTACCATTACACCATTAGCTGATGTTCTTGCTTCTTCCTCACCAGATAATACTTGTGGCTTTTTATCAAATATTCTTTTAATTTCTTCTAAAAATTCACTTGCATCAGTAGCCTCTCTAAAAGCTGCAGTTGCAATAATTTCTAAATCTAGAACTCCTGAGATATCTAAAATTTCTTTAAATCTATTTAAAACTTTTAAAGAGCTTTTAATTCCATCTGGGTTTAATTTTTTTTGATTTATCTAAATTCTTTCCAAGTTTGCAGACTGCTTTTTCATTAAATACTGGAATTGGAGAAATTTTAAAATCGTCATATATGAGCATTCTTACTGAATTTGATCCAAGATCTATTATGGCTTGTTTAGACTTTTTACTAGACTGAATTTTAAAAAGATTTTTAAATTCTGATTTCATTTAATAATTCTTAATATTTCAGGTTTCATTTTCATTATAGATTTTCCTCGACCTGATAAGCTTGGATAACTCATAAAATAATTATGAGCTGAAAAGGCTTTTTTCATTAAAAGTGGTTTTCCCTTATGATAATTCCCTAAGCTATCTAAATGCCAGCTTTGAGAGTTATCAAGAAAATTAGCAACCATAATTTGATCTAAAATCTGTTCATGAACAGTATTGTTTTCTATTGGGACCAAAATTTCTACTCTTCTATCTAAATTTCTAGGCATCAAATCAGCTGATCCAATATATACTAAATTTTGCCTACTTGGCATAGGAGAACCATTAGCAAAACAATATATTCTAGAGTGCTCCAAAAACCTTCCAATAATACTTTTAACCTCGATATTTTCAGATAAACCTTTAACTCCAGGCCTTAAACAACAAACGCCCCTAACAGATAATTTTATTTTCACTCCTTTACAAGATGCCTCATAAAATTTTTTAATTATTTGTGGATCTACCAATGAATTCATTTTAGCCCATATTTCAGCATCTTTTCCTTTTAAAGAATTGCTAATTTCGTTATCTATTTGTTTCTCTAGGAATAGTCTTGAATTAATTGGAGATAATATAATTTTATTTAGCTTGCTAGGCTTTGCGTAACCAGTAACAAAAGTAAAGAATTTTTCAACATCCTTCGCTATTAGTGGATCAGAAGAAAATAGAGATAAATCTGTATAGATTTTTGCGTTAATAGGATGATAATTTCCTGTTCCTAGATGAACGTAGGTTTTAGTTTTTCCTTTTTCTTTTCTTAAAACTAAACTAGCTTTTGCATGCGTTTTATATTTTGCAAATCCATAAACAATCTGAACACCTGCTTTTTCTAGTTTACGGGATAATTCAATATTTTTTTCTTCATCAAATCTAGCTTTGATTTCAACAACTGCTGTAACTGCTTTTCCATTTTCAGCAGCCGCAATTAAAGCTTTCACTATCGGAGAGTCAGGAGT
>CACDFZ010000016.1 GCA_902552185.1 uncultured Pelagibacteraceae bacterium | reverse complement strand
CGTCAATAATATTAAGTATTTTTAAAAAAAAATTATTGAGTTTTATATGAAAAAAACTTGAATTTACACCTCCAGAATTCAAAAAAATAAAAAATTCTGATAACTTATTTTCTATAATTTTATATTGAAAAAAATATTTTTGAAATTTTTTCTCATTTTTAAATAAAAGTTGAGCTACTGCTGTATTTGAAATCCAAGGACTTTTCGGATTGAAAATACTTTTACGATTGAATACCTTTGACTTCAATGACCAGCTCTCATCGTCTAGAATTACTTGAATAAACTTTAAAAAAAAAGATGTTTCAGGTTCATTTATTAATATGTATCCATTTTTTTTCAGATAAATTGACATTTTTTTTAATGTTAATGCTGGATTTGCGCAATGATGGAGTGAATGATTTATTATAAAAACATCAACCTTTTTAAAGTATTTTTTTCCTAAATTTATTTTCATCATATCGACCTTTTTATCTATCCAGGGATATTTAATGATATCAGTTAAAATAATATTTTTATCATCTATTATTTTTTTAATACATCCATTACCAGAACCTAATTCGATTATAGTTTTTTTACCTCTGATGTATTTTTTCATCCATGAAAATCTTTTATTTAACAGATAAATTAAATTCTTATTTTTACTAGACATGATTCTCTTTCTATTAGAGAAATTGTCTGGGGCTTTAATCTTTTTTGCCTTATATTCTTTTAAAAAAAACATTCCTATTTTTAAGTTAGAAATTCATTAAGAAAAACTCAAATTTCGTGTTCATATATAAAGCTTTAATATGTGATTTGAGAATCATTATCAACTAATTGCTACATAACTGTCCTAGACTCGGATTGAGATATAATATAAATCCTGAGTAAGATTAATATAAAAATCCTCAAGCTATGTGTATTGAGGTAGATATTGATTAAAATGATTTATAATTTTTTAACAGACTATTTATCTATAATAATATTTTTATTAATGGCTTTGCTAATAAGCATAGGCTTTATATTAATAAATTTTATTTCATCCCCCTCAAATCCTGATCCTGAAAAGCTTTCAGCTTATGAATGCGGATTTGATGCATTTGACGACTCTAGAATGGAGTTTGATGTTCGGTTTTATCTTGTAGCAATACTTTTCATCATTTTTGATTTAGAAATAGCTTTCTTATTTCCCTGGGCAATCACACTGGGAAAAACTGGAGTTTTTGGTTTTTGGTCAATGATGATCTTTTTAGGTGTTCTAACTATTGGATTCATCTATGAATGGAAAAAGGGAGCTTTGGAGTGGGAATGAGAATATTAGACACAGACGAAAGATTAAAGAAAGTTCCTGATGAATTTAAAGAAATAGCAAAAGATTTTGCAGAAAAGGGTTTTATAACCACTTCAACAAATAATTTAATCAACTGGGCAAGAACAGGTTCTTTACATTGGATGACGTTTGGTCTTGCTTGTTGTGCGGTTGAAATGATGCATACCTCAATGCCAAGATATGATCTTGAAAGATTTGGTGCTGCTCCAAGAGCCTCACCAAGACAATCAGATGTAATGATAGTTGCCGGTACTTTAACAAATAAGATGGCCCCAGCTTTACGAAAAGTTTATGATCAGATGCCTGAACCTAGATATGTAATTTCAATGGGAAGCTGTGCAAATGGGGGTGGTTATTATCACTATTCATATTCAGTTGTAAGAGGTTGTGATAAAATTGTTCCAGTCGATATTTATGTGCCAGGATGTCCACCATCTGCTGAGGCATTATTGTATGGTATTCTACAGCTACAAAAAAAAATAAGAAGAGAGGGAAATATTAATAGGTAACTTATGAGCAATCAAAAGTTAAATAAAGTTGAAAAATTGATTAACTCTGAACTCTCAAATAAAATTTACGGTTCTGAAATAAAATTTGAAGAATTATTGTTTAAAACTTCAGCAAGTGAAATAATTGAAGTTATCAAATTTTTAAAGCTAGATGATAGATTTAAATTTAAACAATTAATTGATATTGCCGCAATTGATTATCCTAATGATGAAAAAAGATTCGAATTGGTATATTTGCTTCTTTCAATAGAAAATAATATTAGATTAAAAATATCAATAAAATTTGAGTCAAATGAAAAGATACCTTCAATAGTAAAAATATTCCCATCAGCTAATTGGATGGAGAGAGAAATTTTCGATATGTATGGTATAAAATTTACCAATCATCCTGACCTAAGAAGAATTCTTACTGATTACAATTTTAAAGGACATCCTTTAAGAAAAGATTTCCCGCTTACTGGATTTAACGAGGTTAGATATAGCGAAAAGGAAAAAAAAGTAATTTATGAGCCAGTTAAATTAGAACAAAATTACAGAAATTTTGATTTTAGCAGTCCTTGGGAAGGTACAAAATATTTAAAAGAGGTTAAAGAAAGCAAAAAAAATGAAAAAATCTAAATCAATGACATTAAATTTCGGCCCACAACATCCTGCGGCCCATGGTGTGCTAAGACTTATATTGGAGTTAGAAGGTGAAATAGTTGAAAAAGCTGATCCACATATTGGACTATTACATCGAGGAACTGAAAAACTAATAGAAAATAAAACTTATACTCAAGCACTACCTTATTTTGATAGACTTGATTACGTCGCGCCTATGAACCAAGAACATGCATTTGCTTTAGCAACTGAGAAACTGCTTAAAATTGAGATACCTATAAGAGCAAAATATATAAGAGTAATTTTTTGTGAAATTGGAAGGATACTAAGCCATATATTAAATGTCACTACTCAAGCTTTGGATGTAGGAGCTTTAACACCTTCTTTATGGGGATTTGAAGAGAGAGAAACTTTAATGACTTTTTATGAAAGAGCTTCTGGCTCAAGACTTCACGCAAATTATTTTAGAACAGGTGGGGTTCATAAAGACTTACCTACAAAATTGATAGATGACATAGATAAATTTTGTGAGACATTTCCAAAAATAATAAATGATTTAGAAGATTTATTAACTGAGAATAGAATATTTAAACAAAGAAATGTTGATATCGGATTAGTTTCTAAAAAAGATGCGTTAGATCATAGCTTTACCGGTGTAATGTTAAGGGGATCAGGAATTCCATGGGATTTAAGAAAATCTCAACCTTATGAATGCTATCAAGACTTAGAATTTAAAATTCCAGTCGGAAAGAACGGAGATTGTTACGATAGATACTTATGTAGGATTGAAGAAATGAGGGAAAGTGTAAAAATAATTAAACAATGTATAAAAAACTTGCCAAAGGGACCCGTAAAAACTGTTGATGGCAAAATATCACCACCTAAAAGAGAGGATTTAAAACAATCTATGGAAGCATTGATACATCATTTTAAATTATTTACTGAAGGTTTCAGAGTTCCAGCTGGTAATGTTTATTCAGCTGTGGAAGCCCCAAAAGGAGAATTTGGAGTTTATTTAATATCTGATGGAAGTAACAGACCGTACAGATGCAAAATTAGAGCCCCTGGATTTTCTCATCTTCAGGCAATGGATTTTTTAATTAAAGGTCATATGCTGGCAGATGTTCCGGCAGTTCTAGGTTCATTAGATATTGTATTTGGAGAGGTTGATAGATGAGTTTAAAAAAAGTTCATTCAGAACAACCTAAAAATTTTGAGTTTAATGTAAAATTTAAAAGTGTTGCTGAAGAGATTTTAAAAAAATACCCAGAAAAAAATAAAAAAAGTGCGGTTATGCCTTTTTTGTATTTAGCTCAAAAACAAAATGATAATTGGATACCACTTGCAGCTATTAAATATATTTCAAAATACCTATCAATGCCCTACATAAGTGTGTATGAGGTAGCAACTTTTTATAGTATGTTTAACTTATCACCAGTTGGAAAATATTTTATACAGATTTGTACTACAACACCATGTTTAATAAGAGGTGCTGACAAAATTGTTAAAGTGTGTAAGCAAAAAATTTCTGAAAAAGAAAATCAAATTTCTAAAAATGGAGAGTGCTCTTGGACCGAGGTAGAGTGTTTAGGTGCTTGCGTGAATGCACCGATGATGCAAATAAACAATGATTACTATGAGGATTTAGACGAAAAAAGTACCAGCAAAATAATAGACTCAATATTTAAAGATGAAATATTAAAACCTGGCTCTTATAGAGGAAGAAAAAATACTTCCCCTGAAGATGCAAATACAATAAATGGATCAGAAAATGCTTAAAAAAGAAGACAAAATTTTTAAAAATTTATACAATAATCATGGCTGGGAATTAGATAAAGCAATTAAACGTGATGATTGGAAGAATACAAAAGAAATTATTTCTAAAGGAAAAGAATGGATTATCAACGAGATTAAAACCTCAGAATTAAGAGGTAGGGGCGGTGCCGGCTTTTCAACTGGAATGAAGTGGTCATTTGCTCCTAAAAAAATTGGCTCAAGACCACATTACTTGGTTATAAATGCCGATGAGTCTGAACCAGGAACTTGTAAGGATCGAGACATTTTAAGATTTGAACCCCAAAAGCTTATTGAGGGATGTTTAATAGCAGGTTTTGCAGTGGGAGCTCATGTTTGTTATATTTATATAAGGGGCGAGTATTCTTTTGAAGGTCAACGACTGCAAGAAGCTATAAATCAAGCTTATAAAAAAAATTTTTTAGGTAAAAATGCATGTGGATCTAGTTGGGACTTTGATATTCATATTCATTATGGCGCTGGCGCTTACATTTGCGGAGAAGAAACAGCTCTATTAGAGAGTATTGAGGGAAATAAAGGTCAGCCTAGACTTAAACCACCGTTTCCAGCATTAGTAGGCTTATATGGATGTCCAACTATAGTAAATAACGTCGAAACTATTGCTGTGGTTCCAACTATTTTGAGACGAGGCGGTAAATGGTTTGCATCTTTAGGAAGACCAAAAAATACTGGAACAAAAATTTTTTGTATATCTGGAAATGTAAATTCACCATGCAATGTAGAAGAAGAAATGGGCATTCCTCTCAAAGAGTTAATTAATACTTATGCAGGTGGTGTTATAGGAGGTTGGGATAATTTACAAGCAGTAATACCAGGTGGATCGTCAATGCCTTTACTGCCCAAAAAAATATGTGAAACTATAAAAATGGATTTTGACTCTCTTGTAGAAAATAAAAGTGGTTTAGGAACTGCAGGGATAGTGGTTATCAATAAAGATCAGGATATTGTTTCATGCATGGCAAGAATAGCAAGGTTTTATAAACATGAGAGCTGTGGTCAGTGCACTCCATGCAGGGAAGGTTCGGGCTGGATGTGGAGAATTTTAAACAGAGCAACAAAGGGTGAGACAACGTTAAGTGACATTGATTTATTAGAGGATGTAACAAAACAAATTGAAGGCCATACAATTTGTGCTTTTGGCGAAGGCTCATCTTGGCCTGTTCAAGGATTATTGAAACATTTTAGAAAAGAAATTGACAAAAAATGTAGCAATGACCCTCTTATTAAAAAGAAAAAAGATGTACCTTATTTAGTTGATCAACATTTATTAGAAAAAAAGAATGCCTAAGATAAATATAAACGGAAAAGAAATAGAATTTGAACCAGGCATGACTATTCTTCAAGCATGTGAAATAGCTGGAGCAGAGATACCAAGATTTTGTTATCACGAAAGACTCTCAATCGCTGGAAACTGTAGAATGTGTTTAGTAGAGATGGATAAATCTCAGAAACCAATTGCGTCATGTGCTATGCCGGCAGCTGAGGGCATGAATATTAAAACTAATACTGAAATGGTGGAAAAAGCAAGAAAGGGTGTAATGGAATTTCTTTTAGCTAATCATCCTTTAGATTGCCCTGTATGCGATCAAGGTGGAGAGTGCGATCTTCAAGATCAATCTCTTTATTATGGAGTAGATAAATCCAGATTTTCAGAGAATAAAAGATATGTAAGTGAAAAATATATGGGTCCTTTAATAAAAACTCAAATGACAAGATGTATTCATTGCACTAGATGTGTGAGATTTGCTACCGAAGTTGCAGGCGTGCCTGAAATAGGTGCAATAGGTAGAGGTGAAAACATGGAGATAACAACTTACTTAGAAAAATCTATGGAGTCTGAGTTATCAGGCAATGTAATTGATTTATGTCCGGTAGGAGCTTTAACTTCAAAACCATATGCTTTCTCCGCTAGACCTTGGGAATTAAAAAAAACCGAAAGCATTGACGTATTAGATGCCGTTGGTTCAAATATAAGAGTAGATACGTATGGGTGGGAAGTGAAAAGAATTCTCCCCAGATTAAACGAGGATATCAATGAAGAATGGATATCTGATAAAACAAGATATTCATGTGACGGATTATTAAAGCAAAGACTTGATGTTCCGTATGTTAAGAAAAATAATAAATTAATCAAATCTAGTTGGGATGAAGCGTTAGATATAATTATTAAAAAGTTAAAAGAAACTGATAATTCAAATATCGCTGGTCATATAGGTGATCTTGTAAGTTTAGAGACAACACTGGCATTTAAAAAATTTTTTGAATTATTAGGAAGTAAAAACTTAGAGTTCAGAGAAAAAAAATTTTATATCAATTCAGAAGATAAAATGAATTATTTATTTAATTCATCAATAAATGGAATAGAAAAATCCGATTTAATATTACTAATAGGTTGTGATCCCAGGCACGAAGCCACTATTTTAAACGCAAGGATAAGAAAAGCCTTTAGAAACAATAAAACACCTATTTTTTCAATTGGTAACCCTGGCGATCAGACCTATGAGTATAAAATTATAGGGGATGACACTCAAACAATTAAAGATATTATTGAGGAAAAACACGAATTTAACAGAGTTTTTAACACCGCAAAAAAACCTTTAATCATAATAGGAGAGT
>CACDFZ010000015.1 GCA_902552185.1 uncultured Pelagibacteraceae bacterium | reverse complement strand
TAGTTCCAGTAGATTACCCTTATCTTTACCAAAAAAATCAATCTACTAATGTTTTAATTGGCCAAAAAAATCATTGGAGATCTGTAAAAGAGTCTCTGCTAACATTTCTGACTAGTAAAAAAATGATCAATAAGTATTACAGTGATCTATTAAAGATGGGTGAAATTGAGCACGAGCCTTATGAAACTATATTGCATAGTATTTATGATAAAGAAAACTGTTTTTCTCCTATTCCCTCATTAGCTTTGCATTGCACTAACGTAAACTCAGTGTTTGGATTATCTCCAAATATTAATGCCAAAGATCTGTGGGAAATGAACAAAGATTAAAATAAAAAAAAGGCCCAGCGGGGGGCTGGGCCTTAAGTTTTCTCCAACTAACGAGGGAGGAGATAAGATAAGAAGTTTTAGTCCCTTATACCGTAAGCGACAACTCCTACTTCAGCTTTATCAGTTCCAAGTCTTTCGGCTTCTTTACTGATTCTTAGACCGATTGTAGCTTTCATAATTTGGAACACTATTAGTGATACTACAAAAACAAATACCACAATTGAAATTGTTCCTAGGAATTGAGCTCCAAAAGAAACGTCTCCATTAGTTAATGGAACTGCTAATGTACCCCAAACTCCAGCAACTAAGTGGGCTGGGATCGCTCCAACTACATCATCTATTTTTAACTTAAATAGAAGTTTTGTTGAGAAATACATTACTAATCCACCAATTGCTCCAATGAATATTGCAGCTAATGGACTTGGTGTTAATGGTTCTGCTGTAATTGCTACTAAACCTGCAATCGCACCGTTTAGCATCATTACTACGTCTGTTTTACCACCAAGTAATCTTGAAATTACTGCAGCAGTCATCACTCCACCGCCGGCAGCTAAGTTTGTATTAATGTAAATTGTTGCAACTGAGGTTACATCATCAAATGTACCTGCAGCTAATTGTGAACCACCATTAAAACCGAACCAACCTAACCAAAGTATAAATACTCCAAGTGTTGCTAACGGAATTGATGATGCAGCAAATGGTGTCATCGCTTTAACTCCACCGCTTGAACTAAATCTACCAGTTCTTGCACCTAGTACAATTGCTCCTGCTAAAGCGGCAGCTCCACCAGCGGCATGTACTAATGTTGAACCAGCAAAATCTGAAAATCCAGCAGCTGATAACCATCCACCGCCCCATTGCCAGCCCATTTCAATTGGATAAATTATTCCAGTTAAAATTGCAGCAAATAAGAAGAACGGCCAAATTTTAATTCTTTCAGCTAATGTTCCAGATACAATAGACATTGTTGTTGCACAGAATACCATTTGGAAAAACCAATCTGATCCGTCTGAATAACCAGTATCTACTGCAGATCCATCACTCCATGGAGTAAATGATCCTATATATCCACCTTCTGGGATACCATAAGCTAAATTGTATCCAACCAACCAGAACATTAATCCTGCGATTGAATAAAGACCTATATTTTTAGCACAGATTGCTGAGACACTTTTGGATGTTACTAAACCTGATTCTAACATTGTAAATCCGGCTGCCATCCACATGACTAAGAAACCTGACATTAAAAATAATAGGGTATTAAATATATATTGAGTCTCTGCTGATACAGTTGTCTCGGCATATCCAAGTCCTGCAAAACCGAAGTACACTGCTGTTCCAGCAAAGAAATATCCTAAGTATTTTTTCATAATAAACTCCCTTGTTTGTTGAAGTGTGATTTATAAGACTTTGAAAAATTTAAAGAATTGAAATCTGTTAATTTGAGCTATGCAGTTTTTGCAAGTAGTTTAGCCCTTATTTGATTTTTCAAATAAGGGCTGAAAATTAGATTTAACGGTTAAACATTTCTTTTAAGCTTTTAGCAGGTAAAAACTTAACTTTTTGAGAAGCTGCTATTTGAATGGACTCACCTGTTCTTGGATTTCGACCTACTCTAGCTTTTCTTTTAGCTACTTTATAAGTACCAAAACCTGCAATTTTTACAGTATCGTCATTCTTTAGCGCATCTAAAATAATAGTCGTAATTGAGTCAAAAGTTCTTTCAGCATCAGCTTTACTCTGGCCCAATGTGGACGATATTTTTGCTACTAGTTGTTTTTTATTCATTTTTGCCCCTAGGTTAATTCTAATCTCAACAAAAACTGAGTAAAATCAACATTATTTTTAGTATTAAAAAATTATATTAACACTAAATATAGTGTTTAAAAAAGTGTTGATTTTACTTGCTTTTTTGCGGGTAAAAAGTGGCTTAAAATAAGCCTAAATCTTTAAGATCGTTAAATGTCGTGAAAAACATAAGAGAAAACAGCAAAAATAACCCGATTCGAAAAAAACCCTCTTGAGTTTTTTGGGAAAGTGGTTTCCCAAGTATTTTCTCAAAAGCATAAAACATTAAATGTCCTCCGTCTAAAAGAGGAATAGGAAATAAATTTATTAAACCTAAACTTATCGAAATATAAGCCATGATACTTAAAAAGGCAATCAAGCCGAATTGAGCAACCTGACCTGTTATTTTTGCTATTCGTATGGGTCCGCCTAATTGTGAACTATCCCCTTTTCCTTGAAACATTGATCCTACAAATTTTAAAGTGGTTTTCGTTACAAACCATGTTTCTCCCACCGCATAATATACGGCTTTGGTTGGCCCTAATTTTTGTTTGTCAAATTCATTATTAAGAGGAGATATTTTTATACCAATAATTTTCCTTTTTACTTTATTGCCTAAATTATCTTCGCTCATTACTTCTTTAGGTTCTATTATGAATAACAATTCTTGCTCGTTTCTTAAAACTTTAATTTCGACATTTTCATTTGTTGTTGCATTAATATGTGTAGAAACCTCTAAAACACTACTTATTTTATTATCATTAATTTCCGTAATAACATCATTCACTTTTAATCCTGATGAAAAGGCTGGGCTGTTTTCTTGTACTTCAGATATTTTAGCTGGAGTGAAATCTTTACCGGAAAACATATATATAAAGGTAAAAATAATGATAGCTAAAATAAAATTTGCTAATGGACCTCCAAAGACAATTAATGATCTTTGGTAAAGAGGTTTTACTACAAAAAGTTTTTTTCTATCACTCTCATTGTATTTTTTTAAAAGCTCCGCTTGTTCAGCTTGACTAAAAACGTTTCTGTCACCGAAAAACTTAACATACCCGCCTAAAGGTATTAAACAAAATTTCCATCTCGTTCCATTTTTGTCATTAATACCGAATAATTCTCTACCGAAACCTATTGAGAAATCAGTGACGCCTACACCGTATTTTCTAGCAAAATAATAATGGCCGTATTCATGAACGAATACAACAATAGTAAGTAGAACAATAAATGGTATTATAAAATTTAAAATTTCCATTCACTTACCTTACTAAAAAGAAAATTTCTGAACGCAATTAATCTAGCATTATTTTTAAGTGATTCTGGATAAACAAAATGTGTTTCTGTTGGCTTCCCAGGTTCGGTTGGTAAAACTTTTGTAATACCGCTTATATTGTGTGCTATATAGTCTGGTAATGCCGCTAAACCAACACCACTTTGGACTGCTAATAAAAGTCCATAAACACTATTTACTTTTAACAAAGACTTCCTTTTTTTTCCGTCTTTTGTTCCCACTTTTAATACCCAGTCTGGATTGTAAACAGGAGAAGGTGCACCTTTTCCATAAGTGATAAATTTATGTTTATCTAAATCCTTTAAAGTTTTTGGATAACCATTTTTTTCTAAATATTCACTTGACCCATAAATATGATAATTAAAATCAACAAACTTTTTTTGAATCAAATTGAGTTGTTTTGGTCTTCTCATTCTGATAGCAACATCGGCTTGACGAGTTGCCAAATCAAGTTCTCCATCATCAAATATTAATTCTACTTCCATCCCAGGGTGAAGATCCATAAACTCTTTTATTCGAGGTGTTAACCATGTAGTTCCAAAACTTACAACGGTAGTAACAACAAGTTTGCCGCTCAACTTATCTTTTTCTTCGCTTAAATTATACTCTACGTCTTTAAGTTTAGATATTACCTCATGCGCTGTTTTAAAAAGGTACTTGCCATTGTCTGTTAGAGCTAATCCCCTAGCGTGTCTCTCAAAAAGCTTTATTTTAAGGTCACTTTCCAAAGATTGGATTTGTCTACTAATGGCTGATTGACTTAAATTCAAAATTGTTGATGCTTTAGTGAAGCTGCTAGCCTCGGCAACTGTATGAAATATCTTTAATTTATCCCAGTCCATTAGAAAAGATTATAAATTATTTGTTAGGATTTACTATAGCTCTTCCAAAGAACTTGCCCTCTAAAAGCTTTGGATATGTGTCTAAAAGTTCAGAAAACGAGAGAGATTTTGTAAATGATTTTAATTTATTAAAATCTATAAGTTTAACAGCTTCATTCCACAGAAATTCTCTTCTTTTAATTGAGGCGCCTGAAGAGTCGATTCCCCATAGTTTTACTCCTCTTATTATAAAAGGCATAACAGTCGTATTTATTTTTATTCCCCCAGCGTTTCCACAAGATGCAACGATACCATTTGGCTTTACCTGAGCTAATATTTTTGTAAGTGATGGTCCGCCCACAGTATCAACGACACCGTCCCACGTTCCTTTCTCTAATAACTTACTTTCTCCTTCAAATTCTTTTCTATCAATAATATTTTTTGCACCTAAATCTTTCAAATAATCATTTTTATCTTTTTTTCCTGTCACAGCATGAACATTGTAACCCATTTTTGATAAAATCATAACTGCGATGCTTCCTACTCCACCAGTAGCTCCGGTCACAAGAACGTCGTTTACTTTTTCACCTAAAAGAAGTTCTTCTCTTGCTTTAATCGCGAATGAACATTGTAAAGCTGTAAACCCTGCAGTGCCTAACATCATAGATTGTTCAGTATCAATGTTTTTTGGACTCTTAATTAAGAAATTTGAGTCTACTTTTGCGTACTGCGAAAACCCGCCATAATACATTTCTCCAACTCTAAATCCTGTGCAAATTACGTTTTCATCTTTTTTAAATTTATCATCACCACTTTCGACAACTTTTCCAGAAAAATCAATACCAGGAACAAATGGAAATTTCCTAACTATTTTTCCACCATCTTTAAGGATTAAAGCATCCTTATAATTTAAACTTGAGTAATCAATTTTGATTAAAACATTTCCATCTTTTAAATGACTGCTGTCGATTTCTTTGATATCTCTTGTAAATTTCTCGTTTTTATTATCTATAACTACTGCCTTAAATTTTACAGTCATTATTTTCCGATATGCTTTAAATATCTATTTTGAAGTGAAAGATCTTCTTTAAATGTTCCTAAAAAATAATTTGTAAGAGTCATCGCTTTTTCTTTTTTAATACCTCGCATAGTCATACACTGGTGGGAAGCATCTATAGTTACAGCCACACCTTTCGCTTCTAATCCACTCATTAAAGTCTTAGCTATTTGCATATTTAATCTTTCTTGGGTTTGTAATCTCTTAGCATAAACCTCTACGGTTCTAGCTAATTTACTTAAACCAACAACTTTTTTATTTGGAATATAAGCGATATGAATTACACCGATAATTGGAGCCATGTGATGTTCACAATGACTCTCAAAAGAAATATTTTTTTCTAAAACCATGTCATCATATCCATCAACATCTCCAAAAGTTTTATTAAGAACTTTGTTGGCATCTTGATGGTATCCACTGAAATACTCCTTAAATGCTTTAACTACTCTTTTTGGTGTTTCTTTTAGACCTTCTCTATCTGGATTTTCGCCTATCCACTTCAGAATAGTCTTGAAAGCATCTTCTGCTTCTTTATCAGTGACTCCGCTCTGATTTATCGATGATTTTTCTAAGTCTTTGACTAATTTCATAATTTTTTAAACATTATTATAGGACATATGTTGTTAATGCAAATTGCTATTTTGTCTTTTTTTCACTATTTTAGCTACATGTTTAAAAAAAGAGACAGTGTTTTTGAAGTTGAAGAAGGAAAATTTTTATCTCCTAAATTTGATAGCCAGGGCCTAATTCCGGTAATCACTACGGACAGTAAAAATGGGGAAGTTTTAATGCATGGGTATATGAATTCTGAGGCTTTAAAAAAAACAATAGAAACAAAAGAAGCTCATTACTGGAGCAGGTCAAGAAAATCTATTTGGCACAAAGGAAAAACCAGTGGTTTTACTCAAAAAGTAATTCAAATAAGAATAGATGATGATCAAGATTCTGTTTGGTTAAGTGTTGATATAGGAAACGGTGCTAGTTGTCATGTGGGTTATAGATCATGTTTTTATAGATCGATACCATTGGGTAAAATAGATCAATCTGAAAAAGTTGAAATGAAATTTGAGGAAAAAGAGAAAAAATTTGATCCAGAAAAAGTTTATAAAGGACAACCTAATCCAACTAAACTTTAAAGATGTCTAAAGAAAATCAAAAAAATGTTTTTGGCGAACCTCTCGAACCTTGTTCAAATGAGCCTTTAACGGGTTGGTTTAGGGACGGTTGTTGCAATACTGACAAAAATGATCGTGGAGTTCATACTGTGTGTGCAAAAGTTACTAGTGAATTTTTAGAATGGTCCAAAAAAGTAGGAAATGATTTAATCACACCACATCCCGAGTTTGGTTTTCCCGGTCTAAAAGATGGAGATTGTTGGTGTGTATGTGCCACTTGGTTCGCGAGGTCTATTGAAGAGAATAAAGCTTGTACTGTTTTTTTAAAGAAAACAAATATCAAAACACTCGAATTAATACCTTTAGAAAAATTAAAAAAATTTGCTGCTGATTTGTATTAGTAAATTTTTGATCCTCGAGTTTTAATTATTAACTCAAGTTCTTGAAATTCTTTACAGTTACAGTTTTTAAGGACTGCCAGTCTTTCTTTCGCTTTTTCAATTCTATTTGTTTGAACATAAAGTTCACCTAAATATTCGTTAATTCCGTTATGCTTTGGATCTAAGCTTAAGCCTTTTAAATAAAACTGTTCTGCGTCATTAAAATTTCCAGACTTTCTTGATGTGAACCCCATATAATTTAATATGTCTGGGTTGTTTTTGTCTTTTTTATTAGCTGTTTCTAACTTGTTAAAAGCTTCTTTATAAAGTTTAACTGCTTTATCTTTTTTATCTTTTTTCTCAAGCTTTCCTGCTCTTTTAATTAATTTTACAGCTTCGTCATACATTGATTCTTTTGAAGAACTTCCTCCACTATCTCCACCTGCTGCAAAAGCAAAGTTGTTTATGAAGAAAAAACTTATTATGATAATTAAAATTTTTTTCATGATTAAACATTAGTATTTTTTCTTAAATTTGTCATGCGACAGATGATCTTCCTCCGTCAACACCTATAATCTGTCCTGTTATCCAAGAACTATCTTTACTTAATAAAAAATTTACTAAAGAAGAAAAATCATCACCTTCACCTATTCTTTTCAATGCATGCATTTTTGCAATACTTTCAGCCATCTTTTCATTTTTTAACATTGATCCAGCCATCTTTGATTTAGATAGGCTTGGCGCGATACAATTTACTCTTACATGTGGTGCAAACTCAGCAGCCAATGCAACTGTTAAACCTTCTACAGCTGCTTTTGCAGAACTTATAATACTATGATTTAAAAATCCCTTTCTAGCAGCAACGGTTGAAAATAAAACTATTGAACCTTTATTTTTTTTTAATTTATCATAAGTCGATCTTATAATTTCCGTTGCAGATATAAGATTTAAATTAAAGCACTGCATGTAATCACTTTTTTTTGTAAGTTTTAAAGGCTTTAGATCTATTGACCCTACACAAAAAGCTAAACCATCAATTTCTTCATTTCCTAAGTCGCTAATAATTTTGTCACTAAAATTTTCGTTTAATACATCAGCCACAGTAAAGGAAGAGCCAAGTTCATTTGCTAAACTTGAGATTTCTTTCTCATTCCTTCCCACTAAATGAGTTTTTCCACCATTTTTTTGGATATTTCTTGAAACTGCGGATCCAATAGAACCAGTAGCGCCTATAATTAATTTTTTCATAAGGTTAAATACCATGATCTGAGAAATTGGACAGCCTAAT
>CACDFZ010000014.1 GCA_902552185.1 uncultured Pelagibacteraceae bacterium | reverse complement strand
GGTTCTTTTAAAATCTTAATTCCGCTTATATTTTTAAAAGCTTTTTTATACCACAAATAATTTTTTCTTTTTGCTTTCAATATTGTTTTGATTTTTTCAATCTGCGCACATCCCACTGCTGCTGATAAATTATTCATTCTGTAGTTATAGCCTATTTCGTCATGCTTATGATCATACCAATTGTTAACTTTGGCATGAGTAGATAAATGTTTTATTTTTTTTGAAAAATGTTTGTTATTTGTAATAACTGCTCCTCCACTCCCACAAGTGATAGGTTTATTGCCATTAAAACTTAAAACACCAGCATCTCCAAATGTTCCTAAGTGTTTTTTTTTATAAAAAGACCCAAATGCTTCTGCTGCATCCTCAATTAAAATTAAATTATATTTCTTACATATTTTTTGTAATTCATTTATTTTACAAGGGAAACCGTAAAGATGTACAGCAATTAAAGCCTTGATTTTTTTTCCTGTTTTTTTGTTAAAAGAAAACTTGCCTTTTTTTTTCACAATCTTTTTTAAATAGTTGCCCAATTTTTTGGGACAAATTCCCATTGTCTGATTTTCGATATCTACAAAATTGGGAGTTGCATTGCAGTATTTTACTGCGTTTGCAGTTGCTACATATGTTAAACTAGGGAGTAAAACTTCATCATTATGATCTACATTGAAATATTTTAAAGATAAGTGAAGGGCTGACGTGCCAGAAGATGTCGCAACTGCGTATTTTGATTTAGTGAATTTGGTTATTTTATTCTCAAATTTTTTCACGAAGTTTCCTACGTAAGAAACATAACCAGATTTTATACAATGATTTAAGTATTTTCTTTCATTACCTATAAATAAAGGATCGTGGTGTCCTTTGGGTTTATTCTTGAATAAACTGAAGACTAATTTTGTAATTTTCATCTCATCTATGTTTAGTTTTTTATTTTTCTGTTTTAACATGAATTTTAATTTATTAAGCTTTTTGCAATTTGAAAATCTTTTTTTGTATCAATATCAATCTTTAAACGTTTTGAATATAGCTTAATGGGTATGGTATTTTTTTTTGAAATAAATGATTTATTTTTATTTAAAAATTTTTTACTAGCAATATAAAAATTTCCATTTAGATTAGTATCCTTTGTATTATTAACGCTAATAATTGACTTTTTCTTTTTATTTTTAATATACCTTTTATATGCCTGCTCAATTATTTTTTTTGATCTGAAAGGTGATGTAATCTGTAATAAAATAATATTTTGAATTTTATAATTTTTTTTCTCATATTTTTTTAAGACATCAAATATAACATCAATAGTTTTTGTTTTATCTTTTGAAAGTTTGCTTGATCTTTTTAAAACTTTAATATTATATTTTTTAACAATCTTCATAATTATTCTGTCGTTAGTGGTTAATATAATATCATCTACAAAACTTAATTTTCGTGCAAAATCTATAGTCCAATTAATTAAGGGCTTTTTTTTTAGCTTGCGTCTATTTTTTCCTTTAAGCCTTTTAGAGCCGGCTCTGGCAGGTATAATGACAACCGTATTCATTATTTTAAATAGTTCATTTTGATTAATTTATTTTTTTTTAAATTTATAATAATTTTTTTTCCTATTATTTTTTTTATTAACATTGGAGAGATTCCTATTCCTGGTCTTTTGTAAATTAAATGTTTTTTTTTCAATATAGTGCCTTTTTTTAAATCAATTGTACTTACTATGCTTTTTCTTGCAACTTTTTGAATTTCCTTTTCGCTGTTTGAAATATCTTTCATAGATTTGCCCATCATAATTTCAAGATTTCTAATCTCCTTAATTAGATTTTTAAAATCTTCTATTTTCATTGATGATTTATGATCTGGACCTTTTAAATTTCTTGATAAAGTTACATGTTTTTCTATTACTTTAGCTCCAGAGGCAACTGCAGCTAAGCATGCTCTAGGTCCTAAAGAATGATCAGAGTAGCCCACGGGTAAATTAAAGATTTTTTCAATTTTTTTTATTAAGTTTAAATTTAAATTGTTGTTTGATGCAGGATAGGAACTTACGCAGTGTAATAAAGTAATTTCTTTTTTAAAATTTCTATTTAAAATTTTTAATGCAGCTTTTATATCATCAATTTTTGACATTCCTGTTGATAGGATTATCTTTTTTTTTATTTTTGAAATTTTTTCTAAAATATCAATCGATGTAATTTCTCCAGATGGTATTTTTATAATCGGTACTTTCACTCTTTTTATTAAAAAATTAAGACTATCTAAATCAAAAGCAGAGCACAAATAATCTATTTTGTATTTTTTACAAAGTATGGAGAGTTTTAAATGTTGCTCTTTTGTTAATTGGTTTTTAATACTCATTTCTTTTATCGAACTTACTCCAGAATGTTTTTGATATTTAGCCAAAAATGCGTCGTCACTATAAACTAAATCAGGATTGGCTAATTGAAACTTAATTGCATTTACTCCTGAATTTTTTAATTTTTTAATTATTTTTTGTGCTAAAAAAAATGATCCATTATGATTAGGACCTATTTCAGCTATTATATAAGTCTTATTACACATTAATCTTATGTATATTTACCCCTTTGCTTAAAGTCATGGAGCTTCTTACTTTTTTAAGTTTATAGTTTTTATTGAGAATAGACGAAATTAAAGCTTTAATAAAATCTAAGCCATAAACATGGGTGAAAGCATAACCTCCTCCAAATCTTAAATTAAAATCTATAAAATAAATATTTCCAACTTTATCTTCAATTGCATCACAATCTAAATTACCAACATGTCTTATTTTTTTTGAAATTAATTTGGCCAATTTGTAATATTTTCCTTGAGTTAAAATTTTAGCACTATCAGTCTCACCAGATCTCATAGATAATTTTTGTTTAACACATGCACCTAAATAATTACCTTTCAGGTCATTTAAAATATCAAAATTTAATTCATTGCCTTTAATAAATTCTTGATAAAAAAAATTTTTTTTTTTAAAAATAAAAGATTTCTTTTTAAAGATTTTTATTCCTTCAGATGCACTACCATATATTTTTTTTTCTACTATTTTTTTTGATTTGTTAAAACTAATACATTTATTATGAGGTATAGTTCTGGGAAATAAAATTTTATTTACTTTACAATATTTCGCAGACTTAACTTTATTAGAAAAAGTTTCACATATTTTTTTTGACGAGACAGCCAGTTCACAATTTAAATTATTAAATTTTTTTTTATTTTTTGCCAATAAAACTATGTCAAAATCTGAAAGAGGTATTATTAATTTAATTTTATTGTTTTTAACTAAAGAAACTAAATTAGAAATATATTTTTTGCCATTTTTTTTTACAGGTGGAGTTTTGTGTTTATTGATATTTTTGATTCCAAATGTTGCACTTTTTTCGTTGCAATCGCAAATATGAATGTTAATTGATTTTATTTTTTTTTTTAATTCTATAAGAAAATTAATAAAATATGTTCTTCTTCCTGAATTAGTTAGTAAGATATTCATAAGTTTTGGACAGGATACTTTTTTACCCACTTGTTTCCTTTTTTTTTCCAAAGTTTTTCATTTCTCCACAGATCTTCAATTTCGTAAAATTCTTTCTCAGTTAATCCTGTGTAGCTCAAAAAATTTTTAAAGAATAAATTAGGAAATTCTTCATCGTATTTTTTTACTAGTGAAACAGCTTCTTCTCTATTTATAAATCCTTCTCTAACCTCTCTTGCCGCATTAGATGTGCATCTACCATGGCCAAATTTCAATAAAGCAAAATAATGATGGAAGGTATCTAGTTTATCATCTATAGAAGAATATTTGGTATAAGTGCCTTCAGTTCTTTGAGTGTTTGGTTGGAAGCCTGTATTTTGAACGGCATAATAAAAATTGTTATGATTGGACCAGTTTTTAAAATAGCCATAAAAATATGAGTTTACTCCTAGTTCCTTAATTTTTGAAAATTCTGGGAGTTCAAACAATCCAAGGTCTTTTTTTGTAAATCCTTTTTTTAACCAATAGTTGAGTGGATTATTTGAAAAATAAATTTTATTAAATTCATCAACAGAGATTGAATCTTTGTCCCATTGCTCTCTCAGCCCGCCATACTCTGCTTCAGCATTTTCTCCTCGAAAAATCAATTTAATACCATATTTAACAGCGATCGTTATTGGGAATAGCACTTGGCCATATATAAAAGGTTGAAACGGATCACCTAATTCAATAGCAGATTCTTTGCATAATTTTTTTCTTACTTCCCCGTTAGCCATTCCTAAAATAATATCAAAACCTTTATTATTAAAACTGTTAAGATTTTTAAATCCAATATCTGTATACTCCAATGGTGACCATGTAACAGTTAAAGGGTTCATGCCATATTTTGATTTAAGTTCGTGGGCAACATAGGCCGAGTCTTTTCCACCCGAGGAAGGAACTACGCAGTCGTATTCTCCCTTTTTACTTCTATGCAAATCAAGTAGTTTAATTAGTTTTTTCTCTCTTTCTTTCCAATTAATATTTTTTTTATAATCAAAATATCTACACGCGTTACAAACTCCTTCTTCATCAAACTCAATTCTAGGTCTTTGATTTGAGATGACACATCGCTTACAAAATATTACTTTTTCAGGTAATAAAGACTCTGATCTTTCCGCTTCATTTGTAGTTACCGCTGCAGTGGTACCAATTGAATTTGTTTCCTGTTCTTGTGGTTGGTTTGTTGATGAATATCCTGGTGTTGCTCCAAAATCTTGAGGTTTACTAGTTCCAGGTAATTTAGCTTTTTTTTTATCTTTACTTTGTTTAGGATCAATATTTTCTAGATCAGAAAATCTCATTTGATTATCAGATTGCATCTTAGTTACTCTTGTAGATAGCTTATCCATTTTAAAATTAACTTCCTCAAATTTATTAGTTAGTTCTCTGAACTGTTCCTCTATTTCATTAAGACGAAGTAAGTGTTTTGTAAGAACATCTTCATTTAAATTATTAACATTTGAAGTTTTGCTTTTATCAATTATATCTGAATTTTTGTAAAATGCTTTTTCAAGTGTTTTTAAATCTTGAGAAATAATTTGTATTTGGTCAACAATAGCATCAACTTTTTCATCTGAGTACAAAATATTAAAGTTAAGTAAAGACGCCAATGTTATGAAAGCAAAATACTTATTTTTGAAAATATCCATATTGTTTTATTAATTATACATAATGGCAAAAAAAAGACCCTTTGATTTATCAAAGGGTCTTTAAATAATAGTTATAAAAGGTTATTTTACTTTAACAGTTACTGATCTTCTATTTTGAGACCAAGCTAATGGTGTGGACTCTGAATTTACAGGTCTTTCCTTACCATAACTTATTACTGAAATTCTTTTTCCAGAAATTCCATAAGTCATTAAATAATCTTTAACGGCATTAGCTCTTCTTTCACCTAAAGCCAAGTTAAACTCTCTTGTGCCTCTTTCGTCGGCATGTCCTTCAACAGTAACATTAAGTTTTTTGTTTTTTCTTAAGTATGTTGCTTGTTTTCTTAAAGTCTCTCTTGAAGCAGAAGTTAATGAAGATTTGTTTGTAGCAAAAAACACTCTGTCCTTAACACCGCTAGCTAAATATTCAACTGTATCTGATCCAGTATAAACATCACCAGAAGTCTGTGATTTTTTTGCAGTTGAACATGCGCTTAAGGCAAGTGTTGCAAAAAGAATTAAAAATATGTTTCTTAAATTTTTGTTAAATTTCATAGTATCCCCTAAGTTGTTGTCGACAATATTTCAAATTATCTAACATTATTCAAGCCTTAATTACACAATAAATACCTCACTTTGATAACAATGAAGACCAAGATGGGTCTGAAGCATCAGTTTCCGTCTTAATTTTTCTCTCATTATAACCCGTGATATCTATTGACCATAATTTAGCGCTAAACCCTTTTCCTTGAGCACCTGATTTTGTTTCTCGGTAAAAAACTAATACTCTTCCATTTGGGGACCAAGATGGAGCCTCTTGATAAAAATTTTCAGTGAGCAATCTTTCTCCAGTTCCGTCTGATCTCATTACACCAATATAAAACTTTCCTTTTCTAACTTTTGTAAAAGCTATTAAATCTCCTCTCGGTGACCAGACAGGCGTTCCATAAATTCCATTTCCAAAAGTAATTCTTTTAACATTGCTGCCATCACTTTTCATTACATATATTTGTTGAAGCCCGCTTCTATCAGAGTTGAAACAAATGTATTTTCCATCAGGTGAGTAAGATGGGGATGTATCTATTGACGAGTGCTCTGTTATTCTTTCAACTTTTCTAGTCTCTAAATCCATTGTAAAAATATCTGAATTACCATCTTTAGCAAAACTCATTATTATTTTTTTTCCGTCTGGAGAAAATCTTGGGGCAAAAGTCATCCCTGGAAAATTTCCAACTACTTCTTGTTTTCCTGTTTCAATATCCAAAAGATACACACGTGGTAAATTTCTAAAATAAGAAAGATATGTCACCATTTGATTACTTGGATTAAATCTTGGAGTCAAAACTAACTCATTTCCCAAAGTTAGATATTTAGTTTTAGCGCCGTCCTGATCCATTATTGCTAATTTTTTTACTCTTTGATTTTTTGGACCGCTTTCAGCAACATATATTATTCTTGTATCAAAATATCCTTCCTCTCCGGTAAGTCTCTCATATATTTTGTCAGAAATTATATGAGCTACTCTTCTCCAGTTTGTAGGTGTTGTAGTAAAAGATAAGGCTATCATTTCCTTAGAAGCGGTTAAATCCCATAATCTAAATTCGACTTTTAATTTGTTATTTATTACTGAAAGTTTTCCAGTGACTAATGCTTGAGCTTTTATTAGTCTCCAATCTTCAAATCTAGGTTTTAAATGGGCTATGTCAGGTTTTTGAACAAATGCTTCTCTCTTTAAAGGGTTAAACAGACCAGTAGACTTAAAATTTTTTTCAATTATTGAAGAAATATTTAATCCAAGTTTTTTTGTATCTAAATTTTCTAGATTTTCAGATGTTTTTTCAACATGTAATGGTGAAACCGCAATAGGTAAAGGATCTAAATTTCCTCTAGTGATATCAACTTTAATTAGTGCGTTTGAATTAGAATATAAAACAAAGTATGTAAACAATAAAATAATTATTTTTTTCATTTATTCATCCTTTCAACATTTCAGTTGGATCAAAGTTTAATTGAATATTCTTCCATTTTTCATATCCTGTAGGAGGCACCTTTAAAGGTTGGCAAAGTCTTACAGCCCTTAAGGCACTTTCAGCTAGTATTTTATAAAATTTTTGTCCTGGCATATTCATTCTTTGATGATCAATTATTTCTGATTTAAGTATCGTCCCATCCTTTTTCAATTCTAATTTCAATCTCACTAATAAGTCTTTGTCATATGGTAAACCTAACGGAACACTCCAACAACCAAATATCTGAGCCCTTAGAGCATCTTCTTCTGAAAGACTTAATCCCGTAGCAAATGAATTTTTAACATTACTTTGTGTTAACTTTTTGTTTTCAATTTCTTTTAAAGCTTTTTCTTCTTTAGCCTTGTCAATTAATGCAGCAATTTCATTAGTATTAATCAATTCTTCTTTTTCAAATTCTGATGACTGTCTAATCTGAGGCTTTATTTCTTCAGGATTTTGTTTTTTTTTTATTATTTCTTTTTTTTCTTTTTTCTCATCAGGTAAAGGAATTCTGTCTGGTTTTTCCTTTGCTTTTGCTGAAGGAGGGGCTTGCTCAGAAACTACCCTTTTTTCCTCTTTTTTTACTTTGTCAATAATTTTTCTAGCTTTAGGAGCAAATGGAATATTTGTTTTATCTGTTATTTGTATTAGTTCGACTGAGACTATAGGGGGCAAAGAAATTGGTTCTCTAGTCATGAATGGTAATGACAGGGCTGTCAGAACTATCATCATTGCATGAAATATTATTGAGTAAAATAAACTTTTGGTCATTTAACATTTAATTTTTGTATGGTTCGGATATTAGTGCAACTTTAGAAAATCCTGCGCCAGAAAGTGTTCCCATTACCTCTAATACGCGACCATAGTTAATATTTTTATCTCCCCTGACGTATATTCTTGTATCTGTCCTATTTTTTGCAATTGCTAATAATTTTGGAATAATTTTGTTATAGGTAACCTTATGCTCCTGAATAAATACTTCTCCCTTAGAGTTAATTGATAATGTGAGAGGTTCTTGATCGTCAGGTAGTGAGTCTGCTGCTGACTCTGGTAAATCTACTTGGACACCTACTGTAAGCAAAGGCGCGGTAACCATAAATATAATTAATAAAACTAGCATTACATCAACAAAAGGCGTCACATTAATTTCGCTCATAGGTTGGTTTTTTGAGCGTTTAAAATTAAATGCCATGATTATTAAATTATAGACAAGAATCTTTTAGAAAAATTATCTAAACGAGCAGTATAGTTTTTTGTATCACTGTTAAATTTATTATAAGCGATAACTGCTGGGATTGCAGCTAAAAGACCTAATGCTGTTGCAAATAAAGCTTCAGCGATACCTGGTGCAACAATTGCTAAACTTGTATTCCTAGAAATAGCTATTGATTGAAAAGAGTTCATTATCCCCCAAACGGTTCCAAATAAACCTATAAATGGTGCCGTAGCTCCTACTGTAGCTAAAAAAGTAAAATTCTTTTCTATGATCTTAATTTGATTATCTGTATTAATTTCAAGAACTCTTTCTACTCTAGCAAGTTGTACTGCTGATGATTTGGAACGTGTCTTTCTTAGCTCATTCATTGCAGATCTAAAAATAAGAATAGCTGGATCATTTGATTTGACAGGTAAATTATTATCAAAACTTTCAGCTGATTTTGCCTTCCAAAACTTATTTTCAAAGTCTAAGATAGAATTATTTATCTTTTTAAATAGTCTATATTTATCAAAAATTAATGCCCAGGAATAAATTGAAGCTGCAATTAAAATTAATATTACTGACTTCACTACAAAGTCAGCTCTGAGAAATAGGCTTAATAAAGAAAAATCTGTACTCCCTCCTAAACCAACTACTTGAGACGCAATATCTTGTTCCATAATGTTTCATTACTTTTAGATTGTGTCATGAATTTGTCTTATAGATAAAATCTTAGCCTTATTTTTAGTAGTCTTTGAAGCCTGTTTCGCTATAAAATCTTGCTATTAAAATAGCATCGGACTTATTTACATCCTTTTTTTTTGATAATTTATCTGCAAATGATGGGTACATTTCAATTACTTTAGTACGACTCGCGTCTTTTGAAGAGTTAATTAATTCAAAATGTTTTTTCCATTTTGATGGTCTTACAAAAAAAATTGGCAATTTAAGTGTTGCACTTATACCTTTAATCGCTCCAAAGGTTTGACCAAAATTAAACATACTTGTTACTCCTTGACCAGGCATAGCATTTACTTGTTCGACGACAACAACGGTTTTATTTATATTTGTGATATTGTTTGAGATATATTGAGATAAATGTGCACTATTAAGCTGTCTTTTGTTTTTTTTCCCATCAGCCATTGTGGGAAGATCAATCACATCAACTATTTTTTTTTCATCAAGTATAGCTATCGCGCCTGCTATTCCTGGATCAATTCCAAATATTCTCATCATTAGTTTGTATTTTAAAACTCACAATTTATAAATATGTTTTGAATATCGTCAATTTCGTCTAAACTTTCCAACATAATAACTACCTTTTCTTTTTGCTCTTTCGATAATTTTAAAACATTATGGGCTCTCCACTCTATACCAGAGTATATTAAATTACTTATTTTATTTTCTATCTCGCTTTTAACTTTATAAAAATCTTTCATTTCACTTATAATTTCATGATATTCCTCAGTGCTTTCACACTCATTTGCGCCAGAATTTATTGCTAATTCGAGGGCTTCATCGTTATTAAAATTTTTATTTTCAATTCGAACTACTCCACAATTATAGAAAAGATGAGAAGTAGATCCATTTTCGCCTAATCTTCCTCCATTTTTTTGTAAAATTGTCCTGATTGTTGAGGCAGTTCTATTTTTATTATCAGTTAAAGTTTCAATTATTAATGCAGTGTTAAATGCTCCATATCCCTCATATCTTAAATTTTCATAATTTTCTCCAGAGTTGGCTTCGGATTTGCTAATTGCTCGATTAATATTTTCTTTTGGCATATTTGATTGTTTTGCAGCTTGTATTGCAGATCTTAATCTAGGATTCATATCAGGATCTTTTTCACCTAATTTGGCTGCAACAGTAATTTCTCGGGATAATTTCGAAAAAAGTTTAGATCGTACTTTATCTTGCCTTCCTTTTTTATGCTTGATACCAGCCCAATGCGAATGTCCAGCCATTTAAGTTTTTTGTTTTAAATTTCCACCGATAATTATTTGGTCAATATTATTAGCTAATCCAGTTTTATCATCAGCATCAACGATTACACCACTTATTGAAGCATCTCCATTAGCTGGGAAGTGACTTTCTGCGGACGGATCTCTTTTAAATTTTTTAATCGAATTCTCTTTATTCATCCCAATAACAGAGTCGTAATCACCACACATACCTAAGTCTGTTTGATAAGCTGTTCCATTTTTTAAAATTTTTGTATCTGATGTTGGGACATGAGTATGTGTGCCTACAACAGTTGTTACTTTACCATCTAAAAAATGACCTAAAGCCATTTTTTCACTTGTGATCTCCCCGTGAATATCTATGACAATAAAATCTGCGTCCTTCTTCAATTTAATCTTTTTAATAAATTTTTCTGTAAATGAAAATAAGTCCTGACTTTTCTTCATAAACACATTTCCAATTAAATTTATGACCGCAATTTTTTTATCTTTGATTTCATAAATTCCGTATCCACTTCCGGGTTGTCCTTCTAGTAAATTGGCTGGTCTTATCAGCTTTTTCTCATTATCAATTATTTCTAAAATCTCTTTTTGATCCCAAATATGATTGCCTGAAGTAATTACGTCAACACCTGAGTTAATTAAGTCTTTAAAATTTTTTTTGGTGATTCCTTTTCCACTGTCTGCAGCATTTTCACCGTTTACAACCGTAAAATCGATTTTTTTTTCTTTAATAATTTCATTAAGTTTAAGCTTAACAATTTTCATGCCCGCTGGTCCACACACATCACCTAGTAAAAGAATTTTCATTTGACGAAGCCTTTCTCGGTGTAGATGTTGTTAAGTTTAAAATCAAAATTAGATGTTGGTAGCTTCTTATATTTTTGAAATGAAAATGCTACTCCAATAGTTTCAATTTTTTTATTCAGTTTTATTAGTTTATACAAATATCGATCATAGAAACCTTTGCCATAACCAAGTCTATTTTTATAACTGTCAAATGCTACCAATGGTACAAGAATAATGTCAGGTAAATGACCCTTTTTTTTCGTCTCAAAAGGTTCAGGTATACCAAATTTATTGACTGTTAATGTATCTTTTTCTTTCCATTCAACGAATTTCATTAAATTACTATTAAGTATTTTAGGTAAAAGAAAAATTATTTTTGAATTTTTAAAATTTCTTATAAGTTTAAGAATGTTAAATTCATAATTTGATGGATAATAAAGACCAATAACGAAACTTTTTTTTATTTTACTCTTCTTTTTGATGTAATAAACTAATTTATTAAATTTATTAATGGAAACTTCGAAATATTTTTTCTTTCTTAGCGCCAAAAATTTTTTTCTTAGTTGATCTTTATTTTTCATTACTGAATATTAGAGGATGTTTCAGCATTTTTGATAATTTTTTCCAGGGATTCGGTTGTTCTGTCTAACATATTTTCATACATAGAATTAGCCTCATCTATGTTTTTTTTGATAACATCTATCTCTTTATTTAAGTTTTTTATTTCAACTTCTTTAACATCTTTATATTTTATGGCCAATGATTTAAGCTCTATAAATTTTTTTGATAATCCGTCTAGTTTATCCTTTTGATCTTTTACTCTTCTCCTTAAATCAAAATGTTCATCTATTAGCTTTATCGCTGTAATTAATAAAAGTTTATTTTCACCAATATTACCAAGCTTTTTTTTTAATTCTGAGTGTTTCTTATCCAAGAATGTAGTTAATTTTTTTAAGGACTCTTCTTGTCCATCGTCACAAGATAGAAGATAGTCTTTGCCATTAAATTTTATATTTACATTTGCCATTTATCAATTTCATCTACAAGACTTTGAGTTTCTTGATTTAAATCATTAATATCTTGATTAAATTTTTTCTCAAGTTCTTTTTTTGACTTCAGTTCATGCTCAAGTTTTTTTATTCTTTCGGTTAAATATTTATGCTCTCTTAGAATTTCTTGGTTTTTCTTTTCTAGCTCTTCTTTTTCATTTTTAATTGAGTCCCTCTCTTTTTCGATAGACTTATTATCAAAGTTATGCTGTGAATAACTTGTATTTAAATTTGCTAATTTGGCAATTAACTGATTTAAATTTGTTTCTTTCTTCTCAAAATTTTTCATCATGTTAATATATCATAATATTGATATACTTACTCTAAGTCTATATAGGTAAATAAATAGTGAAAATAAAAGTTAATCAATTAGCAAACGCAATTAGATTTTTATCTATCGATGCAGTTCAAAAAGCCAACTCAGGGCATCCTGGAATGCCTATGGGTATGGCAGATGTTGCAACGGTACTATTTAAATTCCACCTGAGGTTTAATCCAAAAAATCCCTCTTGGATCAATAGAGACAGATTTATTTTATCTGCTGGTCATGGATCAATGCTTTTATACTCATTGCTCTATTTAACTGGTTATGAAAAAGTAAAATTGGAAGATATAAAAAATTTTAGACAATTAAATTCTATTTGCGCTGGACATCCAGAGTATATCTATAATTCTGGTATCGAAACTACTACTGGCCCTTTGGGACAAGGTCTTGCTAACGCAGTAGGGTTAGCAATAGCATCAGAGAATTATAAAAAAAGATTTGGTCAGAAAATTATAAATAATAAGACTTATGTTATAGCAAGTGATGGGGACTTAATGGAGGGAATAAGTCATGAGTCAATGAGTTTAGCTGGTCACTTAAAATTAAAAAATTTAATTGTTTTTTTTGACAACAATAAAATTTCAATTGATGGATCTACTTCATTAAGTGTGTCTGATAATTATAAAAAAAGGTTTGAGTCTTATGGCTGGAATTATATAGAAATAAATGGCCATAATGAAAAACAGATCGATACTGCAATTAAAAAAGCTCATAGGTCTAACAAACCAACCTTAATTTCTTGTAAAACTATAATTGGTTATGGGTCACCTAATAAATCTGGTAAGTCCTCTTCTCACGGCGCTCCTTTAGGTGATGAGGAGATAAAATTAGTAAGAAAAAAACTTAAATGGCCTCATACTCCATTTGAAGTACCAAATGAGATTCTAGCAGAATGGAGGAGGATTGGAGAAAAAGGAGAAATGGTTGAAAAAAATTGGTTAAATGACCTTAATAAATCTAAAAAGGAAATTAAAGAAAATTTTAACAATCTCAATAATGACGTTTTGAAAGACAAATTAAATAATTTAATCAGTTCAGAAAAAGAAAAATACTTTATAGAAAAACCATCAATGGCTACAAGACAATGTTCTATGAAAGTTATTGAGTCTTTAAATAATTTAATGTCTAATTTAGTTGGTGGGTCTGCGGATTTAAGTGGTTCGAATAATACAAAAACTTCTAATTCAGTAATTTTAAATTCTAAAAACTATGGAGGTAATTACATACATTTTGGAGTGAGAGAACATGGTATGGCCGGAATTATGAATGGAATTGCGCTGTATCACAATCTAATACCCTATGGTGGAACATTTTTAATTTTTTCCGATTATTGTAAACCGTCTATAAGGCTCTCTGCTTTGATGGGATTACGTGTTATCTATATATTCTCTCATGACTCAATAGGTTTAGGGGAAGATGGGCCAACACATCAACCTATAGAACATTTGTCGGGTTTAAGAGCTATACCTAATCTAAATGTTTTTAGACCAGCGGATATCAATGAAACTTTAGAATGTTGGGAAGCTTCATTAAATAATGACAAAGGACCAAGTGTAATTGTGCTTTCAAGACAAAAGTTAAATTATATAAGTAAAAACCCTGATAAAAATAACAAATGTCTTAAAGGAGCTTACGAAGTTAATATTACATCTCATGATAACAAATTAACGATAATCGCCTCTGGATCTGAGGTTGATTTGGCTCTAGCTACACAAGAACTTCTAAAAGAATCAGGTATTGACTCCAAAGTTGTTTCTATGCCATGCCAAGAATTATTCGATCAACAAGATGATGATTATAAAAATAAAATTTTAGAAAATGATAGGCTTATCGTTTCTATTGAAGCAGGATCTGTAGTCTGTTGGCATAAGTATTTAAAAAAGGATGACATTGCAATGGGAATTGATAAATTTGGAAAAAGCGCACCGTATAAAGAAATTTATGAAGAAATGAATTTAACATCTAGTAAAATAGTTTCGCTTATTCAAGCAAAATTAAGAAAATAATAAATTCAAAGTTTATGGAAAAAATAAGAAGTTTTAATGACAATATAGATATTAAAAATAAAAGAGTAATACTTCGATCTGATTTTAATGTACCTATTATTAATGATGTCATACAAGACAAAACCAGGATAAATTTAAGCATACCTTTTATTCAAAATTTACTAAAAAAACAGGCAAAAGTTTTGTTAATTTCCCACCTTGGAAGGCCTAAAAATGACCAAGATTCAAACTTTTCTTTGAAACCTGTTTATGAGTATCTAAAGAAAAAAATTGAAAATAAAGTATATTTTTTTTCTGAAAAAATTACAAATAAAACAAAAGATAAATTGAGTTTCATAAAAAATGGTGAAATAATTTTTTTTGAAAATATCAGACTAAATAAGGGTGAAATTAAAAATGATGAAAATTTGGCAAAAGATCTATCGTCTTTATGTGAAGTATATATTAATGATGCTTTTTCTTGCGCTCATAGAAAACAGACATCTATACATAAAATTACTAAATACGTAAAAAATTCTTACGCTGGACCGTTATTTATGAATGAAATTCATTCAATAGATATGGTTTTAAATAATAAAAAAAGTCCAACAACTTGTATAATTGGTGGATCCAAAATTTCAACCAAACTTGGAGTTATTAATTCTTTAATAAATAAAGTTGATAACTTAATTATTGTAGGTGCAATGGCAAACAACTTTATAAAATTTAAAGGAAATAAAGTTGGAAAATCATTAGTAGAGTCTGGCTCAGAAAAAATTGTCCAAAAAATATACAATAACCTTGATAGAGGTAATTGTAAAATTGTAACACCCTTTGATTTTGTAGTTTCAAGCTCTACTGATGGCGAGGCAACATTAAAAGATTTGAATGAAGTAAGCGAAAACGAGATAATCCTAGATATAGGTCCAAAAACCATTGAAAGAATTAGTAATATTATTGATATTTCTAAAACAGTACTTTGGAACGGACCCGCTGGATATTTTGAAAATAAGAACTTTTCAAATGGAACTATTTCTTTAGCAAAAAAAATTTCCAATATTACTAGTAAAAACTCTTTAATATCAATTGTGGGTGGTGGGGACACTATTTCCTGCATTAAAAATTACAAACTAAATGTGAATTTTACTCACTTATCAACAGCAGGAGGAGCTTTTTTGGAATATATTGAGGGAAAAAACTTGCCTGGAATAGAAGTTTTAAAATAGAAATCAATTATGAATATTGAAGATATAGCAAAAAAAATGTGTGCTAAAGGGAAAGGTATATTAGCTGCGGATGAAAGCACTGGAACTATTGCAAAAAGATTTAAAAGCATAAACGTAGAAAATTTGGAAAAAAATAGATTAGCTTTTAGACAAACATTGTTTAATTCAAACGGGATGAAGGATTATATCGGGGGTGTTATTCTTTTTGATGAAACTATTAAACAAAAAACTACTCTGGGTCCGACTATTCCAGAATTAATTTCAAAACATGGTGCGATACCAGGAATAAAAGTTGACAAAGGAGCAAAACCTCTAGCAGGTTCTGGTGAAGAAACCGTTACCGAAGGCTTGGACGGTTTAAGAGATAGATTAAAGGAATATTATGGTTTAGGTGCAAGGTTCACCAAATGGAGAGCCGTGTACAAAATTAATGATAAATATCCTTCGACACAATCTATTAAGTCCAACGCACATGCTTTAGCAAGATACGCAGCGTTGGTACAAGAATCTAAAATGGTACCTATAATAGAGCCTGAAGTATTAATGGATGGGTCACATGATATTGAAAAATGTTATCAAGTTACAACTAATGTTCTTAACGAGTGTTATAACGAACTTGAAATCCATAAAATTAATTTAAAAGGAACAGTGCTAAAACCTAATATGATTATACCTGGATCAGAATGTAAAAACAAAGCAAGCTCAGAAGAAATAGCAAAAAAAACTTTGGATTGTCTTAAAAAAAATGTCCCTAGCGAAGTGCCGGGTATAGCTTTTTTATCTG
>CACDFZ010000013.1 GCA_902552185.1 uncultured Pelagibacteraceae bacterium | reverse complement strand
ATTAGTAAATCATTTAATGAGTTATATTTTTGATAAAAAAAATTATTCTTTAAAAGATAATAGTATTTTAAATGAAAATAAGTTACAAAATATTAAAGAGAATTCCAATGTAAATATAGTCTATTTTAATTGTATTCAAAAAAATGTTAAAATTGAGGAAATAAGAAGTTTAAAATTAACTTTACAAAAATCTTCAATTAATAATTCTAATCGTTTTGTTATATTCGATGATGTTGAATATTTGAATGAAAATTGTGTAAATGCTCTTCTTAAAACAATTGAGGAACCATCCATGACCAATTATTTTATTTTGATTAACAATCAAAGACAAAACATTTTAGAAACTTTAAAATCCAGATCAATTGAGTTTACATATTTTTTAAGCAATTCTGTAAAAATTGACATTATAAAAAAATTATTATTGGAATGTGAGATAGAGGACAAGATTGATATAAAAAATTCAAAATTAACACCGGGAAATTATTTGAGGTATAACAAGATTCTTTTAAATGACAAAATTAATATCAATGACGATTTAGTTTTAAATTTAAGAAAGTTATTTAAACTAAATAAACTTAAAAAAGATGCTGACTACTTAAGTTTTGCAATTTATTTAGTAGATCAATATTATTTTAATTTAACCAAAAATAGTTCAAAAATCGATAATATAAATAATAAAAGAATTAATATTATTAGAAAAATACATGACGCTAGTAAATTAAATTTAAATCATACAAATTTACTTGTGGAATTAGAAAACTATATTTAGTGAATACAAAAAATTATTATATAACTACACCAATTTACTATCCATCAGGCAGTCCTCATATGGGCCATGCTTATTCAAGTATAATTGCAGATGTTATAGCTCGTTATAAAAGATTAGAAGGGTATAATGTTTATTTCTTAACAGGCACTGATGAGCACGGTTTAAAAATACAGAGAGAGGCAGAAAAAAATAAAAAAGATACTAAAAAGTTTTGTGATGAACTATCTGAAAAATTTAAAGAATTAACAAAAATTTTAAATCTTTCAAACAACGATTTTATAAGAACAACTGAAAAAAGACATTATAAATCGGTAGAAGATTTATGGGAAAAATTAGTTCAATCTGGTGATATTTATTTAGACAAATATAAAGGTTGGTATTCAGTGTCTGATGAAGCTTACTATGATGATGATGAAATTGAAGAAAAAGATGGTTTAAAAATATCAAAACTATCTGGGTCAAAAGTCGAGTGGGTAGAAGAGGAGTCATATTTTTTTAAGCTTTCTGCGTGGAGTAAAAAATTACTAGATGTCTACAAATCTAATCCATCTTTCATTCTTCCCATTGCAAGAAAAAATGAAGTTGTAAAATTTGTTGAAAGGGGACTAAAGGATTTATCAGTAAGCAGAACATCCTTTTCTTGGGGCATACCAGTTCCTAAAAATAATAAGCATATAATTTATGTATGGTTAGATGCTTTGACTAACTATTTAAGTGCGCTTAATTATCCAGAAGTTTCATCAGATTTATACAAGAAATATTGGCCTGCTGATTTACATGTTATAGGTAAGGATATCTTAAGATTTCATGCAATTTACTGGCCAGCATTTTTGATGGCTGCTAAATTACCCTTACCTAAAAGAATATTTGGTCATGGATGGATACTTTCAGATGAAAAAAAAATGTCAAAATCTCTTGGAAACATTCTTGATCCATTAGATATAATTAAAAATTATGGAATTGATCAACTAAGATATTATTTAATCAAGGAAGTTTCGTTAGGAAATGATGGAAATGTATCGTTAGAAAATCTAAAGAATTGTATAAATAACGATTTAGCAAATAATTATGGAAATTTATGTCAAAGAGTATTTGCTTTTTTAAAAAAGAATTGTAACAATAAAATTCCAAAAATTACTTCATTAACAAATGAAGGTAAGTTATTAACTAATAAACTTAAAAAAGATATAAAAAAGTTAAATGAATTTATTAATGAACAAGATTTAAACAACTATATAAAACAGGTTATAGAATACTCTTTTAACTCCAATAAATATTTTAATGACTCTGAGCCTTGGTCACTCAAAAAAACTAATGTTAAAAAAATGAATTCTATTTTATATTCAATTGTTGAACAAATTAAAAACATAAGTATTCTTTTATTACCTATAATGCCAATAAGTGCTAGCAAAATTCTTGATATAATTAATGTAAAAAAAGAACTTAGAAATATAAGCGAAATAGATAATAACAAATCCTTAAATCATGATAAAGAATTAGGAAACATTGAAATTTTATTTAAAAAGGTAGAATAATGATTATAGACTCACACTGTCATCTTGATTATGAGCCCATGTTTTCAAATTTAGATAATGTAATTAAAAGGGCAGATCAATCTAATGTTAAAATTATGTTAACTATATCTGTTGCTGATAAAAAGTATAATAATATTATTGAAATCACGAATAAGTATACAAACGTTTATGGTACCTACGGGATTCATCCACATGAAGCCAAAAATCATAGCAAAATTAACAAAGACATAATTTTAGAAAGATTGAATATGAGTAAGAAAATAATTGGAATAGGAGAAACTGGTTTAGATTTTTATTATAATCATTCTGACAAAGATGAGCAAATAAGATTATTTGAAGAACATATTAAAGCTTCTATTTCAAGCAAACTACCACTTATAATTCATTCAAGGGATGCAGAGGATCTTACTTACGATATTTTATCAAAATATTCAAAAAAAGATAAGTTGAAGATTTTAATGCACTGTTTTACTGGAACAAAAAAGTTTGCAGATAAACTTCTAGAGTTAGATGCCTTTTTTTCGGCTAGTGGCATTATAACATTTAAAAAGTCCAATGATCTTAAAGAAACTTTTAAGTCAATACCCCTTAATAAAATATTAATTGAAACAGATTCTCCATATTTATCTCCTGAACCTTTAAGAGGAAAATCAAACGAGCCATCAAATGTAGTCCTGACCGCTAAATTTCTTTCAAAACTGAAAGAAATTAAATTTGATGATCTTTGTGAAGGTACAACAAATAATTTTTTTAAACTTTTTGGTAAGTTAAGTTGAAGAATAAGTTTACAATCTTGGGCTGTGGAAGCTCTTTGGGTGCTCCTTGGATTACAAACTATTGGGGTAAATTAAATAAAAAAAATAAAAAAAACATAAGAACTAGGTGTTGTGCCCATATTCAGTATCAAGATATTTCAATTCTTATTGATACATCTCCAGATTTAAAAGAGCAAATTAAAAGAAATAATATAAAAAATATCGATGCAGTTATTTATACACATGAACACGCTGATCAAACTGTAGGAATATTTGAGTTAAGGCCTTTCTTTTGGAAAAATAAAAAAAAAATTCCTATATACGGAAGTAAACGAACAACGAAATTGCTCAAACAGAAATACACATTCTGCTTTTCTCCTAGATCTGGATATAAACCAATAATGAGTGCTAACACTTTTAATGATCAATTTACTATAAAAAAAAATGATAAATTGTTAAAAATACAGGCTATAGAATTACAGCATGGGATGATAAAGGCAAATGGCTTTGTTTTTAACAAAATTGCTTATCTAAGTGATTGCAACAAGATACCTAATAAATCTTTAAACCAATTAAAAAATTTAAATTATCTTATTATAGATTGTCTAAGAAAAAACCCACATCCATCACATTTCCATTTTGATGAAACAATTAAAATTGCAAAAAAACTTGCTCCCAAAAAAACAATTCTTACTAATTTACATGTTGATCTCGATTATCAAAGCTTAAGGAAAAAGTTACCAAAAAATATTATCCCAGCATACGACGGATTATCTTTTAACTTTTAATTTCTTTATTGATCGCGTCTATGAATTTTTTTGAGGTAGGCTTGGTAAAAGATGCAAAAGTATCAACTACTTTGCCATCTTTTCCAATAATGATTTTGTGAAAATTCCATTTAGGTATTGCTGCTATACCGTGATTTTTTTTAGCCCATTTAAAGAAATCATGGGCGTTAGTTCCAATAACATCTACTTTTTCAGACATAGGAAAAGTTATACCAAAGTTAGCCTCACAAAATTTTTTAATTTCAGCGTTATTTTTTGGTTCTTGCTTAAAATTATTTGTAGGGACACCTATAACTACTAGTTCATTTTTATATTCTGTGTATAATTTTTGTAAATCATTGTATTGAGGTGTATAACCACATCTACTAGCAACATTGACTACGACAATTACTTTATTATTGTAATCCTTTAAATTAATTTGATTTCCATCTAATCCTTTGAAGTTAAAATCATACGCTAGCTTGTGATAGTCAGCAGATAAATTAGAAAAAAAACCAAAGAACATAATAGTAAATATTATTTTTTTTAACATATCATTTAATTGCTTTATAAAATGCTTTAAAAGGTAAAAGTATACAATCTTTCCTATTCATATATTTATCTTTCAACAAATAAGTTAAATTATTAAATTTTTTTGGTACTTTTTTACTTAAATTCAAATATTTACTTAAATTTTTTCTTAAATCACCTAAATTAGTATTTTTTGCTATATTTGCCAATGTACTCGCAGAAGCTTGACAAAAAATACATGCTTCAGTTTCATATCTTAATTCTTGAATTGTATTTTTTTTTAATAAAATTTCTATGGATATTTTGTCGCCACAAATTGAATTCTTGAGATTAGTTTTATAAGTGTAGTTGTTCTTTAAACCATAAAATTTAGTATTAGATGCTATTTTCAATAATCTTTTGTCGATCATTTTTTACTAGCAATTAATAGCAAGAAGTAACCACATAAAGTAGACAATAATGAACCTGTAAGCACACCAATTTTTACACCGTCACTAAATTCTAAGTTATTTGCGAAGGCAAGATTGCCCACAAATAAACTCATAGTAAAACCGATACCCGTTAATATTGAAACCGCATAAAGTGACATCCAGTTTGAGTTATTCGGTTTATCTGCAAACTTAAAGTAGATAGATAAATAGGAAAATAGAAATACTCCGATTTGTTTTCCAAAAAATAATCCGCAAACTATTCCTAAAGGTACTGGATTTAACAATGTTGCAAAAGATAATCCCTCTAAAGAAACTCCAGCGTTTGCAAAAGCAAATATTGGCATAATTCCAAATGCTACGTAAGGGGAGATCGCATGTTCTAGCTTTAATAATAAAGAGTTTTTCTCTTTTTTAGTATCGTGAGGAATAGTTAAAGCTAATAAAACTCCTGCAATCGTCGCATGAATTCCTGATTGGTGTGTAAATTCCCACAAAAATATTCCAACTATTAAATAAGGAATAAATGATTTTACATTTAGTCTATTTAAAATTATTAATAATAGCATCGCAACAGCCATTAGTATTAAGTAAGTTGTTTGTATATTACCTGAATAAAAGAAAGCTATAATTATTATTGCTCCAAGATCATCAATAATTGCTAAAGCAGTTAGAAAAACTTTTAAAGATATAGGAACTCTTTTTCCAAGTAATGATAATACCCCTAATGAAAAGGCGATATCAGTTGCTGAAGGTATTGCCCAACCGTTAAGTCTTATGCTGTCATCAATATTAATTATTATATAAATGGCAGCTGGAACTACCATTCCACCAACAGCCCCAATAATTGGCAGCATTGCCTGTTTTGGATTTGAAAGTTCTCCTTTAACAAATTCTCTTTTAATTTCTAAGGACACTAAGAAAAAAAAGATAGCCATCAAAACATCGTTAATCCAATGAAGAACACTTAATTTTAATCCAAAATCTTCAGTTCCAAGTGTAAAATAACTTTCTAATATTTTAAAATAATTTTCACCTAAACTACTATTACTAATAAACAAAGCTATCACCGCAGCAAAGAGTAGAACCAAACCTGATGCTGACTCTAGTTTGAAGAAATATTTAAAAGGTTTTGAAATATATTGGATCATTCAGTTATTTCTTACTAATATAACAAAAATCTTTCAATTGCCAAAAAGTCATATATAACCTATATAAATAGACTTTCGGAGCGTAGCGCAGCCTGGTAGCGCATCTGGTTTGGGACCAGAGGGTCGAAGGTTCAAATCCTTCCGCTCCGACCAAAATCATATGAATATTAAAAAAGTAGTTGTAATCGGATCTGGAACAATGGGGAGTGGAATAGCTGCTCATTTATGCAATGCTAATATACCAGTTATATTATTAGATTTAAAAACTGAAATTTCTGAAAAAGCTAAAGAAAGAATTTTAAAATCTAGACCACCGTTATTATTTGAAAAGGATAAAATTAAAAATTTGAAAGTTGGCAATATTACTGATGATTTTGAAAATGTTTCTGACGCTGACTGGATTGTGGAAGCAGTTGTTGAAAGAATTGATATAAAACATGATATTTACAAAAAAATATTTGATAAAAGAAAAAAAGACTCAATTGTTTCGTCAAATACATCAACTATTCCTTTAAAAGTATTATCAGAAAAATTAAAAGCAGAAGACAAAAAAGATTTTTGTATTACACACTTTTTTAATCCAGTAAGATATATGGGATTACTAGAAATAGTTAGAGATAAATTAAACGATCAAAATAAGATTAATTATTTAAAAGATTTTAGTGAAGAAAAATTAGGCAAAGGCGTAATTGTTTGTGGTGACACTCCTGGTTTTTTAGGTAACAGAATAGGAGTATATGCTATGCAAGTAGCGATGACAGAAGCGGTTAATATGAATCTTTCTATTGAAGAAGCCGATGCTGTGTTTGGTAGACCTATGGGTATACCTAAAACAGGAGTTTTTGCTTTATATGACTTAATCGGTATTGATCTAATGTCAGATGTTCTTAAAAGTTTTCAAAAAGAATTACCAAAAGAAGATGAATTTCAAAAAGTTGTTTCTGGTTTACCGATTATCAAAAAACTAATTGAAACTGGTTATACGGGTAGAAAAGGTAAGGGAGGGTTTTATAGGATGAATAAGTCTGAGAATAAAAAGATTCTTGAAGCTCTTAATTTAAATAAAAATGAATACTTTCCAGTTAAAAAGATAGATTTAAATATAGATAAGATAAACCTTTTAGAATTAATTAACAGAAATGATAAGTATGGTAAATATGCATGGTCAGTAATTTCAAAAATAATCTTGTACTCATCTTCACTGGTGCCAGCTATAACTGATGAATATAATGACATAGATGAAGCTTTAAGACTCGGTTTTAATTGGTCTATGGGACCGTTTGAAATGTTAGAGTCTATAGGATTGAAAAATTTCTTTTCAAAAATTGGAGATATTAATCACAATCAATTTTTAAAAGATTTAAAAGAAAAAAAAATAGAAAGTTTTTATGACGAACGACAAAAATATACTAACTTACAAACATTAGGAAAGATTAAAAAAACAGTCATTAAATTAGATAAAAATGACTCAGCGGAAATATTTAGATTTAAAGATTTTAATATTGTTGAGTTTAATACTAAAGCAAATGCTTTAGATAATGATTCAATGGATGCTTTGAAAAAGGCTACAGATAAACCTCTAATTATAATAAATGAAAGTATGCAATTTTCTGCAGGTGTAAATCTAAATTATGTAATGGAATTTATAAAGAATAACGATGTAAAGTCTGTTGAAAAATTTATTAAGTATTTTCAAGAAACTTGCAAACATCTTAAATATTGTAAATACCCAGTTATATCTGCTCCGTCTGGTTTAGCTCTAGGAGGTGGAGAAGAAGTTGTGTTGCAAAGTAATTATGTAGTTACACATACAAATATTGTAATGGGTTTAGTTGAAACAATTGTTGGTTTAGTGCCTGCCGGAGGTGGCTGTAAAGAACTACTCTGGAGATGGTGTCAAACCAATGAGTCCAAAACAGATCCAGATTATGCACCATTAAAAGTTTTTGATATAATTGGTTATGCTAAAACTGCTTCTTCGCCTCAAGAAGCAAAACCTTTGTTATTTTTGGACAAAAATCATGATGTTATAATTAATAGAAATGAACTATTACCAGCGGCAAGAAAATTACTCAATAATAGTGTAGATATGTCTCCATCTAAGGAATGTAAATTTAAATTATCGGGTAAAAACGCTAGAGAAAAAATGCACAAAATACTTGAAGCATTATATAATGATAAAAAGATTCTAGATCACGGTATGGAAGTTGGTAAAGAATTAGCATATGTTTTAAGTGGTGGAGATACAGATATAAGTAAAGAAGTGACAGAAGATCAAATGTATAAATTGGAATTAAACAGCTTTATGAAGTTAGTAGAAAATAAAAAAACACAAGAAAGAATTGTCCATACGTTAAAAACAGGGAAACCATTAATTAATTAAATGACTACATATAATGCTCCAGTTGAAGATATGATGTTTCTTTTTGATAATCTTAAAGATAATAAGAATTATAAAGAGATTGATAAATTTAAAGAAATAAGTTCTGACTTAGTAAAAGATATTTTAGATCAAGCAGCAAAAATAAATCAAGAGATTGTTCATCCTTTGGCTAAAATAGGTGATGACAGTCCATGTGTTTATGAAAATGGAGTTGTACGATCTCCGCCAGGTTATAAAGAAGCTTATAAAAAATTTATTACTGACGGATGGACATCTTTATCTTGTGATCCAAAGTATGGTGGACAAGGAATGCCAAAGACTGTCAGTACTTTTTTTGAAGAAATGTTATCTTCAGCAAGTTTGTCATTTAAATTATATAGTGAATTAAGTATTGGAGCTTATAATTGCATTCTTCATCATGCAGATAGTAAGATTAAGGATAAGTTTTTACCAAAAATAGTAGAGGGCAAATGGAGTGGGACTATGTGTTTAACCGAGTCTCAATGTGGAACTGATTTAGGTTTAATTAAAACAAAAGCAATCAAAAATAAAGATGGATCATTTTCTTTAACTGGACAGAAAATATTTATTACATCTGGTGATCACGATTTAACGGAAAATATCATACATTTAGTTTTAGCTAAAATTCCAGGTGCACCTTCTGGCACTAAAGGAATAAGTTTATTTTTAGTTCCAAAGTTTAATGTTGATGAAAATGGTTCAGTTGGATCAAGAAATGGTGTTAGCACTTTATCTATTGAAACTAAAATGGGAATAAAAGGTTCGCCAACCTGTGTTTTAAACTTTGATAATGCAAAAGGTTTTTTAATTGGTAAGGAAAATAAAGGATTGAGTTCAATGTTTACAATGATGAATTTAGAGAGAATTATTGTCGGTATACAGGGATTAGGGATTGCTGAAACGGCTTATCAAAATTCACTTGCTTATACCAGAGAAAGAAAACAAGGTAAATCTAACGATAACAAAAATGGTGAAACAGATTTAATAATTAAACATGCAGATATCAGAAGAAGTTTAATGAACATGAAATCAATAATTGAAGGTCAAAGATCTCTGGCTTTCTGGTTGTCCCAACAAGTTGATGTAAGTTTAAATCATTCAAATGAAAATGTTAGAAAAGAAGCAGACGATATGGTCTCCTTAATGACACCCGTAGTAAAATCTTTTTTTTCAGATATGGGTATGGAGATAACTAATGAGGCAATACAAATATTTGGTGGTTACGGTTACACAAGGGACCAGGGTATTGAACAACTATACAGAGATAATAGAATTACACCTATTTATGAGGGAACAAATTCTGTGCAAGCAATTGATTTAGTATTCAGAAAAGTACTTACTAATCGAACCTTGGAAAAATTTATTTCCTTACTTCAAAATGAAATTAAAGATTATAATGGCAATGTTGAATTAAAAAGACTTTCCAACATTCTTAAAGAAAAGATAAAACTTTTATTAGACTTTTCGAAATGGTTAGACGATAAGTTAAAAAATCAAAAAGATGATGTTAGTGCAGCATGCAATGACTTTTTGAAGGTACTTGGTTATGTTGCTTTAGGTTTTTCTTGGCTTAAAATGACTAAAGTAAGCATTGACAATTCAAGTAAAAACAAAAACTTTTATGAAGAAAAGATTAATACAGCAAAATACTTTTTTGATAAAATTCTACCTAGAATAGACAGTCATTATCATTCAGCAATAACTGGTAGTGAAAGCTTGATGAAAGCAAAATTTAACTGAAAATGAATGTTTACGAAAAAAATTTAGAGAAAAATAAAGCAAATTTCGTCCCCTTAACACCACTTACCTTTTTAGTTAGAGCAAAAGAAATCTACCCAAATTATGAAGCAGTAATTTATGAGGATAGAAATTACACATGGTCAGAGGTTTATAAAAGATGTGTAAAATTTGCCAGCGCTCTTTCAAAGATTGGTATAAAAAAAGGGGACACTGTTTCTTTTTTAGCTTTTAATACACCTGAAATATTTGAAGCACATTACTCTGTGCCCATGACTGGAGCAGTGCTTAATACAATTAATATTCGTTTAGATGCAAAAACGATTTCATATATTTTGGAGCACGGAGAAGCAAAAGTATTAGTTGTAGATCGCCAGCTTCATGTAGAAGTAAAAAAAGCCTTAAGCACTATAAAAAGAAAGATTACCATTATAGATATAAACGATGAGCATGCAGATCAGTCAAAGTGTGAAAAGATTGGTGATAGAGAATATGAAGAATTTTTAAAAACTGGTGACGAGAATTTTCAATGGAAAATGCCCGAGGATGAATGGCAAGCTCTTTCACTAAGTTATACTTCTGGCACAACAGGAAATCCTAAAGGAGTAGTATATCACCATAGAGGGTCTTACTTAATGTCTACTGGTAGTGCTACTGCTTGGAACATGCCCAATAGGTTAAATTTTTTAACTATTGTGCCTATGTTTCATTGTAATGGATGGGGTTATCCATGGACTGTACCGATGTTAATAGGTCGAACTATTTGCTTGAGAAATATTGACGTTAAAAAGATTTTTGAATTAATAGATAAATACAATGTTACGCATTTTGGAGGTGCTCCTATAGTTTTAAACATGATAACCGGAGCTCCCGAAAAAGACAGGAAAAAATTAAAACAAAAAGTTTATGTTTTAACGGCCGGTGCGCCACCTCCAAGTATCATTTTTAAAAAAATGAAGAGTCTTGGTTTCGAAGTAATGCACGTATATGGATTAACAGAAACATACGGTCACGTAACACAATGTGCTTGGAATGATTCTTGGGATGAGCTTAATGAAGAAAAACAAAATGAAATTAAAGCTAGACAAGGTGTTCGATATCCAAATACTGAAGGTGTAGCCATAATGAATCCTGAAACTATGAAAGAAGTACCTAAAGACGGTAAGACTATTGGTGAAATAATGATCAAAGGTAATGTGGTAATGAAAGGATATTTTAAGGATAAAGATGCAACGGATAAAGCTATGAAGGGTGGTTGGTTCCACACTGGGGATTTAGCGGTAATGCATCCTGATGGATATGTAAAAATTCAAGATAGATCTAAAGATATAATTATTTCTGGTGGTGAAAATATTTCATCTATAGAAATTGAAAATACTTTAGCAAAACATCCATCCGTATCTATCGCAGCTGTTGTTGCAAAACCTGATGAAAAGTGGGGAGAGGTACCATGTGCATTCATAGAAATTGTAAAAGATAAACCGGTCACAGAAAAAGAACTAATCTCTTTTTGCAAAGAAACTTTAGCAGGATTTAAAGTTCCAAAAAAAGTGGAATTTTGCGATCTACCAAAAACCTCTACGGGAAAGATACAAAAATTTGAGTTAAGAAAAAAAGCTAAAGAATTAAACTAATTTAATTAAAATAATGGAAAAAATTTCAATTAATCTTAAGTGGAGTCTCGATAATGGAGAATTATCACCCGGCAAATATTCAAATAAACATCAAATAAAATTTAACGATGAGATCGTAATTAATGGTGATGCTGCTCCAGACTGGAACGGAAACAAACAAAATAGTAATCCAGAACAAGCACTTGCAGCAGCTTTAAGCAGTTGTCATATGATGACTTTTTTAGCTCTTGCTGCCAAAATGCATTGGCCAGTATCGGGATATACAGATAACGCAATAGCTACTTTAGGAAAAAATTCCAAAGGCAAAATGTCGGTAACAAATATTGAATTAAATCCAAAAATAGCATTTTCAAAAGAATTTTCTGTAGATGAAAACAAAATGAAAGAGGTACAAGAGAGAGCTCATCGATATTGTTTTATAGCTAACTCTTTGTCAGATGAAGTAAAGGTAAAGATTAATTAACCCATGAATTATAGAAAAAATAGCAAAGTTTTAGAAACTTATTTAAACGAAAATGGAGTAATACGTTTTAACTTAAATAGCCCAGAGAATTTAAATGCTCTTTCTGAAAATATGATGAATTCATTACAAAATGCTTTAGACAAGGCAAGTATTAATAAAAATGTAAGAGTAATAATAATTTCAGGAGAAGGATCAACATTTTCATCTGGACATGACTTAAAAGAGCTAAAAGCTGCAAGAAAAGGCGCTGATAAAGGAAAAAAATATTTTTTAAAGATAATGAAAAAATGCTCAAAAATGATGCAAACAATAATTAAATGCCCAAAACCAATAATTGCAGAGGTCGCTGGAACAGCTACAGCCGCTGGGTGTCAATTAGTTGCAAGTTGTGATTTAGCATACGCAAGTAGTTCAGCTAAATTTGCAACACCTGGAGTAAATATAGGTCTATTTTGTTCCACGCCCATGGTTGCTATTTCGAGAAACTTATCCAACAAACATTCTATGGAGATGCTTTTAACTGGAGAATTAATTTCATCAGATAAAGCTGCTAAAATTGGTTTAATCAATGATGTTATCGAAATAAATGAACTTAAAGACTTTGTATTAGATAAAGCCAAAAAAATTTCAAAAAAATCCTCAGTAACTTTAAAAATTGGTAAAGAAGCTTTTTACAAGCAATTAGATATGAAACTTTCCGATGCTTATGATTATGCTTCAAAGGTAATGGTTCAAAATATGCTTAAACTGGATGCAAAAGAGGGTATCGATGCTTTTATTGATAAACGTGAACCTAACTGGAAAGATAAATAATTTTTAAAGGCTTTGAATTGATTACAGAAATTAAAAAGAAAAAAATATTTTCAAATGATGTTGGGCATCCTTTTGACAAAAAAAAACCGACTATTATTCTATTACACGGCAGTGGCCAATCTCATGTTGTTTGGTCTTTAACCGATCAATTTTTAGCTGATAAAGGTTTTAATGTATTTACTTTAGATCTTCCAGGACATGGCAATTCCGAAGGACCTTGTTTAAAATCAATAGAAGAAATATCAAATTGGATAAATGATTTTGTTGATCATGTTGGTATTGAAAAATCTATATTGATTGCTCATTCTCAAGGATGCTTAGAGGCTCTTGAATTCGCGAAAAGCTATCCAAAAAAAGTTGAAAAAATAGTTTTTATTGCAGGGTCCTATTCTATACCTGTTAACAAAAGTTTAATTGATCTAGCTTTATCTGGTGATATGGAAGCTATAAATTTAATGATGAAATGGGGATATGGATCTTCAAAACAATTTATTGGAGGAAATCCATTACAAAAAATACTTAATTCTGCTAGAGAAGTAAGAGAGGTTCTGGCTGTAGACTTGATTGCTTGTAATAATTACAAAAATGGTGCTGATGCGGTAAAAAGCATAACGTGTCCAACGTTTTTTATTTTTGGTGAAATTGATAAGATGATTAAATTAGAATCAGGAGAAAAATTTGCAAAAATGATTAACAAATCTAAAGTTCATATAATTAAAAATTGTGGTCATATGATAATTTTAGAAAATGCGTTTGAGATGAGAGAAAAGATTTTAGAATTTTTAAACAAATGAAGAATTTTTACATTAGTAAATCACGAAGAGTTAGGTCTACACCTTTTACGAAAAAAATAGAAGAACAAGGTGTCAAAAGCTATACTGTTTACAACCATATGTTATTGCCAACCTCTTTTTCCAACGTTGATGAAGAATATTTGCATTTAAAAAAAGATGTTCAACTTTGGGATGTTTCAGTGCAAAGAGAAATAGAAATTTCAGGTAAAGACGCACATCAACTAGTGCAATTAATGACATGTAGAGATCTTTCTAAATCAAAAGTAGGCAGTTGTTATTACGTACCATTAATTGACTCAAATGGTGGGATGGTTAATGATCCTTTAATTTACAAGTTAGAGGATAATATTTGGAGAGTATGTATAGCTGACTCAGATGTTCTTTTATATGCCAAAGGAATTGCAGCAGGAAGAAAACTAAATGTAAAAATATTCGAGGCAAATATTGATACTTTGGCTGTACAAGGTCCAAAGTCATTTAAATTAATGGAGGATGTGTTTGGAAAAGAAATTAGCGAGTTAAAATTTTTTAAATATAATTTTTTTAAATTTAAAAATAATAAGTTTTTGATTTCTAGATCAGGGTTTTCTAAACAAGGAGGTTTTGAAATTCATGTAGAAAATGTAAAAGCTGGTTTAGAGTTATATGATTATTTCTTTGAGGTAGGGAAAAAATATAATATTAAACCAGGAGCACCTAATCATGCTGAAAGAATTGAAGGAGGCTTATTGTCATATGGAAACGATATGCTTATAAGCGATAATCCGTTTGAATGTGGTTTTGAAAAACTAGTTCATCTAAACGACAATGTAGAATTTATAGGAAAAGACAGTTTAAAAAAAATTTTGAAAAATGGTATTAAAAGAAAACTTATGGGTGTAAAGATTAATTTAGATACATTAAACTTAACCAGTGTAGATTTGTTTAATAAAAAAAAACAAATAATAGGTAATTTGAGATCTGCAGCTTTTTCTCCAACTTTCAAAAAGATAGTCGGAATAGCTATGATTAACAAAGAATATTGTAAAAATAATGAGATTTTCAATATCAATTTAAATGATAATTTAGTTGGCGGTGAAGTTTGTGAATTGCCAATAATTTAATATGAAAAAAGCAAAAATTTATATTCCATCTAAAACAGCAACTCAATCAGGTTTGGGGAAAGAAGATAAGTGGATTTTGGAGTTTGAATCTAAAGACACAAGTATAAATCCTTTAATGGGGTGGGAATCATCAAATGATACCATGGGAGAGGTAAAACTTGAATTTTCAACAAAAGATAAAGCAATAGAATATGCTAAAAATAACAATATTTCTTACAAAATAATCGAGCCTAATAAAAGAAAATTTATTATCAAATCTTATGCGGAGAATTTTACTAAGAATTAATTATGTGGCGTAGTTTTTTTACAGATAAAAAATGGCTTTTGTGGTCCTGGGGTGGTTTCGCCTTTATAATACTATCTCTTTTAGCTCAGACCTATATAGATGTTAAAATAAACGAGTGGTATAAGGGATTTTACGACCTTCTACAAAAGGCCCCAGAACGTGAATTATCAGAATTTTATGATGGTATTTACCTATTTATGAAATTGGCTATCCCTTACGTCATTATTTATACAGTTACCAATTATTTTACTAGACTTTGGGCTTTTAGATGGCGAGAGGCTATGACATTTTCTTATATGCCATATTGGAGAGCAGTGGATGCTAAAGTTGAAGGCGCCTCTCAAAGAATCCAAGAAGATGCCATGAATTTTGCCAAAATAGTTGAGAGTTTAGGCTTACAAATAGTAAGAGCTATTATGCTTTTGATAGCCTTTATTCCCATTTTATGGGGCTTATCCTCAAATGTAGTAATACCATTTTTTAAAGATATCACTGGATCTCTGGTTTGGGTTTCTTTAACAGCTAGTTTGGGAGGTTTAGTAATAAGCTGGTTAGTTGGAATTAAACTTCCAGGTTTAGAATATAACAATCAAAAAGTTGAAGCAGCCTTTAGAAAAGAACTTGTTTACGGTGAAGATGATAGAAAAAACTATGTTCAAGCACCAACAATATTTCAATTATTTACCGGAATAAAATTTAATTATCACAGACTATTTTTACATTATGGCTATTTCGATCTTTGGATAATAATGTACAACCAAACAATGATAATAGTTCCTTATCTTTTAATGGGACCTGGATTATTTACTGGTGCAATGACATTAGGTGTTTTGATTCAAACCTCATCAGCTTTTAGAGAGGTTCAAAGTAGTTTTTCTTTATTTTTACAAAACTGGACAAGAATAACCGAATTAAGATCTATATATAAACGTCTTAATGAATTCGAGACTGCGATTAATTTTGGAAATAAGTTGAGAAAACCTCGAAAATCTGATGTAAGAGCTTAATGGAGCTCTATATAAAGTTAATTGATGTTCTTTTCCCTGTCTTCTTTATTATTGGAGTAGGTTATTATCTTGGTAAAAAAGATCCAAATTTTGATACAACTTTCATAACAAATTTTGCCGGAAATATCGGCACACCAGCTATGATTTTTTATACAATTACAACAACTGGTGTAACTCTTGATGTATTCATAGAATATTTTATTTATGCTGTAATAATAATTGCGGGATTCGCAATTGTCGGTTTCGTATTTTTATTTATTCTTAAAAAAGATACTATTACAGAATTACCACCATTAATTTTACCAAATACTGGTAACATGGGCGTTCCTATATGTCTCTTTGCTTATGGTACAGAAGGACTTGGTGTGGCATCTGCAATTGCATCTGTAATTATTTTATTTCACTTCACTATCGGGGTTTTATTAGCGAAAAAAAGTTTTTCACTAGGTATTTTAGTAAAAAACGTTCCTATCTATGGAATTATTATTGCGGTTCTTTTTCTTTACTTTGAATGGGAAGTTCCAGGTTATATTGAGAACACTACATTTTTATTAACTTATACAACAATATTTTTAGTTTTAATGTCATTGGGTATCGCATTAACAAGACTTAAAGTTGTTTCTTGGACACACGCATCTATACTTGGTGCGGTTAGGGTAGTTATTGGTCCAATTGTAGGATTTGCTCTTATTAAATTTTTAGGACTTACGGGTTTTGCTGCTGGGGTTCTTTTAATTCAATCTTCTATGCCTAGTGCAGTTTTAACATATTTAGTAGGTTCAATGTATTCAGAAAAGAGGGCAGTAGACAACGTAGCAAGTGTTATAGTTACTTCTACATTAATGTCATTTATATCAGCACCTATTATTGTTTATATAAGTCTACGTTTTTTTCAATAAATACAATGACTTATAATATATTATTAAAGTAAAATATTAACATATAAGTAAATAATACTTACCTTAATGTAATAATATAAATAAAAACATTGATATTATTGACATATTTACAGGAGATTTTAGGAAAAAAAAATTATATTAAGTAAAATCCGTTAAATAAGAGCTTAAAAATACCCCTAAAAACAATGATTTTTAGGTCTTCTAGAAGTGGCTGATAGTGCGAATTCTAGAGCAATGCATAAAGGGAATATAGCGTTTAAAAGGCCATAGATAGTATTTTTTTTGCGATTTTATATTTTATGGTACAACTAAGCAGCGAGTAAGTAAAAAAAGCAACCAAAGATTGAGAATTATGCTAAAACGCCCGTCAAACAACAATTCTAGAGCGTTATACCCTCCTTTTTTAGCAATTTTCTCTTAGTTTTAATACCACCTTTACCTGAATATCCTCCAAGCGAACCGTCTGATTTAATCACCCTATGACAGGGTATTTTGGGAGCATAGGGGTTTTTACCTACTGCATTGCCCACAGCACGAGCTGAATAGGGGCTTTTAATGGCTACAGCTACCTCTTTATAGGTTTTGACCTTGCCTTTTGGTATTTTAAGCAAATACTTCCAAACTTTAATCTGAAAATCAGTGCCTTTAAGCTTCATTTTGATATTTTGAACTTGTTTTGCTAGAGTGGTGGGGACCAACCAGCATAATAGTCCACGCAGGCTTGTTATCCTTTAGTTTAAGGCTATGTTTGTCAGTGTTTTTTCTGAAACCAATGTATCCAGGGCCTCTCCAAAAAGTACCTTTATTGGTAGTTTCCCAATAACCACCTTTTAAAATAATTGTTATATAAGACCAGTAATGGTCATGCAAATCTCCTCGATCTTCCTTAAGTATTTTATGTACTAAAATATTGAATGGAAACCATTTAGGCCTTTTTTTAAATAAAACATAATACCTAATCATAAATGGTTCTGCTTTATCGTAATCTGGCCAGCTTGGCCCCCTATCTAAAATAACTCTTTTCCTACTCTCAAACATGATTTAATCAATTAATAAGGCTATAATTAATAAAATTCCCACTATTAAAATAGCTACACCTGTTGTTAAAGTTAAATTTTTACTTTTGTTTTTTAGTTTTTCCCATCGGTACATTAAAAAAAATGCTATGATCGGAACTGATAAACCTAAAATTATATATTTAAGCATTAAATTATTTTATCTTATTTGCTTGACTTCTAAAATGAGTTATTATATTACTAATGATAATTAATTGTTATCGTTAGTAATGTTATGAATAAACTGACAACTGATATAAAAGCTTTACATGAGGAAACTTTAAATAATCTGAAAACCTCTAAAGCAAATAATACTTTAAGGGCGTATAGGTCTGATTATAAAGATTTTGCAGGTTTCTGTGTTAAACATGGTTTTAAATCAATGCCTTCAGATCCAAAAATCATATCTTTATATTTAACCCACTTATCAAAAACATCAAAAATAAGCACTTTAAGGCGAAGATTGGTATCAATAGGTGTTGTTCACAAATTAAAAGGGTATTATTTAGATACAAAACACCCTGTAATTATTGAAAATTTAATGGGTATAAAAAGGGTAAAAGGTAGCAAACAAGTAGGTAAAAAACCTATATTAATCAATCATTTAAAAAAAATAATTAATGTAATAAATGAACAAAAAATTGAGGAAATTGTAAAGTTAAGAAATAAGACATTGATACTAGTTGGTTTTGGAGGTGGTTTTAGACGAACTGAGTTAATATCTATCGATTATGAAGATCTTGAATTCGTTAATGAAGGCGTAAAAATAGCTCTTAAGAGGTCCAAAACAGATCAGTTTGGAGAAGGAATGTTAAAAGGTCTACCCTACTTTAGCAAAGAAACTTATTGTCCAGTGACGAATCTTAAAAATTGGTTAAAAATATCAAAAATTAAAACTGGACCAATTTTTAGAAGGTTTGCGAAAGGATCTGCATTAACAGAGCATAGATTAACAGATCAATCAGTAGTTCTTATAATAAAAGAATGTTTAAAATTGGCTGGGATTGAAAATAATAATTTTTCAGGACATAGTTTAAGATCTGGATTTGCTACTGTGGCTGCAGAAGCAGGTGCAGATGAGAGAAGTATAATGGCAATGACAGGTCATAAAACAACACAAATGGTTAGAAGATATATAAGAGAGGCTAATATATTTAAGAACAATGCGTTAAATAAAGTAAAAATATGATTAAAGACTTAGAGTTCTTGATAAAAAAAATATTTTTTCCTGAAAGTTATTTATTAAAGAAAAGATTAAAAAGAGCTATTAAAAAAGGATATGAAAAAGAACTAAAAATAATTGATAAATTTGCTGACAGATCAAAAGATGCCTTAGATATAGGAGTATATAGAGGCATATACTCATACAAATTATCTCAAAATTTTAAAAATATTCACTCATTTGAACCTAATCCCCTACTCTTTCCTTATTTAGAAAAAAACTTAAAAAAAATTGTAAAAAATATTAAATTATATAATTTGGCACTATCAGACAGAAGCGGTGAAGCAGAATTAAGATTGCCTACTAGATCAAAATCAATCTTTAAGAATAATATAGAAGAATTGTACAAACTAGGTGCAGCTACAATGCACCCTGATAACGAAGTTATGCAATATAAGAAATTTCCAATTATGACAGCAAAATTAGATGATATTAAGATAAATAATAAAATTGGATTTATAAAA
>CACDFZ010000012.1 GCA_902552185.1 uncultured Pelagibacteraceae bacterium | reverse complement strand
GCATAACCACCTTTTACACCTCTTACACTTTTAACTAATTTATTTTGTTTTAAATGAAAAAATAATTTTTCTAAATAAGCTAGTGAAATATTCTGCCTAATTGAAATCTCAGATAAACTAACTGGTTTATTCTTTGAATAAGATGCTAAATCAGCCATGGCCATCACTGCATATCTGCCTTTGGTTGTAAGTTTCATAAATTTGGCATGTTTTACCGCATTTTTTATTTAATTCCTACTAAATTACTCTGAATTAAAAAAAGATATTTGACGCACAAAAACATGTTATAAGTCTAATCTTTTATTGAAACTAATTATCATTATTATGAAACAAAAAAGTTTAGAAGTTTTTATACCAGGTCCAGCTGGAAGATTAGAAGCAAAATATTATAAAAATCCTAAATTTGGATCACCTGTAGCTATTGTTCTTCAACCACATCCGCAATACGGAGGAACAATGAATAATAGAATAGTTCAATTAATGTATAATATTTTTTTAGAAAATGGATTTTCTGTAATCAAAATTAATTTTAGAGGTGTTGGAAAAAGTGATGGTGTTTTCGATAATGGTCAAGGTGAATTATCAGATGCTGCGGCTGCCCTTGATTGGATTGAAAGAGAAAATATGGATTATAGTCAATGCTGGGTATCAGGATTTTCTTTTGGAGCTTTAATTTGTATGCAACTAATAATGAGACGTCCTGAAGTTAATAATTTCATTGCAATATCCCCTCAACCTAATGTTTATGATTTTTCTTTTTTAGCGCCATGTCCTACTTCTGGTCAGGTAGTTTATAGTGATAATGACGAATTAGTTACTAAGGAAAGTATAAATGAGTTAGATAATAGAATTAAGAATCAAAAAGGCGTAGAAGTTATTTTTTCAAAAATTAAGGGTGCAAATCACTTTTTCAAAGATAAAGAAAAAGAACTAAGAGCAGAAATTGAAAAATATATTGAAGATAAAACAGCTCTAATTTAAATTTCTATTATTTCTCCTCCACTACATGGTGAATTACATCCTGTTGTAGAAGGAAAAGATATTGGTAATGATAAGACAGCTCTTATAGCTAAGTAAGCAAATGCTTGGGACTCTATAAAATCACCATTTAAGTCATAGTCATCAGAATTAAAGAAGAATAAATTCTTACTTGAATTTGCTTTAATTAGTTCTAAAAGACTTTTATTTTTTCTCCCACCACCACATATTAAAATTTTAATTGTTTGGTTATGATACTCTCTTAATAGAAAGCTTATTTTTGAAGTTATAATTTTTGCCGTAAAGGCTGTAAGTGTTGCAGCTCCATCCTCTAAGCTAAGACCTCTAGCAAACGATATATCGAAATCATTTGTATCCAGAGAAATATTTTTTCTATTTTGAAAATTATTTTCATGAGTTTCTAAAGCTTGCTCAAGTATAATTTCATTAATTTTCCCTATCTTGGAAATTCTACCCTCTAAATCAAATTTTTCATTTGTATGGTTTTGTATCCAAGAATTTATTAAACAATTTCCTGGACCCACATCTTCACTTTTAATTTCGTGATTATTAAAATTGTGAACTAATGTTAAATTTGAAATACCACCTATGTTTAATATACAAGCTGGTAAATCTATTTTTTTTGATTTTATCAAATATTTATGAAAAATTGGAGTTAAAGGTGCTCCTTCGCCCCCATTATTAATGTCGTTTTGTCTAAAATTGAAAACAATTTTTTTTTTTGTTAGCTGTGATAATAAATTACCATTACCTAACTGCAAAGAAATTTTCTCATTTGGATTGTGAAAAATTGTTTGACCATGAAAACCAATCAAGTCAATGTCAAATTCTTTCGTAATATCTTTAACAACTTTTGCATGAAAAATCGTAATGGTGTTTTCAAGTTTTTTAATTAATGAGGAATTTTTTTTTAGGTCATTTGAAGAATTAATTTTTTTTTTTAGATCGTGGTAATCGCGAAACAGTTTTTCGTCATATTCGTAGTATTTCTCTTTTAATATAGTAAATTTATCCAACCCATCAGATTGAATTATTGATGCATCTACTCCATCCCCAGAGGTACCACTCATCATTCCTAAGCATGTGTATTCTTTGCTCATAATTGTATTTATTTATACTAAATATTGTATAATAGTATTTCTATAAAAATTAGAAATATGAAAAGCACTTTTTTGAGAGAAATGCAAGAAAGGGGTTATCTTAATCAATGCACTGATTTAGATAAATTGGACTCGATAATTTCAAAGAAATCTATTTCAGCATACATTGGATTCGATTGCACCGCTAATAGTTTACATGTTGGTAGCTTATTGCAAATAATGATCTTAAGACTGCTTCAAAAACATGGTCATAGACCTATAGTCCTTTTAGGAGGAGGTACAACTTTAATAGGTGATCCTTCAGGAAAAGATACTACAAGAAAAATTTTAAAACAAAAAGATATTAAAAAAAATATTACAAGTATAAAAAAAATTTTTGAAAAATTGTTAAATTTTAAAAGTAAAAATACAAGACCGATTTTTGTAGACAACTATACTTGGTTAGGAAAATTAAATTATATTGATTTTTTAAGAAAAATTGGATCACAATTTACATTAAATAAAATGCTAACATTTGAAAGTGTAAAATCGAGGTTAGATAGAGAACAATCCCTAAGCTATATGGAATTTAATTATATGATCCTTCAAGCATTCGATTTTTACAAACTTTATGAAAGAGAGAAATGTATTTTACAACTTGGTGGATCCGACCAATGGGGAAATATAGTAAATGGGGTTGATTTGATAAGGCGTATTCAAAAAAAGGAAGCATTTGGATTAACTAGTCCGTTAATTACTTTATCTTCAGGCGCAAAAATGGGTAAGACAGAAAAAGGAGCTGTCTGGTTAGATGAAAAATTATTTTCTCCATATGATTATTGGCAATTCTGGAGAAATTCTGACGACAAAGATGTTCACAGATTTTTAAAATTTTTTACAGATAACGATATCAATACAATTTCTAAACTAAAGGAAACTAAGGATATAAATGAATTAAAGATAACTCTTGCTAATGAAACTACAAAAATACTTCACGGCAAAGTTCATTCATCAAAAGCGGAAAAGATCGCAGCTGATGTATTTAAATTTGGAAAAATAAATGAAAATTTACCTTTAAAAAAAATTCCAAAAAAAAATATTGAGACGGGGATGAAACTTTTAGAATTATTGGTTGAAAACAAAATTATGAGTTCAAAAAGTGAAGCTAGAAGAGCTATAAACAATAAGGGAGTTAAGATTAACGATTTACTTGTGGCAGATGAGAACAAAACATTGAATCTTTCAGATTTCAAAGATGAAAATTTAAAGATTTCTTTTGGAAAGAAAAAACATTTTCTTTTTAAAATTACTTAGCTCTTTTAAGAGCTTTTTGAATAAATCTCGGAGTAAGTGATTTAATTGGATTTACTGTTATTTTAATTTTTCCAGGCATACCTTTCATTTTAAAACTAATACCAAACAAACCTTCCCCTATCTCTTTTGGAATTAAAATATCACCAACAATCGGTAATTTTGATAAAAATTTATTTAAGGTTTTTGCAGGTACCATTGTTCCCCTTAAACTTACCAAACCAGTTTTTGTATCGACATAACCTTCCATCAAAACAGAAATACTTGGTCCTATTGCATATAGCTCTTTCAAATTAAGAACTTGATTATTTTTTTCCATATACATATCCAATTTTTCAAAAGATAGACCCTCACCTGATAATGCATCTACCATTCCACCAAAGTCAGCTAAGGAAAATAATTTAACTAAACCTGGTGCGTCTTTAACCTTAAATTTTTCAATTGATAAATTTATATTACTGTTGTTATCATCATAAGAAGAAAAAATTAAAAGTTGACCACCGGATAAACCGTCAAAAAACTTATAATTAGATAATAATAGTTTAGGTAAATCTGAGTAAACTTCTAGAATTTTTTTGTTTGTATTTTTGTCTTCTCGTAAAGATATATCCAAATATTTACCATCTTCAAATTCTCCCTTAGAGACAATTTTGCTAAATTTTCCTTTTTCTAGATAACCAATAAGATTAAAATCAAATAATTTATCTGAAACATTATTTGAAATTTCATTGATTTTAATTGAAATTTCTTTGTTTATATTTTTTAAAAAATTAGAACTTCCGTTCTGATCTAACAATTTAGTTAAATTAGTAGCATCATAATTCTGTCCTGTAATTTTTACTGTTTTTCCATAACTTATTTGAAGATCATTATTAACTTTATTTTTTTTATAAGTTTTGACTGTGATATCATTAAATTTTATTAAATTCATATTCTCTATATTTAAATTTTCAATATTTATTTTATTTTTTCCTTGTGAAAAATTAAACTTTTCAAAATTTATTTTATTTTTTTTTATCTGAAATACAGTATTTATATTTATTACTTGATTTTTTGAATTATAATTTAAAATTGGAATGTCTATCTCATCATCAAAATTTACATCAATAGAAATTTTTTTAGAATTAAATTTTTCTAATTGTTTAAAGTTAAATTTTTGAAAAAAGTTGTCATTTATTTTATAAGTCCCATTTACATTTAAGGAGTTTTCTTTGTTTCCGGTGTAATTAATTTGAAATTCTGATTTTTCTAATTCTATATTTTTAATCTCATTTTTTACAAATAAGAACTTCTGCGGTTCTTGAAGTTTTATTTTAGATTTTTGAATATTGCCTGAGGCTTCAAGTCGATAGTCAGTAATTTTAAGTGTTTGATCAAACTGTATTTGAAATTTCTTTTGTAAGCTACCAATTAATTTAAAATCTTTAAAATTCTGTTGTATTTTTTTTTTTAAAATATTGTTTAAATGTAATTGATTCAAAACTACATCTGACTTTAAATTTCCATTAATATTTAGTAATTTAGAATTATCAAATTTAATGTATCCCGAATTAATTTGAAATCCATTTAAAAAGCCTCTTATATTATTTATCTCACCCGAATCTTTTCCAATCAAATATATAAAACTTGAGTCTTTTAAATTAATATCTTCCACACTTGCAAATAAATTTTTCACATACCCGTTGATTTCGAAATTGATAATCTCGTTATTTTTTAAAAAAAGGTCTATATTAAATAATAATTTTCCTTTTTCTATATCATTTAAAAAAAACTTTTTGAAATTAGATGGCTTAAAATATTTTACAATATCTTTGGTCTTATCAATATTGATTTCATTAGACGTTATATTTACTTTATTTATATTTGGTTTACCTGATAAAAAAGAATTCAACTTAATATAAGCATCAACTCTTTTAATACCAATTGCATTTCCACGATATTTTATTCTAGGTTCGGAGGTTGTTATAAAAAAATTTAAATTTTTAATATTTATTTTTACTTTAATCTTTTCAATATTAACAGTTACGTTTGATAAACTAGATTTAATTTTATTTTCAAGCAGAGAGTTAAATTTGTTAGTTTCGTAACCAAATATAACTAAATAACCTACAATCGAGATGATCGCTAAAAATAAAAAAAGGACCACTGTTAAAAGAATTTTTTTCATTTATTTATTCAAAACACCAGCTTCAATAAAGCTATCTATGTCTCCATTTAAAACTGCGTCAGGATTAGTATTTTCTGTTTTATTTCTTAAATCTTTTACTAATTGATACGGTTGTAAAACATATGAGCGAATTTGATGTCCCCATCCAATATCTGTTTTAAGATTGGAGTTCTTTTGATTTTCCTTTTCTCTCTTTTGTAGCTCATATTCGTAAAGTCTGGCTTTCAACATTTTAAAACAAGTATCTTTATTTTTATGTTGTGATCTTTCGTTTTGGCATTGGACAACAATTTTTGTTGGAATATGTGTTATCCTCACAGCGCTATCAGTTGTATTTACATGTTGGCCGCCAGCGCCGCTAGACCTATAAGTATCGATTCTTAAATCGTTCTCATTTATTTCAATACTTATATCATCATCAACTACTGGATAAACCCAAACACTTGCGAAACTAGTATGTCTTCTAGCTCCACTATCAAAGGGGGAAATTCTTACTAATCTATGAACTCCTGACTCGTTTTTCATTAATCCATACAAATTTAAACCTGAGACTTTTAAAGTAGAGGACTTAATTCCTGCTTCATCACCTCTATGTTCACTTATTATTTCATAAGAAAAATTTTTTTTTTCAAACCATTTAATGTACATTCTTCTCAACATTTCAGCCCAGTCTTGACTTTCTGTACCCCCTGCTCCTGCATGTACATCAACATAAATATTAAGAGCATCATTTTCTCCAGATAAAAAACAAGCTACTTCTAATTTTTTGATATCTTTGAATAACTCGTTACTTTTAAGTTCACAATCAATTATAATCTCTTCGTCTTTTTCTTCATTCCCTAATGAATATAAATCTTTTAAATTATTAAAATCTTTATCTATCTTTTTGTAAGTAGAAATTAAATTTGAATAAAAATTTTTTTCTTTAAGAATTTTTTTAACTTTTTTTTGATCTTTCCAAAAACCATCTTTTGATGTTTCTTTTGTAATTTGATCTAATTTATTCTCAATTTCATTATTTTCAAAGATACCCCCTAATATTTTTGAGTATCTTATTTATATTGTTTAAAGATGTTTCAAATGACTGCATTAATAAAATTGTCTAAATTTAATTAGTTTATCATAATTATAGTTTGAAATTAATTGCTTATTATTAAGATTGTTAATATCTTTTTTCTTAAAAGCTTCAAGTATAAAATTTTTATCATCAAAATCAGTTTGTTTTCCGGTATTATAATTTATTGGAGCAAAATAAATTCCATCAGGAACTTCAAATTCTTCAAAATCATCCAAATATAATACTCCCTTTATAAACTCTTTAAATATTGGAAGAGCTGCTTTAGATCCAGTTTCATATTTCCCTAAAGTTTTAGGATTATCAAAACCAATATAAACTCCGACAACTAAGTTTGAATTATAACCGATAAACCAAGCGTCAAAATTATTATTAGTAGTTCCAGTTTTTCCAGCTATTGGAACCTTAAGATCTCTAAGTTTTTTTCCAGTTCCTCTTGTAGCTACACCTTTAAGAATAGAGGTCATTTGATAGGCAGTTTGTTCGCTAATTATTTGTTTATTGTTAAAGTCAATTTTAGGAAAGCCTTCATCTTTATTATCCTCATTATATCTGTCACAGCCCTTACATTTTGCAAAATTTGAAGAAAATATAGTTTTTCCTCTTCTGTCTTGGATACGATTTATAAGCACAGGTTTAATTTTTTTTCCTCCATTTACAAAGGTTGCGTATGCTGAAGATAAATTAAGTAAGGATGTTTCAACTGAACCCAATGAAACTGACAGCAATTCAGGTATTTCATCGTAAATTTCTAATTCTCTTGACAATTCCAATATTTTATTTACTCCAAGATTTTTAGCAATTCTTACAGTCATTAAATTTCTTGAATATTCAATTCCCTTTCTTAAAGTTGAAGGTCCGTAAAACTTTTTACCATAATTTTCTGGCTTCCAATCTTTCAATCCGATTCCTTGTTCAGCTATAAAAGGAGCGTCTAAAATTATTGAGTTAGGAGCTAAACCATTTTCTATAGCAGCTGCATAAACAAACGGTTTAAATGCTGATCCAGGTTGTCTTTTCGCTTGAGTTACTCTATTAAATTCACTAGATGCATAGCTAAATCCTCCAACCAGTGCTTTTACCTCACCAGTAAAAGGATTTAATGCAACTATTCCTCCATTAACAATAGGATATTGTTTCAAACTCCATTCATTATTATTTTTTTTTATGAATAATAAATCACCTATTTCAAATATATCTTTTATATCCTTGTTTTTGATAGCCCACTTTAAACTTGGCTTATAAATCTTTATATTTGAGTTCTTTTCTGATTTTAAAACTAAATAGTTTTCATTTAATTCTGTAACTTCAGCTTTTTTCCAATTTAAAGTTGGATCTAAATTATAATTATCTAATTTTTTTTTCCAGTCGTTATCTTTAAATTTATTTGTAATTGACCCTCGCCAACCGTGTCTTCTATCATAAGATTCTATACCATTTCTGAGTGCATTAATTGCCTCAATTTGAAAATCAATATTCAATGGTGATTTAATACTAAGTCCTTGGGTATATAATTTTTCAAAGCCATATTTATCTTTTATAATTCTTCTTACTTCTTCAGTGTAAGAATTAGCTTCATTTACTATCTCAATTTTTCTTTTTTTAATTTTTATCTCTTTATTCTTAAACTCTAAATATTGACTATCATTAATGAATCCATTCTGATTTAAATTTTTTAAGACTAAATCTCTTCGAAATTTAGCTTCTTTTGGATCTTTAACTGGATTATATCGACTTGGAGCTTTTGGAAGAGCTGCAAGTAAAGCTGCTTCTTCATAGTTTAAATCTTTAATTGATTTATCAAAGTATTCTAAACTTGCTGCAGCTACACCGTAAGTACCTTGACCGAGATATATTTGATTTAAATAAAGTTCTAGAATTCTTTTTTTAGAATAAGCATTTTCTATTCTAAAAGCTAAAATTGCCTCTTTAATTTTTCTTTTTAAAGAGACTTCATTCGTTAAAAGAAAATTTTTTGCAACTTGTTGAGTAATCGTTGACGCACCCTCAAGTCTTTTATCTCCTAAAATATTTTTTATATTGTTCACTGTAGCTCTCAAAATACCTTTAGCATCAACCCCAGGATGATTAAAAAAATTTTTGTCTTCTGCTGAAAGAAATGAATTTATTACTTTGATTGGAATCGAGTCATAAGGAACGAACAGCCTTTTTTCTAAAGCATATTCTGCAATCAATTTTCCGTCTTTTGAATAAACTCTACTTGATATTGGCGGCTGATAATTAGATAGTTTTTTATAATCAGGTAATCCTGAAGAGAAATAAAAAAAGGCTGAAAAAATTAATAAAAGCGATGAAATGAGTATTATTATTAGAGCTTTTAAAGAGAAATTAATTAGATTAATCATTAATAATATTTTATAACTTTAATTCTGGCTATCTTAAGGCATTTAGATTATAAGTAATCAATAATATAGTATTATTTAAAAAAAAATTTATGATTACAAATAAAATTAAAATTTCAAAAGGAATTCAAATTACATGGATAAAAATTTATACATTGATGCATCGCATCCAGATGAAACAAGAATTGTTCTTAAATCAAATCTTTCAATCGAAGAATACGAATACGAAGATAAGAATAGGTTAAATTTTAAGAACAATATTTACTTAGGAACAATTAGTAGAGTTGAGCCCTCTCTTCAAGCAGCTTTCGTAGATTTTGGAAGATTAAAACACGGATTTTTGGCTTTTAACGATATTCAGTCAGATTATTATCAAATTCCATCTGAGGACAAAGAAAAATTGAAAAGCGCGGAAGAAAAAATTCGTGAAGATCTAAAAAATACCAACATGGAAGAAATTAATAATCAAGAAACAAATTTAAATACAGAAAAAAATGAAAATGCAGAGGGTCAAAATAAAAATTCAAGTTCTTCTGCCACTGAAAATAAAAGTAACTATAGAGAAAAACTTAAAAACACTTACGGATTAAAAAAATATAGAATTCAAGAAGTTATAAAACCTGGTCAAGTCATATTGATACAAGTTTTAAAAGAGGAAAGAGGTCAAAAAGGTGCAGCTTTAACAACTTTCATATCTTTGGCAGGAAAATATATGGTTCTAATGCCTAATACTGCAAAAGGTGGTGGAATTTCAAGAAAAATTTTTAATTCAAATGACAGACAAAAAATTCGAGAAATTTTAAATAAAATAGAAATCCCTAAAAGCATGGGTGTTATAGTAAGAACTGCTGGAGCAAACAAAACTAAAAATGAAATAGAGAAAGATTTTCAAAATACTTTAAAAACTTGGGATGAAATAAAAGATAAGGCAGTTGTATCTAATGCGCCTTCATTAATTTATGAAGAGGGTGACATTATTAAAAGGGCTTTAAGAGATATTTACGATAACGATACAAAATATATTTACGTAGACGGAAATGAAGGATATCAAAAAACAAAAAAGTTCATGAAAGAATTAATGCCAAAAAATGCAAAATACGTTAAAAAATATAGAGGCAAAATACCTTTATTTCATGATGCCTTAATTGAAAAAGAATTAAATAATATTTTTGAACCAACAGTAAAACTAAAATCAGGTGGTTATTTAGTTATTAATCCTACTGAGGCTTTAGTAGCAATTGATATAAACTCTGGCCAGTCAACAAAACAAATGAATATTGAAAAGACAGCTTTGAATACAAATCTTGAAGCTGCAGAGGAAATTTGTAGACAAATTAAATTGAGAGATCTTTCTGGTTTAATAGTTATAGATTTTATTGATATGTTAAACTTTTATAATAAAAGGACTGTTGAAAAAAAAATGAGAGAATGCGTCAGGAAAGATAGAGCTAGAATACAAATAGGAAGAATAAGTAATTTTGGTTTGCTTGAAATGACCAGACAAAGATTAAGAGAAGGGTCAATTAAATGGGAAACAAATTTATCATTAGAATCTTTTTCACAAAAAATTGTGAAAAAGATAGAGATGTTAGCTTTTAACAATAAAATTAAAATTATAAAGGCTTATGTGCCTGATAAAGTAAAATTATATATTGAAAGTAATTTATCTAAAGAACTAATTTATTTTCAAAAGAAATACGCTTATAAAATAGAAATTTTAGAAAAAGATCAATTCATTATTCCTGAATACAAAATAGAATTACTAAACAAATCAAAAAAAATAATTAACAAAATAGAACATGTAAGTCATATAAGGTATTTAAATTCCGAAATAGAAAAATTTCCAAAAACTCAGATAACCGATAAAAAAAATCAAAAGTCGTTGACAAAAAAAACAAAAGGAAGAGAAGAGACAAAAAAAGAGAAAAAACCAAGAACCTTGTGGATAAGAAAAAAAAAAGCTAGCTAATTAAATCTTTTTCTGGAGAAGAAGCACTTGCAAAATTATTTTTTTTCATTCGCCCAGATAAAAAAGATTTTCGTCCTGCTATAACAGCATATTTAAAAGCTTCTGCCATTTGTATAGGTTTTTTTGCCAAAGCTATGGCTGAATTTATTAATACTCCATCACAACCCATCTCCATTGCAATTGTAGCATCTGAAGCAGTACCAATGCCTGCATCAATTATAACCGGTACCTTCGATTGTTTGATTATTAATGAAATATTAAGTTTGTTATGTATTCCAAGTCCAGAACCTATAGGCGCAGCTAAAGGCATGATAGCTGAGGCTCCCAAATCTTCTAATTTTTTTGCATGCAAAGGATCATCTGTGCAATAAACTAAAACTTTAAATCCTTCCTTAACCAAAACTTTTGTGGTTTTTAATGTCTCAATCATATCAGGATACAAAGTTTTTTTGTCTCCTAATATTTCAAGCTTAACCATTTTCCATCCACCAATTTCTCTAGCTAATCTTAAAGTTCTTAGTGCGTCACTAGAGTTAAAACATCCAGCGGTATTTGGAAGATAGATAATTTTTTTTGGATTTACATAGTCCATTAGAAGAGGTTTTTTTTTGTCAGAAATATTTACTCTTCTTACTGCTACTGTAACCATATCAGCGCCAGATGATTTAATAGCTTTTGCAGTTTCAATAAGATTTTTATATTTACCTGTTCCGACGATTAGCCTTGATTTAAATATTTTTTTATCGATTTTAAAAACATCTCTTTTCACATTAGCCTCCACCAATAAATTGAACTATTTCAATTTTGTCATTATTTTTTAATTTTTTTTTGTCGTATTTGTTTTGAGGTATTATTTTGCCATTTAGTTCTATTGCTACCTTTTTTCTATTTAATTTATATTTTTTCAACACTTCTAGTATTGAAAAATTTTGCTTTAAAGCTACTTTTTTCCCATTTATTTGAATTTTTGCCATAATTTAGTTATCTATATTAACTATACCGAACTATGTTAAATATTTTAATTATTAACGGCCCCAATCTTAACCTATTAGGTGAAAGGGAAAAAGACAAATATGGTAACACTTCCTTTGAGGAAATTAAAAAAAATTGTTTATCTTTTTCAAAAGAACATAATATTAACTTAACTTTTTTTCAATCGAATGTTGAAGGTGAAATAGTGAATGAAATTCAAAAAGCAAGGGAAAAACAAAATTGTTTGATAATAAATGCTGGTGGGTATACCCATACATCTGTAGCGATTCATGATGCTTTAAAAATTTTAAAAATCCCAATTGTTGAGTTGCATATTACAAATATTTATAAAAGAGAAGATTTCAGGCATAAATCTTTGATAAGTAAAGTTGCAAATGGTATAATATGTGGGTTGGGTGTAGAGGGCTATACTTTAGCCTTAAAAGCTTCTATAGATTTGATAAAAAATGAAAATAGATAAGAAATTAATAAAAGAGTTAGTAGGCTGTCTAAGTGAATTTAATATAACTGAAATAGAATATCAAGACGGGGATAAAAAGATTAAAGTGTCTAAAGCGGCAAAAGGTTTGTCAGATAAAGGGGTCGCTAGCGCCGTAGTCTCTCCTAATAAAAGTGTTTTAACTGATAACAATGATCAAAAAGGTACAAGAGTAAAATCACCAATAATAGGTACGGCATATTTAGCTCCTGAACCTGGTGCAAAAAAATTTATTAAAGTTGGTGATAAAATAAAAAAAGGTCAGACAGTGATGATAGTTGAAGCAATGAAAACAATGAATCATGTTCCATCTTCAGCAGATGGAGTTGTAAAAAAAATTATGGTTAATGATGGTCAACCTGTAGAGTTTGGTCAAACTCTTATTATTCTAGAATAGAAAAATGTTTAAAAAAGTATTGATCGCTAATAGAGGTGAAATAGCTGTAAGGATAATTAGAGCTTGTAAAGAGTGGGGAATTAATACAGTCGCTGTACATTCAGACGTGGACTCCGAAGCAATGCACGTGAGATTAGCTGATGAAAGTGTATGTATTGGATCACATCAGCCTCAAAATAGTTATTTGAATATATCTTCGTTAATGTCAGCTGTAGACTTAACCGGGGCAGAAGCTATTCATCCTGGCTATGGCTTTTTATCTGAAAATGCTAAATTTGCAGATGTTGTCTCAAAACATGGAATTAAATTTATAGGACCTAGTTCAAAATTAATTGCTGAAATGGGAGATAAAATTCAAGCCAAAAAAATAGCAAAAAAAAATGGTCTTCCAGTTATAGAGGGCTCAGAAGGATCTGTTAAATCTTTTGAGGAAGCAAAAAGTTTATGTAAAGAGATAGGCTATCCTGTTCTTATAAAAGCGGCGGCTGGAGGAGGTGGAAAAGGAATGAAGATAGTTGAAAGTGAGTCTAGCCTTTCTGATTTATTTTCTTTAGCAAAAAATGAAGCAAAAAAGTATTTTGGTAATGATGATTTATATATTGAGAAATATTTTAAAAACCCAAGACACATTGAGGTTCAAATTATGTCTGGAAAGAATAGAACTGTTCAGTTAGGAGAGAGAGATTGTACTGTACAAAGAAGACATCAAAAATTAATAGAAGAAACTCCGAGTCCAGTCTTGACTGCAGAGCAAAGAGAGGACTTATTAAATAAAACTGTAAAAATGGTAGAAAATATTGGTTATGAAGGTGCTGGCACAGTAGAATTTATTTTTGAAAATGGAAAATTTTTCTTTCTTGAAATGAATACAAGAGTTCAAGTTGAACACCCAGTAACTGAAGTACAAACGGGTATAGATATTGTTAAGGAGCAACTTTGGATTGCTTTTACTGGTAATACAGCACTAAAACAAAATGATATTAATCCAAGAGGTCACTCAATAGAATGTAGAATAAATGCGGAAGATCCCTCGAAAAAATTCCAACCAAGTCCGGGGGTTATTTCTGTTTGTCATCAACCTTCTGGTTTTAGAACAAGAGTAGATGGTTCAATTTTTCAAGGTTGTAAAATTACACCCTATTATGACAGTCTTATAGCAAAAGTTATATGTAAAGGCAGAAATAGAACGGAAGCTATACAAAGAACATTACGATCACTTGATGAATTTGTATTAGAGGGTATTACTACGACGATAGAATTACATAAAAAAATACTGAAACACAAAAAATTTTTAGACTCTTCATTTGATACTAATTGGTTAGCAAAAGAAAAATTTTTTTAAGCATTATCACAACTAACTAGCCAAATATCGTAAATCGCATGATCAATTGGAGCTAATGAAGGATTAGATGAAAAAGTCCATCCGTTAAAAATAAAAACTTTTTCATTTTGGTTTTCTGAGATATCTTTAACTTGAAGATAAGCAACTGAGTCATTTTTGTTTCCAGAAATCCCGCATTTTAACGCTTTGATTTCTAATAAACCAAATTTAGCTGTTTCTCCCAATTTTATTTTTATTGGAAATGTTTTGGCAGTTATTTTGTCTAAACCAATTATGTTTACAAATTTAATATTATCTTTGTTTTTATCTTTTATATTTCTTTTTTTAATTGAGGTATTTGTCTCAGAAATAGTTTCCTTCTCGTTTTCTAAAATTTCGTAACTCGGCTCCAATTTTTCCAAATTTATGATGGGAGCTGATAATATTTTATCCTCCGCTTTAAGACTTAAAAATGAACTCAAAACAAAAAAATATAGTGCTAATTTAATCTTTCCAAGTTTCATAGTCTTTAAATTTATTTTTTTTAGATATTTTATTTGGTTTATATGCTTGACTAGATCCAGATAAATTTTGAGTATGGTTTTTCTGCCAGCTATATTTTTTTGTTGAGCTAGAGGGTATCTCATTTATTGTATGATGTATCCACAGAAACCAATCAGATGTAATCTTTGTTGCCTCTATATCACTTTTGTAAATAACCCATCTTTCATCTTTTTTACTTTTATAATATTTATTTCCAAATTCATCTTTGCCAACATATTTTCCTGAAAGCAAGGTTTTCAAAAATGTTCCAAAAGTATTTCTATTCCACCAAGTGAAAATTTGTTTTAATCCTATCATACTAAATCCACACAATTTATAATTGCATCATTATATTATAGACACTTACTACAATATATATATATGATCAATTATCAGATTCATCTTAAAATGAAAAAATATTTAGTAGAAACTTATTATACTTGTACATTTAAAACCGTTCATAGTTTAAATGAGCTTAACGAAAAGGCTATGGCAGATATCGACAAAAGAGAGGATGGAATTGTTGAGGTAATAGAAGTTAAATTGAATAACCGTAAAACCAAAAAAGTAGGAGAAAAAAATACAAAAGGAATAAAAAAAGAGGAAAAAATAGAAATTATAGATCAAAAAATTGAGAAAAAGGTTAATAATTTAGTTCAAAAAAAATCAGAAATTCATAACAATATACAAACAAAATTAGGTAGTAGATTTAAAATGCCCGACAGAAGAAAGGGCTATATACAAAAAGCCTCAATAGGTGAACACAAAATATACTTACATACAGGAGAATACGATGACGGGAAGATCGGTGAAATTTTCATAGATACCAATAAAGAGGGCGAGTTGGTTAAAGCATTAATGAATAATTTTGCAATAGCAATTTCATTAGGTTTACAGTATGGGGTTCCTCTAGATGAATTTGTTGATGCGTTTATAGACACAAAATTTGAACCATCTGGTAAAGTTGAAGGGAATGATAGGATTTTAAGTGCAACATCAATATTAGATTACGTTTTTCGAGAATTAGCAATCTCTTATTTAGGAAAAGAAGACTTAGCACACACTCCTTCGATCTCAAAAACACGAAGTAACGATTTTAATGGTGATGATAAATTCTTAAAAATTGTAAAAAATATTACATCTAAAGGCTTTGTAAGAAGCAATTATGAGGAAAAATTAGTCGATTTAAGTGACATACGTTTAAATTTGAAGACTAAAAATTAATTTTTTTTTATATCCTTTTTAATACTTAATTCCTTTAGTTGCTTATCATCTACATTAGATGGAGCTTCCATCATTAAATCTTGTGCATTCTGATTCATAGGAAATAATGTTACCTCTCTTATATTTTTTTCATCAGCTAATAACATTACTATTCTATCTACTCCAGGTGCTATTCCACCATGAGGGGGTGCGCCGTAGCTTAGCGCATTAATCATACCACTGAATTTTTCATTTACTTCTTTTTTTTCATATCCAGCTATTGAAAAGAGCTTATACATTAATTCTGGTATATGATTTCTAATTGCTCCAGATGAAAGTTCCACACCATTACAAACAATATCATATTGAAATGCTTTAATTTTTAATGGTTCATTAAAATTTAATTTTTCTATATCACCTTGTGGCATAGAAAAAGGATTGTGACTAAATTTAACTTTTTTAGTCTGTTCATCCATTTCGAACATTGGATAGTCAACAATCCAACAAAAAGCATATTGATTTTCATCTATCAGATTTAATTCTTTAGCAATTTTATCTCTTGAAATTGATAAGATTTTTTCAACTTCATTTTCATTACCGCAGGCCATAAATACACTGTCGCCAAAGTCTATTTTGCAAATTTTCATTAATTCTTTAAGAGATTCTTCGCTAAAAAATTTTCCAATTGGACCTTTTCCTAAAATTTTACCTGTTTTTTCTAAAGTAAAATAAGCTAATCCTGAAGCTCCCTGCTCTTTGGCCCATTTATCGATATTATCAAAAAAACTTCTAGGTTTATCTTTTGTATTTTTCGTAACAATACACCTCACTTTTGAACCTTTAGAAACTAATTTTTTGAATATATCAAATTTTACATCATCTCTATTAAATAAATTAGTAATATCATAAATTATTAGAGGATTTCTTAAGTCAGGTTTATCAGTCCCATATTTTAGCATAGCCTCAGCGTACGAAATTCTGGGAAACTTAGTATTTAATATTTTTTTGGATGAAAATTTTTTAAATAAACTTACCATTAAAGTTTCTATAACTTTAAAAACGTCCTCTTGTTCAACAAATGACATCTCGATATCTAGTTGATAAAATTCACCCGGACTTCTATCAGCTCTAGCATCTTCATCCCTAAAACAAGGTGCTATTTGAAAATACTTATCAAATCCTGAAACCATTATTAATTGTTTAAATTGTTGAGGCGCTTGAGGTAAGGCATAAAACTTTCCTGGATTTAATCTGCTAGGCACTAAAAAATCACGAGCGCCTTCTGGACTTGATGATGTTAAAATTGGAGTTTGAAACTCTAAAAATCCCAATTTCATCATTTCTGATCTAATAAAAGATATTACTTTTGATCTTAAAATAATATTTTTATGCATAGCTTCTCTTCTTAAATCTAAAAATCTATATTTTAATCGTATTTCTTCTGGATAATCCTGTTCACCGAATACAGGCATAGGTAAATCTTTTGCTTCAGCTAAAACTTTAATAGCTTCAATGCTTACTTCAATCTTTCCTGTTGTTAACTCAAGATTTTCTGTACCCTTTTCTCTTTTAATTACTTTACCACTGACACTTATTACTGACTCAGGTTTTATTTTTTCAAGAGTATTAAAAAATTTATTATTGTTTTCGATCACACATTGAGTCAATCCAAAATGATCTCTGAGATCTATAAATAGTAAGTTTCCATGATCTCTTTTTCTATGCACCCATCCCGATAATGTAACAATTTTGTTGTTGTCATTTTCGGTTAATTCTGAACAATTGTGAGTTCTATATTTATTCATTTATTAATACTTTTTTTATTAAATTAATATTTATCGATTTTCCAGTAGATAAAGAAATATTATCTATATCTTTGGTAAATTGGAATATTTTATCATAAGATCTCTCAATATTTTTAATAATAAACTCTAAGTTTCTGCTGCTTAAATCTATTTGTTTATCAGAAAAAGTTTTTGAAATTATCACTCTAATTAAGTCATCAGTAGGTAAGTCAATTCGTATTTCCAAGAAACTGTTGAGCCTTGATTTGAGATCAGCTAAGTCAATTTGAAAGTTTTTAAGACTTTTTGTAGAGTTTATAACAAGAATCTTATTATATTGTTTAACCTGGTTAATTAAAGAGTATAAGAGCTTTTCATTTATATTTTCATTATAATTTTCAATAACAATACAATCAAATTTTTCTACTAGACTGTTAATTTGTTCATCAAATTTTTTAGAATTAATTGACAACAGTTTTAATTTTTTACTCAATATATTTACTAAATGAGTTTTACCACAGCCACTTGGTCCAAAAATATTTATTAGGTTACTTGACCACTTAGGCCAACTTTCTATTAATTTATAAGCTTCAAAGTTATTGGTTGAAACAAAAAAATCTTTTTCAAAATAAGTTGTTTTAAAAGGAAATTTAAAAATAAGTTGGCTCAATTTATTTTAACCTTGCGTTCCATTGATTATTTTTAAAGTTAATATCTATTCCCTTAATAATTAATTTTTCTTTAATTTTATTTATTTTACCGTAATATTTTACGTTAATATAGGCAAATCTGTTATTAAATTCTTTCACATTAAAATTTTCAATTAAATCAATTTCATTTAAAATATTTTGAAAAGAAAACAAGTCTTTTTGATTATTTAAAGTTAAATTGATATTTAAAAAAGCAGGGGCGCCTATGTCTATTATATTTTGTGATTTTACTAATTCAAGAATTTCTTTTTTTAAGAACTTTAAAATTTGAGTATATTCAGTTTTTTTATCCGTTTTGTTTTCAAATTGTAAATTTCTTACAATTTGTTTCGATGAAATTATTCCTTTTAAAAAAATTTTTGTTTTTTGTTTTTCATAATCTATAATTATAAAAAGATTATCTTTTTCTTCATCGTCATCAAAAATATCTATTAAATTAACTGCTTCCAAATTGTTTTGATTTTTTTTTAAAACTTCAATTGTTTCTAAATTTTCTAGTGGAAAAATATATTCAATATTCTTAGTTTTAATTTGTTTTTCAGTTATTAACCAATTTTCATAAAAGAAATTTTTATCATAAATGAAAGTTTCGTCTTCTACTATTAGTACTGGTAAAATCTTTATGATTTTGCCACTGACATCGCTGTATTTAATATTATTTTTACTGTAAAAATTATACATCTTATCTCTTTTGAAATATAAATTTACAGACTCAAAGTTTTGCGCATTTTCCTCATTATTATTTTTTACTATTTGATAATGGGAGACTAAATTTTTTATAACCCTTAAACTAGTATTTTTTGTTTGTGTGAAATCTTTCTCTAATAATATTTTGCTATTTAATTTTTCAAATCCTTTTTTAAAAGCTATATTGATTAATTCTTCTTTATTTTTAAAGGAATCTTTATTTACTTCTATATTATTAACAGTAAAAATGCTCTCAGCATATAAATTGTTTCCAGTTTTAAACAAAATGATTAATATAACCGTAATAATTTTAAAATATTTCATATTTAATTAATTATCATTATTACTAATGAAAAAAAAACTCTATAGTTACAAAAATAGCGGCGTTAATATTTCTTTGGGGAATAAATTTGTAAAACATATTGGTAAATTAACAAAAAAAAATGTCAAAAAAGCGAATTCTAATATTGGCTCTTTTAGCTCATTATACGATATAAGTGCTTTAAATATAAAAAATCCAATTATTGTCTCCTGCACTGATGGCGTTGGTACCAAATTAGATTTATCAGATAAATACAATCGATTAAATACAATCGGGATCGATCTTGTGGCTATGTGTGTAAATGATTTAATAGTTCAAGGAGCAAAACCATTATTTTTTTTAGATTATATTGCAATTGATAAAATTAAACTTTCAAAGTTGAAAAAAGTTTTAAGCGGTATTTTAAAAGGATGTAAGTTAGCTAAATGTGAACTAATTGGAGGAGAGACAGCAGAAATGCCTGGAATTTACAAAAAAAACAAATTTGATCTTGCAGGGTTTTGCACAGGAATAATATCAAAAAAAAAAATTTTGAAAAAAGAAAATGTTAAAAATGGAGATATAATTCTTGCTATCCCCTCAACGGGAATTCATTCCAATGGTTATTCTTTAGTAAGAGAAATTTTAAAAAAAAATAAATTACCTCTTAAAATAAAAAAAATATTACTTAAACCTACAAAAATTTATGTGGAAGAAATATTAAACCTATGTAAGAAAAATTTAATTCACTCAGCTGCAAATATCACTGGTGGAGGCATAATTGAAAATGTTATTAGATCGATTCCCAACAATCTAACAGCAAATATTGATCTATCAAAAATAAAGGTAAAAAAAGTATTTTCTTGGCTAAAATCAAAAAATATTTCGGACAAAGAAATGCTGAGGACATTTAATTGTGGTGTTGGTTTTTGTCTTATTATTAAAAAAAATAATTTGAAAAAGGTAAAAAAATATTTCTCAAATGATTTTATGCCTTATGAGATAGGCTATATATCAAAGAATAATGTTAGATTAAAATTGTATAATGAATTGAAATGGTAAAATT
>CACDFZ010000011.1 GCA_902552185.1 uncultured Pelagibacteraceae bacterium | reverse complement strand
CTGGAAATTGTCTTAAAATCGTAAAAGATGTTTACAAAAAAATTCCAATTTTAGGTGTTTGTCTGGGTCATCAAATTATCGGTCAGGCTTTTGGTGGAAAGATAGTGAGTGCAAGGAATTTGATGCATGGAAAAACAAGCAAAATTAAGCACATAAAAAAAGGATTATTTAAAAACATTAAAAATAATTTTGAAGCCACAAGATACCATAGTTTGGTTGTTGATCGTAAAAGACTATCAAAAAACCTGATAATTACTGCAGAAACAAAAAATAGGACTATTATGGGTCTAATGCATAAATACTACAATATTCATGGCTTTCAATTTCATCCTGAGAGTATTAGTACTAAAGTGGGGATGAAATTAATTGAAAATTTTATAAAAAATTAAAATGTCAAATATCAAAGAAAAGTTAAAAAAAGGTCAAAACCTTTCTTTTGAAGAAAGTAAAATTCTTTTTTCAGAGCTTATGGAGGGTAAACATGATGAACGTTCGATAATAGATATATTAGAAAATCTTTTAGCAAAAGGTGAAACAAAAGATGAGCTTGCGGGTGGTATTTACATACTTAGAAAAAAAGCGATCAAAGTAAATACAGATGAAAATACTATAGATACATGCGGCACTGGTGGTGACGGTCAGAACTCACTTAATATTTCTACTGCCGCAGCTATAGTTTTAGCGAGTATGGGTGTAAGAGTCGCTAAGCACGGTAATAAGGCTGTCTCATCAAATTGCGGCTCAGCAGACGTCCTTGAGGCTTTAAAAATTAATATTAATTTGAGTCCAACAGAAGCCGAGGAAAGTATAAGAAAATTTAATTTTGCTTTTATGTTTGCTCCGAATTATCACTCTGCGATGAAACATGTTGGGCCTGCTAGAAAAAAAATGGGAAAAAAAACAATATTTAATTTAATTGGTCCTTTGAGTAGTCCTGCACAAGTAAAAAGACAGGTAGTAGGAGTATTTGATAAAAAATGGATGAAGCCATTTGCAGAAGCTTTAAAAGAAAATGGTGTTCTCCATGCATATATCGTGCATAGCGATGATGGAATGGATGAGATTTCCCCATTTGAAAAAACAAATGTGGTAGAGCTAAAGGGTAATAGTATAACGCAATTTACAGTAGATCCAAAAAATCTTGGCTTAAGTTCTACCAACAGAGAAACTTTGAAAGGGAAAAATGCTGAATATAATTCTGAAAAAATTATTGAAATTTATAAAGGAAAAAATAACGAATTTTCTCAATCTGTAGCCTTAAATGTTGCTGCGGGTTTGATAGTTTCTGGTAAAGAAAATGATTTTAAAACAGCTTATGAAAATGCTTCTGAACATTTAAATTCGGGTAATGTTTTTAAACATTTGACCAAAATTCAATCTAATTGATGAAAAATATATTAGAAAAAATTGTGAATGATAAAAAACAATCTTTAAAATTAATCAAAAAAGATAAGTCTTTAGATGTGCTAGAAAAAAACATTAAAAATCAAATTTTTTATAATTTTAAAAAAGCAATTCAAAAAAATAAAGGTATTTCACTAATATCTGAAGTAAAAAAAGCAAGTCCGTCCGCGGGCATTCTTGTTGATAATTTCAATCATTTGGAAGTAGCAAAAATGTATGTCGAAAACGGTGCTACTTGTCTTTCAGTTTTGACGGAGGAGAAATATTTTTTGGGTAAATTTGAGTATATTCAAGATATAAAAAAAAAGTTTAAAATTCCTATTCTGGCAAAAGACTTTTTTATAGATCCTTATCAAATACCTTTAGCTAAAAGTTTTGGAAGTGATTGTATATTAATAATTATTGCTGCTTTAAATGGTAGTCAAGCTGATGAAATATATGCAGAGGCTTTAAAACATAATCTTTCTGTTATAGTAGAGGTGCATGATATTAAAGAGGCCGAGATGGCATTAAAATATGATCAGGCTTTGATTGGAATTAACAATAGAAATTTAAAGACTTTGGATGTTTCTATAAATAATACGATTTCAATTTTTGAAGTTGTCAAAGCACATAAAGGACCTCTTTTGTCTGAAAGCGGAATAAAGGATGAAAAAGATGCACAATATATTTACGAAAAAACAGGTATTAAAAATTTTCTAATTGGAGAATCACTTTTAAAATCAGACAATCCTAGTGAATTAATGAAAAGATTAATTCAAATAACTCAATAAAACTAACACTTATTTGAAGTTGTAATTTAAAAAGAACTTTTATAGAACATAGATGTACGAGGTTTGTTCTATGCTTACAAAAAAACAAAAAAACTTATTAATATTTATTAATAAAAAAATCAGATCTTCAGGTATTTCTCCTTCTTATGAAGAAATGAAAAATTCACTCAACTTGAAGTCGAAATCTGGTATTCACAGATTAATTAGTGCTCTAGAAGAAAGGGGCTTTGTTAAAAGATTGGCTCATAAAGCAAGAGCTTTGGAGGTAGTTAAGCTCCCAGAAAATGCAAGTGCTAATGATATTTTTAATTCTTTCACACCAAGCGTAATTAAAGGCGGTTTAGATAAATCTAAAAGCAACTCTTCTAAAGTTTCTGTCTTGGGAAGTATTGCAGCTGGTACTCCAATAGAAGCTATACAACATGAAGTTGATAAAGTTGCTTTACCAGAAGATTTACAAAAAAATGGTGAATATTTTGGTTTAAAAGTTAAAGGCGACTCTATGATTGAAGCTGGAATAAATGATGGTGACACAGTAATTATAAAAAAAACTTCTACTGCTGACACAGGGCAAATTGCTGTAGTGCTAATTGATGAACAAGAAGCTACCCTGAAGAGAATAAGAAAAAAGGGTAACACAATTGCTTTGGAAGCCGCTAACAAAAATTACGACACTAAAATATACGCTTCTAATAGAATAAAAATCCAAGGAAGATTAATTTCTTTATATAGAAACTTTCACTAAAATAGTCTAAAAATACTGAATGTCTTTTAATTGTAGGTTTGCTCCATCCCCTACTGGTCCACTTCATATCGGAGGTGTCAGAACAGCTTTATTTAATTGGTTGTTGGCTAAGAAAAATAAAGGAAAATATTTTTTGAGAATAGAAGATACTGATAAAGAAAGATCTAAGGAAGAGTTTAAAAAACAAATTATTTCATCATTAGCGTGGTTGGGCATTGAACATGAGGGCGAAGAATATATTCAGTCAAAAAACATGTCTAAACATGTGACTGTAGCAGAAGATCTTATAAAAAAAGGTTTTGCATACGAATGTTATTGCTCAGAGGAAGAAATAAATGAACAAAAAGAAAAATGTAAAAAACAAGGAATACCATATGTATATAATAGAAAATGGAGAGACGCTAAAGATTTAAAAATACCAAAAGATGTTAAACCAGTAATAAGATTTAAAAGTAAAATCTCTGGAAATACGATTATAAAAGATTTGGTTCAAGGAGAAAGAAATATCTCAAATTCTACTATTGAAGATTTTGTAATATTAAGGAAAGATAAATCTCCTACCTATCAGCTATCAGCAACTGTAGATGACCATGAGATGAAAATTACTCATGTGATAAGAGGTGATGATCATATGATTAATTCTTTTAAGCAAAAACAAATTTATGATGCAATGGGATGGGAAGTTCCCAAATTTGCTCATATACCTTTAATTCATAGTGAGAAAGGTAAAAAACTTTCCAAGAGAGATAACGCCTCAACAATAAATGATTATATTAAAATTGGTATCATACCAGAGGCTTTAAGAAATTATTTATTAAGATTAGGTTGGTCCTACAAAGATAAAGAAATTTTTTCACTTAAAGAAAGTATAGAGTTATTTAATTTTGAGGGAATAGGTAAATCACCCTCTAAATTAGATATGTCTAGAATTTTATCAATGAATGAAACTTATATAAAATCTATGAACGAAAAAGACTTATTCGATAAATTGTTGGAATTTTCTAATAAATTCAAAATAAATATTGATAAATCTAAAGAAAGCATAATCTTAAAGTCTTTAAATTTTTTAAAAAATAAAGCAAAAACACTTGAAGATATCTATAATAACTCAGGCTATATACTTAATGATAACTTAAAGATATCAAGTGAGGATAAATCTTTAATTGATAAAAAATCTAAAGATATTATCAAAAATTTCATAGAAGACTTTGATGCATTAAAAGATTTAAATAAAACAAGCTTAGAGCCAATTATTAAAAATTTAATCGATAAACACAAAACTAACTTTAAAGGTGTTGGACAACCATTAAGAATTGGCTTAGTTGGTACAAAATTTGGGCCTGGTATTTATGACATTATTTTATCTTTAGATAAAAATACTGTAATAAACAGGTTAAAAAAATTAGTCTAATGTCGAAACCATATTTATTTAGTCCAAGTGAATTTGCATTTGGATACTCAGGTTGCAAAAGATGTTACTACGATCTAAAGGTAAACGATGTAAGAATAAATTTTTCTTTCCCGTCTATATTTTCAAAGATAGATTCAATTCAAAAAAAATTTTACCACAATAAATCTTCAAAATATTTAAATACTAATAAAGTGCCTGAGGGAATAATAAAAACAGATTACGCCAAGCTACATAAATCTGAAGTCCTTTATGACCATAAAGATAGAGCATTTCAATTAAGAGGTAAAATCGACGCTTATATTGATCATAAAGATTTTTTTTCAATAATAGATTTTAAGGTAACAAACATAAATGAAAAAAAATCATTAACATACATGACACAATTAAATAGTTATGCAATTATGTTTGAAAAACCAGATCAAAACTATTTAAAATTAGATCCAGTAAAAAACCTGGGAATTTTTTGTTTTGAGCCAGAAAATTTAATATTAAAAAATACACCAGCACTTGAAATGTCTACACAATATTTTGAAATTAAAAGAAATGATGATTTATACTTAAAATTTATAACTGACGTAATAGATTTTTTAGAAGGTGATGTCCCAGGTTTAAATAACGAATGTAGTCTTTGTAATTTAAAATTACAAACTTTTCCTAATTGAGTCCGCAGCTAAATCAGTTGGGAGGTTTTTGGTTCTAAAGCTTTCTAAAACTTTTTCAGTGTTAGAAATTTGTTTTTTTATTTTATTTTGATCTTCTAAAAAACTAGAAACTAATTTATAAATTTCTTTAGGGTTACACTTTGATTGTAATAATTCAGGAATAATCATCTGTCCTGCAGCAATATTTAATATATTCGCGTATTTAATTTTTACTAACATTTTTACAATTAAAAAATTTATAAAATTCATCTTGTAAATAATTATCGAAGGTATTTTTCTTTTACTTATTTCAAGTGAAATAGTGCCAGATTTTGAAACAGCAAAAATTGATTTTTTTAGTATGTGATCTTTAATCTTATCATCAGAAATAATTTCAATATTATTAATTTGGCTTTTATTAATTATATTTTCTAAATTAGATCTTTGTGCTTTTGTCGAATGAAAAACATATAAAAAATCTTCATATTTTTCATTCATGAGTTTAATAAAGTCTAATATTATTGGAGTAAGTTTTTTAACTTCGCTATCTCTACTTCCTGGAAAAACAGATATAATTGCTTTATTTTTTTTGATAACTTGATTAAGTTCAATCTTGTCTTCCTTGTTGTTTTCTAAAAGTGGATGACCAACAAACTCACAACTTACATTTTCCTTTTCCCAATATTTTTTTTCAAATTTGAATAAAAGCAAAATATGATCGATAAATTTTTTAATTTTCTTTACTCTTCCCTCTCTCCACACCCAAACCTGTGGGGCTACAAAATGTATTGTCTTTATATTTGGTGAATTATTTTTTACCTTTTCAGCAACTCGTAATGTGAAATCTGGACTGTCTACTGAAAACAAAATATCTGGTTTAAACTCTAATATTTTTTTAGCAGTTTCATTTATTTTTCTATTAATTTTAAATAGATTTAGTAATACCCGAGTAAAACCTAAGTATGTTACTTCACTTAAATTTGAAATTGAATTTATCCCTAAAGATTTAAGTTCTTCTCCGCCTAAACAAAGATAGGTGATACTTGGATCTTTAATTTTGAGCTTCGAGATAACTTTAGCAGCTAATTTATCTCCTGAGGGTTCACCTGTTAAAATAAAGATTTTCTTCATTTAAACATTCTCCAAATACTGCCGTTATCAGAAATTAAGTAAATTTCTCCTGTTTTTTTATGAATTTTAATATCTCTTATTCTTCCAATATTTCCCTTAAATATTATTTGTTCAACAACAAATGAGTCTTTAAAACTAATTTTTCTTAATGACTGATCTTTTAACGCTGTAACAAGTGCATCTCCGTTCCATTCCTTAAATTCTTCCCCTTTGTAAATTGCAATTGCACTTGCTGCTATAGATGGTACCCAGTATTTTATAGCCTTGGTAAATCCTGGTTTCCATTTTGGACCAATTTTTGTTCCACTATAATTAGTCCCACCCCATCCTAATATTTTCCAACCATAATTTTCACCATAGTTTGCTGTACCAAACCAGTCACCTCCCTTTGCGCCATGATTGCTTAAATAAATTTTATCATCAAAAGGTGATAAAGCCATTCCTTGAGGATTTCTTACACCTATCTGGTAAATTTCAGGTAACCAATTATTTTTATTTTTAAACTTTGGATTATCTTTTGGGATAGACCCATCTAAATTTATTCTAATAATACTGCCAGGATGCTTTTGAGGATCCTGGGCAATCATTCCTTCGCCTCTTTCCCCAGCTGTAATAAAAAGTTTGTCTTTTTTTATAACTAATCGTGAACCAAAATGGTATCCAGAATTAATAGGGGGTTCAGCTCTAAAAATATTTTTAAAACTTATATTTTTATTATTGAATACTCCTCTTGCAACAGACGTGCTAGAATGCCAATTACCTCTATTTTCAGAATATGAAACATAAACATAATCATCATGAAATAAAACATCTAACAAACCACCTTGTCCATCTTCTAATACGGATAAATTATGTTTAATGACTGATTTTGTTTTATCTTTTAAATTAACAACTAAAAGATTTCCAGGTTTTTCTGTAATTAAAATATTAGTTTCATCAATGAAAGATAAACTCCATGGTTTGTTCAACCCATCGAATATTTTTATAAGTTTTATTTCTGATGAATATGAGTAGGAAAAGGTGAAATATATAAAAAGTAATAAGAACGTTTTTTTCATTTTGATAAAATAAACATTTTGTTTTTATTTGCAAAATTAATACATTTTTTTCTCTCTAAAAAAATATTTTGCTTATTCTTTACAACAATACCTTTTAAGCCTGCTAACTTACATTGTTTTAAAGTTTTCAATCCAACAGTTGGTAAGTCAACTCTTAAGTCTTGTTTTTTTTTGGGAAATTTGACTAGCACTCCATTATTTTTAAATTTTTTATTTTTTGATCTTTTTAACAAATTTTGAGTACCTCCTCTTCCTTCAATAGCTATAAGTTTATTATTTCTGACTACTGTGCCTTGGCTGAAGTTATATTTATTCAATTTATTTAATATTAAAATAGCCTTATTAATATCAGCATTATCAACTTTGTTTGGTTTAATTTTTGTATAGATACCTTTTTTTAAAGTTAGCTCTGGATTAAAAAACAAAGAGCTTATGGTAATAATCTTTTCTCTTTTAAAGATTTCAATTATTTCTTTTAAAATAGCTGCATCACCTATCCTAGAGCTTTTAATAATTCGTGGCATATAATAAACACCCTTAAAGTCTAGTCTTAATTTAGAAAATTTAGGTTTTGTTACTTTGCCCGCAAATAATACTTTTTTGCATTTATTTTCTTTAAGTAAATTTATAATTTTTCCAAATTGACCTATAGATACTTTTTTAGATTTTTTATCTTTTTTAAATGACCTTTTTTTACTTAAATCTATAATAAGATATTTTAATTTTTTTCTTTTAATTTTTTTTAGTATTTCCTTAGGAAAATCAGTATCTCCAAATATTAGCCCAATCATTATTTAGTCAGTGGCGTACAAATAGGTCTTTTTTTATCTTTTTCTATAAAATCAATTACCTCTTTAACTAAATCATTCTCCTTAAATTCACCGTTAATTTTAGCTAAATTTTCATGAAGTTTCTCGGATGAGAAGATTTTTTTATAAGCTGTATCTAACTCTAAAATTTTTTTATTTTCATATTTTTTTCTTCTCAGTCCAATTAAATTTATACCCTGTAAGTAATTCCTGTTACCAAACGATAACCCGAATGGAATAACATCTTTAAGTACTCCCGTCATACCTCCTATCATTGCCAATCTTCCTATTCTTGTAAATTGTTGAACTGCTGAATTTCCTCCAATAACAACTGAGTCTTCCAATGTAACATGGCCTCCTAAAGGAACATTATTAGCTATTACAACGTTGCTGCCAACTTTACAATCATGGGCTATGTGTGAGGAGATCATAAATAGACAATTATTACCAATTATAGTTTTTCCCCCTCCTCCTTTTGTGCCTGGATTTATTGTTACATATTCTCTAATCATGTTGTTTTCGCCGATTAAAACGCTATTTGTCTCTCCTTTAAACTTTAAATCTTGTGGCATAGTACCAATGCTTGCAAATGGAAAAATTTTTGTGCCTTTACCTATTTTTGTATTTCCTTCTATGTGAACATTAGAGATAAGTTCTACGTCTTCTTGCAGCTCTACATTTGGTCCGATGTAACAAAAAGGACCAACTTTAACGTTATTCCCTATTTTTGCTTTTTTATCTACAACACTTGAATTATGTATCATTTTACTTCCTATCTACTATAGTCGCCGACCACTCCGCATCTGCCATTCTTTTTCCTTCAACTTTAGCTGTTCCTTTATATTTCCATACTCTACCGTGAGATCTTATCGCTTCTATTTCCAAGTGCAGTTCACAATCTGGTAAAACTGGATTTCTAAATTTTGCTTTTTCGACACTCATTAAATAAACTAATTTATTATCGTATTCTTTTGGATCAATACCACATGCTGTTAGTGCAGCAGCCGCTTGGCCGAAAGCCTCTACAATTAAAACTCCTGGCATTACTGGTTGACCTGGAAAATGTCCTTGAACATAAAATCCATCTTTTTTAACATTCATTATTGCAGTAGCAGACTTTAAGTGAACAATCTTTGTCAGCTTATCTATAAGTAACATAGGTGCTCTATGTGGAAGCAATTGCTCAATTTCTTTTCTATCTATAGAATCTTTTTTTATCATTTTAATTTTTTTTTAAAAATTCTTTAAGTGGAACTGCTGGATATCCCATAACGATAGTATCATCAGGGATATCTTTTACTACTCCACTTCCTCCGCCAATTTTTACATTATTACCAATTTTAAGGTGTCCTGAAATTCCAGCTTGCCCGCCTATTGAAACATTGTTTCCTAATGTTGAGCTTCCTGCAAATCCAACTTGACCTGCTATCATACAATTTTCTCCAACTTTTACGTTATGTGCCATATGAACCTGGTTATCTAGGAAAGTATTTTTTCCAATTATTGTGTCACCAATGGATCCTCTATCAATAGTACATGAAGCGCCTATTTCTACATTGTCTTCTATAATAGTTTTTCCTATGTGTGGGATTCTAAAATTTTTTCCTTTGAGAGGAATAAACCCAAAGCCCTTTAAGCCTATTTTAGCACCGTCTTGAATAACTACATTGTCGCCTATAAAAGAATTTTTAATCATAATTTGAGAGCCGATTATACAATTTTTACCTACTATAACATTTTGCTCAATAATTGTATTACTTCCTATTGTAGTTGATTTACCTATTTTTACGTTTTTTCCAATTAAAACATTATTACCAAATTTTACTCCAGGAAATTTAGTATTATTAGGTTTTTTTAAGGAATTATCAGGGTAATCTATATCTGCAAAAGGATAAAACTTAGAAGTTATCCTTGCTAATTCAAATAATACACTTTTCACAATTATAACCTCACAGGTTTTTGGGAGATAATTTTTTAAATTTTCTTTAGTAATACAACAAGCAGCTTTAGTGTTTTTAGCTAAATCTTTGTAATTTATAGAGTCAAAAAATGATAAATCAGATTTACTAGCTTTATCTAAAGTTTTTATATCTTTTATACGAATTTTTGATGTCGGGTGGTTTGGAAATAAAATATTTAATTTAAAAGGCCCATTGCTTTCAAAAAAAAAATTTTTGGACATTAATTCAAATTTATCGATTTAAATTCTTTATTTAAAATTTCAATAATTTGAGATGTGATTTCGAATTTTTTATCACCCATTAATACATTTTTTTTGTCAATGACCACTGAAATATTATTCTCTTCCATGTATTTTCCTAGAATAGGGTTTAATTTTTTTAACATTTCATCACCAGCTTTTTTTCTTTTTGCCGCTACATCTCTTATTAAATTATCTCTGCCTTTATTTAATTCGAATACTTTTTTTCTTAAAGCATCAGCTTTTTTTTTATATTCCTCTTTAGAAAGGGCATTTTTTTGGCCTATAACTTTATTTTCCTCTTCTTTTAATTTTTTTGCTGTCTCATTAAATTTTTTATTTGAACTGTTTAAAAGATTTTTTAAATAATTTTGAGCTTTTTTACCTGCAGTGCTTTCATTCATAACTTTAGAATAATCTATAAAATAAACATCGCTAGCTAATAATTTATTTTCAAGTGGTATAAATAAAATTAAAAAAAGTATAATTATCTTTGTAAAAAATCTCATTAAAAAGTTGTTCCTAATCTAAAGTTAAAAGTTTGGGTAACATCTGTGGACGCTTTTGACAGATTATTTGAAAATACAAAAGACAAAGGTCCTGCAGGTGAGAGCCAGCTAGTATTTATGCCAATTGTTGATCTTATTTTATTAGAATCATCAATAGAGTCACTGTAGTCAACCCCCCAAACATTGCCTGCGTCCAAAAACAATCCAATTTCTGCATTACTCTTTTCGGGGAAAAAATTAGGTAAATTAGCTTCTAAGTTTAAAGATGTAATATAATTTCCTCCAATAAAATCGTCACCATCTTTTGGTCCTACTTTTCCTGCCTCAAAACCTCTTAATTGTCTTGTGCTTACATTTAATCTTTGACTTAGTTTAACGTCATCATCTCCTATTGAATTTACTGCGGTTGCTCTAAACTTTAAAGCTCCTATTATGTCTTCATTTAATTCTTTATAATGACTTGTTGAAAAACCGTTTTTTATATGCGGTTGATCAGAATAAATTGGAACTTCTTGAAAAAAGGATGAATAGTGTCCTGCGGTTGGCATGAATCTTCTATCTCGTTGATCTGTAGATAATGAATAATCAAACAATAAATCTGTAGAAGTTCCTGATTGTTTTTTTAATAAACTTGAAGCCGAACTATCTGTTTTTAAATCATCATAAAGCAAACTGATACCTGGTGATAAATATATGTTTCTAAATTTTTCATAGGTAAGACTTACACCGCCTCCAATAACATCATTCTCATAACCTGACTCTTTTTTATCATTTTTAATATTTTGTAAATAATATGTTAGTTCTGTACCGGTAAAATTGAAATCAGGGTCTGTAAAAGATACTGAACCTTTTAATGACTCTTGGCTAAACTCTGCAGCTGCTGATAGTGATATACCTCTTCCTAGCCAATTATTTTCTCTGATATTAAAAGCAAAAGATCCTCCATCTGTACCGATACCGGCTCCTGCACTTATCTCCCCAGTAGGCATTTCCTCCACAACTATTTCAATTTTTTTGGTATTAGGCATAGATCCATCAATAGTAGTTTCTTTTACAGAGGCAAAAATTCCTTTACTTTTTAAATTTGAAATTGATTTGTCTACTTTTACTTTGCTGTACGGATCACCTTCATCTAGAAGTAATCCACTTCTAATAACAACTTCATTTGTCACTGAGTTTCCTAAAATATCAATTTTTTCGACCACGATTTTTTGACCTTCTTTCACATTTATAATTAACTCAATTGTATCGTCTTTTAAGATTTCATTAACATCATGTTCAATAAACTGAAGATCTTCATTACCTATAATTAAATCTAATTCATCTAACAATTTTTTTACAGTGAAAGGAGAATAAAAACTTCCTATTACATCTTTATAAATTTCATTTAATGGAAGAAATAAATTTTTATCTAATACTTGGTCAACGTTTGTACTTATTTTACTAATTCTGTATCTTGTGCCAGCATTAATATTGTATGTTATTTCTGCGAGAAAATTATCTTTAATTTCAACAATTTCAGATAATACTTTTACATCATAATATCCTATAGATTTATAGTAGTTTGTTAATAATCTTTTATCTAATTCTATATTAGATTGATTTAAATTCGTGTTTCTTGTTATAATTTTCCAAAATTTAGCTTCTTGTGAAGTAATAATATCTCTTAATCTTCTGTCTCTAATTTTTCTGTCACCTTTAAAATTTATTTTAGAAATTTTTGTTTTTTCACCTTTATCTAACTCAAAATATACATTTACGATTTTTTTTGGAAATTTTTCTACTTTTGACTTTACCTCCAAAAAATTAAAACCTAGGGAAGAATACATTTTTTTAATAGTAGCTTCATCATCAGCAATTAGAGATTTTACAAAAGGGCCATTTTTTTTAGATTTAATCTGTTTTTTAATTTGCTCCTTAAACTTTTTAGCATTCTCACCGACTATTATAATTTCATTTATAATAGGATATTCTGTAAGCTTTATAAAAAGAGTGCCATTGGAAACTGAAACATTAATATCTTCAAAAAAATTTGTAGAATATAAATTTTTAATTATTTGATTGATTTTAAAATTATCTACATTTTGATTGATTGAAATATCTCCATATACTTTAATAGTCTCCTCACTTAATCTATCGTTGCCTGATATATCAATTTTTTTAATTATCTCAGCTGATAAAGGATTAATTAAAAATAGAAGATATAAAATAATTAAAATTCGTCTCATTGGTTATCATTTATAATTTTAATAGCTTTGTTTCTTGTCCATTCATCAATACTTAAAATTGTTTTTAAATTTGAGGGTTTTTTTATAGCATATTTTCTCATTTTTGGGTCTTTTAAAAGATAAAACAGGTAATTGATTATTGAGCAAAAACTCATATTTTTTTTTAAAAATTGATCAACAAATATTTCATTAGCCGCATTTAATATAATCGGCATTGAATTATATTTGTTCAATATAGGTTTGAGCTTAATGGCCGGAAATTTTTTATGATCTACTTTTGAAAAATTTAAATCTTTAATTAAATCGTTTTTTATAAATTTATGATTAATTCTAATATTTTTTTTTATCTCAAAGTTTTTTTCAAATAGAGCATTTCCAATAGGAATTGACATGTCAGTTTCAAAATATAAAAATTTGCACAAACCATTTTTAAATTTAATAATTGCATGGACCAAAGATTGTGGGTGTATTAAAACATCTATCTTTTTAATGTCTATTGAAAATAATTTGTGTGCTTCAATAACTTCAAATATTTTATTCATTAGTGTTGCTGAATCAACTGATATTTTTTTTCCCATTTTCCATTTAGGGTGATTTATTGCCTCCGATGGTTTTATATTTTTCATTTTTTTTAAAGAATATTTTAAAAAAGGGCCACCAGAAGCAGTAAGATAAACTTTTTCAACATTTTTTTTATTTGATTGATTAATCAAATTCATTATTGAAAAATGTTCAGAGTCTACTGGAAAAATTTTAGTTTTGCATTTCTTTACTAATTTTTTAATTAAATCCCAACCACATATAACAGACTCTTTGTTCGCAATTAAGATTTTTTTACTTATTCGTATAGCTTTTAATGTTGGTTCTAGTCCTGCTATTCCAGGAATAGCAAGAATAGAGATATCTGATTTTTTAAATTTAAAATTTTGATACTCAAAGGAATTTAAAATTTTTGCATTACTTTTTAAGTTTTCTTTTTTTATTTTTTTAAATGTATTATTGTCAAAAATTACAAAAAATTTTGGATTATATTTTTTAATCAAGTATTTTATCTTTTTATAATTTTTATAACCGCTTAAAATATAAAAACTATATTCTTTATTCTTTTTATTTAAAAGCTTTAACGTTGTATCACCAATTGAACCTGTGCACCCAAATATTGATAATTTTTTTTTCATCCTGTAAATACTAAAATTAAAACGTACAGCAAACCTAAAGGTATTCCTAATAAGATTCCATCAATTCTATCTAGGATGCCGCCATGTCCGGGTAAAATACTCCCAGTATTTTTTAATGATGATTTTCTTTTCAAATATGAAAAAAATAAATCACCTAATTGAACACATAATGATACGAGGAAACCAAGAAAAATATTATTAATCAAATTAGTGTTAAAAATATATCCAAGCAATATTGAACTAGTCAACATAGAAAGAAAAAAGGAACCTAAACTTCCTGATATAGTTTTTTTTGGACTAATCTTTGTTAACTTTGGACCTTTAAAAACTTTGCCAAAAAGAATTCCCCCGATATCAGAAGATATACATATTAATAATATGATAAATAAAACGATCTTAAGGTGAATGTCGTTAAGAGCTATAATAAATATAAGTAAAAATAAAAATAAATATAATACAAATGCACAATTAACAAAAAACTGTTTAAAATATTTATTTTTTAAAAATAATTTAGACATCTTTGTAAACTCTATAAAAGAAAGTGTAAAAACGCATATAGATACAAATAGATAAACTGTTTTACTGATAAACATCAAAATTAATAACAAAAATAATATTAACCCAGTATTAATTCTTTTATATATTTCTGATTGCATTTAAATACCACCAAAATTTCGTTTTGTTTTATAAAAATGTTTTAAAATTTTAATTAAATCGCTAGGCTTAAAGTCTGGCCATAATTTATCTAAAAAATATAATTCTGAATAAGCCAATTGCCACAACATGAAGTTGCTTAGCCTTTTTTTTCCACCTGTTCTTATAAGTATATCTGGATCTGGGATATTTTTTGTATATAAATTATTTTTCACATAATTTTCAGTAATTTTTTTAACTTTAATTTTTTTAAATGTATTTATTAGCTCTTTTTTTGAGCCGTAATTTAAGGCTAAATTAACTAAGATTTTTTTGTTTTTTTTTGTTTTTTTTATCGTTTCTTTCAGGACTAGTTTTAATTTATTAGGTAATTTATTTAACTCTCCAATAATATTTATTTTAATTTCATTTTTAATTACATTTTTAAGTTCTGATTTAAAATAAGAATTAACTAAGTTGAATAAAAAATTTATCTCTGTTTTTGGTCTTTTCCAGTTTTCTGTTGAGAAAACGAAAAATGTGACTGTTGGAATTTTGAGCTTTATTGATGCTTCTACGATTTTTTTAACAGTTTGAACTCCTGCGAAATGTCCTGAATTTCTATTTTTATTCTTTTTCTTTCCCCATCGCCCATTTCCATCCATTATGAATGCAACATGGTTAAGTTTATTCATAATTGTAAAACTTCTTTTTCTTTTTCTGAGGTAATTTTATCAATTTCTGATATATGATCATCTGTAAGTTTTTGGGTACTCTTTTCATAATTTTTGTTTTCATCTTCTGTAATTTTTTTATCTTTAAGTTTTTTCTTTAATTCTTCATTAGCTTCACGTCTTATATTTCTAATAGAAACTTTATTTTTTTCAGTCATTCCTTTTAAAACTTTAATTAATTCTTTTCTTCTCTCTTCAGTTAAGTCGGGAATTCTTATTCTGATTATTTGCCCGTCTATTTGAGGATTAATTCCTAAATCAGATTTTTGGATAGCGCTATCAATTAAAGTCACATTTGATTTATCCCAAACTTGGACTGTTATTAATCTAGCTTCCGGGACGGAAATAGTAGCAAGTTGATTTATTGGCATCATCTGCCCATACACATCAACCTTAATCATATCAAGCATTGAGGAGTTAGCTCGCCCCGTTCTTAAAGTTGATATCTCTTTTTTAAACGCTTGAATTGTTTTATCCATTTTAGTTGAATAATTTTTTTCGTTAAATTCTGAACTCATTAAACTCCCTCACCAACTTTGAACCTTATAAAATCAACGATTTTAATATTATCACTTTTTTTATTTTCATTAAGAATATCTGAAACCTTTTTTTTAGGATCCATTATCCAAATTTGATTCATTAGAGTATTATCAGATATAAACTTATTTATTTTTCCTTTAGAAATTTTATCTGCAATTTCACCTTTTTTACCAGAGTTTGTTAGTTCAGCTTTAATTATTTCTAACTCTTTATCAACAATATCTTTTTGGATTCCTTTTTCATCAATTGCTAAAGGGCTTGAGGCTGCAATATGCATCGCAATTTTTTGACCTAATTCTTTATTTTCATTATTAAGTATTTTAACTATCGATACAATTTTTCCAACATTTTTTTCTACAGATGAATGAATATAAAAATAATTTTTACCACCTATTTTATCAAAATACTTGGATCTTCTTATAGTTATTTTTTCTCCTATCTTTGATATCAACGAGATTAAATTGTCATCTACAGATTTACCGTTCTCCATTTTAAAAGATTTAATTTTTTCTATGTCACCATGTACTTTGAAGTTAATTTGAGAGACTTCTTTGCAAAAATTTAAAAAATCTTTATTTTTAGCTACAAAATCTGTTTCACTATTAATTTCTATAACTGCTACTTCATCATCATGAGTATGAACTAATGCAAGACCTTCGGATGCATTTCGTCCCATTTTTTTTGAGGCTTTAGCTATTCCTTTTTTTCTCAAAAATTCAACAGATTTTTGAATATCTCCACCATTTTCTTCAATTGCTATTTTACAATCTTTGAAGCCTACACCAGTTAATTCCCTTAATTTTTTGACATTATTTAATATATCTTTGTTTGTCATGAGAAAAAATTTCTTAAATTATTTTTTTTGAGAACTTTTATTGTCAGGTTTATTTATTTTTAACTTATTTTTTTTTTGCTCGGGTTTTAATATTTTTTTTTCCTCTATGTTATTTTTTTCAATAAACTTTTCTGCATCCTTAATTGTGTTTCTTAATAAGTCACAATACAAATTTATTGATCTTCTAGCATCATCATTGCCAGGAATTGGGAAATCTATACCTGTTGGGTCAGAATTTGTATCTAACACTCCAATAATCGGTATACCTAACTTTTTAGCTTCATTTACGGCTAAGGACTCGATGTTTGTATCTATTATAAAAATCATGTTAGGAATTTTTTTCATCTCTGCTATACCGCCAAGTGATCTTTGAAGTTTATCTCGCTCTTTTCCAAACTTGATTATTTCTTTCTTTGTGAAACCCATGTTGTCTTTTGAAAGCTGATCTTCTAAATGTTTTAATCTTTTAATTGAATTTTGTATTGTGTTCCAATTAGTTAACATACCTCCCAACCATCTATAGTTTACGTAATATTGAGAAGTATCTTTTGCAAGTGTGCTAACTTGCTCAGAAGCTTGTTTTTTTGTAGAGACAATCAAAATTTTCCCACCAGACGATATACACTTATGAACTTCTACTAAAGCTGTTTTTAAAAAATTAACTGTTTGAGTTAAATCGATAATATGAATTGAATTTTTTTCACCAAAAATGAAGCCTTTCATTTTCGGATTCCACCTTAAGGTTTTATGGCCTAGGTGAACACCTGCTTCTAAAAGTTGTTTTATATTTACTTCTGGTACTTTCATTTTTTTCCGGTTTATCCACCACAACTGCTCCAATTAGGACCGGGGGGTAATAACCCTTAAAGTTGTGTGCGAAATTAAGCTTTATTATAATTTATTTCTCTAAAAAGCAAGTATTAAAAAGTTATTTTTTTTACGTATTCTCTATTTTTCACTTCATTAAATAATTTTAAATCAAATTTTCTTGGATTTTCAAGTTTAATAGTAAATTTCGTATCCTTTTGTCTAACAATTAATTGAACTTCGGTTTCTCCTTTTTCCTGTAAAAGTTTTTTGAGTTCTTTAAGATCTAATTTTTCGTCAATTTCAATCGATACTTTTTTATAACTATTGTTTATCAAACTATCCAGAAGAACAATTTTTCTAACATTAACTCTTTTTTGATCATTGCTGACATCTTTGAACAAAGTCATTACAAAAGACTCTCCTTCTTTTAAAATTTCTCTATTTTTTACAAGAATTTCAGAAAAAATGAAAAGTTCGTACTCTCCAAAATTATCACTAAATTTTGCTATCGCAAAAGGAGTTCCTTTTGAACTTTTTTTTTCTTGTATAGTCATTAAGGTGCCGGCTATCATTCCTTCGTTATTTTGATCAATAATATAATCTTTATATGGTTTGATGTTAAGTTGAGGAAAAATACTTTTAAAGTTGTTTAGTGGGTGATCAGAGATGTAAAATCCTAAAGATTTGAACTCTTCACTTAAAAGTTCTTTTTTGTCCCATTTTTCATCTGTAATAAGTTTGAATTTTTCATTATTAGTATTCTCGTCATTATCAAATAAATTACTTTGTTTGCTTACTTTATCTTCATAAAAAACTTTGTTAAATTGAATCAATTTTGGAATTGAGGAAAATATTCCTTTTCTATTAATCTCGAGTTTGTCAAAAGCACCAGATTTTACTAAGCCTTCTAATTGTAACTTATTTATATCTTTTGGGTTCGCCCTCTTGATAAAATCCATGAGAGATTTAAATTTTCCATTTTGTTCTCTTTCTTTTATTAAATTTGAGACTGCTTCACTACCTACGTTTTTAATAGCACCAAGACCATATAAAATAGTATTTTTAGAAGTTCGAAAATCAGCGAAACATTCATTAATATCAGGTCTTATAACATTTACATTTAATCTTTTTAATTCATCGACAAACTCTCTTAATTTATTGGTATTGTTTGTTTCAGTTGACATGGTAGACGCAATGAATTCTTCTTTATAATAAGTTTTTAAGTAAGCAGTTTGATAGGCAATTAAAGCATAGCCGGCTGCATGACTTTTGTTGAAGCCATATTCTGCGAATGGTTCAATTTTTGTAAAGATATAATTTGCAAGATCTTTTTTTATACCATTTTTTACTGCTCCATTAACAAATCTCTCTTTTTGTTTTTCTAATTCAGCTCTCTTCTTTTTACCCATAGCACGTCTTAAAATATCTGCTTCTCCTGCAGAAAAGCCAGCTAGAGTTTGGGCTATTTGCATCACTTGCTCTTGGTATATTATTATTCCATAAGTTGGCTTTAAGATATTTTTTAAACTCGGATGTATATACTCAGGTTCTTTTAAGCCATTTTTGCAATCATTATAAATCGGTATGTTGCTCATAGGTCCTGGTCTATATAACGCAACTAAAGCAATTATGTCGTCAAATTTATTTGGTTTCATTTGCTTTATGGCTTCTCTCATTCCGGTACTTTCAAGCTGAAATAAGCCAGTGGTTTCACCTGTAGATAATAATTCAAAAACATTTTTATCTTTTAAATTAATTTTTGATATATCCAAATTAGTATTGTTTTTATTTATCATCTTAACTGTTTTATCTATTACGGTTAGCGTTTTTAAACCTAGTAAATCAAATTTAACTAAACCTGCATTTTCAGATGAATACATATCATATTGCGTTGATGGCAAAGGTAACTTTGAAGAATGGTCAATATAAAGTGGTATTTGTTCTGAAAGTTCTTTTCCTGCAATTACAACTCCAGCAGCGTGAGTTGCCATATTTCTGTTTAAGCCTTCTAGCTGTAAGGATAGTTCAATTAATTTTTTTACTTTTAAATTTTGATTAATCTCATTTTGAAAGCGTGGTTCTCTATTTATAGATTCTTGCAAAGTTAAAGGACGAGATGGATCAAAGGGTATCATTTTACAAATCTTATCGACGTGGCCATAAGGTAGACCTAAAACACGTCCAATATCTCTTAAAGCCATTCTAGCTTTTAATTTACCAAAAGTAATAATATGAGCGACACCTTTGCCATACTTCTTTTTAAGATATTCAAAAACTTTGTCTCTTTTCTCTTCACAAAAATCGATATCAAAATCTGGCATAGAAATACGATCAGGATTTAAAAATCTTTCAAAAATCAAATCAAATTCTAAAGGGTCGAGATCGGTTATATCTAGACTATAAGCTACTAAAGAGCCTGCCCCCGATCCCCTGCCAGGGCCCACTGGTATTGAGTTATTTTTTGCCCATCTTATATAATCAGAGACAATAAGAAAATAACTTGGATAATTCATTGAGTTGATAATATTAATTTCGTGATTGAGTCTATCAAAGTATATTCTTTTAAGTTTTTCAGAATCCTTATCTTTATTCTTTAATAGAATAAAATTTTTGAGCCTTTTATTTAAACCAGATTGGGCTTGAGCTAAAAGTTCCTCCTCTGCAGTTTTATTTTTTTCTAAAACAAGACTTGGTAAAACTGGTTTTGTATTTTTTGGTTTAAAACTAAACTTTTTTGGAAAGTTATAATTATTTACTAATGCCTCTGGTATATCCTTGAATAATTCTTTTAAAGAGGTAAAGCTTCTCAGAAAGTGGTTGCTCCTGAATTTTTTTCTATTGGCATCATCCACAAATGATTTTTCACCTACACAAATTAATGCATCATGAGCTTCGGCCATTTCTTCTTTAATGTAGAAAACTTCTTGTGAAGAAATAAGTGGTATATTAAATTCTGGCGATATTGATATTAAAAAGTCCTCAAAATTTTTTTCATCATTTTCTAAATGTCTTTGAATTTCTATATAAAAATTATTATGAAAAACTTTATTTAATTTTTCTAATAAGTTTTTAATAAGATCTAATTTATTTAATTTAAATAATTTACCAAATAAATCATACACTGTTCCTGAAAGAACTACTAATCCTTCTGAATTGTTATATAAATTTTCCAATTCACAGTAGGGTTCTGAAGTCGCTTCACTCTCTAAATAGCTCGATGTCGATAATTTAGTTAAATTTTTATACCCATCTATTGTTTTAGCAAATAGTGGTAATTTACCTAAAATATTGTTAATTTTAAAATTTATTTGTGTACCGATAATTGGTTGTGTCCCGACTTTACTAATTTTCTCAGCAAATTCTAATGCTCCGCATAAATTATAGCTATCACATAGTCCTATTGCTTTAATTTTATTTTTTTTACAATGTTCTGCTAGTTCATCAATTTTAACTGCACCTTCGCATATAGAATACTGAGAATGAATTTTAAAATTAGTAAATTGAGTATCATTTTTTTCCATTTACTCTTTTTATATTACCATTAGAAATACTCAACTTATAATCAGCTTTGTTAGCAAGTTCTCTATTATGAGTTGCAAATAAAATTGTTTTATTCATTTTTTTTAATTTTAAGAAATAATTAAATATTTCCTTTGAAGTTTTAAAATCTAAATTACCTGTTGGTTCATCAGCTAAAATTAAGTCTGTTTCAGCTATTAGAGATCTTGCTATTGCAACTCTTTGTTGTTCCCCTCCTGATAAATCACCTGGAAAAAAGTCTAATCTATTAGAAAGGTTTACTAAAGAAAGAATTTTTTTCGATTTTTCAAAGCTTTTATTTTTGTTTTCATTTCTGATCAATAACGGAAGCATAACATTTTCAATTACATTAAGATCAGAAATAAGATTGTTATTTTGAAATATTAAAGAAATATTATATTTTCTAATTTTGTTGATTTCTTTACTGCTAAGATTAATTAAATTTTTATCAGAAAAAAATATTTTACCGGTCGAGGGTTTTTCCATTAAAGCTATTAAATGTAATAAAGTAGACTTGCCTGAACCAGAGGGTCCTGTGAGTGCAATTAGTTCACCTTTTTTTATGGTAAAATTTAAATTTTTTAAAACTTTCACCTGTCTATTTTGATAGTAAAAATTCTTGCTTAAGTTTTTAATATTCAAAATAAATTTATTCATATTTAAGTGCATCCGTAGTTTTCATTTTAGAAATTGTTTTTGCAGGAAAATATGAGGCTAAAGATGTAATTAATAAAGACAAAAAGAATATAATACTTACTGAAATA
>CACDFZ010000010.1 GCA_902552185.1 uncultured Pelagibacteraceae bacterium | reverse complement strand
TGTTGACAAAATTAAAGACTCATAAAATAGATTTAATTTTGTTAGCAGGCTATATGAAAATTTTATCTAAAAGATTTATAAGATCATTTAGAAAATCTATAATTAACATTCACCCATCTCTTTTACCTAAGTTTAAGGGATTAAATACTTTTGAAAGAGTATTAAAAAAAAAAGAAAAGAAAACTGGATGTACCGTACATTTTGTAAATGAGAAGCTTGATGCTGGTAAAATAATTTTAAAAAAATTTTTTTATGTTGAGAAAGATGATGATGTTTCTTCTCTCAAAAAGAAAACTCAAAATTTAGAATACAATGCGTTTTCTGAAGCTATAATAAGAGTAGTAAAATAGTTTATTTATTAAAAAAGAAATTTATTTCAATCTTAGCATTTTCAGCAGAATCAGAGCCGTGAACAGAGTTTTTGTCAATAGAAATTCCGTATAACTTCCTTATTGTTCCGTCTTTTGCGTTTTAGGGTCAGTAGCACCCATTATTTCTCTATTCTTTAAAATCGCATTTTCTCCCTCTAATATCATTACTTCTATTGGTCCAGAGGATAAATAATTACAAAGTTGGTCATAAAATGGCTTAGATTGATGAACTTTATAAAATTCAGCCGCTTCGTCTTTTGAAATATGAAGTTTCTTAGAGTTTAAGATTGATAAATTATTTTTTGAAAAGATAGCTTTGATTTTATCAGACAAATTCCTTTCACACGCGTCAGGTTTTATGATTGAAAGAGTTTGCTCTTTATTACTCATAATTTTCTTCTACAAGCTGATTTAATAATCTTACACCAAATCCAGTTGCTCCACTTGAATTTAGAGCTCCACCATATTTTGAGAAAGCCATACCAGCGATATCCAAATGAGCCCAAGGAGTTTTGTTCAAAATGAATCTTTGTAAAAATTGAGCAGCAGTTGTTGATCCTGCCCCACCAATATAGTTTATATTTTGTACATCAGCATTTTTTGAATTCATCAATTTATCATAGTTTTTATGTAGAGGCATTCTCCATACTTTCTCCTCAACTTTTTCACCAGCTTCAAAAATCTGTTTAGACAACTTATCGTCATTAGAAAATAACCCTGCATATTCTGATCCTAAACAAACTATTATTGCTCCAGTCAAGGTTGCTAAATCAATTATAAATTTTGGTTTAAATTTTTTTTCTGTAAAGGTTAAAGCATCTGCTAACACTAATCTTCCCTCTGCATCTGTGTTCAAAATTTCAATAGTTTTTCCGCTGTAAGATTTTACAATATCACCTGGCCTTTGAGCATTCCCGCTAACCATATTTTCTACAAGGCCCACTACACCAACTGCATTTACTTTGGCTTTCCTTAAAGCCAAGCTTTTCATTAAACCAACTACTGTAGCTGAACCTGCCATATCATACGTCATGTCTTCCATAAACTTCGCAGGTTTTAAAGAGTATCCTCCTGTATCGAAACAAACTCCCTTTCCAACAAAAGCTAAAGGTTGGGAATTATTTTTTGCTCCATTCCATTCCATTGTAACTAAATATGAACCTCTTACACTACCTTGACCGACTCCTAGCAAAGCATGCATACCAAGTTTTTTTAATTTTTTATCGTCATATATATTTATTTTCAATCCATCTTTTCTTAAAGAATTTAGTCTGTTAGCGTACTCATCTGGATGCAAAACATTTCCTGGCTCAGAAACCAAATCTCTAGCATAAAATGTTCCCGCTTCCAGGGCTTTAAACTTTAATTGATTTTTTTCAGAAGGTTTGTTTTTTTTGCCAACAACGTTAACTAAAATAAGTCTTGTCTCCTTTTTTGATTTATATTTATTAAACTCGTAAGATTTAAGTTTAAGACCATGAAGAAAATGTCCTAAAAAATTATTATACTTGGTATCTATACTATCAGAAATGATATAGTACTCACTATTCTTTCCATGGTTTATACGGCCATAAAATTCTGCTCCTAAATTTTCTATATCTGAGCTCTTAAGATTTTTCTTAATAGAAATTAAAGCTATCTTTTTTTTTGAATTTAATTCAAAAATAAAAAGATTTTTTTTTAAGTCGCTCGTTTTTAATAAATCGTTTATGTAAGAAAATTCTGAGTTTAAAAAATATTTTTTTAAATTATTAAGATTAAAATTGTCATTAGAAAATAAAACTAAATTGGACGAATTTTCGTTGTAAGTATTTTTAGAATAGTTAATTTTTATCGGCATAAATTTAAATTAATTGATTAAATTGGTATATATGTTCAAAAACGTAATATTTCAACGATATATTAGTCATAGTGTACTATCATAGGTTGAGTTTTAAGTTAACTTGCATTATTTTATATATCAAATTTTCATGTTTAAAAACAAAATTTATAACTACATAACCCTAGAATTAATTAAGTCTTTTGTTCTTATATTATTCTCTTTATCCTTAATAGCTTGGACAGTAAGAGCTGTGAATTTTTTAGATCTTATAGTGGATAGTGGATATTCAACCTCAACTTATTTTATTTATTCTATTTTAAATTTAACAAACATTATGACAAAGTTTATTCCTTTGAGCTTTTTGTTAGCTTTGTTATTAACCATAATTAGATTAGAAAGACAAAATGAATTACTAGTATTATGGACTTCAGGAGTGGCAAAATCTAAAATAACAAATTTATTTTTCTTATTATCATTATTTATTTTTTTAATTTATATAATTTTTTCAACAATTATTACTCCAACTGCACTTTATAAATCTAGAACTCTTGTAAAACAATCTGGAGTAGATACAGTAGCAAATCTCATAAAACCAAATAACTTTTCTGATACTTTTAAAGGATTAACCTTTTATGTTGAAGAGAAAGAAAATAATGTCATTAAAAATATATTTATAAAAGACGATAGTAATAATTTAAATAGTTTATTACCAAAAAATGCTTCAGCGAAAAATAAAACAGTTATTGCGGAAAGAGGTGTGATAAGCAAGAGTAAGTTAATTTTAGAAAATGGATTTATTCAATCATTTCAGAATGATAACACTGTTAAAATAATACAGTTCAATAAAACTCTTTTAAATTTTGATAATTTAGATAATAGAGTTATTAAAGATGTCAAAATACAGGAGACTTCTACTTATAAAATTTTAAGTTGTTTAAAAAATTATTATTATAATCAAATTCCTGAGGGATATATAAAAAACTGCCCAAAAAATAATATAGCTATTGTTGTAGAAACTTTTTCTAGAAGAATAATTATGCCTTTATATATACCATTAATATCTATTTTGATTTCTTTTATACTTGTTTATACAAAAAATAAGAAAACGAAAATTATAAATAGATATTTATTTTTTTCTTTGAGTTTTATGCTTTTGGTTTTATCTGAACTTTTAGTCAGATATTCTGGAATTTCGAACATTGGTTTTTATACTTATCTTTTAATTCCTTTTGTATTATTGCCAATTGTCTATCTTATTTTATTTAATAATTTTCGGAAAGAATTAAGATGAATAACAAATTAAATAATTATTTAATAATCAATTACACAAAAGTTTTATTTAATGCAATTCTTCTTTCCTTTTGCCTTGGGTTAATCTTAAATTTATTTGAAGAAGTTGAATTTTTTAAAAACACTGAAGAAAGTTTATTGCTCCCAGTAATTTTGACTCTTTCTTATATTCCAAACTTAATTTTTGTAAACTTAATGCCATTTATAGTATTTTGTTCAGCTATGTGGTTTTTTATAACAATAAAACACAACAATGAGTTACTCACTTTAAAAGTTTTTGGATATTCAAATGCAAAAGTTATAACCTTAATTGGTTTAATTTCTTTCATTTGGGGATTGCTAATTTTAATTTTAATAAACCCGATTACCTCGGATATGGTTAAGTTTTATGAAAAGACTAAATCTAATTATTCTAAAGATACAGACCATTTAGTGACAATTAATAGAAACGGAGTTTGGATAAAAGAAAGAAAAAACAATGACTTATACATTGTCAATGCTGACAGATTGGAAAATAATTTTTTAATGGATGTTTCAATTAATATTATCTCTGAAGATATTCTTATAAAAAAAAGAATAGAAGCAGAAAAAGCTAATATTTTATTAAATAATTGGGATATAAAAAATCTAAAAATATTTAATTTTGATAAAACAGGTAATGTTGAAATAGAAAATAAAGATCACATTGAATTTATATCATTTTACAATGTTGAAAAACTCAATAGTCTTTTTAAAAATTTAGATACTATTTCTTTTATTGAGTTATTAACCAAAAGTGAAAATTTAATTATTAGGGGCTACGAAAAAAGTACAATATCAGAGAAAATAAACTCCTTTTTTGCCTTACCTTTTTTTCTAGCATTAATGACAATATTGGCTGCAATTTTCACTATTAATAATAGGAATTCTAATAACATCAACTATCTGATGATAGCAGTTTTAACTTGTGCAGTTATTTACTACATGAAAGATTTATCTGTGGCTTTAGGTAAATCAGACAGAATTTCGCCTGAAATATCAATTTGGATACCTATTATAATCATTAGTTTAATAAATAGTATAGGGCTACTTCAAATAAATGAAAAATAAACCATTATTAATCACATTGCTTATTGCTTTTTTTTTCACCACAAATCTGTTTGCAAATAATTTAAAAATATCCTCGACTGAAATAAAGTTAGATAAAAAGGAATCCAGAATTGTTCTTAAAGGAAATATTGAAGCTAAAGATGATAATGATAATATTTTAAGAACAGAGGAAGCTTTTTACTTAAAAAAACAGGATTTACTAAATAGTGTTGGCTTAACAACAGTTGTTACTAGTGAAAACTATCGTTTTGAAAGTGAAAATGTTGTTTTCGACAATAAAAATAAAATTATAAAATCTGATTTTCCGACAAAAATTTCCGATCCAAATGGTAATATATTTTTTGTTTCAATGTTCAATTATAACTCAATAAAAAATATACTCTTCTCTAAAGGAGAAATAAAATTAGAGGATATTAATAAAAATATATATAAATTTAACCAAATTTACATAGATGAAAAAAAGAAAAAAGTTATAGGTTCTGACGCTAAAATTTTTTTAAATGACAATAAAATGAAAGCAGATGTTAGAAACAATCCAAGAATTTTTGCGAACAGTGTTTCAATTGACGAAAGCACAACCTCAGTTCAAAAAGGTGTCCTTACTTATTGTAAGTTTAGAGAAAATGATAAGTGCCCTCCTTGGGAATTAAGGGCTAAAAAAATTAAACATAATAGCTCAAAAAAAACTGTGTATTATGATAGTGCAGTTTTAAAAATATATGATTTCCCTATCTTTTATTTTCCTAAGTTTTCTCATCCGGATCCAACTGTAGATAGAAGATCTGGTTTCCTTATACCAACATTTGCCAACAGTACTAACATGGGAGTTGGTATTGATATTCCATATTTCTGGAATATTTCTAAAGATAAAGACATTACCTTTACTCCAAGATTTCAAGCTAGTAATGAACCGTTATATCTTGCTGAATACAGACAAGATTTTGCAAAATCATTTCTTATTACAGATGTAGGTTATACTGAAGGATACAAAAAAAAATCTAATACAAAAACTTCAGGGTCAAGAGCTCATTTTTTCTCTAGATTTTATACCTCATTTATAGAAGAAGCAGATATATCTAGTGATTTAGAAATTAACTTACAGCATGTATCTAATAGCACTTACCCAAAAGTAAATAAGTTACAAACTTCATTGGTGGATTATTTAGATAATACAATTAAAAATACTGTTGATTATGCATTTCAGAAAAAAGACCTTTTTTTTAACACAAAAATATCTGCATTTGAAAATCTCTCGAAAACAGGCAATGAAAGATTCGAATATATTTATCCTGAAGCTTCTCTTGAAAAAAATGTATTAATGAGTGAAAGTTTGGGAATAATAGATTTAAAATCTGAATTATTAGTGAGAAATTTTGAAGTAGATAAACAGCTAGATATTATTTCAAATGAATTTAATTGGGTTTCAAATAGCTGGGTAAATAAATTTGGATTTGAAAATGAATTTCTTGGATTATTTAAGAATGTAAATTATAAAGCAAAAAATACGGAAAACTTTAAAACTGAACGCACTACTTCTGAGTTTTATGGCGCACTTGGTTTTAAATCAGAATTAGGATTATTTAAATTTAGAGACGGTAATAAACTAAATATTTTCAAGCCAAAAATGTTGGTTAAAATTTCTCCAAATGACTCGAGAAATATTTCTAAGGACTCGACTATTTTGAATTATTCAGATTTATATAAATTAAATAAGGTTAAAGATATTCAAACAGTTGATACTGGCTCAAGTATAAGCTTAGGGTTTGATTTTAAAATTAATAACCTTGATGAAAAAAATGAGGTAAAAAATGAGAAGTTTAGAATCGGTATTGGCCAAATAATTAGTGCAGAAGAAAATCGTGACATGCCATCAAAATCAACGCTTAATGAGAAAATGTCAGATATAATAGGAGAGGCATCGTTAAATTTAAGTGAAAATATTAATATCTCACATAATTTTTTATTAGACCAGAATTTAGAAAACTTTAATAAAAATAGGATAGAGCTTGGCGCCATATATCCTTCAGCAAATTTTAATTTAAGTTTTTTAGAAGAAAGTCAACATATTGGACACGCAAAATATGTCGAAACAAAAGCAGGATTTAACTTTAGTAATGGTTTAATTTCTTTAGGTGCCAAAAGAAATTTATTAACAAATTCTGCTGAGTTTTATGACTTGAGTTATGAGTATATAAACGATTGTTTAACAGCAGGTGTTGCATTCAGAAGAGAATTTTATAGAGACAGAGATGTTGAGCCAGAGGACTCTTTAATTTTTAAAGTTACATTTAAACCGTTAGGAACAATAACAACCCCTGCAAATTAAAATGAAAATTAAATTAATTTTTTTTTTTTTTATTTTATTAAGTTTTTTTAAAAACTCTTCGGCAAATATTGAAGATAAAATTGTAGCAAAAATAGGTAATGAAATTGTAACCAATTATGATATTGTGAATGAAATTAATACGATTTTAGCATTAACAAACAAACCCGCAAATAAAAAAGAATTTGCTAAATTACAAAATATTGCTTTTTTAAGTATAAAGAAACGCTTAGTAAAAGAGAATGAAATTAAAAGATATAAAATTAAAAAATATAATAAGGTTGATGTAAACAATTATATTTTAGGGCTTGAAAATAATCTGGGTCTAATTCAGCAAAACATTAGCTTAAAGGATCATTTTAAACGATATGGCGCTAACTACGATATTTATTTTGAAGGAGTGATAATCAATTTCAAATGGAATAGTTTAATTTACTCTCTTTATAGAAAACAATTAGATGTTGATGAGGAATTGATTAAATCAGAATTAAAAAAACAAATACAAGAAGAAAGAACTATTGAAGAATATAATTTATCTGAGATCGTTTTAGAAAACTGGGATCAAACTAAATTAAATTTAGTTAAAAAAAGTATTGAAGAAAACGGATTTATAAAAACTGCAAATTTATATAGCGACTCGGTTTCTTCTGTTAAAGGCGGATCTATTGGATGGGTTGTATCTAAATCGATTTCAAATGCATATCTAAAAGAAATATTAAAATTAAATAAAACTCAAATTTCTGAACCTATCAAAGTTAATAATAATATAGTTTTTATCAGACTTAATGATAAAAGAATTTTAAATCAAAATAATTTGGATCTTGTGAAAATTGAAAGAAAAATAATAAATCAAAAAAAAGAGGAAAAATTAAATATTTTCTCAAATTCACATTATTTAAATTTAGAAAAAAAAACCTATATTGAGTTAAATGATTAGTTTTGGAATAGTTCTAGGTGAACCAAACAGTATAAATTCGGAGATACTTGCAAAATCAAATGCGAGTAAAAGTAGCTCTATAATTATAGGTAGTTATGAATTACTTAAATCACAACTCAAAATTTTGAAGATAAAAAGAAAAATAAGGAAAATAAAAAAAACAGAGGATATAAAAAAAAATGACAAAGTTATAAACGTCTTAGATATTCCACTTAAATTTAAAAAACCTTTCAACGTAAGCCGTAAAGAAAGTTCAAAATATGTAAAAAAATGTCTGTTGGTTAGTCATAGTTTGTGTTTACAAAAAAAGATAAAAGGCATCATTAATTGCCCAATAAATAAAAAGAATTTATTTAAAAACAAAAATCAAGGTGTAACTGAATTTTTAGCTAAAAAAAATAAAGTTTTTAATTCAGAAGTAATGGTCATTTATAATAAAAACTTATCTGTTGTACCAATAACAACACATATAAAACTTAAAAACGTATCAAAATTTATTAAAAAAGATTTTTTGTCGAAAAAACTTATTACTTTAAATAAGTTCTTCATAAAATATTTAAAAAAAACTCCTAAAATAGGAGTTTTGGGATTAAACCCGCACAATCTTGAGTTAAAAAAAAACTCGGAAGAGATTAAGGTAATTATTCCAACAATTAAACTTTTAAAAAAAAGTATGAAAGTTTCAGGTCCATATCCGTCTGATACAGTTTTTTTAAAAGATAATTTAAAAAAGTTTGATGTAATTGTGGGTATGTATCATGATCAAGTTTTATCACCATTTAAAGCTTTGTACGGATTTGATGCTGTCAACATAACGTTTGGTCTACCTTACATAAGAATGTCACCAGACCATGGTATTGCTGAAGATAAAATTAAATTAAATGTATCTAATCCACAGAGTCTTAATAAATGTATTGATATGATAACTAAACTAATTAAATGAAATTTAAAAAATCGCTTGGTCAAAACCTTTTAATTGATAAAAACATTTTAAAAAAAATTCTTTCATTAACCAGTTTTAAAAACAAAAATGTTATTGAAATTGGATCTGGCACTGGTAATTTGAGTACTGAAATATTAAAATCAATCCCTAATAAATTAATTTGTATTGAAAAGGATAAAATTTTTGCGAAAAATTTAAAAACTCTTTTTAAAAACAAAAAAAATTTATCAGTTTTAAATGGGGATATTTTAAAATTAAATTTAAAAAAACTAATTTCTGAAGGCACTATTATTATTGGAAATTTGCCGTACAATATTTCAACCCAAATACTTATAAAATTTATTAGATTTAATCCATGGCCACCAAAATTTTCAAAATTAATTTTTATGTTTCAAAAAGAAGTTGGTGAAAAAATTATTGCGAGTATGGGAAATACTAATTATTCTAGATTATCCATTATAACGAAATCAAGATTCAAAATCTCAAATTTTTTTTACGTTTCTAAAAATTGTTTTTTTCCTAAACCTAAGGTCGACTCAATTGTAATTGAATTTCAACCTATTAAAAGAAAAGATATTAATTTTAAGTCAATTAAATCACTTGAGTATATAACAAATATTTTTTTTTCTAATAAAAGAAAAATGATAAATAAAACTTTTAAAAAACTAAAAATAGAGAATAATAAATTTATAAAAAGTGAAAAAATAGACTTAACTTTAAGACCTGAAAAAGTAAGTGAAAATTTATTTTATAAAATAACTGAATTTTATGAAAAATCACAGATCAAATAAAAGACATTTTTTCTTTTGAGTGAGTTTTGATAATTTTTTCAATTTGACTAAAGCAGCTCTCTAAATCGTTATTTATCACAATATAATCATAATCAAACCAATGTTGAACATCACTCTCGTATTGTTTTAATCTTTTTTCAACTATTTTATCGTTATCTTGATTTCTATTAATTAATCTTTTTTTAAGCTCGTCTTTATCAGGTGGTAAAATAAATATTTTTATTAAGTTCAATTCTTTAAATTTAGACAACTGTTTTGTGCCCTGCCAATCTATATCAAATACAACATCATAATTTTCTTGATGAAGTTTATTTACTGAATTTTTTGAAGTTCCATAATAATTATCAAATATTTTAGCGTGTTCATAAAAATTATTTTTTTTTATGAGTTTTTCAAATTCTTCTTTACTTACGAAATGGTAATCCACACCATCAATTTCATTTGGTCTTGGTTTTCGCGTAGTGTGAGATATTGAAATTTTAATATTAGGATATTTCTGGCTTAATTTTTTTGTAATAGTGGTTTTACCAGCACCAGATGGTGAGGACAAAACAATGTTGAAACCCAAGATTAATCCTTTTTTAATTTATTGAGCAGATTTACTCTCTATAAATTTTATTGCGTCACCTACTGTAAGTATTTTTTCTGCCTCGCTGTCTGAAATTTCAGAACCAAATTCTTCTTCAAAGGCCATTACTAATTCCACGGTGTCCAAACTATCTGCTCCAAGATCGTCTATAAAGCTAGCTTCATCAACAACCTTTTCTTCTTCAACACCAAGATGATCTGCAACTATCTTTTTAACTTTTGAACCAATTTCTTTTGACATGAATATTCCTTATTTAAGTTAATATAATCTTACTAAGATTATTAATACAAATTGTCAAGCCATATACATTCCACCGTTCACATGAATGGTTTCCCCTGTTATATATGAAGCTTCATCAGAACTTAAAAAAGCTACACAATTAGACACATCTTCTCCAGAACCCATTTTGCCCATAGGGATCTTAGATAATAGTATATTTTTAATTTTTTCTGGGATGCTATTTGTCATGTCTGAAACTATAAATCCAGGCGAAACACAATTAATAGTTATATTTTTCTTCGCATATTCTATTGATAGACTTTTAGACATCCCTATTGTTCCCGATTTTGACGCAGCATAATTAGATTGTCCAATATTGCCTGTATGTCCCACTATAGATGTTATATTTATAACCCTACCTGAATCACTTTTCATCATCTTTTTAATTGCATATTTTGATAACAAAAAAGTAGATGTTAAATTTACATCAATTACTTTTTGCCATTCTTCGTCTTTCATTCTTAATGTTAAATTATCTCTATTTATACCAGCGTTATTTATTAGTATATCTAATCCACCTAATTCTTCTGATACATCATTTATAAATTTTTCTATTTCTGAGTGAGATGAAATATCAAATTTTTTAACTTTAATTTTGCTGTATTCTTTTTTTAGTTTTTCCAATTTTTCTGGATTTGTACCTGTTCCCAAAACTTCAGCGTTCAACGATAAAAACTTTTTTACCAAAGATCCGCCTATTCCTCCAGTGGCGCCTGTTATTAATACTTTTTTATTTTTTAAATTTAACATTATAAGTTTTTAATATCATCAATTTTAGTTATACTTTTAGTAAGTACTTTATCATTAGTTCTTTTAACAAGTCCACTTAAAACCTTTCCAGGTCCAATTTCAATAAAATCATTTATATTATTATTTATCATAAAATTTACACTTTCTCTCCATCTTACTTGAGAAAATATTTGTTTATATAATAAATCTTTTATGTTGCTGTCTTTTTCAACCGGTAGAGCTGTGACGTTGCTAATTAGTTGAATATTTGGATTTTTAAAATTAGTTTTCTCCAAATATAATTTCATTCTCTCAGCAGCGGGTTTCATTAAAGTGCAATGAAAAGGTGCGCTTACCGGTAAAAATATAGACCTTTTTTTTTCAACTTTAAGATAATTACTAAAAGCAACTAGCGTCTGTTTATCACCGCTTAGAATTATTTGACCAGGAGAATTATCATTAGCAATTTCACAAATGCCTTTTTTGTCAAATTTTTTTATTAGCTTATCTAATTCATTTATATCAAGACCCATTACAGCTAACATGGCTCCTTCTCCTTGTGGTACCGCAGCTTGCATCAATTTTCCTCTCTCGTGTACTAGTTTAAGGCCATCTTCCAAACTTAGGGAGTCAGAAGCGACTAAAGCGCTATATTCTCCTAAAGAATGACCTGCAATGTATTTAGTTTTGCTCAAATCATAATTAAATTCTTTTTTTAATACACTAAATATTGCAAAACTCGTTATTAAAATTGCTGGTTGAGTAATCTCTGTTTTTTTTAAATCTTCATCTGAACCGTTTATAATTATTTTAGACAAACTAAAATTAAGGGCTTCATCACCTCTTTCAAAGATATCCTTGACTATCTTGAAATTACCCTGAAATTCAGACGCCATACCTGCTTTTTGAGAACCCTGTCCTGGGAATATAATTGCTTTCATTTTAATTGATATACATGCTTATAATAAATGTTGAAATGACTTTTTTATAATAGTATAAAACGCGCTAAATATTAATACAATTTTATATGAATTTCTATGAACATACAGTAATTGCTAAGCAAAACCTTTCCCAAAAGGATGTGGACGGAATAGAAAAAAAATACGAGGATTTGATTAACAATAATTCAGGCAAAGTTTTAAAAATAGAGAAATGGGGTTTATTGAATTTTAAGAGAAAAATTAAAAATTATACTAAAGGCTATTTTTTACATTTTAAGATACAGGGAGAACAAAAGACTCTAGAGGAAATAAAATCAAAAACTAAACTCGACGGCAATATAGTCAGATTTCTCACGGTAAAATATAAAAATTTAGACCTTAAAACCGAATACTTCTCAAAAAATAAAAGCTAATGAAAAAAAGAAAAAACAATTTTAAAAATTCAAAAAATTCTTTAAATAAACTTAGTTTATTCCAAAAGAGCGATTCTAGATTTTCTAGAAAATGCCCCTTCTCAATAAAAAATGCTCCTGTCATAGATTATAAAAATATTGCCCTACTTCAAAAATATATCACTGAAACTAACAAAATTATAACTTCAAAAATAAGCAATGTTTCATTAGGAAAACAAAAAAAATTAGCAAGGGAAATAAAAAAAGCGAAAATTTTGGGAATATTATAAAATATTATGCAAGTAATTTTATTAGAAAATATCACAAAACTTGGAAAAATTGGCGACCTCGTAAACGTAAAAAATGGTTTTGCTAGAAACTACTTATTAAAAAAAAATAAAGCTTTAAGGGCAAATAAAGAAAATATTGAATTAGTAAATAAAAACAAATCTGAGTTAACAAAAAAAAATGCGGAAATTAAAAATAAATTTATTGAAAAGGCAAATAAAATTAAGAATAAGAATATTAAAGTTTACAAAGCTATAAAAGAAAACGGAGATTTATACGCATCAATAAAGCCAAAAGAAATATCAAAAATTATTTTTGATGAACTTAAAACTGAAGTCGGTCCTTCTGAAATAATAATAAAAAAAGAAATAAATAAAATTGGTCAATTTGATATTAATATAGTTCTTCATTCTGAGGTTCAGACAAAAATTTCCCTTAAGGTAGAAAAATTAGACAAACTTCAAGAAAAGTAATTTTTTCCACAGGTTGAAAAAAAGGTGTGTAAGTTAAAGTTTAAAATGCTTTAATTTTTTATACTATCTACAATATGGAAAAGTTAGATATTACAAAAAACCACAATAAAAATCAGGAAATTCCATCTAATATTGAAGCAGAGCAGCATTTGTTGGGTTCAGTTTTAGTTAACAACGATATTATCGATGAAATAGCAAATATTATTAATTCGGAAAAATTTTACGATCCAATACATATAAAAATCTATGAAGTTATTGAAAATCTTAATAATAAAGGCATGGTCGCAAATCCAATAACTCTTAAAAATTATTTTGAAAAGAATCAGGGTTTAGATGATGTGGGAGGAGTTGAATACTTAGTTAGGTTAACTAGATTTTCTTCTTCCGTAAAACAAGCTATGGATTATGCAAAAATTGTACATGAAAATTTTGTTAAAAGAGAGCTTATACAAATTTCACATCAAATTAAAGACGACTCTATTAACCCCGAAGATGATAAATCATCAGATTTAATAATAGAGGATGCAGAAAAATTATTATTTGATTTAGCTGAAAGAGGTTCTTTCTCTCAATCTTTTATGAAATTTAATTTAGCTTTAGATCAATCAATAAATATGGCCGAACAAGCTATGAAAAATGACCAGGGTATTGTTGGAGTGCCTACAGGTCTGACTGAATTAGACGAAAAGTTGGGGGGATTGCATAAATCTGATTTAGTAATTATAGCTGGACGTCCCTCTATGGGTAAAACTGCTTTAGCTACGAACATTGCTTATCACGCTGCTAAAAATATACAATTAAAAGGATTAAAATCTTCTGTTGCTTTTTTTTCATTAGAAATGTCATCGGAACAACTCTCCACAAGAATTTTATCTGAACAATCTCGTATAAAATCAAATGATATTAGAAGAGGAAAAGCCACGGAGGAGGAACTTGGAAGATATATAGAAACATCAAGAGATATTTATGATTTACCACTGTATATTGATGAAACTCCAGCAATTACGATATCCACTTTAAGTAATAGAGCAAGAAGAATTAAAAGACTATTTGGTCTAAATTTAATAGTAGTTGATTACATCCAATTAATGAGAACGAGCTCGAAGAGAAATGATGGAAGGGTTCAAGAGATATCTGAAATTACTCAAGGCTTAAAGGCTTTAGCTAAAGAGTTAAGTGTTCCTGTATTGGCTCTTTCTCAATTATCAAGAGCCGTTGAACAAAGAGATGATAAAAAACCACAATTAGCAGACTTAAGAGAATCAGGGTCAATAGAACAAGATGCAGACGTTGTATTATTTGTTTTCAGAGAAGAATATTATGAGGAAAAAAAACAACCCAAACTTGGTTCTATTGAGCATGCTGAATGGCAGTCAAAAATGAGTGATATAGCAGGTTTGGCAGAGATATTAATTGGTAAACAAAGGCACGGTCCCACTGGAAATATTCAAGTAGAATTTGAAGGAATGTACACAAAATTCAAAGATTTGAAATCTTAAATGAAATAATTTTTTTCATTTTTTTCATTTTTAAGATATATCATTTACTAATCTATGTTTTTAAAACTTTATAGTAAGTTAATTTCAGATTTTCATAAATTTACATTATTATTTCTCTCAATTATTATTTTAATATCATTTTATTTTTCAAAAAATTTTAACTTGGATGCATCATCTGATGCCTTGTTATTAGAGGGAGATAAAGATTTAAAGTATCTGCGAGAAATTAACAACAGATACGGATCAAAGGATTTTCTTTTTTTGACTTATTCTCCAGTAACAAATTTTACTGATGAAGACACAATAATAAATATTCAGCTTCTTAAGTCAAAAATAGAAAAACTATCTTGGGTTGACAGTGTTATTTCTATTATAGACGTTCCGTTGCTTAAAAGTAGCGATGAGACTTTAATGGAAAGATTAAAAAATTATAAAACTCTTTCTTATCCCAATCTTGACAAAATTCGTGGATTCCAAGAGATACTCAATAGCCCAATATATAGAGATTACGTAATTAGTAAGGACGGTAAAACTTCCGGAATAGTAATTTATTTAAAGAAAGACGAGAGACTGAATGAATATATACAGTTAAAGGAAAAATATTTTTTTGATAAAAAAGAAAAAAAACAAAATGATTTAGAAAAAAAAAAATATAAAGAATTTTTAAATGAATATGAAAACTATAAAAACTTATATAATAAAAGAAATCATCAAAACATTTCAGAAATAAGGGAAATCATAAACAGATATGGTGAGAATGCTAAAATTTATTTAGGAGGCATTCCTATGATAGCTGACGATATGATGAGTTATATTAAAAGTGATATTTTAGTTTTTGGAATTGGAGTTTTTATTTTTATAATTTTTACTCTTTGGTTCATATTTAGAAATATAAAATGGGTTATGATGCCTTTGTTGGGTTGTGCTACTTCTGTAATTATAATGATAGGATTATTAGGTTTAGTTGGGTGGAAAGTTACAGTGATATCATCCAACTTTATTGCACTAATGCTAATATTAAATATGGCAATGAACATACACGTAACAGTGAGATTCCTTCAATTAAAAAAAGAATTCCCTGATTTAACTAAAAGAGATGCTGTGCTTGAAGCTAGCAGTAAAATGATGTTGCCAATTCTTTATACTGTCTTGACAACTGTTTGTGCCTTTCTTTCATTAATTTTTAGCGGAATTAAACCTATCATAGATTTTGGATGGATGATGACTTTAGGATTAATAGTTTCTTTATTAGTAACCTTTCTACTCTTGCCTTGTCTTCTAAATATTTTTTCTTCAGATGACGAAATAAGTGTTCAGGATACTGAAAAATCTTTTATTACAAAAACTCTCGGTTCTATAGCAAAACAAAATAATAGTTTAATTTTTGGAACCACACTTATAATTATTTTTGTAAGCATTTTTGGTATATCTAAGTTGGAAGTAGAAAATAGTTTCATTAATTATTTCAATAAAGATACTGAAATTTATAAAGGTATGAAAAAAATTGATGAAGACTTGGGAGGAACTACCCCATTAAATATAATTTTAAAATTTCCTGCAAAACAAATTAAAGAAAAAAATGATGATGAATTTTCTGAGTGGGATGAGGATGTTGAGAATAAAGAAGATAAGTCTAAATATTGGTTTACAAGAGATAAAATGGATAAAATTTTAAAAGTTCACGATTATTTAGATTCTTTACCAGAAATTGGAAAGGTTCTTTCGTTTGGCTCAATATTAAGAGTTGCTGAGGATTTAAATAAGAAAGAGCTACAGAGTTTAGAAATAGCGGTTTTATATAGTAAAATTCCAGAAGAAATAAAAGAAGAAATTATTTCTCCTTACATTTCAGTTGAAGATGATGAGGCGAGAATAAGTGTTAGAATAAGAGACTCTTTAGAAAATCTTAGAAGAAATGATTTAATTAATAAAATTAATGGTGAGCTCAATACTAAGTTAGGTCTGAAAAAAGAGGAATATAAACTAGCTGGTGTTCTAATTTTATTTAATAACCTGCTACAAAGTTTGTTCAAATCCCAAATTCTTACACTTGGAATAGTGATGCTTGGTATTTTTGCTATGTTTTTAATATTATTTAGAAACACAACTTTATCCTTAATTGGTGTAGTGCCAAATTTTATAGCAGCTTTTTTTATATTAGGCATAATTGGTTTAATGGAAATCCCTTTGGATATGATGACAATTACAATTGCAGCAATAACTATTGGAATAGCGGTAGATAATAGTATTCACTATATTTATAGATTTAAAGAAGAATTTAAAAAAATTAAAAACTATAAAAATACGCTAGACAGATGTCATAGCACAGTGGGTATTGCAATTTTAAATACTTCAATAACCATAGTTTTTGGTTTTTCAATTTTAGTTTTATCTAATTTTATTCCTACAATTTATTTCGGTGTATTCACTGGAATAGCAATGTTATTTGCTATGATTTCAGTTTTAACTTTGCTTCCTAAATTATTGTTAATTTACAAACCTTTTGGCAATGAGTCTGAAAATTTCAAACTATGAGTAATTTATTTGAGAGTTTTATTAGTAAAATAAATTTATTTGATGTTTTTGTTTTGATAATCTTTATTTATTGTATTGTGCAATGTTTTGTAAAAGGTTTTTCTTTAAGTCTTATTTCTTTTATGAAATGGGTTATTTCCACTGTTGTAACAATCATCTTGGTTCCAAAACTCCAGCCTATTGTAAGCGAATATATAGAATCAGAATTTATTAACAATGTAGGCCTAGGTATAGCAATTTTTATTATTACTCTTTTTTTAATAATTGTTATTGGAAAAACCATGAGTAAAGCCGTAACTTGGACTGGAGTTGGATCTATAGATAAAACTTTTGGTATGTTATTTGGTGTTTTTAAAGGTTACGTGGTTACAGTGTGTATATTTTCCATATTAAATTGGTTTTATCCCTTACAAAATTGGGGTATATCAGCTGAAGATGCTATTTCTTTTGACTTTATAAATAAAGGAAGTGAAATTTTGATAGAAGAGTTTCCGTCTAGTGAGGATTTCATTGATACAAAGGAAAAAATTGAAAAAATTTAAATCAGATGAATTAAGAGAAGAGTGTGGAGTTTTTGGTATCTCAAAACATGAGGACGCAGCTAGATTAGTAGCATTAGGACTGCACTCACTGCAGCATAGAGGACAAGAGGGTTGTGGTATTGTCTCTTTTGACGGTAAAAGTTTTCACTCTGAAAAACGTCAAGGACTAGTTGGAGACCATTTTACAAATATCGAAACAATAAAAAAATTACCAGGAAATTCAGCTATTGGCCATAATAGATATTCTACAACTGGTGAAACATCTTTACGGAATATTCAGCCTTTCTTTGCTGATTTATATCATGGAGGTTTAAGCATTGCACATAATGGAAACTTAACAAATGCTATTTCATTAAGAAACGAACTTGTTAAAAGCGGATCAATATTTAGAACTACAAGCGATACAGAAACAATTGTTCAATTAATTGCTCAATCAAATAGAGAAAAGATATTAGATAAAATTACTGAAACTTTATTTAAAATTCAAGGTGGTTATGCGCTTGTAATACTTACAAACAAAAAGTTAATTGGTATAAGAGATCCTTTGGGAATAAGACCTTTGGTAATTGGAAAATTAGGTAATTCATATATATTTGCCTCTGAAACTTGTGCATTAGATATAGTGGATGCTAAATTTATTAGAGAAGTTGAAAACGGAGAAATAGTTGTAATAGAAAATAATGAAATTAAAAGTTTTAAACCATTTAATAAAATTAAGTCTAGACCATGTGTGTTTGAATATATTTATTTTGCAAGACCAGATAGTATACTAGGTGGTGAGTGTGCTTATGAATATCGCAAAAGGTTAGGCGAAGAATTAGCTAAAGAGACTGGAGTAGAAGCAGACATAATAGTTCCAGTTCCAGACTCTGGTGTTCCAGCAGCAATTGGATACTCTCAATCCTCTAAAATTAAGTTTGAATTAGGTCTCATACGAAATCATTATGTTGGTAGAACTTTCATTGAACCAACACAGAATATAAGAAGTTTTGGAGTAAAACTTAAACTAAGTTCTACAAAAAGTATCTTAAAAAATAAATCTATAATTTTAATCGATGACTCCTTAGTTCGTGGCACAACATGTGGTAAAATAGTTAAAATGCTATATAAGGCTGGAGCAAAAAAAGTTCACGTAAGAATTGCTTGTCCAGAAATTAAATATCCTGATTTTTATGGGGTAGATATGCCTACAAAAAAAGAACTATTATCTAGTAATAAAACTAAAAATGAGATCTGTGATTTTTTAGGTGCTGCAAGCTGTAATTTTTTAAGTGTAGATGGTTTGTATAAAGCTTTGTTAAAAGAAAAAAGAAACAACAGCTATCCTCAATTCAGCGATCATTATTTTACTGGAGAATACCCAATAAAAGCTTTAGATAAATTAGGAAACGAGAAAATTACTCAACTTTCACTGTTAAGTAATAAATCTAGCTCTTAGTTAACTTTATAAATTCTATTAGATTTATTAATAAATACCATTTTTTTATCATAAAAAATTACATCACTAGATATTTTGAATGGATTTTTTTTTATTGAATTAACATTAATAATGTTTTTCAAATTTACTTCAATAAAGTAAGAATTTTCAGAAATTAATAACAATTTATTACCTGTTAGATAAATGTGACTAATTTTTTTAATTTTTCTTTTCAGATTTTTCTGGAATTCTTTTGTTATCAAAGAATATATGTCTTTTGAAAATATTATTTGACCTGTGTTTTTATTGATAAGTATTAAATAGTTATCTTTGTTAACAGTGAAAATCGTATTTCCTGAAACAATGGGGGATAAGTTTGATTTTATATTTAAATCCCAGATTTTAGCACCATTTACATTAATTAATGAAATATTATCTTTACTAGAAATTATAATTTTATCGTTTGAAACAATAATCGGATTTCCTTTATAAATCATCTCGCTTTCTTGTTTAAAATTTATGATCCAATTAATGCTTTTATTATTAATAAAATTCAAAGAGTATAATATTCCACTTGTAGACATGAATAATAAATTATTATTATTATCTATCGCTAGGTTGCTTTCAAAATCAGATACTGCTTGAGAGGGTTGTGTATAAAGCTCATCGATCTTGTTGCCATTCTTAATATTAATCAAAATTACTTTATTTTTTTCGTCTGAAACAAATAATGTTTCATTTATAATTTTCAAATTTGATCTAAATGGAATTAAAAAATTCTTTGCCCAAACTATTTTTTTTTGTTTATAGTCTATCGAATAAATATAACCAAAATTATCAACTGCAATAATAGTATTTTCTTTAACAAGAAGCTTGATTTCTTTTTTAATTTTTTTCAATTTCTTTTTATAAAAATTATACTTAAAAAGTAATTTATTTTCTCTTAAAGAAAAAGCTACTATATTTCCCCTTGAGTCTGAGAAAAATAAATTATTTTTATAAACTAATATATTTTTATTAACTCTTGTATTGGAAATTTTTGAAAGTTTTTGATAATTCCCTTCGTTTAAAAATGTAACATTATTAATATTATTTGATTTATTCTGATATCTTTGACTCCACTCATTATAATTTTTTGGCTTATCTATTTTAATTATTTGCTCATTTGATAAATCTATTTCCTCTATTGTAATATTTTCTTTTTTAAAAATAAATTCTGTATTTTGTTTTGAGTTATTTTCTTTTTTAGTTATTTGGTCACTTCCAGTCCAAATTCCAGTCTTATTATCAAAAGAACAATTATTAATTAAAAAAAGGGAAATAATTAAATAATTAATTTTATTCATTCTTTTATAATATTTTCGAATTCTTTAGCTTTAAGAAATTCACCTTTTGATAAGTAATATTTTTTAATGTAGTCTGAAACAGTTCCTTTCCAAAGTGAATCTGATTTTAGAATAGGATTCAAGTTACTCAAAAGTTCATTTTCTTTTATATCATCCCCTATAAAAACTATCTTTTTAAAAATAAACAAATTTTTTGTTTCGGTATCTAATTTGTTATTTGAAATAATTTCGTCAAAAAATGATAAGACTTTTTTCTTATCATTAATTAATTCTTTATCGATTATTAAATTTAACGCTGAGGGGGAATAGAATTTATTTTTTTTCAAAATAAGGTCTTCTAATATTTTTAATGCTTCATTCGGATTACCCTTTTCAATAAGAATTTTAGCACTATTGTATTTTTCAGATATTTCAATAAATTGTTTTTTTTTAAATTCATTGAAAATTATTAAAGCAAAAACTATTAATATTGCTGCAACAACAATTAAAACTAATTTTTTTTTATTTTTGTTGAAAAATTCACTAAAATTGAACTTAGGTTTATTTATAATCTCATCACTCATAATCAAAAGCTGTTTTTTCCTTGTGGAAATTTGTTTAATTTAACTTCCTTATCGAATTGTTTTATTGCGTTATCAATAGTTTTTTGTAAATTTGCATATTTTTTTACAAATTTAGGATAAAAGCCGCTTAAACCCAACATATCATCGGTAACTAAAATTTGCCCATCACACATATTTGAAGATCCAATTCCAATTGTAGGTATTTTTAGACATTTGGTGATTTTTTGAGCTGTTTTTTTTTCGATGCATTCTAAAACTATAGAAAATGCACCAGCCTCCTCAATTTTCTTTGCATTTTTTAATAAGTTTTTTTGTTCAATTTTATTTTTACCTTCAACTTTAAATTTTTTTTTGAATTGTGGAGTGAAACCAATATGCCCCATTACATTTATTTTTGATTTTGTGAAAGCTTTGACAATATTTAAATTATGTGGGTTGTTTTCAATTTTGATTGCATCACATTTAGTTTCTTTTAATATTTTTTTTGCATTTTGAACAGCTTGCTTTGGTCTAGTGTAACTACCCTTAGGCATATCAACAACAACCAAAGGTTTTTTTGCTCCTAGCGTTACAGATTTGGCATGATTTATCATAGTTTGCAATTTCAATTCATGTGTTGTCTTATTTCCATACAATACATTTGCTAAAGAATCTCCAACTAAAATTAGATCACAATATTTATCCAAAATTTTTGATATTGATTTTGAATAAGAGGTCAAACAAACAATTTTTCTTTTATTTTTTTTATTTAAAATTTTTTTTATTTTTACCTTCATTATTCTAACTCAATAGTACTTGGTGGCTTTGAAGTTATATCATAAACTACTCTGTTGATACCAGAAACTCCATTTATAATTTTGTTTGAAATTTGGCTCAAATATTCGTTATTAAAATTATATTTAGCTGCAGTCATCCCATCTTCAGATGTAACAGCTCTTAAAACACATGTGTATTGAAATGTTCGTGTGTCACCCATCACGCCTACAGTCTTAACCGGTAATAAAGCTGCATATGCTTGCCAAATATTATTATAAAGATTGTTTTGAATTAAACTATTTATGAATATTTCGTCAGCGTCTTGCAGAATTTTTACTTTCGTTTCTGTAATTTTTCCTATAATTCTTATGGCTAGACCAGGTCCGGGAAATGGATGTTTTTTCAAAATTGAAGGATCTAAATCTAAAGATTTTCCTAACTTTCTTACCTCATCTTTGAATAGTTCATTTAACGGTTCTATTAATTTAAATTTCATTTTTTTTGGCAAACCTCCGACATTATGATGAGACTTTATTTTTGAAGATTTGCTTCCAGTCGATGATCTACTTTCAATAATATCTGGATAAAGAGTTCCTTGTGCAAGGTATTTAACATTCTTAAATTTTTTTGCTTCTTTTTCAAAAATTTTAATAAATAAATTTCCAATTATTTTTCTTTTTTTTTCAGGATCAATAACATTTTTAAGTTTTTTATAGAAAATTTTTTTTGAATTTATTAATTTGATATTTAGTTTGTATTTATTTTTAAAAAGTTTATAAGATTGTTTAAATTCATTTTTTCTTAAAAGTCCAGTATCAACCATTATACATTTTAAGTTTTTTTTTATCGCTTTGTTAACAAGAAGAGCAACAACGCTGCTATCAACACCTCCAGAAAGAGCACATATAACCCTATCTTTTTTAATCTTATTTTTAAGATCAGAAATAATTCTATTTTTTTCAATTCCTATCACCCAATTTTTCTTAATTTTACAAATATTTAAAACAAAATTTTTAATTACTTCGAAACCCTTTTTGGTGTGAGTAACTTCCGGATGAAATTGTATACCGTAAATATTTTTTTTTTTGTTTTGAATAGCTGTATACTTAGAGCTATCCGTTGATGCTAAATTTTCAAAACCCTTAGGAATTTTAATGACTGCATCTTGGTGGCTCATCCAAACACTGGTTTTTTTATTAGTGAAAAAATTTTTAAATAAAAGTGATTTGGACTTTTCAAATAAAATTGCTTCACCGAATTCTCTTTTTTTTTGAGATTTTTTAATTCTACCTCCAAATACTTTTGCTATAAGCTGTAGGCCATAACAAATGCCTAATATTGGAATATTTTTTTCAAATATACTTTTCGATATTGAGGGGTATATTTTTTGAGTTACTGTGGACGGGCCACCAGATAAGATAATGCCTTTAATATCTTTAAAATTCCTAATTTTTTTAAAATCTTTGAGATTGATGATTTCACAGTAAATTTTTAATTCTCTTATTCTTCTGGCTATAAGTTTTGTAACTTGAGAGCCAAAGTCTATAATAATAATTTTTTTTTTCTGCTTTAAAAATTTTTTCGTTAACATCTATTTTTTTAATAATGTATTTAATCTTTTTTCTAAATCAGATGTTTCCTGACATAATTTTTTGCAAACTTTTT
>CACDFZ010000009.1 GCA_902552185.1 uncultured Pelagibacteraceae bacterium | reverse complement strand
AATATCAGATATTATGTAATATTAAACTTATAATGAAAAATAATGTCTTAAAGTTGATAAAATATCTTTACTACTTCTCTTTAATTGCTTTGCTCATACTATATTTGTTCCCAGGAAGTCTTATTGGATATTTTTTTTATGAAGATTTAGGCAAACAACCAGATCTTATTCCAAACCCTATGGGGACGTCTATTAACCATGCATTAGCTTTTTTATATTTGTCAACACTTGGTTTGATCAGCCACATAAGAGATAAAAGTTTTAATCAGATTTTAATATTTTTAATATCTTTATCGATAATTTCAGAAATTACTCATTATTTTGTACCCAATAGATCATTTCAACTTTTAGATCTTTTTGCTAATTTACTTGGGACCTTTATAGCAATATTTATGATTATTATTTGTAAAAAATATAAAAAAATCTAATGAAAAAGTTAAGTCTGATTTTGTTTAGTTTAGTATTTGTCTTAAATTTTCTCAGCCTCTCTTCTTCTGAATATAAAAAAATCCAGGGCTATGCTAAAGTAATTGATGGAGATTCTATAGTTATTAAAAATCAAAAAATCAGACTTTTTGGAATTGATGCACCTGAGAAGAATCAGATATGTAAAAAAGATGGCTCTTCATATAAATGCGGTATGAGATCAACTAATTCTTTAAAATTCTTGATTAATAATCGAAAGTTGGTTTGCTCATACAAAAATAAGGATAGATACGGCAGGATACTAGCAGAATGTGATTTATTAGAAGCTTGGAACGATAATGACACTTATATAGCAAGCGGAATTCTTAATAATGCTATGGTTGAAAGTGGTTTCGCGGTTGCATACGTAAGATACTCAAAAAAATATTTACAGTCAGAAAAAAAAGCAAAGAGTTTAAAAAAAGGAATGTGGGCAGGAGAATTTGACAGACCAGAGGATTGGAGAAGAAAATATAATTGATTTATAATGAGCGAGTGATTCGGAAAACAAATTTTTATCTATTTATATTATTATTCTTTTTTACTGCTTGCTCCTCTATTCCAAAAAATACTCAAAATAGCTGTGCAATCTTTGAAGAAAGATACCTCTGGTACAAACATGCTAAAGCTTCATATGAGAAATGGGGAGCGCCTATTCACTTACAATTAGCTTTTGTAAAAAAAGAGAGTGATTTTAATTGGTTAGCTAAACCTCCTAGGGAAAAATTATTTAAGGTTATACCTTTTAAAAGACCATCCAGTTCTTTTGGCTATTCTCAGGCAGTAAAAGGTACCTGGGAGCAATACAAGAGAGAAACAGACAATCCATTAGCAACACGAGCTCGTTTTAAAGACTCAGTTGATTTTATAGGTTGGTATATAAATAAAACTAACAAAATTCTCAGAATTTCAAAAAAAGATGCTTACAAGCAGTACTTGGCTTATTACAAAGGTTGGGGCGATTATAAAAATTATTCGAAAGATAAAAAAGCTATCATTTATGCTAAATCAGTTAAAGATATTGCCTCAAAATATAGAAAACAATTGACTATTTGTAAAAAAAACTTGGACAAAAATAAGTATATTATTTTTTAAGTTGTTTATTTAATTCAATTTCAACAGCGTCAATTCTTTGAGTGTTCTTTCCAACAATAGAGTAAATTGTTGGAATCACATATAAAGTAAAAAAGGTTGAAAAAAGCATTCCACCGAATATAGTGATTCCTACAGTTAGTCTACTTGCTGCTCCTGGTCCAGAGCCAAGTATTAGAGGAAGCACTCCAATAATAGTTGAAAGACTTGTCATTAAAATAGGTCTGAACCTAATAGATGCAGCCTCTATTATTGATGTCTCTATATTTTTTCCCTCTTTTCTCAACTGATTAGCAAATTCTACAATTAAGATTCCATTTTTTGCTGACAAGCCAATTAATATTATTAAAGCAATTTGACTATAAATATTAAGAGATGAACCAACAACCAGTATTCCTAGTAGACCTCCCAGTATTGCTAGTGGAACTGTTAACATTATAGTTAAGGGATGTTTCCAGCTTTCAAATTGAGCACTCATCGCTAAATACGCTGTGACCAAAGCCAATATAAATATGATATATAATTCTGTGTTAGTTTTTTTATATTCTTCACTTTCTCCTTTATAAGCAATTTTTGCCCCAGGGGTATTTTCCTCAACAACTTTAACTAAAAAATTTAAAGCCTCATCCAAAGAGTAATCGCCAACCAATCTTGCTGAAATTGTTACTGCTTTTTGTCTATTATATCTTGCTAAGAAAGGGGACTGACCTTCCTCATCATATCTAATTAAATTAGAGACTGATACAAGTTTCCCGTTGTTATTAGATCTAACAAAAACTTTACTAATACTATCTGGCTCCTGTCTATCTTTAATATCACCCTGAAGAATAATTGAGTATTCTTTTCCATCTCTAGTAAAATTTGTAACTCTTTTAGAACCAAAAATGGTTTCAATTGTTCTTCCTATATCCTCTGTAGAAACACCTAAATCAGCAGCTTTTTTTTGATCAATTTGAACATTAAGTTGTGGTTTATTTAAATCAAAATCATCTTGAATTGATGTAAGTCCTGGATTCTTTCTAGCTTCTTTTTTGATAACATTTTTCCATTCTATTAATTGGTCATATGTATTACCTAAAATTACAAATTGAACAGGACTTTCTACACCACCCGTTCTAATACCCTGAGGCATTATTGGAAAAGCAAGCACTCCTGGTACTTTAGAAATTTTTCCAAAAGACTCTCTCATTATTTTAACTCCATGACGATCTCTTTTAGCCCATGGTTCTAAAAGCACTATTATAAAACCACTGTTTACTTGTTTTGCTGATTTTCCAAATCCTGGTACTCGCAATATCAATTTTCTATATTCTCCTTTACCAACATTAGGTAATAAAAGATTTTCAATATCTTCTGCTTTAGATTTTGTAAAATTGAACCCTGAACCTTGAGGGGCCTTCACTATTACAAAAAATGCACCTCTGTCTTCAGGTGCGATTAGTTCTTTTGGAGCATAATTAAATAAAAAAATTGTTAGAGACAATACGATTGCTAAAAAAGAAATTATTATTTTTCTTTTTCTTATCCAGTTTACAAGTGACTGTTTGTAAACTAATGTAATATTTTTCAAAAATTTTTCAAATTTAATTACAATTTTTGATTTATTCATATTTTTCTTAAGAACTTTACTACCTATCATTGGACTTAAAGAAAGTGCTACAAAGCTTGATATAACTACAGCTGAAGCTAAAGTAATTGCGGTTTGGGTAAATAATACACCAGTAATACCTTTAATAAAAATCAGCGGGATAAATACTGCAACTAATACAACTGTAGTGGCAATAATTGCAAAAGAGACTTGCTTGGCCCCTTTATATGCTGCAACAAGTGGCGTATCTCCTAACTCTATTCTTCTTACAATATTTTCAAGCATTACTATAGCGTCGTCAACAACAATCCCTATCGCTAAGACTAGCGCCATTAAGGTAAATAGATTTATTGAAAAATCAAAAAAATAAATAGATAAAAAAGTAGAAATTAAAGAGACCGGCAAAGCAATCAGAGGAACTATTAATGCTCTGATATTACCTAAGAACAAATAAATGATAATTGTCACCAATATCAAAGCAATAAATAAAGTTTTGTAAACTTCATTTATCGCAGCCTTTATGTAATTACTTCTGTCGAAAGAAACTTCTAATGATGTTCCAGGAGGTAATCCTGGCCTAATTTCTTTGATTTTATTTTTAATTCCATTTGCAACTTTAATAGTATTAGCGTCTGATTGTTGATAAATACCAATACCAACAACTTGTTTACCGTTTCCTTTAAATAATGTTCTGGTTGATTCTGCTCCAAGTTCAACTCTAGCAACATCTGAAAGTGTGATAATTGATCCATCTCTTGCTCTTTTAAGTGGAAGTTTTTTATAACTTTCTAAATTTTCATAGGCCTTATCTAATTTGATAGTTAAATCAACATCTTTAGACTCAATTCTTCCTGCAGGAAACTCAACATTTTCTTTTCTTAAAACTGTTTCAACTTCTTGTGTTGTCAAATCTCTGGCTGCAAGAGCTATCGGATCCAGCCACACTCTTAAGGAAAGCTCTCTCTCTCCTCCCAAACGAACTCTACCGACACCCTCTACAGTTGAAAATAAATCAGTTAAGTATCGATCAGCATAATCAGTTAATTCTAAATCTGTCATAGTATCAGAATTAAAAGACAACCACATTGTTGTTCTCATTCCAGCACTTTGTTTAAAAATTTCGGGTTGTTCAGCACCATCAGGAAGATTGTCTAATACTCTTGCTACTGAGCTTCTGACATCGTTGGCCACATCATCTAAATCTAGATTATTTTCAAATGTAAGAGTAATTCTAGAACTCTCATCTTCACTAAAAGAGTCTATAGTTTCTAATCCAGGCGTTCCTCCGACAAAATCTTCTATTCTTTGAGTTATTTGAGTGTCAATAATTTCTGCTGATGCACCTTTATACTCTGTCTGAATAGTAACAACAGGAGGCTGAACATCTGGTAATTCATCTGTTGGTATTTCTTTAAAAGTAAAAAGACCAAAGATAACTAAGACTAAGCTCATCACAGATGCAACAACAGGTCTTTTTATTGATAAATCGGTTAAAAACATTTTATTATTTTGTATTAATAATTTTTACTTTTGTTTTATTTCGTACTTTTGAAACTCCTTCAGAAATCACCAGGTCGCCTTCCTTTATACCTGAAAGAACAGAAACTTTTCCAAAATTTCTATTTCCAATTTTAATATCTCTTTGTTCAGCAGTATTGTTTTTTACAATATAGACGAAAGCGGTGTTTCCCTGAATTGTCACTGCGCTTTCTGGAACCCCTATTTGATTAATTTCATTATAAATTATTTTTACGGTCATCAATTGCCCCGGAATTATTTCAAAATTTTTGTTATTTACAGAAATTCTAGCTAAAATCGACCTTGTCGAAGGATCAATCCTTGAACTTATAGAGGACACTCTACCTTTAAAAATTTTTCCAGAAAAAGCTGAGCTGGATATTTCTGCTTTTAAACCTGGTTTTAAAATTCCTACATAACTTTCAGGAATTTTAATATCTATTACAATTTTTTTTAAATCATCAAGAGTAATAATCAAACTATCCGATCCTAGAACACCCTGAGCTATTTCCCTTTTACCAAGTTTACCTGCAAAATCTGCAATAATATTGTTACTATTTTTTAAAGCAGCTATGATTTCCCCTTTTTTTACAAATCTATTTTCGATTCTTAAATTTCCTACAACATTATCTTTTTTTATTCTGTAAGTTTTAGAATTTTGGGCTATTGCAGTACCAAAGGTTTCAATACTTTTATAAAATTTTGATTTCTCAACTTCTTTAACTATTACACCCGGTGCTGGCCTTACACTAAATTTTTTTTTAAAGTGTAATCCTATAAAATGTCTTGCGGTTATTACGACTGTAATAGCAATAATAAATATAACAATAAAAGTTTTTATTTTAGTCGATGTTTTCATTTTTATTTGAGCCCGTACTCTGCCCAAGAACCATCATATATAACCGGTAATTTGTTACTAATAACAGTACTAGCCAGACCTAAGACACAGGCCGTTATACCACTTCCGCAGCTAAAAGCTAATTTTTCATTTGGATTTATGCCGTGGTTTATGAATATTTTCTCTAATTCTGCTTTTTTCTTAAAGGTATTGTTTTCAGAATTTATTATTTTTGAGAATGGCAGGTTCTTTGATCCTTTTACATGTCCTTTTTTTAAATTTTTTCTTGGCTCATCTACCAATCCTTTAAATCTATTTTCGCCTCTAGCATCAACTAAACAAAATTTTTTTTTATTAATATTGTCTTCGACTTGATTAAAATTAATTACTAAATCACTTCTTACTTTGGCTTCATATTTTGTTTCTTTAAAACTCGTTGTTTCATTTGATAACGGTCTATTTTCTAATTTCCATTTTTTTAATCCACCATCTAGGATTGAGACCAAATTTATATCATGTCCAAAATATAAAAATGTAAACCAACATCTACTTGCACTTAGTACTTCAGAATTATCGTAGACTATAATATGATCATCATTTTTTATGCCTAATCTAGAAACTATTTTTTCCCAATTTTGAATATCTGGTAACATATGGGGTAAGGAAATTTTTTGATTTGAATTTTTATCTAAATCAAAAAAAATCGAACTTTTAATGTGATTTTGTTCATACTCTTTAATTGCATTTCGATTTGAATTAGGCATATGCCAAGTGGCATCCAAAATTTTTACCTTACTAATATTTTCCTCTAGCCATTTGGTAGTTTTTAAAGGACTCATCTTCGAGTTTTTTCAATATATTTTTGGTGATATTCCTCAGCCTTACAATAGTTTTTTATCGGAGAAATATTTGTTTCGATTTTATTATTTAATGTTTTATTAAATTTTTCTTTAACTTTTTCTGCTATCTTTTTTTGTTGTTCATTATCGTAAAATATTTCACTTCTATATTGAGTTCCAACATCTGGAAATTGCATATCTTTTTGAGTTGGATCATGTAATTTAAAAAATAGCTCTAAAATTTTTTCGTAAGATATAATGTTTTCATCAAACGAGAGTTTCACAATCTCTGCGTGACCAGTGTTACCTTGACAAACTTCTTCATAGGTGACTTTCGATTTATACCCCCCAGCATATCCTACCTCGGTATCTATTATGCCTTTTTGAGTTTTAAATTGCTCTTCAGGTTTCCAGAAACATCCCATTGCTAAGTAACATTTTTGCATAAGTAATTTTATATGTTATGAAGTGTTGAGGATAATAAATTGCTTACTAAAAATCAAATAGGCGTATTGTACATGGTGGCTAGCGTAATATGCTTTTCCATTATGGATATATGCGTTAAGTGGCTAGATTATTACCCAGTTGGACAAGTTCTTTTCTTGAGATTTTTTATAGGTTTTATTCCTATTTTTTTTATAATTCCAAAAAGAAAATTATTAAGTTTTTACAAAACTTCAAGACCAGGTTTACATGCATTTCGTGCTTTTACTGGTGCAGCAGCAATTATTGCATTATTTATTGGTTTGAGAGAATTACCTTTAGCTGATGTTGTGTCCCTAACATTTGGAGGGCCAATATTTGTTACAGTTGCATCAATTTTCTTTTTATCTGAGAAAGTTGGAATTAAAAGGTGGTGCGCAGTATTTTTGGGCTTTATTGGAATGTTATTAATAGTACAGCCAGCTTTTATAGATTTAAATTTTTACTACATCACACCGATAATATTTTGTATTTTTTTTGCTTGCGTTGCTATAAGCGTTAGATCCTTATCTAAAACTGAACCAAATTATAGAATTGCATTTTACTTTACATTACTTTGCTCATTATTGGGTATAGCAACTGTCTTTAAAGGAGATTGGGTTTTACCAAACAGAATAGATTTAGGAATTTTTATTATAATGGGCTTGTGCGGTAGTGTTGCAAACTTATTACTTACCCAAAGCTACAGATTAGCAGAGGCATCATTAGTAACTCCGATAAAATATCTAAGTTTAGTTTTTGCAATTGTATTCGGTTTCTTAATTTGGAGTGAAATACCAAAATTATTAACACTTTTCGGTGCATTACTAGTTATAACTAGCTCTCTCATAATTTTCATGCGAGAAAACAAACTAAAAAAACAAATTATTAATCCAAGACCATGAACAAACCACCAAGGTATTGGGCTAAGGCCAAAAAAATACTTTCTAAAAAAGATAAAGTAATGGCTAGACTAATTTTAAATTATAGAGAAGGATTTTTAATAACAAGAAATGATGTATTTTTTTCATTATGTAAAAGTATAATTGGTCAACAAATAAGCGTTGCAGCAGCTAATTCTGTTTTCTTAAAATTTAAAAAAAAATGTTATGGAAAGATAAACCCTAAAATTGTGAACAAGTTATCTACGTTAAGTCTCAGAAGTTGTGGCTTGAGCAGGCAAAAAGCTAAAGGAATTAAAGAACTTGCAAAAAAAACTTTAAATAAAGAATTTAATCCAAATTTGATCAAAAACATGAATGATGAGGAGGCTATAGAGTATTTATCTAGATTAAGACAAATAGGTAGGTGGTCAGCAGAAATGATATTATTATTTACATTTAATAGATCAAATATTTGGCCGCTGCAGGACATAGGATTGTTGAGAGCAATATCGAATAATTATAAAAAAAAATATTTTCCACCTAAAATTTTTTTAAAAAAACTTTACAAAAAATTCAGTCCTTATTGTTCCGTTGCTACTTGGTACCTTTGGAGATCAATAGATGATGAACCAATACAGTATTAGGCACCCTCTACTGTTTGGTGTTGCCTCACGGCATAACCTTTTAAAATTGAATGAGCTTCTTGATATTCTTTTGAATTGTAAAAAGAATTTGCTTCATTATAAGATGGAAATTCAATTACAACTGTCCTAGGCGATTTTTCACCCTCATTATTAATTGACTTCCCCCCTCTTATTAAAAACTTACCTTTATATTTTTCAACTGCTGCTTTAGCTTTTACAGCATATTCTTTCAGCTTTTCTTCATTACTAATGCTTTTATAAACACAAACTACATAACCTTTCATTTACAACTCCTTTAAAATAAATTAATTTTTTTTATGGCTAATAAATTAATCATAGATTGGAAAGAATATAATCAAATAGTAGAGAAGCTTGCAATACAGATTCATGATAGCGGTTTTAAACCTAATTTATTAATAGGAATAATGAGAGGTGGGGCACCAATAATTGATGTTCTAAGTAGAGTTTTTAAACTAAAATGCGCGTATTTAGCTGTAGAGTCATACTCAGGAGAAAATATTGAAGATCAACAAGGTGAATTAATTTTTTCTAGGGAGCTAAGTTCTACGGTGCAAGATATGAGTGGCAACATTTTACTTTGTGATGATTTATCAGACACTGGAGTTACACTTAATAAAAGTATTGATTGGTTAAAAAAATATCCTCCACTAAAAGGAAAAATTAAATTAATTAAAACTGCAGTACTTTGGAAAAAAGCAGACTCAACTTTTGAGCCAGATTTTTGTGCTCAAAAACTTAAAGACAATCCTTGGATAGTACAGCCATTTGAAAAATACGAAGAAATAAGAATTGAAGATTTAAAGAAAGGTCAAAAGTAAAAGGGCCGGTTTCCCAGCCCTTTAATAATTTAAGCGACAGCAAAACTTGCAACACTTAACGCAGCTATCAACCAAATAGCAGGAGAAGTAGTATTAAATTTTCCTGTAAAAATTTTAATTAATGCATATGCAATAAAGCTTAAAGCGATCCCGTGACTTATAGAATAAGTCAAAGGCATAGCAATAAAAGCTACAACCGCAGGCGCTGACTCAGCAATATCATTCCACTCTATATCTATTAAGTTTCTTACAAATAAGACCGCAACGTATAGCAACGCGGCACCATCTATCTCTTTAGGTAAAGAAGTAGCTAAAGGAGAAAAGAACAAACATGCTAAGAATAACACACCTATAACAAGCGACGTCATTCCTGTTCTTCCGCCAGCTTTTACACCAGCACCTGACTCCACATAACTTGTGACAGTAGTTGTTCCCATAAACGCTCCTGCAACTGTACCAACGCTGTCAGAAAGCATGGCTTTATTTATATCTTGCACTTTTCCATCTTTGCCAACTTTACCAGCAACATTTGCGACAGAAGTTAAAGTTCCAGCAGTATCAAAAAAGTCAATAAATAATAAAGTAAATATTACTGTTGACATTCCTGCTGTAAAAGCAGCACCTAAGTCAAATGCAAAAAGGTAAGTCATTGGTGGTGGAGTGCTAACTACTCCATTAAATTTAGCAAGACCAGTTACCCACGCTATAACACTGAAAACTAGTATTCCAATTATAATGTTTCCACGTATTTTCATTTTTTCCATCACTACCATTGAAACAAATGCTAAACATCCAAGTATAACCAACGGGTTTTTGATATCCCCCAAAGTTACCAAGGTAACGGGGTGATCTCCTACTACTCCCATAATTTCCAGTCCTATAATTGCAAGAAACCCACCTATTCCTGCTCCTATTCCTAACTTCAAACTTTTTGGGATAGAATTAATTAACCAAGCTCTTATTGGAGTTAAAGAAATTATTAAGAACAATACTCCAGCAACTAATACTGCACCCAAAGCTTCCTGGGGAGTGTAACCCATACCAGCTACAACTCCAAAAGCAACAAATGCGTTTATGCCCATTCCTGGAGCTAAACCAATTGGCCAAGTTTTTCCGTAAAAAGCCATTATAAAACAAGCTATGGCGGTAGCTATTATCGTTGCAGTAAAGACAGCACCAAAATCAAAAAATCCTTTTTCTGGTCCTGCAAATTCTCCAGATAAAATAAAAGGATTTAAGAACATTATATAAGCCATTGTTAAAAACGTAGTTACGCCAGCTATTACTTCAGTTCTAAAATTTGTTTTGTGTTTTTTGTATTCAAAATATTTTTCAAGCATAAAACCTCCTAATAATTCTGCTTACAATGATTCTTTAGATAAATCTTTGAAAAAACTGTCGTTAATATGAAATTACAACCTGTGATAAATATTTCTGTTTATAAAATTGATGTATATTCTACACTTGGTTGAAAATGAAAATTGTTTTAATATTAATTTTTTTATTCTTAAGTTTGGCTTCGTGCCAAACTGTTTCTAACAAAATTGATGAAAAAGTTTCTAAAGAAGAAAAGCAATTAAGCAAGTGGCTTAATAGGTCTGAAGAGGCATTAAAAATAGAATTTGGTAAACCAAATAAGATTGATTTTAAAAATAATTCAAGAAATAGGTTTTATGTTTATACAAAAGAAAAGTTAAAGATAAAATGCGAAAGAATTTTTGAAATTAGCTCAGCAAATAAGGTAGTAGGTTTTACAAGTAAAAACTGTTTTTAGTGACATGCCTTATTAAATTTTTTAAGTCTCCAATAATTATAAGGCCAAGGTGTTAAAAATCCAACTAACAACATTATAGGTACGACCCACCATACTAATTTTGCTGAACCTATAATTAAGTAGTCTGTCAAGTTCATCGCCACTTCCATAGAAATCATACTAATTAGTGACATCCCACAAGCAATTTTAAACGCCTCTATTAATTTAAATTTTTGTCTAAATAAAATTATAGTCTCAAGAATGATAGAAGTTATTATTCCATTAATTATAGCAATTAACATTACTAAAAATACTGATAAAGAGTGAGGGGTTATTTGAAAATAATAAATAGTTCCAAAGTCGCCTATAGAACATCCGATGAGGCACCATAAAGTATTATAAGCACTTTTGGACCAAGTAGTTTTACAAAACCAATCAAATTTTTCTGTTATCTCCATAATTAATAAATTTACTCGCGGAGCAAGCTCCGCAAGTAAGGCAAACTTATTTTATCTCAATAAGTCTTTTTTTCTTTGCTTCTGGTACAATTTTTTCACAAGAAATTGTCAAAAGTCCATCCTTTAACTCAGCGTCACCTACTTTTACATCATCTGCAATTGTAAACGATCTGGCAAAAGATCTTTGAGAAATACCTCTGTGAATTATCTCTTCACCATCTTTTTTCTCAGTGCTTTTAACTTGTTTTGTTTTTACAGTTAAAAGATTATCTTCATATTCTACTTCAACATCATTTTTGTTAAAGCCAGCAACTGCTACTTCAATAGCATATTTATCTTTGCCTGCTTTTCGGATGTTATATGGCGGGTAATTGCCTTGTACAGCAAGACTGCCATTTCCTAACATAGACTCGAACTGATCAAACATATCATCGAATCCAATGCTAAAAGGTCTTAGTGAATTAAAGATCGATAGATCCTTACTTGTCATATTTCCTCCTTTGTTAGCAAGGTTAATGTTGATCCCTTTCGGCAATCAACAATATCTATATGGTATCTTTTTTTAAATTTTCAAGATGATATTTAAACTTTAGCGTTCTTTAAAATAAAACTATATTCTTCAGCAAGTTCTTTTATAGCATTATCTCTACCACTCATTCCTCCGTGACCAGCTGCTTCCATTTTACATTTTAATAATTGTTCATTGTTATCCTCTTTAACATCTCTTAATTTAGCGATATATTTTACCGGCTCAGAATATAAAACTCTATTATCGAATATTGATGACGTGATTAACATCGGTGGGTATTTTTTTTTACCCAAATTATTATAAGGAGAATAAGATAATATATAATCAAAATATTCTTTACTTTTTATCGGATTACCCCAAAGTTCCCATTCGGCAGGTGTGAGCGGGAGTTTCTCATTTAACATTGTTGTCATTGTATCTACAAAAGGGACAAGCAAAAGCATCGCAAAAAATAATTCTGGAGCCATATTTGCTACACTGCCACCTGTAAGTCCTCCTGCGCTTCCTCCGTAAAAACACAATCCACCATTATGTGTATACCTTTGCTCAATTAAGTGATTTGCACATGCAATATAATCATGAAAAGTATTTTTCTTAAGTTTCTTTTTTCCCTCAGTATGCCAATTGTCTCCTAAATCTCCTCCTCCTCTTATATGCGCTATAGCAAATGTGATGCCTCTATCAACTAAACAAAATCTTGATGCACTAAACGATGGTGAAACACTATGCTTATAGGCTCCATAAGCATATAACAATATTTTTGACTTTCCGTCTTGTTTTGAACTTTTAAGTCTAACCAAACTTATGGGTATCATACGTCCATCATGTGATTTAGCTTTTATTCTTTCAACAACGTATTTATTTGGATCATGACCTGATGGAATTTCAACTTCCTTAACTAGTTTTTTTTCTTTTGTTTTAATATCGTATTCAAATATTTTACCTGGTGTAGCCATACTTTCCCAACTAATTCTAATTTTAGAGGTATTAGTATCCTTTTGCATTAAGCTTGCTCCTGGGACACCAATTGGTTCATTGGAAATTTTTATTTCTTCTTCCTCATTTGTATTAATGTTTCTTACATATAACTTTGGTATCGCATCAGATTTCTCTGCCCTAATAATATAATCGTCTAAAAAATCTAAACCACCTATAACCGTCTCCTTTTTTGGTGGAACAAATTCCTCCAAATTTTCAATATTGTCTTTTTTACACCTTAGAATTTTATAGTCTCTTGCATCTTGATTGGTATGAACATAGAAATAATCCTTCCAAGAGTCTAAAGAATAACGTACGTCCTTTTTTCTTTTTCTAAATAGTTTTGGTTTAATGTCATCACTAATCGACTCAAAAAAATACTCTTCAGTGGTAATGTGATCTGAAGTAGAAATTATGAAATATTTTTCATCCGATGTTAAACCAATACTGCATGTAAAAGTCTCATCTTTTTCTTCAAAAATAAGCTCATCACTTTCAACAGGTTTGCCTAAAAAATGTTTATAAATTTTCCTAGGTCTATGAAATTTATCCAACTTGGAGTAGAAAAAACTTTTACTATCTAAAGACCAAGTAATACTTCCACTAGTGTTTTCAATTTGATCGGGTAAATTTTTATTGTTAGTTAAATCTCTTAAATAGATTGTGTAATACTCAGATCCTTTTAAATCTAGAGAATATGCCATTAAGTCATCGTTATGGGAAACACTAACACTACCCAGGCCAAAATATTCGGATCCAGATTTTTTCTTTTCTAAATCTCCATCAAAATAAATTTCTTCTGGTTTTGATTTATTAATTAATTGCCTTAATCGCTTACCATAATTCCCTTTGGCCTCTGTTTTACCCCAATAAAAGTATTTTTTATCTTTAAATTTTAAAGATGTGTCATCAAGTTTAATTTTTGATTTAATTTCATTAAAAAGTTTTTTTTGCAGATCTTTAACATCATCAAAATATTTTTCAGTCAATAAGTTATTTTCTTCAATGTACTTTTTAACATCAGGATGAAGTTTATTTGGATTTTTTAAAACGTCTAAAATATCAGGCTGATCCACCCAAGAATAATCATCCTTTAAAGTAGTATTGTGATACTTTTTCTCGCTCTTTATTTTTTTTAATTCTGGTATACTCATTTTAAAAGAATTATATGAATTGGTTTTTAATTGGAATTATCATATTTGTCATTGTTTATTTATTTTTAAATTGGTTTGCCAAAACTAGTACTAAAAAAATAGCACAATTTTTGAAAAGATTAGCTATAGTTATATCTATATTTTTGGCAGCAATTTTAGCAATAGGTGGTAAATATATATTTTCACTACCATTTTTATTAATTCTATTAAGCGGATTGAAAATTAAAGGTTTTACAGCATTACAATTATTTCAATTATGGAGGCTAATACAAGTTTTAAGAAGCTCAGGTAGGTTCGGTAATAAAAGTTCGCAAGCGACTACAAGTATATCAACTGAGGAAAGCTATAAAATTTTAGGTTTAAAAAAGGGATGTTCAAAGGAAGATGTTTTAAAAACTGCAGCGAAATTACAAAAAAAAATACATCCAGATATGAATCGGGATGTGAATTCAGAGCGACTTAGTCAATTAGTAAATGAAGCAAAAGAAAAAATTATAAAAACTGACTTTAGTTAATTTAAAACTTTTTTTGCAGTTTCTAATACGTTCTCTAAAGAAATCCTATCTTTACCTAAAGTGTCGTGAGTCGTGCTTTCGATTGTTTCTCCTTTAGGGACAATTGGAATTATATTTTTGGAGTAGCCACTATAAGAATAAGCCGGAGAGTCTGTAAAAATTCCAATCGACTTTATTCCAAGCGCAGCACTCATGTGCATGAACCCAGTATCATTACCAATATATAAATTACAATTTTTAATAATATTGAGAATATTTGAAATTGATAATTTTTCCATAGTCATACAAATAGTATTAATATTTGATTTTTTTATTTTATCTATTATTTCTGAGTCATTTTTTCCAACTGCAATAAAAAACTTACATTCTTTATACTGGCTTAACTGAGTTGCTAGGTTTATATAATTTTCAATTCCCCATCTTTTTGTTGGTCCAGAAGCAGAAACACCTAAAACAATATTTTTAGTTTTTTCATTTATTCTATAAGTACTTTTTGCTTCCCTAACATCTTCCTCTTTTAATAATAGATTAGGTTCAGTAGATAGAATCTTGCCAACCAGTGGTTCTGTAAAAACTTTTGCTGTTTGAAATATAATATCTTTAGAAGTAAAAAGCGGGTATTGATATATACTTTTTATACCAGCAAATATAGCTATGAGCTTATATCTTAGAGATCCATTAAAAATATATATTTTATCAAATTTTCTTTTTTTAATTTCTTTTGATAAATTGAAAAATCCTGAAATTCCATCTTTAGTAGAATCTAAATCTATAATCTCATCCAAGAAATTCTCTGATTTAAATAACTCTGATGATCTTGATGTTTTTTTTGCTAGTAAAGAAATTTTAACATTATTTTTTTCAGACAAAGCCTTTAGATAAGGTAAAAATATAAGCATATCCCCTATCCCATATCTTTGCTGTACAACAAGAACTTTCATTTTGAAATATATTATTATAACTTAGACATAAAAATTTAGGTAAGATTATGATAAAAAAAGGTGTTTATGCAGCAACACTAAGTGTTTTAGATGAGAATGGTTCATTAGATATCGATGAAACTATAGCTCATGCTGAAAACATTATAAAAGAAGGATTGCACGGTGTTTTCTTTTTTGGTTCTACTGGACAAAGTCAATTAATTTCAATGGCTGAAAAAAAAGAATTAGTATCAAAACTTCCAATAAGCAAATTTAAAAAAAATTTTCATTTAGGTACTGGTTGTAATTCATTAAAAGAGACTATTGAGTTTATCAAGTATTCAATAGAATATGATTTTCATAATTTTCTCATAATGCCTCCAGCTTACTATAAAGGCAACACCGAAGCTGGGGTTTTTGAATTTTATTCTAAAATAATTAAAAATATTCCTAAAGTAAAAATTATTTTATATAATTTTGAAAAATTAAGCGGTTTTAAGTTTGAAGTAAACTTTGTAAAAAAATTGGTTAATGCATTTCCCAAAAATATTGTTGGATGCAAAGACTCCACATATAATTTGTACGAAAATCTCAAGATTAAAGATTTTTTGATTTTTCCTGGAGATGAATCTAAGTTACTCAAAGGTTTGAAAATTGGCTGTTCTGGATGCATATCTGCTATTGCAAATGTTACTCATAAATTAGCTAGAGAAGTTTTTGATAACTTCGAAAAAAATAAACCTCAAAACTTAAATGAAAAATTGATCATGGTTAGGCATGCTTTTGATAATTATAATTTGATTTCTGCCTTACATAGCTACATGTCTGCTCAGAATTTGAAATTTAAAAATTTATTACCACCTTTAACCTTATTAAATTCTAAAGATAATAAAGAATTATTAAAAAAACTTGAAACTTTAAAGTTCGGGATTAAAAAAAACATAGCAGCATAAATATGATTTTAGCAAAGGTCTTAAGTAAAATTTATAAAAAAAATGGAATTATTCTAGAAGATTCTACTGGTCAGAAATATATTTGTGGTAATCCTCGAAAGAACAATCCGATAACTGTCAAATTATTAAAAGAAAATTTAAAGTGGAAACTAATTCTTGACCCTGAGTTAGAGTTTCCAGAGGCATATATGAGAAATGAAATCTTAATTCAAAATGGAAGTTTGGAAGAATTTCTAATGTCCTTAGTAGAAAATCTTGGTCGAGAAGAAATTACAACAGCAAGTTACTTATCCAAAAAGATTTACGAAGCTGTTAGATATATCTCAAATTTTAATTTGCCAGGTAAAGCAAGAAAAAATGTTGAGCACCATTACGATATAGGTGGGGATAAGGGAGAAAAATTGTATGATATTTTTCTTGATACAAAACATAGACAATATTCTTGTGCTTATTGGAAAGAAAATACAAAAACTTTAGAAGAAGCACAGCAAAATAAATTAGATCATATTATAAAAAAACTTGATTTAAAAAATGGTATGAAAGTTCTTGATGTAGGCTGTGGCTGGGGCGGTTTAGCTTTTGAAATAGCTAAAAAGACTGGCTGTGAAGTCTTAGGAATCTCTTTAAGTAGAAATCAGATTAAATATGCAACTGAAAAAGTAAGAGAATTAAATTTAGATAATCAAGTTAAATTTAAATATTTGGACTACCGTGATGTTACTGGAAAATTTGATCGTGTGGCTTCAGTTGGGGCTCTAGAACATTTCGGCCGTAAGTTTTATAAGACATTTTTTAAAAAGATGAATGATATAATGAGAGAAGATGGAAAATTTCTTCTACATACTATTGGGGTCGTTGATAAACCTTCTGCGCCAAACAAATTCATTAACAAATATATTTTTCCAGGGGGAATTTGTCCCTCATTGAGTCAGATAGTAAAACCCATTGAAAAAACAGGCTTAATAGTTGCTGATACTGAAACTCTTATTCGTCATTATGATAAAACGCTTTTAAGCTGGTTGAATAGATTTATGGCAAAAAAGCATTTGGTCAAAGATATGTTTGATGAAAAATTTGTAAAAATGTGGTCTTTTTATCTAGCAAGTTGTGCTGCAGCTTTTAGATATAGAGACTTAGCGGTATTTCAATTACAAATTGTGAAGAACTTTAATGCAGCCCGACCTACAAGAGACTATATATATTCATAAAAACTGATATTTAATTATTATCAGGTATGAAAAAAAAGAAAAAAAAAGTTAGAAAAAAGTTACGCGTAAAAAAAAAACCAAAAAGTAAAAGAAGAACTAAAAGAAGACCCAAATCAAAAAAACGAGTAAAAAAAATAAAAAAACGTTCTTTTAAGAAAAAATTTAAATTTTTAGCAAAAAAAAGGAAAGCAAAATCAAAAAAAAGAAAAAATTCCTCAAAAGAAACTTTTAGGAAAATTATAAGACTTACTGATAAATTTAGTTTTAATTTTAAAATTAACTTTAATTTGGATAAAAAACTTCAAAGCTTTTTTCAAAACATATCAGATAAAATAAGCTCATTTAAACAGGTAATTGAAGAAGAACGAGATAGAAAAAGAAAAGAGCAGCTTAAGAAAATGAAAAAGGAAAAAGATGAAATTGTTAGAAGAGATAAAATGAAAAAACGAGAAGAGTTAAAGGCTAAACAGACTGAAGTTAAAGAGGAAATCAAATTGGTAAAAGAGAGAAAAATCGAATTAAAAAGATTTATAAGAGAAGAACAAGCTCAAGTGAGAAAAGAACAAGCCGAAAAACAAAGATTATTTTATGAAAAGATTAAACTCGAGAAGAAAATTGAGCAATTCAGAAAAAGAGAGGCTTTAGAAATCAAAAATCTAGAACGGGTAGTATTGAATCAAGAAAGAGAAAATTACGAAGAAGTCCAGGAAAGAATTGAAAAAATTAAATTAAAATATCAAGCCATAAGGGACCAAAAAATCAGAGAACGAATAGAACAATTAGGCATAGAGGTTTCAGATGATGACACCAGATCAGATCTGTTGGAAAAAGAAAGACAATTTAATATTGCTAGAGAAAAAATAGAAAATAATTTAGAAAGTTTTTATAGAAGTATGGCCTCTTGCATTTTTCAACTTAATAGAAGATGGTTGCCAAAAAAAATGTCTTTACTCAGAGTAATTGATAGACGTTATGAGACCTCTGAAATTTTTATAAAACTAGATGAAGAATTAGACGAAAATTGGATTATGTTAGTATATTTAAAAAACAATGATCCAACTTCAAATATTATTGTTGAGGATAAAACAAATCCAACAGATAGTAAGTCTAACGAATATAAACCTAATGAAATTTTCAAATTTTCTGATGCTTTAGTTGACTCTCTTACTTCGATGATCGATAGAGAGTATAAAAAAAAATTAAATTAATTTAAGATTTCTTCCAATTTAGAAATCTGGCCAATATTAAAAATTTTTAAATCTTGTTTATTATAACCGTAATTCTCAGCGTTTTTCAAAAGGCGATTTCTTGGTTCATTAATCGGGCCCTCAGAGTTTTGACCTTCAAGTCCAAGAAGAAAACTTCCATAGTGCATCGGAATGATTTTTTTTGCTTTTATATCCTTAGCAGCTTGTAATGCCTCTTCGGGGTTGGTATGAAAAATTGAAAAATCTTTTTTTCCCGTTATTGCTTCAAAGTTAAAAGCACCAGAATTTATTAAAAAAATATCTATCCCATCAAATTTTTCTCCCATCATTTTGTAAATATTTGAATAACCTGTATCACATGCAAAAAATATTTTTATATCTTTATAATTTATTAAAAAACTTCCCCACAAAGCCTTATCAGTTGCTCCTGGACCAAATGGCAGAGCGCTCCGTTTATTCCAATGTTGACTTGGTGTTAAAGTAATTGATAAATCTTTGTTAATTTGCACAGTGTCAAACCAATCAAGCTCTTTTATATCTTTAAAATTATTTTTCTTAAAATATGATCCATTATTTAAAGGGACAAGGACCTTGGCTGATTTATAAGGAAATTTTCGAATATCACTTATACTTAGATGATCATAGTGCAGGTGGGAATTTAACCACAAATCAATTTTTGGTAATTGATCAAGCTCTAGTGCAGGCGGAGTATAACGTCTTGGTCCTAAAAAAAGTGGCCCTGCATTATTTGCAGTAATTAAATCTGTTATAATAGTGGTTGAACCTAGTTTGATAATAAAGCTTGCGTGATTGATCCAAAGGATAAAATCCTCATTTTTATATTTCTCAAGATTTTCTAAAACAGTTTTTCTTGGTACAACAAAATCTTTCGGGACAATTACATTAATATTTTTTTTTGCCTCTCTAAATTTTTTGTAAGACCATTTAAAATTTTTGTTTCTTTCAGGTGCGCCTTGATAGTTTCTGAATTTTTTAAATTTCCCATTTTCATATACATGATGATAAGGTTTTTCAGCCATGGCACTAATTGAAAATGATATATTTAAGATTACAAAATAAACTAAAAATAATCTCATTAATTTTTTTTATTTCTTGTTTTTTCATTTATCTTATTTCCATAGTCTTTTATTTTTTCCCATTCATCTAATGATTTTGACTCATTTTCAGCTTTTTTGCTTATTATTAGTGGTATCATAATCAATATTATAGATATTAAAAAAATAGCAATAATAAGGGATAATGACATTATCCCTTATTAGCACATTTTTGTTTTTTTTCTAAATAAATTAACTATTTAAACAATGTTTTTTATTAATCCTTTTATCGAAGTCATCAAGTGCCTCTTTAGACACGAACCAGATAAGAGAGGACTCTTGAATTTGCTTTGAGTCAGCAACTGTACATTTTTTGCCTAATTTGATTTTTGCTACGTTACCACCGGCACAGTTTGTCAACATAAGAAGTAAAGCTGCAATTGATAATATTTTCATACTTAATTATTTAAAGTCAGATTTGGTAGATTGGTTGTCATAAAATTGTTCAAAATAAGAAAGAAATTGAAGCAAGTTGAAGTTGCATGAATAAGAACATATATTCATCTGATGGATCATAAATATAAAGTGAGAATATATTACGAGGACACAGATGCAGGAGGAGTAGTATTTTACGCTAATTATTTTAAATTTACTGAAAGGGCTAGAACAGAACTTATTTATGAAAAATTAAAACTTAAACATCTTGAGCTTAAAGATAAATTTGATGTCATTTTTGTGGTAAAATCATTATCATCTAAATATATCGCTCCAGCTAAATTTGAGGATGATTTAATAGTTGTTTCAAAAATAGTAGAAAAAAGCCCTGTCAGACTTGTTCTTGAGCAAAATATAGAAAAAACCAATAAATTGATTTTTAAGTCCACAATAGAGCTTGCGGTTGTTTCTTCACAAGGTAAAATTACCAAATTACCAGAAGATCTTTTATCTTTAATTTAATCTTTTAATTGCTCTATTGTAATTTTCATAAAAATTGTTAAAAATGTTCTGTGAAAGCAAATTCTCCAAATAAAGTAGCAATAATTATGGGTAGTAGAAATGACTATCCAATTATGAAAAAATGTGAGCTTATTCTTAAGAAATTTAAAATTAAAAACGATGTTTTGATAGTGAGCGCCCATAGAACGCCTGAAAGACTTTTTAAATTTGCAAAAAATGCCCATAGGAATTACTCCGTAATTTGCGCTGGGGCAGGTCGCGCTGCACATTTAGCGGGTATGTGCGCATCTCTAACGAAAATTCCAGTTATAGGAGTTCCAATTAAAGACAAAAAAACTGACGGTGTCTCTGCCTTGTTTTCCGTGGCAGAAATGCCAAACGGTATTCCTGTTGCAACAACTGCTATCAATGGAGCTCTTAATGCTGGACTATTGGCTATTTCAATTATTGCTTTGCAAGATAAAAAAGTCAGAATTAAGCTTGAAAACTACAGAGCAAGACAAACTAAATCAGTTAAAAAAAGACCAAGGTAAATGTCAAAAACTATTCGTTTAGGGGTGATTGGAGGCGGTCAACTAGGCTCACTTTTGTGTTCTGCTGCAAAAAAATTAAAAGTGAAAACAGTTGTACTTTCAGATGATAAAGAGGGACCAGCACAACATTTCTGTGATCAATTTATTTACAGCAAGTACGATGATAATGCAAAAGTGAAAGAGTTTATCAGCAAAGTTGATGTTGTAACTTATGAGTTTGAAAACATACCAGTAGAATTTTTAAATTTCATTCAGAAAGAGAAAAAAGTATTACCATCTCCTAAAATAAATAAAATTGCTCAAAATAGAAAACTTGAGAAGACTTTTGTAAATGAGCTAGGAATTAATACAACAGACTGGGCGTTCATTAAATCAGCAGAAGATATAAAGAAAAATCAACACCTTTTACCCGGAATACTTAAATCTAATACTTTAGGCTACGATGGAAAAGGTCAGTTTGTTTTAAACTCCTTAGATGATGTTAAACAAGATTGGTGTTTTACTAAAGATTATATTCTTGAAAAAAAAGTAGATTTAAAAAAAGAAATCTCAGTTATTATTGCCAGGTATGCAGACGGGACAATGACAAATTATGAGCCAATAGAAAATGTCCATCAAAATCAAATTTTATATAAATCAAAAATACCTGCTGATATAAGTAATAAAATATTTAAAAGCGCTGTTAAAAATGCAAAAAAAATTGCAGAAAACTTTTTATATGTTGGAATATTAACTATTGAGTATTTTATTAATAAAAAGGACGAGCTTTTAGTAAATGAAATTGCTCCACGTTTCCACAATTCAGGTCATCTTACCATTGAAGCTTTTAACATCTCTCAGTTTGAAAATCATGTAAGAGCTGTTTGTAGTCTAAAGTCGAAACCAATTGAAAAAATCTCTAATGCAGAAATGTACAATATTTTGGGTTTTGAAATTCAAAATTATAAAAAAAAAACTTTTAAAAAAAATGAATTTTTTCACGACTATTTAAAAAAAGAACCTAGAGAAGGAAGAAAAATGGGTCACATTACAATTTTGAAAGAATAGTTACTGAATTGTAATCCTAAACATTTTTCTGTCACCATTAAAAGCTGTTGCCGCATGAAGCATAGAACGATTTGACCAAAGAGCAATATCACCCTTTTTCCAACCAAAACTAAAAGAAAATTTTTCTTTTATTTGGTGAGAGGTTAAAAAATTTAAAAATTTTTTTTGCTCAGAGCTTAAATTAACTATTCCAACAACGTGACCTGGAGAACAATAAATTGTTTTTCTACCATTAATTAATTGTACTAAGTTATGTTCAGACCTAATTTCTTTCGTTCCGCTAGTCCCATGATCTGCCATCCTTAATTTCCTAGTTTGAGCTATTTTTCCTTGAGAGGAAAAAACACCTTTTAAATTTTCAATTTTTTGTTTTATATCTTCAGATAACGCTTCGTATGCAAGAAATTGATTATAAAACATAGTATTTCCTTTTCCCTCCTCAGGCACATCAATAGCTTGTAAAAAAGTAAACCTCGGAGGGTTTTCCAAATATGAAGAATCTGTGTGAGGACCTTCACCAAAACTTTTTCCAGTGTCAGTTTTTTTTCTCTCAATAACATATATATCTTTAAAATCTTTGTGCGGTTTGAGCATTGGGTATTTTGCTGGGACCCCAAAATTTGTTGAAAAATTTACATATTGCTCTGGACTCAAGCCTTGATTTTTAAAAAAAAGCACTCCATATTTATCAAGCAACTTTTTTATTTCAGTTACTTGGTCTTTTGTTACTTTCTGTAAATCAGTATAGATAAAACATCCTACTTGATTATCTGTTGGTTCAAATTCTATTTTTGACATATAAAATTGTAAACTAAATTATATTAATTTGGCAATGGGTTAATTAGTTCTTTGGAATTATTTTTTGGATTATTAATTTCAAGCCCTATTTGATAAAAATTAAGATCTGGTGGTTTAATAGATTGTAAAATTTCTTGGGCATTATTTTTAAGATTTAAATAATCATTAATCTTTGATTTATTAATTATCAATGGTTGGCGATGGTGAATCTTAGAATTATCACCATAAGCCTCTCTCGTAATTATACTAAACTGATTATTTTCAAACACCCCAGCAAAATACATTAATTCATTATCATCTTTTAATTTAAAACAATAAGGAATTTTTTTATTTTCCTCAGATTTTGTCCACTCATAAAAATAGCTACAAGGTACCAATAATCTGTTTGTCGAAATTAATCTTTTAAAATAGGGTTTAACTAAACTTTCCAATCTAGTGTTATGCAAAGGTCTAAATCCTTCTTTGTCCTTTGCCCAACTTGGAAAAATACTCCAACTACCAAGCTCTAATGCTCTTCCATTACTGTATTTTTTTATGACAGCAGCCTCTTGTCCTGGACTAATATTAAAATTATCTATGTTGTCTACTTTTCCAATGACAGTTTTTACTATATCTGATGTTGCTTTAATTATATTAGTTTGTGCAAATCTTCCACACATTAGAAATCTATTTTACGAATTCTTTTATACGCTCGATCGTACTTTTTTTTGGACCATCATATTTAATCGAATATGAATTTGACGTAGTTAAAACTTCAACACCTTTTGTAAATATAAAAATAAAAAATATTATAAAAAATACTACGAATATCTTTGCTGGATTATAATTTCCTGTTTCAAAAACACTTTTTTTCTCGACATTCGCTTTATGGAAAAATTTAAATGTAATATAAACAGCAATTATTAAACCTATGTGCGCTAGGATTGTACCTGCCCAGCCGAAAACAAACGTAGTTATATTAAATACATATAAACTAAAAACAGTAGACCATACAAAAGATAATACTATTAATATTTGAAGCCGGACAGTTTTTGGAAGTGATCTTAAATCATTCTTACTATCGTCAAACATTATGTTTGCTGTTTCTACCATCCAATTTTTTAAGTTTTCCATAATTGACTTATATACTTTTTAGATTAAAATTTAAATTTATAATTTTCTTACCAAGTTTCTCACTCTGTTCATATGTTTATCAAATTTTTGCTGCGACATTCCAGGCAAAACTTCATAAAATCTTATATAGCTTGTTTTCATACCTCCAAGCTTTAAAACGCCAGCTTTAATTCTTCTAAAAGGAATATTTTGAAACCAAGTTTGAATACTAAACCAGTTCCCGCCATAACTCATACTCATAATCGCTCTCTTATTTTTCATAGCACCTGCAACAGGATATCCCCAGTTACCCACTAATCTTTTAAAAGAAAAAAACCACTTAGGAGCAAGCACAAGATCAATCCAGTTTTCTAAGATTGCTGTTGCTCTTAAATTATAACAAGGAGAAATCATAAA
>CACDFZ010000008.1 GCA_902552185.1 uncultured Pelagibacteraceae bacterium | reverse complement strand
CCACTCAAATACGTTTGTTGTGTCGAGTCGGAATAACGCTCCGACTTCACATAAACAATAGTCAACACTTTGTTTAGACGCATTAATTATGTATACTAAAGTGAGTACCTCAAAAACACTTAAAGGTATTTTTAATTTTTCAATTTTTTTGATAGTATCTTTTATTTCTTTATAAGTTAAATATCTACTTCCCATGTAAAATCGCTCTCTAATATCTTGAAGAGATGGAGAAATGTAAGTTGATACTGTCTGATTGTTAGCTTCTATAAAATTTTTTAATGCCCATAATGTAGTAAATTTTCCTGACTCCCCAAGTACATTAATAACATTATTAAGTTTTCTTTCTGGATTTCCTAATAAACTTAAAGCTAGCTTGATCCTCTTTAGACCAAATTTTACTGATTTGTTAAATAATTTATGATCAAGAAGCTGCTTGTATAGATTTATCGACTGAGACATTCGATTGTTTATCTTTAGCTTCTGCTTTTTTCAATAAGACATATAATAATGTACCTATCGTAGAATTTAGATATTTTCTTTCAACAATAATATCAACTTGACCAGCTTTGTCTTTTTGAAATGATGCAGTACCAAAATCTTCTGGTAAAGACTCTTTAATTGTTTGCTGCACGACTCTTTTTCCTGCGAATGAAATATTTTTTACATTTTTTTCAGATATTTGAAAATCACCGAGTGAAAAGGCAGAAGCTAATGCCCCTCCAGTTGATGGTTCTGTCAAAACTACTACGTAAGGTATATTCCTTTTTTTTAATTCGTTAACGCCGAGAACAGACCGAGCCATTTGCATTAAACCCCCTTCAGTTGACTCCATTAATCGAGCTCCACCTGAAGTACAAAAAAATATTAGTGGCTGTTTGTTTTCTATAGAATAGTTACAAGCATATAAAAAAGCTTCACCAAAGTGTTTTCCCATCGAGCCCCCTATAAATCTAAAGTCCATACTTCCAACTGTGCATTTAATACCTTTGACAGCACCCGAAGCTATTAAAGCGGTGTCTTGTTGTTTAGTCAATTTTCTAGCTGCATTTAATCTATCTTTATAACTTTTCTTATCCTTGAAACCTAAAACGTCATCTGCAGGGTTGGGTGTCTCTAAGACAGTATAATCTGAGTCAAAGAAGGTATTAAATCTTTGAATACAAGTTAATTTATGATGATCACCACACTTAGGACAACAAAAAAAATTCTTTTCTAAATCTTCTTTTAAAATTAAATTTTTACATGAGCATGTAGTCCATAGAGTATCATCGTTCTCCGAAGATTTTTTTTTAAAAATAGACTTAATTTTTGGTTTTAAATATTTGCTAATCCAGTTCATTTACAAGTGTTTTACAAAATTTTTAATTATATTTCCAACTTTTTCAGGTAAATTTTTATCATCTATATTTTTTTCAATGAAATCAACAATGGCCGTACCAACAATTACACCGTCACAACCTGTTTGTGCTATTTTTTTAGCATCTTCGGGTGTTTTTATACCGAAACCAGAGCAAATCGGTAAGCTAGTGTAATTTCGTATTTTTTTTATCATACTTTTCACTTGTTCTAAATCGGCAGATTTTGAGCCCGAGATCCCAGAAAAATTTAGACTATAAACCCATCCAGAGAATATACTTGAGAGTTTTTTAAGTCTTTCATCCGTTGTAGTAGGTGCTACTAATTTTATCATAGAAAGATTTTCTTTATTTAAAGCATTTCTAAGTTGGTTTTCTTCTCTTAATTCATGAGGCGCGTCAACCACCAAACATCCATCAGCATCAACTGAGGCTAAGTCTTTGACAAATTTATCTATAGGATATCTGAAAATATTAGACATATAACCCATTAAAACTATTCCAACGTCTTTATTGTAATCCCTAACTGCTTTTGCTAATTTTATCGTATCTTTTAATGAGACGCTTCTTTCTAAACAGTGATCATGTGCTTTTTTTATAACAATTCCCTCTCCCGATGCTTCCTGTGTTGGAAACCCTAGCTCGCAAATATTTACACCTGCATCTATTGATTTTTTTATTAATTCTAAAGATTTTTCAAAACTTGGATAACAAGCAACAAAATATGCAATCATTTTTGTTTTTTGTGATTGATTGGAGAAAATTTTTTTGAATCTTTTACTCAAAATCTTTACCTATTAATTCTTCAATCACATCAAGATCTTTTTCTACTCTACCGCATGCAGTCACACAAATTATGTAGTCTTTTGGCTTTCCCTTAGCTCTTTTAAGAGCTTCAGTAATAGCAGCCGCTGGTTCAAACGATATACCAATACCTTCGTTTTGAGCGACAAGTTTGTATGTTTCTAAAAGCTCTTTGTCACTAGCAGTTGAAGCTTCAATTGCTCCAATATCATTTAAATGTGCAAGTTGAGGAGAAATTCCGTAATACATAATTCCACTACCAAGCGAACTACCACCAAGTGATTTTGACCCATCATCTGACTGTAAAAATTTTGTTACCATACCTTGTTGAATACCTTTTGTGCCATTAGTTAATGCAGCTGTCTCCTCAGCTTCTACAACAACTTTTTTAATTTTTGGTTCGTCTAAAAATTCGAACATTGATCCCGTAAAGTTACTTCCAGATCCAGCACATCCTATTATTTCATTTGGAAGCCTTCCTTCGAGCTCCATAAATTGTTCTCTCATTTCTTTACCTATAATACTTTGAGCATATCTAACGATATCTACAAAGGGAGAACTGCTACATGTAGAACCGATTAAGTAATAATAATCAGGATTATTAGACCACTCCTTTATCGCAAAGGTTATTGCCTCACGAAGTGCACCTGGAACGACTTTAAGCTTACCACCGTAATGTTTAGCTTTAATAATATTTTGGTTAACTTTTTTTACATCTATGTCTCCCATTACACCAAAAATTGGCATGGAGAACTTAGCAGCTGTTGCTGCAGCAGCAGACCAATGTTGTCCAGCGCCAGACTCACAAATAATCTTTTTTTTACCCATTCTTTTTGCGAGTAATACTTGAAATAAAGTATTAGTGGGTTTATGACTACCAGTGTGGTTTAAGTGTTCTTGTTTAAAATAAATTTTAGCTCCACCAATTTTTTTTGTTAAATTTTCGGCAAAATATATTGGACTTGGCCTCCCAATCCAGTGTTTGCAGTAATAAGCAAACTCATCTAAAAATTTTTTATCTTTTATGGCATCTTGAAAAGCCGCTTTTAACTCCTCAAGATTTTTCATTAAATTCTCTCCAGCTGCAATACCACCATACTCACCGAAATACCCATCTTTATCGGAACCAACTTTTAGAGAATTTTTTATTTTTTCTTTACTCATAAATATTATTTAGTTTATTTAAAAAACTCTTGATTTTTAAATGGTCTTTGTGTCCTAATTCTGATTCTAAATTAGACGAAATATCGAAAAAGTTAACCCCTAATTTAGCAATTTTCTCCACATTATTTTCAGAAATTGACCCTGCGAGTGCAAATCTATCTCCTCGAGGTATTTTAGAAATTAATTTTTTTGGAAATTCGAATGATTTTTCCATTCCTGGGGTATCAAACAAAATAATATCAGCCTCATTATATTTTCTATAAAGATTTATGTCAGATTCTTCTCTAACTTTAATTGCTTTAATTACTTTTAATCCCATAGATTTAATCTCTTTTACTCTTTCATTTGTTTCATTTCCGTGAAGTTGAATATAATCAAAATTTTTTACTACTGTATTTTTAATAAACTTATCATCTGGATTCACTGTGACTGCTACAAAGGATGACTTTTGTTTGTTATATTTCAAAAGATTTGTAACCTCATTCAAATTAATATTTCTCGGAGATTTTTGATAAAAGACAAATCCTAGAAAATCAACATTAAGGTCAATACAAATTTGAACATCTCTAATTGGATTTAACCCACAGATTTTAATACGCATTACTCTAACTCTTTGATTAATCTTTTAATATTTTTTCTTATATTATTTTTTGTAATTGAACGGCCAACTACAATTGACGTTGCTCCGTTTGAGAATGCCTCTTTAGGACTACTAACTCTTTTTTGATCTCCAGTACTGTCCCCCTTAAATCTAATTCCAGGCACAATGATTTCTCGTTTAAAAATTTTTTTAATAGATTTTGTATCTGTACCAGCACAAACTATGCCATGGCAACCACACGATTTAGCCAAAAGAGTTTGTTTCTTAACGAGGTCTTTTATAGATCTAGTATGACCAATTTTTTTAATATTTGTATTTGAAATACTTGTTAGAACGGTTATCGCGATTATACGAATTTTTTTATTATATTTTCTTGCTGCCTTAACAACAGATTTAAGTGTTGCCTCTCCGGAATTCGCGTGAACAGTAAGATAATTAATATTTTTCAAATCTTTTAATGATTTGATCGCAGCAGCACATGTATTTCCAATATCATTGAGCTTTACATCTAAGAAAATAATTTTATTTTTTATTTTTGATATAAATTGACGACCTTTAATAGAATAAAAAAATTCTAAGCCAAATTTATATCCAATCCTATAACCTTTAATTTTAACCTGAGTATTCTTAATAATCTTATTTATTTTTTTTGGATCCGAAGTATCGCATGCAATAAAAATATTTCTCATATTCATTTATTTATTAGTTCTTTTAGTCTTTTACTAGCCCTAAATCTTATCTTATTTCTTTTTGGAACGTATATATTTTCTCCAGTTTTTGGATTTCTGGCCTGTTTTTTTTCTTTAATTTCTTTAATGAAGAAAGTTCCTAAAGATCTAATTTTAATTGATCTTTTATTTAATAGTGAGTCTATTATCTCTTGTAAAAAAAGTTCAAATATTTTTTCTAAATCTTTATTATTAATATTAGAATTTTTAATCTTTAACTCTTTAATAATTCTTGGTTTCGACAATTACTTATCTTTTTTTTTGGTACTTTTTCTCCCTAAAGCTTTTTCAAATATACCTTTTAAAGTGGCACCAGATTTAGTTGCACCTTCACCAAATTTTGCAACAAGACTCTTTTCCTCATCAATTTGTGCAGCTTTAACACTTAATTTAATTTTTCTCTTTTCTAAATCTAGCTCAGTAATTTTTGCATCTAATGCATTTCCTGGTGAAAAAACTTCTGGTCTAGCATCTGCTGATGACTTTGCTAAATCAGATTTTCTAATAGATACGATTATTTTTTTTTCATTATCTACAGATACTTTAACTCCGGTTTTCATAACCTCATGTATTCTTGTAGTGATGATATCTCCAACTTTTTTGTTATTTTCTTTAAACCATTCAAGAGGATCTTTATCTAGAGCTCTTTTTGAAAATCTAATTTTTTCGTCTTTTACCTCTATAATTTTTACTTCCATTACGTCATTTTTTTTATATTTAGTCAGATACTCTTGTTTCTCATCATAATTTATTTCCTTGTAGTGAAGCATTCCTACCAAACCAGAGTCTAATTCGCCAAAGATAGCCTTATCTGTAATATTTTTTATTTTGATTTTTACTTTTTGACCAACAGAATTTAGTACTTTTGTCCATGGGTTATCCAGGGTTTCTTTATACGATAAAGAAATTCTTTTTGCGTCTTTATCTATGTTAATTATTTTAACTTTAACATTTTGAGAAGGTGACAGAACTTTGCTAGGCTGAACATTTCTATTCTGCCACGATAATTCACTATTGTGAATTAAACCTTCTATTCCTTCATCAAGCTTAACAAAAACTCCGTAGTCCATTAACTTGGTACAAGTTCCTTCATATATTTCACCAATTTTAAATTTTTTAGATAAGTTTTCATAAGGATCTTCTGTCAATGCTTTAATTGAAGCTGAAACCCTATTGGTAGCTTTATCAATTTTTGTAATTTTTACTTTGAGACTTTGGCCAATAGTTACTAAGTCAGATGGCTTTTTTACTCGGCCATATGATAGATCACTTACATGAAGTAAAGCATCAATTCCATCGATATCCAAAAATATTCCCCAATCTGTAGTTGCTTTCACTTTTGCATTTTCAACTATGTCTCCTTCTTTTAAGTTTTTTAGAGCCTCTTTTAGTTCAGCATTTTTACTTTTTTCTAAAACAGCTCTTCTGCTAGTACAAACATTTCCTCTTTTTTTGTCTATACGTGTTGCAACTACTTTGATCGGTGTATTCATTAAATGATCAACTTTTTTTAGAGGTCTAACATCAATTTGTGATGAAGGCATAAAAGTTGGAAGGCCATCAACTGTACATACATAACCACCTTTTACCTTTCCCGTTATAAAACCAGTTACTTCTTCTTGAGTTTCAAAAATTTTCTCCATACGCTTCCAGGCAACCATTCGCTTTGCCTTTTCTCTTGAAATAACGATTTCGCCTTTAAAACTTTCTATTCTTTCTAAATATACCTCAACGGTAGAACCAACTTTTAGTTTGTCAAATTCCTTATCGTGCTTGAATTCTTCAATAGGTATCATGCCTTCCATTTTAGCCTTACAATCAACTACAACGAAATTTTTAGTTATCTCCGTCACTACGGCTTTAATTATTTCATTTTCTTTAAGTTTTCTTTCTTTGAAGTCGGCATCAAGTAATGATTTGAATTCTTTGTATTTTGGGTTGGATGTTAGTTGTTTTTGTTCTTGTTCAGAGGACATGTTAAATATTCATCACTTTTTCTATATGCTTTGACATTTTTTCAATCATTCTTTTTTTGTTAAGTTTTCCAGTGTGGATTTCTAACGCATCTCTATGTTTGAGTAAAGGGCTATGTTTTCTATTTTTATCCCTCATATTTCTTAATTTTATCGACTTTTTAACTTCAGATAACTTTACTTTATGATTTTTCTTTCTAAGATCTTTAAATCTTCTTTTTGATGCATTCTTTAAATCACAAATAAAAAAAAACTTTATATCTGAAAAAGGCAATATTTCTGTAGATATGTCTCTACCTTCAATGATGCATTTTTTGTGTCTTTTTGAAAATGAAATTTGAAAAAACTTAAGTATATTTCTAATTTTTTTAATTTTTGCTATTTTTGAAGTATGTTCAGATATAAGAGGAGTATTAAGATCTAACTTATTTACCTTATTAAAATTTATTTTTTTGAATTTTTTTTTAAGAAACACAATTTGATTTTTGGGGTTGTTTTTAAGAATTAAATAGCTAGCGTACCTGTATAACATTCCAGAAGATAGAAATTTAAGGCCATATTTTTTCGCAATAAGTTTTGCACCAGTTGTTTTTCCACTCGCAGCACCACCGTCGCAACTAATAATTAAATTCTTATATATTTTTTTTGGCAAAAGACCCACCTAACTGTTTTATTATTTTTAAGAAACTCGGAGAGGAAGTGCCTACGGTTTCAAAATTATTAATTTTTACTTCATATCCTGTAAGCAGACCAAGAATAGCTGCAGACATGCAAATTCTGTGGTCACCCAGATCTAAAACTTTTACTTTTTTAATTTCGTTTTTTTCAAAATTTTTTCCTTTTATTAATAATTTTCCTTTTTTATAAGAAGAAAATATACCTATTTGTTTTAAAATTTTTTGCATTTCTTTTATTCTATCACTTTCTTTGTTTTGTAAATCTGATATCCCAGAAAAAAAGGAGCTCCCTTTAATAAAAGCTGAAATGATAAATAGAATTGGATATTCATCTGTAGTATTTAAATAATATTTAGCAGATGCATTTATTGGTTTTAGAACACTACTTTTAACAATTATATCTCCCACTTTTTCATTGTTTACCTTTCTTTTATTAACAAATTTTATTTTAGCTCCACTTTTTTTAAGGAGAGAGTAAAAACCAATTCTAGTTGGATTCAAGCCAACATTTGTAATTTTTAAATATGAATTATTTTTAAGCAAAGTTAAAGCTGTAAAAAAAGCTGCTGACGAAGGATCCCCAGGAACTTTTAAAGAGAAATTCTCTAAACTTTTTTTACCAAAAATTTTAATTTTTTTTGTTAGACCATCACTAATACGCACAGCATGTTTATTTTTTTTTAACATATTTTCTGTGTGGTCCCTACTTTTAAAACTTTCTATTATTTCTGTATTTCCGTAGGAGTTTAAACCTGCAAGAATTACAGCACTCTTTAATTGTGCCGAAGTACCGGATTTGTAAGATATCCCAATAGGAAAATTAGAAGATGAAATACGTAGAGGAAAAAAATACTTATTTTTTGGAAAAAATTCCGCTCCAAATTTATTCATTAAAAGAATTAATTTTTTCATACTTCTTTTATTAAGTGATTTATCCCCAAAAATTTTAATATTAATATTTGGGGTTGATGCTAAAATTCCAGTTATTAATCTTGCTAGGGTACCAGAATTTCCAAAATTTAATTTTAATGAGTTTTTAGGTATATAAGAACCTAATCCCCTTCCAAAAATTTTATAAGTTTTATTACCGAGATATAAAATTTTAATTTTTAACTTTCGAAGACAATTAATTGTAGAGAATACATCTTCAGACTCCAAAACATTTTGGACTGATGAAACCCCCTCGCTGATTGATCCTATCAAAAAAGATCTTATAGAAATTGACTTGTCGCTATCTACGGTAATTTTTTTATCAAAATTATCGATAGGTTTATTTATAACCAAAGAAAATTTTTTTGACTTCATTAATTTGATGAATACTGATTACCAAAATAAAGTTGAATAGCTTTTGAAGATTTTAATATCTCACTTGGAGTACCATCAGCAATTATTGACTGTTCACCAAGCACATACGCTCTATCAACAATATCAAATAGGTTTCTTACCTGGTGATCGGTTATCAAAATTGAACAGCCGTAAGATTGTATCTTTAATATGTATTTTTGTATATCTTGAACCACAATGGGATCTAAAGCTGCCATTGGCTCATCTAATAGAATTACTTTTGGTTTATTTATCATAATTCTAGCCATCATTAATCTTCTTACCTCTCCGCCAGATAATACATTACTATTTAGAGTTCTTAAGTGTTGAAGATTAAATTCATCTAAAAGTTTTTCTGTCGTTCTTCTTTGTTCTTCAGAATTTTTTATTGTCAACTGACAAATTCCTAAAAGGTTATTATAAACTGACATATCAAAAACGCTTCTTTGTTGGCTTAAATAACCCAAACCTAAATTTGTTCTCTCGTGAATAGGAATTTCTGAAATATCTTTGTTATTAATTACTATTTTACCTTTGTCTGCCATGTGTTGACCAATTATAATGTTGTATAAAGTAGATTTTCCAGATCCATTTGGTCCTAATAACCCAACTATTTCACCAGGATACATCTCCATTGAAATTTTTTTTAAAATTGGTCTTCCGTCAAAAGATTTACTTACATCTTTTAATTCAAAAATAGGTTTGTTTTTTTTAAATTTTATTATTCTAAAACCTTTTTTCATTGTTTTAAATTTATTTTTACTTGGTTGTCATTATTCATTAAAAAATCAACTGATTGATCATCAATATTTAAGTTTAAGATATCTGAAGAAAAATTTCCATCTAAACTTTTGCCAACAACGTTGCCATATATATTTATTAATCTTTTAAAATTGAAATAATCTAAATTATCAGCAGATATTTGGTTTTCAGCCTGAACCACTTTAACTTCATCCCTAAAACTCATATCGTTGGTTTTATTATTATAAACACCTTTTTTTCCTGAAACTTCAAGAATTGTACCGTCTTTAAAATAGAAAAAAGCATTCATTCCAACCATATCAACCAATTCAGGCTTACCTTCATTAAATGACGCAAGTTCAGATTTTAATAAGTATCTATTACCGTTTGCATCTACACCTTTATATTCCACATTTTCAAAAAAATTTGCCTCACTTAATTTTTCAATCTTTTCATTTTCAATCTTAATCTCTTCAGTTGTTTTATTATTTACACTTCCTTTGTAATAAAAAATATAAAGCAATATTATAGCAATTGTAAAAAGTATGGTCTGAATAACTATTAATTTTCTTTTCCTTGCGCTCATTTTACCCCAAATTCTAGTATGGAATGAATGTGGACTATTCCAATAAGTTTTTTATTTTTTTTATTTAAATCTTTTTCAGAAGTAACAAGAAGACTAGTAATTTTTTTCTTATTCATAATTGCTAACGCTTTTGAGGCTGTAGAATTCTCTGAAATAAACAAAGGGTTAGGTGTCATAATTTTTGTTAAATTTTGAGATTTAAGATTATATCTTAAACTTCTCCTAGCATCACCATCAGTTAAAATACCTGCAACAATATTTTTTTTCGTTACTATAGCTAGACCCAATTTATACTTCGTAATTTTACTTGAGGCCTCTTTTATATTACTTGTTATGTTAACTTTTGGTATTTTTGAACCTGACACCATAATGTCTTTTACCAATAAGAGAGTTTGACCGATATTTCCACCGGGGTGAAATACTTTAAATCTCTCTTTAGAAAATTTAATTTTATTCATCAGTGCTACAGCTAAACTATCACCTAATAATAAAGTAATGCTTGTACTTGAAGTTGGGACCATACCCGTTGGATCTGCCTCTTTTACACTTGGAATTAATATCTTTATATCGCTTGCCTTTATTAAAGTACTATCAGGTTTAGATGCAACACCTATAACCTTAATATTAAATCTATTAGCATATTTTAAAATACTTGTAAGCTCCGTGGTGTTTCCTGAGTAAGAAAAAACTAAAAGCAAATCATTCCTGTCTATTTGACCAAGATCACCATGGTTTGCCTCACTTGGACTTAAGAAAAAAGAGGAGATACCAACCGAAGATAAAGTTGCAGAAACCTTTCTTGCAATTAAACCTGACTTTCCTATTCCTGCACAAATCACCTTACCACGACATTTATATATCGCCTCCACTGCTTTAACAAAAGAGCTGTTAAAAACTCTATTTATTTTTTTTAATTCGGATATTTGTTTAGCGGCAGATTTTTTTGCTAATTTTATATAATTTTTATTACTCATTAATGTTCAAAAATATCAAATTTAAAACCATTCTGATCTAACTCAATTCTCGTATCCAAAAATTTTATACATCTTTTAAATAAATCCATTCTCTTCTCTCGCAATAGCATCTTTTCTAATTGTGATTTAATTTTATGCAAATAGATGACATCACCTGCTGCATACTCTAACTGCTTATCTGTTAACTCATCCAAGTCTTTATTCCAATCTGAACTTCCCTGCCTTTTATCCAAATTTTTATTACAAAATTCAAAAACTAAGTTTTTTAAACCATGTTGATCGGTATAAGTTCTTACAACTTTAGATGCAATTTTAGTATCAAAAATGTTTTTCATTTTACACTTTAAAAAATATTCCAAAGCATTTTTGTCAAATCTCAAGAAATGACCTATTTTTAAAATTTTTTCATTTTCTAATAAGGAAACTAAGTTTGGAGCTTTGTAAGTATTTCGATCAGGTTGAATGATATAAACATCACCATCCTCGCCACAAATTTGAATTAAACTTAACTTATCTCTTTCAGGAATTTTAAGGCCGGTTGCTTCAGTATCTATTGCAATACTTCCTTTAAATGAACTAGCTATTTTGGGAGTAATGTCGCCTTTTAATCTATGAATTTTTACCATATTATCTAATTACCATGAACAATTACCCAATAGCAACAATCCTTGGCGGTGGTGGATTTATAGGACGATATCTTGTTCGAAATTTGACGATTAAACACTTCAGATGCATCATTCCTACTAGAAATGCGTTTCAAAAGGGTTATCTGAAGACTCAAGCTCCTCCAGGCTCAATAGAGTTAATTGATTTTAATTCATACAATTTTGATAAAATAGAAGAAGCTATCAGTAATTCAGATGTGGTCATTAATTTAATTGGAATATTGTTTGAAAATAGAAAGCAAAAATTTACAAAAATTCACTCAGATATCCCAGATATTATTTCAAGATTATGTGAAAAACATAAAGTAAAAAAATATATTCATGTTTCAGCAATAGGAGCCAATAAAGATTCAAAATCGGCATATCAAAGATCAAAATTTGCTGGAGAAGAAAAATCTCTTATGAACTTTAAAAATACCGTAATCATAAGACCAAGCGTTGTGTGTGGACCTGAAGATAATTTTACTAATTTATTTTCTAAATTAAGTTTTTCACCAATAATTCCAATTGTGGGAATAGATTATAAATTTCAACCGATAATGGTAACGGATGTAGCTGATGCAATTGTTAAAGCCATACAAGCAAAAAAAAACGAGGGAAAAATTTACGAGATAGGTGGTCCTACAGTAATAAGTTTCGGTGATATGGTAAAATCCATAATGAAAACTATTGGTAAAAAAAGATTTGTTATAGAGATGCCTATGACTATAGCCAAAATACAAAGTTCGATATTAAGCTTATTACCGATCCCACCAGTTTTAACCAGAGACCAATGTGAAATTTTATCAGAAGCTGATAACGTTGTTTCAAATAAAGAGCTTACAATTAGTGATTTAGAGATAAAGCCAAAAGACGTTGAACAAGCTATGGAAAAATGGTTGTGGCGTTATCGTGATGGAGGGCAATTCGCAAAAGCAAAATGAAGAGTTTAAGTTTATTTTCAGGATATATTTATTTAACTCTTGCAATCATTACAGGTATTGCCACTAACGGTTTTTTAAAAACTACAGAAAGTTTTACTAAGCTTACACCTACACTTTTTTGTATTTCAAGTATTGTTGTTTGTATTTTTTGTTTATCTAGAGCAATGACAATAATTCCAGTTGGATTTACTTATGCGACCTACGGAGCATTAACGATAACCGCAGTTACATTATTTGGAATATTTAAATATAATCAAACCCCAAACCTTTATGGAACTGTTGGATTAATCTTAATTGTTTCAGGAGTAATACTTTTAAACCTTTTTGGTGAATTAAAATAAACCCCTGATTTTTAGGATCAGGGGCATTTAATTTCTATATAAACTAATTATTTAAAGATGCTGCGATAGGCTCTTTATTATTTTTGCTAGCTTTTTTTTCAGCAATTTTTTTCTCGAGACTAGCTATCTTTAGTTCAACCTTTGATAGTTTTTTTTGTTTAGTGCTTATTTTATTTTTAAGCTTATCGATTGATTTTAGTATTTTCTTTTTCTTTTTTTCGTTTTTTTTCAATTTTTTTTTCATATTGTTCCTCCAAAAACTTAAAAATCTTAGAACAGTTTTAAAAAGTTTTCAAATGAAATTTAGAAAAACCTTTTAAACTAAAAGTTGAAAAAAAATTTAGAAAATTTTACGGAACTAATAAATTGATAAACCTGTCTGTTTTTTGGATTTCAAGACTGTTTACGTAACCACAATTTTCACCGTCAACCTGAGATAGAACTTTATTGTTAACACCATTTATTTTTAATCTGTCCAGTTCTTTTTTGATCACACTTTTTGCTGGACCTAAGTCACCCTTAGTCAATATTAACCAAACATAGTAAAGCAATTTTATTCTGGTTAGGTCTTTAAATATGTAAGCCACTATCTTGTTTTCAAATATATTTGTATCGTTTGTAATAGAATGGGGACCAGCATAGTATTTTGAATTAGTACATAAAATCCAATCAGCCATTATTTTTTCATTTTCTAACTCAACCTCCATTTTATTATTCTTTAAAAATAAAAAATGCTGAAAACCTTTAAAAGCAAAAATTACTTTTCCGAGATACTTTTTAATATTTGTATTTATGGACTCAACAATTCTAGAGTCAAAACCTACACCAGCCATTAAGAAAAAATACTTATCATTTATTTTTGCTAATGAAATTTTCTTATGATTATCTGATACGAGGACATTGTAAATCTCCTCAGCCTTTTTCTTAATTTGAGTTTCTATTTGCAGAATATTTGCAGTACCTGCAGGTATGTATCCAACTAATTTGTCTTTTAAATTGTCACTTTTAAACATTTCATTGATACCAAAGCAAACACTTCCGTCACCTCCAGCAAATACTAATCGATCAAATTGTTTATTAGACAATTCTTTAAACACTTTTCTCGCATGTTCTTCACTTTGAGTTTTAAAAAGTTCTACAGTGTGATTTTTCTCTAGAAGATAAATGACCTTATTAATTAACTTAAGTTTTCTACCGCCTGCTGCATTGGCGTTGAATATAACTGCAAAATTTAGTTTCTTAATCATTTTTTAACAATTCTGTAACATTTATATGATTCAACTTTTACTAGAGATTCGTTTTATTAAATTTATGGAAACAATTCAAACAAAATCTAAAGGAAAAATTTTAAATTATAAAAGCATTTTTATAAGTGATGTTCATTTAGGACACAGAAAAAGTTCTGCAAATAAGCTACTTGAATTTTATAAGCATTCAAAATCAGAAAATTTATATCTCGTAGGTGACATTATTGATATATGGGCTTTGAAAAATAATTTTTATTGGCCTCAGGAACATAATGACGTTATTCAAAAAACCTTAAGAAAAGCAAGACACGGAACAAAAGTAAAATATATAATTGGTAATCATGATGACGTTTTTAGAAAATTTTTACCACTTCATTTTGGTGGTATCGAAGTTATAAACCGCTGCTTACATGTTTCAAGTGATAATAAAAAATATATAGTAGTACACGGCGATGCATGGGACGGTGTAATGAAATATGCACCTTGGTTATCAAAAGTTGGAGCAGTAGCATACAGCTTCCTGTTAGAATTTAATGTAGTAATAAATTTCATCAGAAGATTATTCAAAAAGCCAAATTGGTCTTTAGCAAAATATCTAAAACATAAAGTTAAAAATGCAGTTAAGTATATTGGTGACTATGAAAAGACCTTAGCAAATTACGCAAAGAAGAAAAAAGCTGATGGTATTATATGTGGTCATATACATCATGCTGCAAACCAAAATCTTGATGGAATAAATTACCTAAACTGTGGCGACTGGGTTGAGGGAGCAACATTTTTAGTTGAGCATTTTGATGGTAGAATGGAAGTTATAGATTGGGACAAAATAAGAGAAGAAGTTGTAAATTACGAACCATATTTAAAAATCGTTAATAAATAATTCATGAGAATATTAATAGTCACAGGAGCTTGCAAAGAACAGGTAATAAATGGTGTAGTGAGAACCCTTGAACAATTAAAAGAAGAATTAAAAAAACTTGGGCATACTGTTAACTTTATAACTCCAGTAAATTTTTTGACTGTTCCGTTGCCTAAATATAATGATATTAAAATTGCTTTAAATGTATGGCCTAAAGTTGGAAGAATGATTCAAAAAGAGTTAGAATTTGCTAAAAAAAATAAAGAAAAGTTAGTTATCCATATAGCCACAGAAGATACGCTGGGTTACTTTGCAAGAAGATATTGTTTAAAAAATAATTTAAAATTTACAACCAGTTACCACACGTCTTTCGATAAATATATTAAACTTTACGCACCTTTTATACCTATTAAAATACCTCAAAAATTTCTCAAAAACTTTCACTCAGCCGCTTACAAAACTTTAGTAACTACAAAATCAATGAAAGAGGATTTAAAAAAAATTGGTTTTGATCCAGAAAAACTCACTGTTTGGACACGAGGGGCCAATCATGGAGCATTTAAAAACCCCAGGCGCATTAATTTAGAATATAAAAGACCTATTTGGCTATATGTAGGTAGAGTTTCCATTGAGAAAAATATTAGAGCTTTTCTTAATCTTGATCTAGATGGAACTAAAATTGTAGTAGGAAAGGGGCCAGATTTAAAAAAATTAAAACAAGAATTTCCTAATGTCATTTTTAAAGGCGAGAAAACAAATGGTGAGTTAGCATCTTACTTTGCATCAGCAGATGTTTTTGTTATGCCGAGCTTAACAGATACTTTTGGTATAGTTATTATTGAAGGTTTACAATGCGGAACACCTGTTGCAGCCTATCCAGTTACAGGTCCAAAAGATATTTTAGAGGGAACGAATGGTGGTGTTTTAAATAAAGATTTAAAAGTAGCCGCTCTAGAAGCTTTAAAATTAAATAGAGACGATTGTAAAGAAATAGCTAAAAAATATACTTGGGAGAACTGTGCTAAAATATTTTTAGCTAACACTGCACCTAATTGACCTCTATATTTTGCATAATTTAAAGTTTAAGTTATAATTTCATATTTATATGAAGCAATTCTTATAAATGTTTTAGGAAAACTTAAACAATGATGACATTATTATTTTTATCGCTAGCTGCAATTATTTCAATCGTTGTTATTCTAGTTTCTGCAAAATTCATCAAGGCCGGATTTGATGCCAGAAGTGAAGTTAGAGATCAAAAACAAACTGAAAATTTATATCAAGAAGTTCAAGATATTACCAACGAAGATATTGAGGACGACCCTCAGAAAGGAGCAATATTAAATCAATTAGATGATTATTTAATAATTTTAGATAAATATAAAAATATAAAGTATTTAAATCCAAGCGCTAAAAATAAATTTGGCAAAGAAAGTCTTGGTAAACATATTGCTACAATATTAAGAGTTCCTGATCTGCTACAAAATATTGATTTAGTTGTAAATAAAAGAAAAACTATTAATATGGATTTAGAGTTGAGTCAGCCTTCCTTTCAATTTTTTAAAGTTTATATCATGATCGGCGAAAGTATTTTTTCTGATGATCCAGATACCATAAATCTTTTTTTAAAAGATTATACTGAAATTGTAAAAGCACAAAAATTCAAATCAGATTTTGTAGCAAATGTTAGTCATGAATTAAAAACTCCATTAGTATCGATCAAAGGGTTTTTAGAAACCATAAATGGGCATGCAAAAAATGATCCTGAAGCTCAAAAAAAGTTTATACCAATAATGTTAGAACAAGCTGACAGAATGGAAAATTTGATAAAAGATTTATTGTCATTAAGCAAAATTGAACTTGAAGAACATATTCAACCACAGGATAAAGTTAATTTAAAAGAAATTTTTAATTCTGTAGAAGATATTCATCAAAATAAATTACTCAACTTTAAATTCACCAATAAGATACAATCTGATTTTTTTGTTAAAGGAAACTTTGAAGCTTTGGTAGATATTTTTTCTAATTTAATAGACAATAGCATTAAGTATTCAGAAAATAAAAAATCTATAGAAATTAAAATTGAAAAAGGTGATGGAAAGTTATTAAATAATTCTTATAAAATTTCTATTTCTGACCAAGGAATTGGAATACCGGCAGAACATATTTCTAGAATAACAGAAAGATTTTATAGAGTTGATGCCAAAAAAAGTAGAGAGGTAGGAGGCACAGGACTTGGCCTTGCGATTTGTCGTCATAGAATCATTCAACATAGAGGAGAATTGGAAATTAAAAGTAAAGTTGGTGAAGGGACACAAATATCAGTACATTTACCAGTTTTTTAGTATTCAATTAAAACGTGTAATTTGGTATAATAATCAAATTATGATCAATAAAATAAAACAATTATTTTTTATATTTTTGATTTTATTATCTTTAAATTCATTTGTAAAAGCTGAACAACAGATTGAAAAAATTTTAAAAAATCAAACTCTAACAGTATTTGATTTAGGATTGTTAAGACTAAAAGATGATCTTAAAGCAGTTGTCCCATTTATAGACATAAGAGAATTTAAATATTTGCCAACAAATATTTATACTGAGGCTCTTTATTCCTCAACAGCTGACCAAATTTTATTAATTGTATCAGTGCCAATGGAGAGAAATTTAAATAAAAAATCTTACATGGCTGATTCGATCACATGTAGAAAAATATACACGTCTGTTAAGGAAAACTTGTTAAATAGTGAAGGATATTCAAACACAACTTACCGTAGAGCCGCATCATATTTAACTAATATTTTTACACCTCCAAGCAAATGGGCGAGCTGGAGAAATGATGAAAGATTAAGTAAACAGCTCGTGGAGTTCGTAAAGCTAGAAATTACTTTGAAACCTACTAGTAAATATGCAGTGTTAAATAAAGTAAGACCCTTTACTTGCGAAGGTAACCTAGCTTCATCTTATGAGGACGTGAAAATAACAAGAAGATTCAACTAATACGGAATCAACTAAAAAGTTACTTTTTTAACATATCTGTAACAAATTCTTAATACAAACGAGTCCTATCAAGTCTAAAAAATTATCGTTTGTTAATTAATTAATAAATATAACAGAGAGGAAAATATGAAAAAACTAACAATCGCTTTAGCTTCATTATTAACGATGTTAATCGTTACTTCTGCTCAAGCTAGAGATCAAATCAAAATAGTTGGTTCTTCAACAGTATTCCCATATGCAACAATTGTTGCAGAAAGATTTGGTTCATCTGGAAAATTTAAGACTCCAGTAATTGAATCTACAGGAACTGGTGGTGGAGCAAAACTATTCTGCGCAGGAGTCGGTGCAGAACATCCAGATATAACTAATGCTTCTAGAGCTATGAAAGCTAAAGAGTATGCGCTATGTCAAAAAAATGGTGTTAACGAAATTGTGGAGATTACAGTAGGTAACGATGGTATCACTCTTGCATTTTCTAAAGATCAAAAACCAGTAAACTTTACAAAAAAACAATTATGGGCAGCATTAGCAAAAGAAGTTGCTAAAGATGGTAAACTTGTACCAAACCCATATAAAAAGTGGAGCGACATCGATCCTTCATTACCAAATTATGATATCAAAATCATGGTTCCACCAGGAACATCTGGAACTAGGGATGCTTGGAACTCATTAGTAATGAAAAAAGGTATTGATGATGCATCAAAAGCTGCTGGTGCAAAATATAAAGCATTAAGAGAAGACGGTGCTGCAATTGAAGTAGGTGAAAATGACTCACTTATTATTCAAAAATTAGCTGCGGACAAAGAAATGTTTGGTTTCTTTGGGTTCAGTTATTTCTTAGCTGCAAAAGATAAATTGCAAGCTGCAAGTATCGAAGGTGGTCAACCAAGCTTAAGCTCTATTCAAGACTATAGCTACGCTGTTGCTAGACCTTTATTCTTCTACGTTAAAAAGGCTCACGTAGGCGTAATTCCTGGTTTACACGAATTCGTAAAAGAATTCACAGGTAAAAAGTCTATTGGTAAAAAAGGCTACTTAACTGATATCGGTTTAGTTCCATTAGATGGTAAGTTATACAAGACATCTAGAACTAATGCTGTTAAATTAGTAAATATGCCGCCTAAAAAGTAATTTTACTTTTTAAAAAATTAAAAGGGGGTTTCGGCCCCCTTTTTTTAACTGGAGCTTGAAAAATGAATTTAGTTCTTATAAGTCTTATTCTACTTTTAGGTTTCTCCAGCTATTATTTTGGTAGAAAAAAAGCAACAATTATTCAATCTTCACAAAGACTAACAGCACTTCCAAAATTTTATGGTTATTATCTTGCGATTTGGTGCGCAGCACCGGCACTTATAATTTTTTCTTTATGGTCAGTGTTTGAACCAACAATAGTAAAAAATTTTATTTTAGCAGATTATTTGGATCAAAATTTAACTAAGAATGAGCTTCAACTTATTTATACAAAAGTAAAGGCTTTAGCATTAGGAACGTATACAGGAGATATTAATAATTTTTTAGATAATTCTGCAGGTAAATACATCCAAATTAAAAATATGGCTAATAACGCTAAGATCGTAATTGTCTTAGCAGCTTTAATTTTATCATTAAGCTATGCTTATCAATCTATTAAAAAGAATAACAGAATGAGGGAACCAGTAGAAATATTTTTAAAATGGGTTTTATTTACAGCTTCTTTGGCAGCAGTTCTTGTAACAATAGGAATTGTATTTTCACTTTTGTTTGAAGCCATAAGATTTTTTCAATCCGTCAGGATATTTGATTTCATTTTTGGAACACATTGGTATCCGGCAAAAACATTTGTGAGAGATGGTCAACCAGATCCTGAATTAATGAAAGATGCATTTGGAGCGGTACCATTATTTGCTGGAACTTTTTTCATTGCATTTATAGCAATGTGTGTAGCAATCCCAGTTGGGTTGTTAAGCGGAATTTATCTCGCAGAGTATGCAACAAGAAAAGTTAGAAAATATGCTAAGCCTATAATTGAAATTTTAGCAGGTATCCCAACCGTAGTATATGGATTTTTTGCTGCCCTCACTGTAGGTCCCTTCGTAAAAGAAATTGGAAATTCTTTAGGATTAGAAGTTTCATCAGAAAGTGCACTTGCAGCAGGAGCTGTTATGGGGGTTATGATAATCCCTTTTATATCAAGTTTAAGCGATGACGTTATATCAGCAGTTCCACAAAATTTAAGGGATGGAAGTTATGCGATGGGTGCTACGAAATCAGAGACTATTAAGAAAGTTATATTTCCTGCAGCATTACCGGGGATAGTCGGATCTATTTTACTTGCTGTTTCCAGAGCAGTCGGTGAGACTATGATCGTAGTGATGGCATCTGGATTAGCTGCAAATTTAACAGCCAACCCTTTAGAGTCCACGTCTACTATTACAGCTCAAATAGTAGTTATACTTATTGGCGACCAACAATTTGGAGATCCAAAAACTCAGGCAGCTTTTGCCTTAGGAATATCTTTATTTGTAGTAACACTTTTTTTAAATGTTATTGCTTTAACAGTTGTGAAAAAATATAGGGAAAAATATGAATGAGGCTAAGAGAAAACTCTTAAATAAACGTTACAGGGCAGAAGCAAATTTTAAATTATTTGGACAAATTGCAATAGGTTTAGCTCTGCTATTTTTAGCTGTTTTTATGTATAAAATTTTTTCAAAAGGTTACACAGCTTTCCAAAAAACATGGATTGTTACGGAAGTTCATTACGATAAAGAATTAATGTTAATTGAGACAGATAATCCGAGCTTAGAAGATTTGGAGAACGCCGATTATTATGACATAGCCTACAAAGCAATGACTCGTTTAGATCCCTCTCTTCCTGAGGAAGACGATCGTCAACTTATTCAAATGGTGGCATTTACCTATGAACAAGAAGTTAAAAATCATCTTTTAAAAAATCCAAGTCTTCTAGGAAAAATAGTTCCTATAAGATTAACGGCTTCAGATGATTTAGACCAAGTCCATAAAGGAAATTATCCTCGTGATATTCCAGAGGAAGATAGAAGAGTTAATGATTATCAATTGAAAATATATGACATGTTGAATGAGAGAGGTGATATTTTATCAAAATTCAATTTAAGCTTTTTCACTAATCCAGACTCTAGAGAAGCCGAACTAGCTGGTATAGCAAGTTCGTTTATGGGAACAGTATTTAGTATTTTAGTATGTTTAGCTTTTTCTTTTCCCATTGCAGTTTTAGCAGCAATATATTTAGAGGAATTTGCCCCTAAAAATAAGTTTACTGATTTTATCGAGGTTAATATAAACAACTTAGCTGCTGTACCATCAATAGTTTTTGGTCTTTTAGGTTTAGGGGTTTTATTAGCAGTATTTAATTTGCCAAGATCAACACCTTTAGTTGGAGGAATAACCTTATCCTTAATGACACTTCCCACAATTATTATTGCTGCGCGGGCTTCTTTAAAAGCAGTTCCCCCAAGTATAAGAGAGGCTGCTTTAGCGATGGGAGCAAGTAACATGCAGACAACGATGCATCACACTGTACCTCTTTCAATGCCCGGTACTCTTTCAGGCACTATTATTGGATTGGCACAAGCTCTTGGAGAAACAGCACCGCTTATACTTATAGGTATGGTTGCTTTTGTAAACACTATCCCAGGCACTCCTGTAGACCCAGCTGCAAGTTTGCCTGTTCAAATTTACATTTGGAGTGAATCAGCAGAAAGAGGGTTTGTTGAAAAAGTAAGTGCTTGTATAATGGTTTTACTTGGATTTTTAATATTGATGAATTTAGCGGCTCAGATTATAAGACATAAATTTGAGAGGAAATGGAACTAACATGACAAAGATAAGCGCAAAAAATGTAAATGTTTTTTATGGCTCTAAGCAGGCTTTGTTCGATGTTTCACTAGATATAATGGATAAAGAAGTGACTGCTTTAATCGGTCCATCAGGATGTGGAAAGTCAACTTTTCTAAGATGTTTAAATAGAATGAATGATGTAATAGATATTTGTAAAGTTGAAGGAAGCATTAAAATGGATGAATTGGAACTCAATTCGAGAAAACTGGACGTTGTAAGACTAAGAGAGAATGTAGGTATGGTGTTTCAAAAACCAAATCCATTTCCAAAAACAATTTATGAAAACGTCTCTTATGGACCTACAATTCATGGTATGGCTCAATCTAAAAGTGAATTAGATCAGATTGTTGAGATGAGTTTAAAAAAAGCCGCTCTTTGGGAAGAGGTAAAAGACAGATTAGATGAAATTGGCACTGGTTTATCAGGAGGTCAACAACAAAGATTATGTATAGCTAGGGCTATTTCAGTTAGTCCGGAAGTGATTTTAATGGACGAACCTTGCTCAGCTCTAGATCCTATAGCTACTGCTCAAATTGAAGAATTAATTGATGATTTAAAAAAAGAACACACAATAGTGATAGTTACCCACTCGATGTCTCAAGCAGCAAGGGTATCTCAAAAAACAGGTTTCTTCCACCTCGGAAAACTTATAGAATTTGGCGATACAGAAAAAATATTTAAAAATCCTGACAACCAACAAACTCAGGATTATATTACAGGAAGGTTTGGTTAATGAGTGAAAAACCACATATAGTAAAATCTTACGAAGAACAGCTGCAACTCTTGAAGGATACTATAGTCAAAATGGGAGCAAGTGTTGAAAAACAGCTTGAACAAACAATTCAATCATTAGTAAAAAAAGATACTTCTTTAGCAGACAAGTCTATAAAAGATGATGAAAAAACAGATAAATACGAACTCCATATCGAAGAACAAGTCGTAAATTTAATTGCCTTAAGACAGCCGATGGCGATAGATTTAAGAGAGACAGTTGTTGCTTTAAAAGTTTCATCTGATTTAGAAAGAATAGGCGATCTAGCAAAAAATATTTCTAAAAGAACTCTAAAAGTTGGAACCGATTTACCAAGTGATATTATTAAAAATTTGGAGATAGCCGGTCTTAAAGCGGCCAAGCAAGTAAATTCTGTCCTTAATGCTTATCTACATAGAGCAAAAGATACCGCTGAAAATGTTTGGAATTCAGATGAGGAGATAGACCAATTGACCAATACAAATATGGAGGCCGCTATAAAACATTTAGAAAAAAAGAAAGAGGATATAAATAAAATAACGCAATTACTTTTCATGTTAAAAAATATTGAGAGAATTGGTGATCATGCCACTAATATCGCTGAACAAGTTTACTTTTTAATTACCGGCGACTATCTCGAAGGAGAAAGACCGAAAGGTTAGAATGAAGGCAAATCTATTCATAGTAGAAGATGAAATGCCAATAGTAACTTTATTAAAGTACAATCTAGAAAAAGAAGGACACAAAGTAAATTATGCTTTAAATGGAGAAGATGCCATTCGAAGTATTAAAGATCAAAATCCGGACCTAATATTATTAGATTGGATGCTTCCAGACATTTCAGGAATAGAAGTTTGTAGAAATTTGAAGAGAATTAATTTACTTAAAAATATTCCAATAATTATGCTTACGGCTAAGGGAGAAGAAGAAGATAAATTGAAGGGTTTTAAAACAGGCGCTGATGATTATGTTACAAAACCATTTAGTCAGAAAGAATTAATTGCTAGAGTAAACGCATTATTGAAACGTGCTAAACCAAATGCGGTTGAGGACGTGGTTATTTTTGAAGACTTAAAAGTTGATCGAGCGCAAAAAAGAGTTTTTAGAGGAGAAAAAGAAGTTGAGCTAGGTCCTACGGAGTTTAAGCTTATAGATTTCTTAATTAAAAATCCTAAAAGAGTTTACTCCAGAGAACAACTTTTAAATAATGTTTGGGGTGATAATGTTTATGTGGAGTCCAGAACAATTGATGTCCATATTAGAAGAGTAAGAAAAGCAATAAATATTGACGGAAAAAAAGATTTAATTAGAACCGTAAGGTCTTCAGGATATTCTTTAGATGGTTAAATGTCTTTAGGGCGAATAAAATTTGTAATTTTCCCGCCTAAATCTAAATCTTTCCAAGATTTAAATTTAAACTCAAACTCCGCAACAGCAGCTGTAGAAAATTTATGACACATGTCTTTATAAAAATTTGAATTTTGGTTTAGACAAATTTTGCTACAGAAATCCTTAATTGATGGCATATGGTTGATTAACAGTAAACTTTTATATTTATCATCTACTTTTTTTATTATCTTTAAAATCTCGATTTCTGAAGTATTATACAATTCTTTTAACTTTAAAATTTTTGCTTTTTCTGCTGGCCCATTTAGATAACTAAGTGTTTCCAATGTTCTTTTAGAAGATGAAGTTAAAATTAAATCAAAAAATATTTTATTTTTAACAAATCTTTCACAAATCTTTTTTGAACTTTCAATACCTCTTTTGTTTAAAGGTCTTTCAAAATCTACTAAATCCGGGAAATCCCAACTAGATTTAGCGTGTCTCATAGCATATAATTTAAACATATTTTTTAATTTTATGTCAAAAATAGATTTAACAAAAGCATTGTCTTCAGAGCAGCAGCTAATCAATAGAGAAATTTCTTGGCTACAATTTAATGACCGAGTTTTGGAAGAGTCTAAAAATGTTAAAAACCCTCTTTTTGAGAGAGTTAAATTTTTATCAATTGCTGGAACTAATCTTGACGAATTTTTTATGGTAAGAGTTGCAGGATTATATAATCAAATAAAAGACGATTTTGATCAATTAAGTGCAGATGGTTTAACTTCAGAAGAACAATTATCTAGAGTAGTTTTAAAAACTAAAGATTTATTAATAAAACAAAACGACTCATTTAAACAACTTTTAAATGAACTAAAAAAAGAGAAAATCTATTTAAAAAAAATAAAAGATTTGGATAAAAAATCCATAGATTTTTTAAGAGATTATTTTAATGAAACCGTCTATCCAGTGATTACACCTACAGCGATCGACCCCTCTCATCCCTTTCCCTTTATTGCCAATAAAGGACAAGCAATTTTGATGAAACTAGAAAAAGTAAAAAACAAAAGAAATTTAAATGTGATTATTGTTATACCTAGGGCTCTTCCAAAGTTTATAGATATAGATGGACAATCTGATCAATTCATCACGATAGAAGATTTAATAAGTTACTTTTCTGAAAGTATATTTCCTGAGCACGAACTTGTATCATTTCTTCCTTTTAAAATTATTAGAGATAGCGACATAGAGATAGATGACGAAGCTGAAGATCTTGTAAGGTACTTTGAAAAGGCGATTAAAAAAAGAAGAAGAGGTAGTATCGTTAAATTAGAAATTCTTAAAGGA
>CACDFZ010000007.1 GCA_902552185.1 uncultured Pelagibacteraceae bacterium | reverse complement strand
TGCAGCGGCTTGTTCGAAAGTACCTTCGATCTCTGCCATAAAGTCATATTTTCCTCTTAACCCGGCATAACGAGTTACCTTTGCTCCACCGGCAGCAGCAAGCGCAGATGTTGCAGCTTTTCTGTCTGTAGATGGATTACTGACAAAGCCACCAAGTCCTTTAGCGGTATAAACTCCTAGAGTTATAAATTTTGCCATGTGTTCCTCCCTTTGTTATTTTTCTACTACCACTGTTCCTGAATGTGGATCTGTAACTCCTAATTCAGATGACAGTTCTTCTAAAGTGTGCCTCAGTGTATCCAAAAATTCAATCATTTTTGGTCTTGCTTTAGCAATATCATCTTCAGAATTCCATTCGCCAATCATAAAAAATTCGTTTGGTTTTGTTTCAACGTATTTTGCTGAAACTTGACCCTCGAACTTAGGCATATCTTTGATTTTTTTTAAATATTCCTCTCTGTTAGATGATTTCACTTTGCATCTAACAATATTCATAAACTTTGTCATATATCTCCTTAAACGTAAATTTTATCTGCCAAACCATAACAAAGAATAGCGCTGATAATAACAAGAACAATTGGAGCATATATTCCATCATTTCTAGTTTTTTTAGTCAGACCTGTTTTATCAATTTTCAATGTATAAAAATTTGTAAATAAAATTGAAACATTCATTATAAAAACTAAGTTAAAGAAGGCCCAAGTGGCCTCTACACCCCCTGATCTAATAAAAGCAATATAAATTGCCATCAAAACAGTAGCGATCATAAATGAACCTGCAAATCTCGTGATTAAAGTAGCAGTTTTATCAACCCCTCTACCCTTTAAAAATTTTTTAGTATCAAATACTAACTGGTAAGCGTAGCTACCAACTATAATAAAATGTGCTAAGTAAATTATTAAATAAAATGCGTTTCCAAATTTATCTATCATAAATATCCTATGCGTTATAGTCCATGACCTGATCTGTGCACTCAACAAATTTATGAGGAGTAAAAAAATCGTTCATTTGACCTAGTTGATTAATAATTGCTTGCTCATCTTTTCCCTTCCACCAGCAAAACATTTCCATTGTATCGCCCGGTGTATTCCAAGTCATTTGGCAAGCTGCATTGTCACTTTTCATACTTTTAACAATATCTTCCATTTTCATTGAAGCTACTGTTTCTGTAAATTTAGCTTTCATTTCAGCAGATTTGAAAGTGTGTGTTACCATGTAGTTTTTCATTTTTTCTCCTTTTTTATAGATTTATTTTAGATAGTTCATATAACTGAGCATTTTCTACACACTCAGCATAAATTGCTTTAGCTGTGGGGTTATTTCCAGTTACAAACTCTTTCATTCCTGCTTCGTTATGAACATTAACTTTAAATAACATTCCACTTTTATCTGGTATCATTGCCCCAACAGTTTTTTCAGGGTAGGCAACGCTTTTTCTTACACTCATACCTTCATCTGATTGCATCCAACCCATGAAGGTTTCTAATTTGCCTTCTTTAAATTTAAGATGTACTAACATTTCCTTTTCCATTTTTTCTCCTTTTATTTAAACTCCTTTTATTATAATTCCATTAGCTATTGAGTTTGCTAATCGAATAGGTTTTACTGGTTTGTATTCCTCAGAGTCATACCACTCTAAAGCTTTTTCATAGGTTGGAAATTTAATTACAACTGTTCTAGGATATTTCCACTCACCATCAATAACTTTATATTCACCAGCACGTACAAGATATTCTCCTCCAAATTTATGAACTGTAGGTACGACTTTCCCAACATATTCTTTATAAGCTTCAGGATTTTTTACATCTATGTTAGCTATAACGTATCCGCTCATTACTTAATATAATGTTTGAACCACTTTTTTTACTCTTTCAGCTCCATTAGGAACTAAAGCTTCCACAAAAGAATGGCACTTCTCAGTTTTAACTTGATTATATTTTGAACCGTAATGCTTATCTACTGCCTTGTTAACTCCTGCATCCCATTCTTTTTCTGCTATTCCTATTTCAAGTGCATATGTTTTTAAAACCTTTACAGTTGATATAGATTTTTCTTTCATACCATATTCAAATTTTTCTCCTGAAGGCAGAAAGTAATTAGCCATGTAAATCCCAACACAATCCCATGCTTTTGATTTATCTTTATCACTCATTCCTGCATTAGCAGAGGTGAATATCAAAAAATATAATATTAAAATAATTTTTTTCATGTTTAACCTGCATAAATTGTTCTTGATAATTTTTCGATTTTTTCTTCTGAACCTTTAATTTGCTTATATATAAATTTATTACACTCACCATTTTTAGCTTTATCAAAAGGCTTTCCATAAACTTTATCTACATAGGCATTCATACCTTTATTCATCTCATTTTCTTTAACACCTTCAGATGCAAGGTATTCTCTTATAACTTTTACTGAAGCCAAAGCTAATTCCATATTTTTGACTTCAATAGTATCAGCAGGTAAAACAGCTGTTGCACTGTAATGACCTAAACACTCTATTGTTTTTTCCTTTTGAGCTTTAGTTATATGTCCTGCTGCAAAAAGTGTGCTAAAGCAAAAAAAACTTATTAATATAAAATAATTTCTCATTAAACCTCTCATTCAAGTATTGCTCGAAACTCATCTTTCATTGTTCCTTCTTTAAAGACACCTTTCATTTTTTTTGTTAATTCAACAAACTTTGGGTCTGCAGACATTTTATTGTCTCTATCAAATGATGAGTCAGTAAAGTGTTCACCAATTACCGTCTCTCTTATAGATCTAGGATTGCCGCCAATATGAACCGAAAAATTGACGATATGATCTGGATAATATTTTTTTCTTATATCTTGTAGACCCTTTACAATTTCCACAGCTTCTCCAAACTTATCGTCAAAAATCGTAATCGTCCTAGTATAAATTCCATTCATTTATTACATCCTTAAAAGAGTTATCTTAATGGACTTGTTTTATTTTAATTATGTTAAAAATTTATTGCAGGTATGCAATTTGTCTACAACTACAAGACGAACTAAGGAATAAGAATGATTTTAGGAGCAATACAGCTACCATTATGTATTTCTTGAAAGGCATCTGAGCCTTTTTTAAGATCTCGATATTCTATCCATCCTAAATCACCTAATTTTTTGTCTTTTAAGATCGCTAAACTATTTTTGAAATCTTCATTTGTATAACAATAAGTTCCAACCAATGTTACTTCTTGGATTGTAAGTTTTTTAAAATTAAAAGTTCCAGAGGGTTGGGTTAAACCTATATGAACTATAGTTCCTCCAGGTGCTATTGAATTTATCGCTTGATGCCTAGTAATCTCTAATCCCACAGACTCTAATATTAAGTCAAAATGATTTTCTTTTATAGATTTATCATCTGGTACAACGAAGCTTGCTTTTAAGTATTTTCCACATTCATTTAATCTTTTTTTATTTGGATCAGACATAATTATATTGCTATAATTTTTTTCTTTATTTAAAAACAGACCACAAAGCAAACCTATAGCCCCTGCTCCTTGAATTAAAATTTTACATTCAGATAAAGGTTTTTTAAGATTTTTTTCTGCTAATAAGACTGCATGTAAAGCTACTGCTGCTGGTTCAGCTAAAGCTGCTTCTTTAATACTTAGATTTTTAGGAATTTCATAAATATTTTTTTCTGGTACCGATACTAATTCCGCAAATCCACCTTCTCTTTTAATTGGTGTGCTCATACCAATCATGGTTCTTTCCGGACATAAGTGTTCTCTTTCATTTTGACAGTAATTACAATTCTCACAACTAATTAGTGGATTAACTACAACGCTTTTATCTTTATATTTTCCATCAAGACTAATCCCGCTTATCTCATGTCCTAATATCAAAGGTGGAATTCTTCTCTCATCATTTCCGTGATATGCGTGCATATCAGATCCACAAATACCTGAAGCTTGAACTTTAATAATATTTTCACCAGGTTTTGGTGTTGGGTCTTTTTCTTCTCTGTAATCTATTTTTTGTGTTCCAGTGTAAACTAATGCATGCATTAATTAGAGAAACCGTATTTCCTTAATCTAATATCCGCTGTTCGCGCGTGAGCTTCCATTCCTTCAGCTCTACCAAGTCTTGCCGCGGTTGCTCCAACAACTTTTGTTGCATCTTTTGTCATTCTTTGGAAAGTTAATGTTTTAATAAATTTTCCTACGAATAGTCCGCCAGTATATCTTCCACCACCTTTTGTTGGTAATATATGATTTGTTCCTGAACATTTATCTCCGTAAGCTACTGTAGTCTCCTCACCTAAAAATAACGAACCATAGTTTCTTAATCTCTTTAACCACCAGTCTAATTTTTCTGCATGAACTTCTAAGTGTTCAGAAGCATATTTATCACTCACTTCTGCCATTTCCTCATTAGTATCGCAAAGAATTACTTCACCATAATCTTTCCAAGCAGCAGTAGCATTTACTTTTGCAAGTTCTGGTAATTCATTAATTAACTCTGGTACTCTTTTCATTGTAAAGTCTGCTAACTCTTTATCCGTAGTGAATAACCATGCTGGAGAATTATATCCATGTTCCATCTGACCAACTAAATCAACGGCTACGATTTCTTTATCAGCTGTCTTATCTGCAATTATTGCAATTTCAGTGGGTCCAGCAAATTGATCAATACCTACTTTTCCATAAACAATCCTTTTAGCTTCAGCTACATATTGATTTCCAGCTCCAACAAGAAAATCAACAGGTGGATTTTTGAAACATCCGTGTGTCATTGAACCTATTGCTGCAACACCTCCCAAATTCATAATTACATCAGCGCCACAGTGATTTGCAGCAAAAATAATTCCAGGGTTTGCTCCATCTTTATCTTTTGGCGGACTTGCACAAATTATAGTTTTAACACCAGCTACTTTAGCAGGAGTAATAGCCATTACAGCTGAAGAGATGTGCGCATACCTACCTCCAGGTATATAACAGCCAGCAGTATCAACTGGAATTAATCTTTGTCCAGCAAACAAACCTTTTGAAAGTTCAACTTCAAAATCATTATTCATGCTTTTTAGTTGATGCTCGGCAAATTTTCTAATTCGTTCGTGAGCAAATTTAACATCATCTTTTGTCTTTTGATCAACTTTTTTGATTGCTTCTTCAATTTTTTCCTTAGAGACGATTACTTCTCCCTCGTATTTATCAAATTTTTTATTAAGCTCTTTAATTGCTGCTTCTTTACGTTTTGCAATATCATTTAGAATATCTTGCACAGCTGCCTGTGTTTTATGATCATCCGTTTCTGGAGTTTTAGAAGCTTTTTTAATATATTTAGTTGCCATAAAGTAAAGTTGGTAACCACAAAGCTATTTGTGGAAATAATACTATTAATACTAATCCAATTAATTGCAAGACCATAAATTGCATCATTCCGTAATAAATATCCTTTAAATCCCATTCAGGCACAACGCCTTTTAAAAAATAAGCAGAAAGTGCTACTGGCGGTGAGAGCCAACAGGTCTGGAGATTTACTGCGACTAGTATGGCGAACCAAGTTAAGTTAAAGCCAAGTGCTTCAACTAAAGGTAAAATAATTGGAATTATAATCATAACTATTGGAACCCATTCTAAAGGCCAACCAAGTAAGAAAATCATCGCCATAATCATTGCTAAAATTAAATACTTATTCATTTCAAGACCAAGTAGAAACTCAGTTAGTAAAGTAGGTGTACCCAATCTAGCAAATACAGCTCCGAAGAAGTTTGAGGCAGCTACAAGAACCATTATTAGAGCTGTTATTTCCAAAGTTTTCACAAGAGCCTCTTGTAATTTAGGGAGAGTTAATTTTTTATAAGCAAGTGATAATAAAAGTGCACCCATTGCACCGCAGCCTGCAGCTTCAGTTGGTGTTGCAAAACCTAATAATATACTTCCAAGCGCTGCAAAAACTAATGCTGCTGGAGGAACTAATCCTAAAAGAAATTCAATCCAAACAGTTTTCATACTGGTAGGTCTCATGTCTTCAGGTAATGGTGGACCTAGTTCAGGATTTAACATACATCTAATTGTTGTGTATGCAGCAAACAACGAAGCTAAAAGTATTCCTGGTAATATTGCAGCTGCAAATAAATCTATAACTGGAATTTCCATAATTGGTCCCATTACAACAAGCATGATGCTTGGTGGTATTAAAATTCCTAAAGTACCACCTGCCGTAATTGTTCCCGCAGCAAGCTGAACATTATAACTAGATCTATTCATAGATTTAGCAGCCATAATTCCTAAAATCGTTACTGAAGCTCCAACTATTCCTGTCGCTGCAGCAAAAATCACAGAAACAAATAAAACAGCATAATAAAGTGATCCTCTAACTCTAGCTAACATAAGTTGGAATGATGAGAACAACCTTTCCATTAAACCAGCTTGCTCCATCATAATTCCCATGAAGACAAAGAGCGGTACGGCGGCCAGAGTTTGTTCGGTCATGACCATCGAAAATTGTAAGGTCATCAAATAGAAAACTAGTTTACCAAATCCTAGATATCCAAATAAAAAACCTAAAAAAATTAATGTAAAAGATATTGGAAATCCAACGAAGATAGCAAAAAGCATTACTCCAACTAAAATAATGCCTAATACTGCTGGATCAATTAATTCTGCAATCATTTTTTTTCTTCTCCAGGCCACTCACCTTTTTTAGCAGCCCAATAGCTTTTAAGTAATTCTGATACGCCTTGAATTAAAAGAAATATTATACCTATCAATAAACATGATTTTATAGGCCACATAAATGGCATCCAAGTTGTATCCATTCCCCTTTCGCCTCTACGAATTGATTCTTCGACATATCCTATAGTCATGTAAAGAAAGACTGTTAGTCCCGGAAAATAAAATAAAATATATAACCAAAAATCTACTAGACCTTGATTTTTAGTTTTGAAATTTCTGTATAAAAAATCTGCTCTTATGTGAACTCCTTTAGAGAGAGCATACCCTGCTCCTAACATAAATAGAGCCCCATATAAAAATCTACTCATATCGTAAGCCCAAATTGTTGGAGCTAAAAATAATTTTCTCATTATAACTTCATAAGTCATTGCTAAAATTAAAGGCACAAGGATCCAACAAACTATATTACCTACACGTTTGCTGAATTTATCTATTGAAGTTATAGTGTTCGCCATCCATGCTGGCATATCGGCTGGCATTTTACCTGAACCGCCGCGCCTTTCAGCAATCATTTCATCTGAGATGTCTATTTTTGGTGGCTTGTCATTCATAGTTCATCCTAAACAATTAGAGCGGACTTTAAAAGCCCGCTCTAATACTTCTTTAATTATTTTATTACTTTAATGTCGCTGCGTGAGCCATTCCTAGCTTAGCATTTGACATTTGTGCACCACTCCAGAATGGAACAGCAATATCAGCAAATTCTTTCATTGATTTGTAAACTTTAGCAAAAAATTTATTTTCCGCTGCGTTTTTGTTCAATGTTTTCTTCGCTGCTGCCATATATTCTTTAAAGTAGTCTGTAGGAGTGTCTTCTAAAATTACTCCGTGCTTAGTAGTTAATTCTCTTAAAGCTTTTCCATTTTCATAGATTCTGTAGCTTAAAGATTTAGCTAATGAAGCGTTAGCAGCTACTTCAAGAGATTTTTTCTCGTGAGCAGTCATTTTTTTGTAAGTTTTTCCAGTAATATAAAAGTCAGCATTTACTACTACTTGGTGTAAACCTTGTAGATAGTAGTGTTTTAATACCTTTTGGAAACCAAATGTTAAATCTGGTTTAGGGCAACACCACTCTGCTGCATCGATAGTACCTGCTTGTAATGCTGGTAGAATATCTCCACCACCCATTGCTACAGATGCAATACCGATATCTTTATATGTTTGACCAGGAATTCCTGGAGGAGTTCTGAATTTATATTTTCTAAAGTCAGCCATATCTTTAATTGGTTTTGGAAACCAACCTAAAGCTTCTGGTCCAACTGGTTGAAGCATAAATCCTTTTATGTCTCTTCCCATTTCTTTCCATAATTGGTCGTACAATTCTTTTCCACCACCGTATTGGAACCATGATAAAAATGCTAAATTGTCTATACCTACTCCACCACCTGCTACTGGCGAACCAAATAACATAGCGGCTGGATGATCACCTGACCAATAGTGTGTCCATGCGAAACCACAATCGATTAATCCTTTATCAACTGCGTCTAAAGTTTCTTTAACTCCTACAACAGCACCTGCTGGTAAAATTTCAAATTTTAATGAACCATCAGTAAGTTCTGTTACAGTGTCAGTAAAGTCCTTTAACATTTTCACTTCATCAGCTTTAGTGTTAAGAACGGTCTGACATTTTAATGTCTTAGCGTTTGCTGAAGTTATAGAAAAACCTATAAATACAGCTAAACCTAAAACAATTGATAATAGTCTTCTCATTTATCCCCCGTTAGATTTGTTTATTTTTTGGTAGTATGTTGGATTGAAATGATAGAGTCAAACACTAGTCTTTAAACCATAGGTTGTAGTAGACTTATTGGTAATATTAAATTTTCTAATTTATAAGATAAATATCATGGAGGAATTCGATTACATAATCATTGGTGCAGGATCGGCGGGATGTGTTTTAGCAAACAGACTTACTAGTAAGGAAGAAAATAAAGTTTTACTACTCGAGGCTGGAGGTAAAGATAATTATCCGTGGATACACATTCCAGTTGGATATTATAAAACAATGCATAATCCTAAAGTTGATTGGTGTTTCCATACAGAGAAAGATGAAACCATGAATAATAGATCAATTAGATATCCAAGAGGTAAAACTTTAGGCGGAAGTTCTTCTATTAATGGTCTTTTATGGATAAGAGGTCAAAGTAATGACTATGATAATTGGAGACAAATGGGAAATAGCGGATGGGGATGGAATGATGTTCTGCCTTATTTTTTAAAATCTGAAAATAACGAATTAGGTAAAAGTGAATTTCATAACGATAGCGGGCCAATTATGGTTTCTAATAAAAAAATTAATCTAAAAATGTTAGATGAGTTTCAAAATGCAGCTGAAGAATGTGGAATTCCAAAAACAAATGATTTTAATACTGGAGATAATACTGGGATAGGTTTTTTTCAATTTACTACAAATCATAACAAGTCATTACTAAAATTAAGATGTAGTGCCGCAAAAGGATATTTAAATCCTGTAAAAAAAAGAAATAATTTAAAAATCATAACTGAAGCGCATGTTCAAAAAATTAACTTTGATGGAAAAAAAGCAGAAAGTGTGAGTTTTTTTCAAGGCGATAAAGTTGTTACCGTTAAAGCCCGAAGAGAAATTATTTTATCAGCAGGTTCGATAGGATCACCTCATATACTTCAAGTTTCCGGTGTGGGGGACTCAAATATACTTAAAAAAAATGGCATACAAACTATTCATGAACTAAAAGGTGTTGGTAAAAATCTGCAAGATCACTTAATGTTTAGACCAGTATATAAGGTAAAAAATTTGAAATCGTTAAATGGTAAAATAAATAGTTTATTCGGTAATTTTTTAATTGGTTTAGAATATCTATTTAAACAAAGTGGGCCTATGACAATGGGAGCAAGTCAAGTTTGTGGATTTGCTAAAAGTGACTCATCAAAAGAAACACCTAATTTACAATTTCATGTTCAACCAATTAGTACAGATATTTTAGGAGCATCAAAACTTCATGACTTTGATGGTATCACTCCAACTGTTGCAAATATTAGGCCTTCAAGCAGGGGAGAAATTTCAATAGTAAGTAATGACAGTAGAGTAAATCCCAAGATTAAAATGAATTACTTGTCTACACAAGATGATCGAATAGTTGCAGCTCAAGGACTAAAACTTGTAAGAAAAATTATGTTAGAGACTGAAACTTTTAAAAAATATGAACCAGAAGAGTATAGACCTGGTGTTCATATTACTGATGATGAAGAATTGGTAAAAGCTGGTAGCGAGTTTACCCAAACTATTTTTCACCCCGTGGGCACGTGTAAAATGGGTAAAGATGATAATGCAGTCGTTAATGATAAATTATATATGCATGGAATTAAGAATTTAAGAGTGATAGATGCTTCAATAATGCCAAATATTACTTCAGGAAATACCAACGCTCCAACAATAATGATTGCTGAAAAAGGTGCAGAATTTGTTTTGAATAATCAAACTCAATGACAGAAGAATTAATAATTTTAATACAGATAATATTTATCGATCTGGTCTTAGCTGGTGATAATGCAATTATTATTGGTATGGTTGCTTCAAAATTTGATCCAAACAGGAGAAAAAAAATAATTTTTTGGGGAATTAGCGCTGCCGTTATCTTAAGAATATTATTCACATTAATTACAACTTATTTATTAATGATCACCGGCCTTAGATTAATTGGTGGTATTTTACTTCTTTATATTTGTTACAAATTGTATGTCGACGTAATTAAAGGCCAAATTGAAAAGAAAGATATTAAAATTGACAATAGTTCATTTAGCAAAGCAATTTTTACAATTATTATGGCTGACGTTACAATGAGTCTTGATAATGTTTTGAGTGTTGCTGGAGCAGCAAAAGGTCATTTTATGTTATTGATATTTGGCTTAGCTTTATCTATTGCGTTAATGGCATTCGCAGCTAATTTGATAGCTAGATGGATTGAAAAATATAAATGGATTGGATGGTTGGGTTTATTAGCTATACTATTTGTAGCAATAGATTTAATATACACTGATTTAAAATTGATTTTATAAATATGTATCTAAAAAAATATAATTTAAAGGGAAAATATTCATTAGTAACTGGAGCAGGTAAAGGTCTAGGAAGAGCTTGCGCTATAGCTTTAGCTGAAGCGGGTTCAAATTTGATTTTAATTAGTAGAACACAAAAAGACCTGGACTCGGTATCGAAAATAGCCAAAAAATACAAAGTAAAAAGTAAAACCTATGTATGTGATTTAACAAATTATATGAAGCTTAAAAAAGTAGTTGAAGAACAAAAAAAAATTGATGTTTTAATAAATAATGCAGGGACAAATATTCCTGAACATTTTTTAAAAATTCGTAAACAAGATATGGAAAAGGTTGTTAAGATAAATACAATTGCAGCGTTTAATGTTGCAAATTTAGTTGCATTGAAAATGGTGGAGACTAAAAACAGAAAAAAAATTGGAGGAGCAATAGTCAATATGTCATCTCAAATGGGTCATGTAGGAGGTCCCATAAGAAGTGTTTACAATATGACAAAATTTGGAATTGAAGGGTTAACAAAAGGGATGGCAATAGATTTGGCCAAATATAATATTAGAGTTAATAGTATTGCACCCACATTTGTTGTTACTCCAATGACAAAAAAATTTTTTAAAAATAAAAATTTTAGAAAAGAAGTTTTGGGCAATATTCCTTTAGGAAGATACGCTGAATTATCTGAAATATCATCTGCGGCAGTTTTTTTAGCTTCAGATGCAGCTTCTATGGTAACTGGAACTTCATTATTGGTAGATGGTGGATGGACAGCAAGATAATAAGATTAATACTCTTCTTTTTTTTACTACCTTTAAATTCTTACGCAACTGAATTTCAAGGAAGTTTTAAACAAGGTTCGTTTATTCTGGGAAAAACCAATAAAAATTCAGAAGTTTATATCGATAAAAAAAAAGTCAGAGTAACAAAAGATGGGTACTTTGCTTTTGGGATAGATAGAGACAGAAAAAATAATGTAATAATTAAAGTAATAAATAATGGAAAAACAGAGATTATAGAAAAAAAAATATTTAAAAAAAAATATATCATTCAAAGAATTGATGGTTTGCCTCCTAAACAAGTTACACCACCCAAAGAAGTTTATGATAGAATTAAAGCTGACAATGTTTTGATTGGTAAAGCTAGATCTATAAATAGTAATTTAACATTCTTCAAAAATAAGTTTAGAGCTCCTCTAAAAAATTCAATTGTTACTGGTGTATATGGAAGTCAAAGAATATTAAACGGTAAGCCTAGAAGACCTCATTACGGATTGGATTTTGCCTCACCAGAGGGCACCCCAATTAAAGCTATGTTAGACGGTGTAGTTACTCTCGCAGAAGATGATCTATATTTTACTGGAGGCACAATCATCTTTGATCATGGACATGGGGTTAGCACATTATATATGCACTTAAAAGATGTAGATGTAAAAGTTGGACAAAAAATTAAACAGGGTCAAAAAATTGGTACAGTTGGAAAAACTGGTAGATCAACAGGGCCACATTTAGATATAAGATTAAATTGGTTTGATGTAAAATTAGATCCTGCAAGTGTTTTAAAATTAAATTAATTATTATTTAATTTTTCAATTAAAAGATTTGAAACAAACTCATGACCGTTTTCAGAAAGGTGAACAGGATCGTAATTTAAAAAAAGTTTTTTTTCCTTTTCTTGACAAAATTCTTTAGTCAAATCAAAAAGATTAATTTTTAAAGTAGAAAAAATTTCGTTAATTTTTTTTTGAGGGCGTAGAAATTCCTTATTGCAATTTTTCTTTAATTGATAAGAGTATGGTAACAGAACATAGTCTACTTTAATTTTTTTTAATTTTGAAAAGTTGTGTATTTCTAAGATAGTATTCTTATATTTTTTTAAAATATTTTGGTCGTTGTAATAATCTGTAAGAAGATCAAAATGTCTTTCTTCGACCTTTGTAAATTTCGATTTTAGTAAAACGAATAATGCTGATTTATTTCTTAAATAAATATTAATTTTCTTAAGTATTCTTATGTAAAATATTTCTGAATTATGCTTTTCTCTCAACTCAGCATTTTTAATAACCCCTTTTTCAAAATGAACATCGTTTAAACAAATAAACACTATAACTTTTGATATATCCTTGAAAGTTTGGTTGTAATCTTTAATTAAGGTAGAATAATCAATAATATTGTGTCCTGCTACTGAGGCATTGTAAATATTTAAATTTATCTTATTTCTTAGAATTCCGACGAATGTTTTACTTTCATCAACGCCAACACCAAAGCTAACGCTATCACCTAACACTAATATTGATGAACTGTATTTATATTTAAAGTCTTTTGATGGTATCCTAAATCCATATTTATCAGTATAAGCCTTAATTCCAAAAATCACTGCTTCAGTATTACGTTGGTTTAGAACTGTTTCACTCTCTAAATCTAAAAGATTTCTATCTACACCTTGAAGCTGTGATAATTTAAATGTTCTAATTATGATTTCTGCGAAAAGTATTATTAATGAAAAAATAATTAAATTTATAATTATAATTCTCATTGAATTAAAAGTATTTAATCAATACTTTTTTGCGGTCTCATGTCCTCTTTTTTTATACCAGCAACTCTTACTGGTTTTTTCATAGCATCTCTTCTAAAAGGCTCGCCTAATTCTTGGTTAAGTATAACTTCAATAAAAGTTGTTATTCCTTTTTTTTGATCTTCACAAGATTGTTTAATTGCTTTTGTTGTTTCTTCCATTGTTTTTACTGTTACACCTTTTAAACCACAGGCATTTGCAACTTTGGCAAAACTTAATTCTGGGTCAAGCTCAGTTCCAATAAAGTTATTATCAAACCATAAAGTTGTATTTCTTTTCTCTGCTCCCCATTGATAATTTCTAAAAATTACCATTGTAATTGCAGGCCATTCTTCTCTGGCGCAGGAGCTCATTTCGTTCATGCTTATACCGAATGCTCCGTCTCCTGCAAAACCAATTACTGGAACATCTGGACAACCAATTTTTGCTCCAAGAATAGAAGGAAAACCATAACCACATGGCCCAAATAAACCGGGGGCTAAATATTTTCTTCCTTTTTCAAAAGTTGGGTAAGCATTTCCAATAGCACAATTGTTTCCAATATCACTTGATATAATCACATCTTTTGGCATTCCTGTTTGTATGGCTCTCCAGGCCTGACGAGGGGACATTCTATTTTTATCTCTAGCTCTAGCCTCTTTATTCCATACCGTTCCAGGATCATCGTCCTCATGATCTAAGCTCGATAGTTTTTGAAGCCATGCAGATTTTGTTTGATGAATTAAGTCTTTTCTTTTTTGTCTATCAGTATCTCCTGCATTTTTGGATAATTTATTTAATAATTGTTGTGCAACTAATTTAGCATCTCCACAAATTCCAACAGTAACCTTTTTAGTTAATCCAATTCGATCTGAATTCATATCAACTTGAATTATTTTTGCGTTTTTTGGCCAGTAATCTATTCCATATCCTGGTAGTGTAGAAAATGGATTCAATCTTGTTCCTAAAGCTAAAACAACATCAGCCTTAGCTATTAACTCCATTGCAGCTTTCGAGCCATTATATCCAAGTGGTCCTACTGCTAAAGGGTGGCTTCCAGGGAAACTATCGTTATGTTGATAGCCAGAGCAGACAGGTGAGTCTAATTTTTCTGCTAACTTTACACAGTCTTGAATAGCACCTCCTATAACAACTCCTGCGCCAGATAATATTACAGGAAATTTAGCATCAGATAATAATTTTGCTGCTTTGTTTATCGCCTCAGCTCCACCAGCTTGTCTTTCTAATCTAACGATCGGAGGCAAGTCTATATCAATAACTTGCGTCCAATAATCTCTTGGAACATTTATTTGAGCGGGAGCTGATCCTCTAATAGCTTTTTCAATTACTCGGTTTAAAACTTCCGCAATTCTTGAAGGATCTCTTACTTCTTCTTGATAACAAACCATGTCCTTAAACAAATTCATTTGTTCTACTTCTTGAAAACCGCCTTGTCCCATAGTTTTATTAGCTGCTTGAGGTGTTACTAAAAGTAATGGTGTATGATTCCAATATGCAGTTTTAATTGGTGTTACTAATCCAGTAATTCCTGGTCCATTTTGAGCGACGACCATTGACATTTTTCCAGTTGCTCGAGTGTACCCATCAGCTATTAGACCACCATTAGTTTCATGCGCAACATCCCAGAAAGTTATTCCGGCATCTGGAAAAATATGAGAAATAGGCATAAACGCTGAACCTATTATTCCAAATGCATGTTCTATACCGTGCATTTGCAAAACTTTTACAAAAGCTTCTTCTGTGGTCATTTTAGCCATAAAAATCCTCTTAAATATATAATTAATCTTTCTTCCAATATATCAAAATTTAGTCTATATCCATTAAATATTTTATGTCACAGCCTGATTTAATTATACACGATGAAAAAGATAATGTTGGTGTAGTAGTAATTGAAACCACAAAAAAAGGCCAAGATTGTAGTGCCTGGATCATGGAAAATGATAAAACTGTGAAAGTTAGCTCGATGAATGAAGTTCCTTTAGGTCATAAAATTGCTCTTCAAGATTTAAAAGAAGGCGATACCATACTTAAATATGGTCACGATATAGGCAAAGTAGTTAAACCAATAAAAAAAGGTGAACATGTTCACGTTCATAATGTAAAAACAAAAAAATGGTAATTTGATGGATATCCCGAAAAGTTTTTTAGGTTATAAAAGAGAGAATGGTAGAGCGGGAACGAGAAATCACGTAATTATTCTTCCAGTTGACGATATTTCAAACGCATGTGCTGAAGCTGTGGCCAATAATATCAAAGGCACGATTGCTTTACCACATTCATACGGAAGGTTGCAGTTTGGAGCAGATTTAGAATTACATTTTAGAACAATGATTGGAACTGGAAAAAATCCTAATGTTGCAGCTGTAATTGTAATTGGAATTGAACCTAAATGGACAAAAAGAATTGTAGATGAGATAGCAAAAACTGGAAAACCTGTAGAAGGATTTCATATCGAGCGAACTGGAGACATTGGCACAATAATGAAGGCTTCAAAAAAAGCACAAGAATTTTCCCAATGGGCTTCTGAAAAACAAAGAGAGGAGTGTCCTTTAAGTGATTTATGGATTTCAGTAAAATGTGGGGAGTCTGATACAACATCTGGCTTAGCATCTAACCCAACTGTAGGAAACTTAATGGAAAAATTAGAACCTTTTGGAGTTCATCTGTGCTTTGGAGAGACTTCAGAATTAACAGGTGCTGAAAAAGTTTGTGCAGCTAGAGGAGCGACTCCTGAAGCTAAAGAAAAATTTATGAAAACTTGGAGCGCTTACAACGATTTTATTTTAAAAGAGGCAACTAATGATCTTTCTGAAAGTCAACCAACAGCAGGAAATATTGCTGGTGGATTAACAACTATAGAAGAAAAAGCTTTTGGTAACTTCCAAAAAATTGGAAATTTAAAATTTATAGATGTATTAGAGCCAGCTGAAGAACCTAAAAAAGGTAAGGGATTATATTTTATGGATACTTCGTCAGCTGCTGCAGAGTGTGTAACTTTACAAGCTGCAGGTGGATTTAATATACATTTATTCCCTACTGGACAAGGTAACATTATAGGTAATCCTATTGAGCCGGTAGTAAAATTAACAGCTAATCCTCTTACAGCTAAACTTATGAAAGAGCACGTAGACTGCGATGTTTCAAAAATTTTATCTAGAGAGATGAACTTATCTCAAGCAGGAGATGAACTTATAAAAACCATGTTAAGAGTTGCAAACGGACGACTAACATGTGCTGAGGCTTTAGGTCATAGAGAGTTTGTAATGACTAAGCTATATAGAAGCGCATAACAATAATAGTATCTTATTTTTCTGGAAATTTAACTTCTTCTTCTTTTTTAACTTCTTTTTTTCTAAAGTCACTAAGCATTTTTTTAATAATTGGACTTAAAATTTTTCTCATAAATGCTATTAGTGCCCCAAGAGCTACTGCTAATAAAATTGCAAGCGTTCCATATAAGAAAGGTGCTTCACTTGCAAAGTTTACAGTAAATTCTGCTAAAGCGTTTAAATCTGTTTTAATAATTTTTTCTCCATTAAAATTAGATTTATCTCTAAAGAAAGAGTCATAACCAATTGCGATAGCCACTGAGATCAGAAGCATTGCAAATAAAGATTTTAACTCTGTGCTATCTAAAAACTGGCCAAGCTTTTGACCTAGTTGAACACCAACTATAGAACCAAGTATAAGTGGTATAACTAAAAACAAATCGATAGATCCATAATTGAATGCATGTAATATTGTTACTATTGCACTTATAAAAATGGTAACAAATAATGAGGTTCCAGGTATTAATTTAATTGGCATTCCAACAATATAAATCATAGCTGGCACCATTAAGAATGCGCCACCAATACCCATCATTGCTGCTACGAAGCCAACTACTAAACCTAATAAAATTGGAGTTAAAGCGCTTTCATATAATTTTGATTTCGGGAATCTCATTCTAATTGGTAATCCTTGAAGCCAATTATGTTCATGAAGTTTTTGTTTAATTGAAATTTTTTTTCTTTGAAGAACTTTTTCTCTATAAGTTTGGATTAGCATTAATGTTCCAACCATTGCGAGTAGATACATATATAATAAAGAAATTATAATGCTTATTTTTCCTATATCAGAAAAAAATGTAAACGTTGTTATTCCTAAAATTGTTCCTGCCACACCGCCAGAAACAATCATTAATCCCATTTTGTAATCTAGTGTGTTTTTATACCAATGTGTTAAAGAACCAGAGACTGAGGTTGCTAAAATATTATTAACTTCATTTGGTACTGCGTAAACTGGGGGTATTCCCATAAATATTAAAAATGGTGTCATTAAAAAACCCCCACCTACACCAAATAAACCTGATAATACACCAACAGCTAAACTTAAGAATAATAATAAAAAGATGTCTATATTGACCTGTGCGATTGGAAGATAAATTTCCAGCATACGTCTAAGTATGCTTGAAAATTGACCTTGTCAATATTAATAAATTGTGGCTCCGAATACTTTTACTAAGTCGCCTTCGACTCCTAAAACTAATCTACCTAGAAATTCTCCTTTAACTGTATCACTTTTTTGCTTGTATAAAACTGTAATAAAATTATCCCTTCTTATACAACCTAAAACTTCTTGTTGTTCTGAAAGACTTGTAAGTAGTTTATTGCTTGCCCATTGTTTTCCTAATTCTACTTCATTAGCTCCATACAACATCTGAGATGAAAAATCTTTGGTAAAACCTCCATAATCTTTAATATTCGATGATTTAACTAAATTTAACCAAATAGGATTAGCAATTTTAATGATCTCGTCATCACTTTTCTCTAACAAGTTCATTTTAATTGATTAAGAGGCTTTCTTTTTCTTTTCGTCACCAACTATGTGATAAACAGGCATTTTTTCTAATGTAAATTTGCCAGTTTTAGGGTCTCTTCTAGAAACAGTTAAACAGTGCCAATTTTCATCATCTAATTTTAATTTATCGCCTCTATAATAATAACCAGGCCAACGAGTTTCTTCTCTAAAAAGAGTATGCTCTGTCACACACTGTGAAGTTAAAGTTCTATGTTTTAATTCCCAGGCTCTCATTAATTGGTGATAATCTTCAGCACCCACATTTTCTAAATCTTCTTGTAACCAGTCTAATAATTCTAAGCCTTTTTTTAATAAATTATCATTAGTCATATAATTGGCTGTAATCCCGCCTACATACTCATCCATTATTTTTTGAAGTCTTTGCAATCCTTGAATAGGAGAAATGTAACTCGGTGAAACTGTTCCGCCTGTAATCTCGTTTCTACCGATAGTATAATTGTCTAAAGGTTTATAGATGATATCTCTCAAATTATCACACTGCTTATCACTTACATTAATATCTTCTGCTTTTTTATCCTCTATATATTTAACTGCTGCTTTAGCTGCCAACCTTCCTTCTGTGAAAGAACCGGATGAAAATTTATGGGCACTTCCTCCAACAGTATCACCTGCTCCAAACAAACCTTCAACTGTGGTCATTCTATTATAACCCCAAAAATATTCAGGCGGAGCTATATCTTCTGGGCCGCTAACCCAAGCTCCAGAACAAGTAGCATGAGAACCCATGACATATGGTTCGGATGTTGTTAGTTCAGGGTTAGTATATTTAGGATCAATGTTTTGTGAAGCCCATACAACAGCTTGACCAACAGTCATACCTAAAAAATTTTCCCATCCAACTGTTTCTAAATGTGGATCTTGGAAAGCTTCTTTTGTAACCATGTGAATTGGTCCGCCTCCAGCCATTACTTCTTGTATAAATGCATGATTTCTTAAACAAGTTGGAGTTGGATGATGATCTATATATTCCCCAACTAATTCTTTTGTTTTGTCGTACCATTTTTTCTCATAATTTTCGCCATTTGCATTTTGCGTATAAGTTTTTAAATGTAAAAAGTAAGCACCTACAGGACCATATCCATCTTTAAATCTACATAATACAATTCTATTCTCCATTTGAGTCATTTTGGCACCAGCTGCGATTGGTAAGGCATATGCAGATCCATTACTCCAAGGAGCGTACCAAGTTCTACCCATTCCCTCTCCAACTGCTCTAGGTTTAAATATGTGTGAAGCTCCACCAGCGGCTACTATTACTGTTTTAGCTTTAAACACATGGTAGTCACCAGTTCTCATATTAAATCCTACTGCACCACCTACTCTATTCTCATTTTTTTCATCCATCAGTAAGTGTGTAACCATTATTCTATTATAAATTTTATCTGCAGATTTTTTTGCGGCTTCGGCTACAATTGGCTTATAGCTTTCACCATGAATCATAATTTGCCATTTGCCTTCTCTTTGGTATCTGCCAGTTTTTTTGTCTTTCATCATTGGGAGACCCCATTCATCAAACATGTGAACTGTAGAGTCTACATGACGAGCCATGTCATAACCTAAGTCTTCTCTTACAAGTCCCATAAGATCATTTCTTGCGTATCTTACATGGTCCTCTGGTTGATTTTCGTTCCATCTCATTCCCATGTAGCAGTTTATGGCGTACAAACCTTGAGCTACTGCACCGCTTCTATCTATATTAGCTTTTTCTACACAGATAATTTTTAAATCTCTTCCCCAGTGTCTGGCTTCAAATGTTGCTCCTGTTCCAGCCATACCTCCGCCTACAACAAGAACATCACAACTTTCATGAACAGTTTTACTTTTTGGCATTAGTAATAAACCCCTTTTTTAAAAGAGTCTTTGCTTATTGTAGGTAAATCTTTTTTGGTATCTAACCCCTCCGGTTCAGAATATAGAACTTGAGAATTCATTTCACCTTGACGGGGTTTATCTCCATCAGCTAATTTTGGAATAAATTTTCCCCATGGTTTGGTTGTAATTGGAGATACAAAATCTTTTTCTGTTCCATTTCTAAATTTTATTTTCCAAGATATAGTTCCCTTTTCTTCTTCTCTTCTTACTCTTACGCTGTGGCCCATAGGTGCAAAATCCGCATATCCTCTTACATCAATGGCATGATTAGGACACGCTTTTACACACGAATAACATTCCCAACAAAAATTTGGTTCAATATTTTTTGCTCTTCTGATGGTTTCATCTATGTGCATAATGTCCGAAGGACAAATATCTACGCAGTGCCCACATCCATCACATCTAGTCATATATACAAAAGTAGACATAATTAATTCCCTCTAATTACTATATTAGCTTTAAATAATATACTAGTTTTATTAATCATAATGTTAATAATGTTTTGGTTGCTCTCTTTTAATACCAAGGCCAAACTGTTCTGGAGCATCAGCGGGAGGAGGCAAATTGTCTCTAGAGCCATCAGCTTCAGCTAAATTTTTTTGTATAGCAGCGCCAGGTTTATAAAACATATGTGCAAATTTTGACCAATAAACTCCTCCGAACAATGCAAGATTTGCAAGAACAAATAAAATTAAAAATAAGTAACTCAAACCAATCATATCTGCTGACTGAAAAAATGACCAAGCTAACCCAAAAGTAGCGCAAGCAAGTAAAGCTAAAACAAATAAATCAGCGGTAATAATTCTATACCAAGGATGTGCTTCAGCAGACACATCTACTCTTAAAAAAAACCAAAACCAATATCCTCCAACACAAGTCATTATCGCTCCAACATGCCAAATGATTGGAATATAAGTTGGTGCAGTTGCGCCATCAGTATATTTAAATATTAAAATTACGGATGCTATCCAAAAAAAGATTGTTCCGTACATACCTAGAACATGAGCCAATCTTCTCTTTCCAAATCCAAGCTCAGATGTCGTTGCGATATCGCTAGCTACTGTTTTTAAAATTACAGCTGTTTTTTTTCCTGCACTTAATTCTTTTTTTGCAGATTTTTTTGCTTTTATGGCGTTTCTAAAAAAATAAACTACATTTTTTTTGTGTAGCATATCCAAGCCTGTGCCAATAATAATCAACAATACCATCGCAATCACAAATGATTGTAAAACAAAGGAAGGTATTATTGTTGATAGTTCCGCAAAAGGATTAATTGTTAGCATAAATAATTTTATTAGTTTGATGTATGCAGGTCAAGTGAGAAGAATTCGCAATTATTTGAGCTTTCCATCCTTTCTCATTTGTTCTCTAATTTTAGTTGCAGAAATTTGCTGCGTCTTTTCGTCGAGAACTATTTCTTCCATTTTATAGCCCACTCCTCTTCCATAACAAATGTTAGTTATATTAGGTACCAAAGTAACTTTTATTCTTCCCTCATAATCTTTTAATGCTTCTAAAATATTTTTTTTTACTGTTTCAAAGTTAAAAGGATTATCGTCTACACCTTGAACATCCCTGACCATTATATTTACCTGTCCAGTTTTTTTTAATATTTCTTCGAATAACTTTTGATGCCCAGCGTGCCATGGTTGCCATCTACCAAGCATTTGGGCTGTTGGTTTTTTGTTATCCCATTTATAATTATCATTTTTCATAGTTTTAAGATTCTTAAATATAGAAATTATCACATTAACAATATAATTTTTAAAATCTAGTCTAAACTTTTCTCAATGATTTCTGCTATTTTCTTGTAACCTTTTGAATTATAGTGGCCTAGGAAGCCCAAAGGATAATACTGCTTAATATTATCTATTTCATTAAAGTAATCTGTCAAATCTAAAACTTTTATATTTTTTGAATTTAGATTATTAATAATTTCCTTTTTTAAGTCTATTTTTGCATCATATTTAGTAAATTTTGTAAAATATCTTGACCAGGTCGGCACATATACAAAAATATAATTACCATTCCATTTTTTGGTATCATCATTCATTTTTTCAACAGTTTTATATAAAAGGTTTAAATCATAAAACTCTTCTTGTTTTTTAAGAATTTTATATTTGAATATATTTCTTAAATTATTAATTTCTAAAATATCCTTTAAATGAGCCTTCAAAATATCGAGTTTATTTTTTTTATTTGGTTGAAAAGTATTTTTTGATTTTGAATAAATTATTTTCTCTGTTTCTTGCTCAGCTTTGATTAAAAAAGACTTGATGTCATCGTATTTATTAAAATAATCTTGATTGAAATTGTCATTTAGATAATTGATTAAAGTGGTATCTTCTTTTTCATAATTAAGTTCATCTAAGTCATTTCCTTCAAAATATAGATATATTACATTTTTAGGCTTAAAGTAATTTCCAAATTCTCTTAAAATTGCTAAAGAAATTAAAGGGCCAGTTCCAGTTACACCAAAGTTAATAGTATAATATTTTTTTTCATTTAAGTGTCCTGCAATATCATTTTTGTTGTTTTCACATAAACCTTCAGCATAAGAATCTCCTAATAAAAAGTTTTGTATTTTTTTTTCATAAATAATATTATTATTTTTGAAACCATATTTATCATTTTTTATTAATTTATATTGAAGATCTTCAGCGCAGGATACTGTGAAACTATTTATTGGACCTCTAAAGGGAATGATTTCATTATTTTTTTTTGCTTCTTTAAAAATCTTTAAATCGCTAAAATGTTTTGCGTATAGAAATCCAGGTTTAATACTTTCATTTTTATTTTTTAGATCAACGTAAACTTGCTCTTGTGATCTCACATCAAATTTTATTTTTTTTTCTTTAGCTAATTTTATTCTAGTGTTTTTGACATCAACCATGCTTTTTTGTTCACTTGGAATAAATAAGAATGTAAGAATTTCTAAACTATAAATTATTACAATTAAATAAATAACAAATAGCTTAACAATTCTCATAATACTAGCGTACGATGGATTTGACTATTAATCTGTTTTAAGCTGCAGCTTGTATTTTGTGCTTTGTAGACATCCCGCTTAAGAAGTTCCAAAGATATCTTGCAGTCAACATTGAAGCTTTCTCTGCTTTAGATTTTTCTTCTTCTGTCAAAGCGTCTAAAAGTTTTTCACATTCTTTTCTATGAATTACGTCAGCAGCTTTATGAGCTTCGAAAAACTCTAAACCTTCTTTTGATGTTACTCCATAAAAGTTTTTAAGTCCTCTTATTTTTGTTTCAGCAATTTCAGGAATTTGCCTTTCATAAGTATACAAAGAAGCTAAGCCTTCAGCATATGATTTTCTTGCTTGATGAAAAAAGTTTTCAATCATATCGTTAGTAAACCATTCTCTCTTTACATCTTCGATTTTATCTTTGTCAGCACCCATTGCTAATGCAAAATTTTTCCATAGCTTTGGATGGTCTGCGTTTGGATTTTCCTCATCTTGAAGATTTTCTAAAAGAATTTTTCTTTTTTCAATGTCTTCACAAATTGAATGTGTAGCGCTTATGTATCTCGGAAATGCTTTTACATGTTGATAATATTGTTCTGCGTAATCCTTTATTATTTCTCTCGTTAATTTTCCTTCATTCCATGACTTATAGAATGGGTGATTTAATAAATGGTACTGGTCTAATTTTTTATTAAGCTCTTGTGAAAACATATATCTCCTTGGTTAATTAACATTATTAAAACTGTTTCGACTTAGGAAACAGAATAATGATTTATCCACACTAAGTATACAAAAAAAGGTGCGATGTTCTCGTTTTGATTCACCTTTGATTCCAATTTAGACTCAAAATACAACCTTAAATTGTTGCTTCTGATCTTTGAATAGGCCTTTCATTTATGGGGTAATGAACGATTGTTGCGAATATCGATAAGGCAATGGCCATGTAAAAAGCATAATCATAAGAACCAAATTGATCATAAAAATATCCTCCTAGATAAGCTCCTATGAAAGCTCCAACTTGGTGACTCAAAAAAACAATGCCAAAAAGGGAGCTTAAGTATTTAGTTCCAAATATTTGTGCCACTATTCCATTAGTTGGGGGAACAGTAGATAACCATAATAATCCAAAAGAAATTCCAAAAACTATGGACATTATATTTGATGGAGGTGAAAAAATAAAAATAGCTATCGATACAGCTCGCAAGGCATAGAGAATGCAAAGTAAACTTTTTTTTCTATATTTAGTTCCTAAATATCCCATGCCCAAGGTTCCAATAATATTAAATAATCCTATTAGTGCTAAAATAATAGTTGCTGACCAACCTCCCATACCCCTTTCTTGCATGTATCCAGGTATATGCGTAGCGATTAATGTTATTTGAAAACCACAGACGAAAAAGCCTGCGTTAAGTAAAAGATATCCTTTATGAGTAAAAGCTTCTTTAAGCGCCTCAAAAAAAGTTTGATCTTTTACGATCGGCTGGTTTTTATCAATTAATTTTTTTGGAGCAAATATAAATAATGAAACTATTGATCCAAATAAAATAAAATATAAGAAATATTTTAAAGTTTCTTCCCAGCCAAATTCCCCTAAGGAATATTTTGTAAACAAAGGTGCAATAAAATATCCAACTGATGCTGCTGCAGTAACAAGACCTGAGGCTATTGTTCTTTTCTCATTCGGAAAATGTTTGCTAACTTCTGAGACAGGTACACTTATTGCAGTAGCTCCTAAAGCAATTCCAATTAAAACTCCAAGACTAATTTGAAAATAAATACCTGTGTTGGGTCCAGAATAAAGCATAAATATACCTGCTCCAAAAATTAGAAAACCAATAAAAACTGCTTTATTTCCTCCAAACCTATCTGCAACTAATCCAAACAAAGGGGAAAACATTCCCCAAAAAATCATTTGAATACCAATTGCTAGACCAAATTCTGTACGCGTACATCCTAATCCCTCTTCAAAAGCTTGAAAGAAAAGTCCAAAGGTCTGTCTGAGACCCATAGAAATCATTATCACTACGCAAGCTGAGATTAGAACGATTAGAGTTAATCTGTTATTAATAAATTTTTCTGACATTTATTTTACAAATTTTAGAGCTTTATTAAGATCAGCAATTAATTCCTTTGGTTCTTCTAAACCAATATGCAATCGTACAATATGTTCGTCTTTACCAAAACGATAGAAATGTCGCCCTTTTATGTATTCAGTTTTTTTTTTTAAATCTTGTAAAATCGCCAAACTTTCAAATCCGCCCCAACTATAACCAATTCCAAATAATTCAAGTGAATTTACAAATTTTATTACTGAAGATTTTTTTCTACTTTTAATAACTATAGAAAATAGGCTTGTTGCACCAGAATAATATTTTTTCCAAAGTTTGTAATTTTTAGATTTTGGTTTGTAAGGAAATAAAATCTCTTTTACTTTTCTATGTTTTTTTAAATAATCTATAACTTTTATAGCATTTTCATAATGTTGTTTAAGCCTTACATCTAAAGTTCTAAGACCTCTTATAATTAAATAAGCTTCGTCAGCTGACATTCTATATCCAGATAATTTATAAAAAAACATAATTTTTTTATAAACTTTTTTATTTACCGCTAAAGTTCCACCCATTGCATCTGAGTGACCGGAAAAATATTTTGTTGCGGATGAAAATGATATATCGAATCCAATTTTAAGTGGTTTTAAATATAGCGGTGTACCCCAAGTATTATCAAGCATAGTAACAATATTTTTCTTTTTTGCAATTCTGACAATTTTAGTTAAATCTTGGAATTCAAAAGTATTACTTCCTGGATTTTCTACAAATATCATTTTAGTTTTTTTTGAAATTTTATTTCGTAAATCCTCCAATTTCTCTGGGTTATAAAACTTCGCGATAATGTTAAATTGTTTTAAGAGATCTTCTGTAATTTCCTTCGTCGGCCCGTATACATTGTCTGAAACAATTATTTCATCTCCTGGCCTACACAAACTCATTAAAGCTAAGGATATTCCTCCAAATCCCGTGCCTGTTAAAAAAACGTGATAAGCTGCCTCAAGTTTTTTTATAATGTTTTCTAATTCAATTGTTGTTGTACTGCCGTATCGACCATAAGAATAGTGGGTAATATTTTTGTGAAATTTAATTTTTTTTTCATGAGAAATCATCTCTTGCATTGTATTAAAAAGTATTGTTGAAGCTCGTGTTACAGGTGGATTTGCAGATCTATTATC
>CACDFZ010000006.1:17500-27483 GCA_902552185.1 uncultured Pelagibacteraceae bacterium | reverse complement strand
GGTGTTCGGAGAACTTAGATCTAAAGAAAAATTTGATAATTAACTTTCAATTAAAATTTTTTTGATTATTTGCTTATCAATTTGAATAGGATTATTCGATAATCTTTGTTCATTTACATCATTTAAAATTCTATCTATAGAGTTATTTATATTTATACCTAAGTTTGTAAAATTATTTTCTAGTTGAGCTTTTTTTTGTAAATTATTCAAAAAAAATTTAAATTCTTCTATATTATTCGACTTTGATAAATTAAATAATATTTCATATCTTTTTTTTAAATCGAAATTAGATTTATTTTTTTTTAAATTTTTGTAATTAAACATCATAAATTTGTCTAGTGTTAATGAAACTGCGTGACCATGGCTTATATTAAATAATGAGGTGAATGGATATGATACAGCATGAGGTGCTGTAGTTTTTGATATACTAATTGCTCTACCTGATAAATTTGCTGCAAATGCCATAGCAGAAGTGTTTTCTAAATTTGGATTTGACAGAAAATTTAAAAAATACTTTAAAGAAATTTCTAATGATCTCGTTGCGTATTTAACGCTGTCATCATTAGACTTTAAAGATACGAGTGACTCTATAGATTGAGAAATAGCATCAAATCCCGCTGAAGACTTAATTTTATTCGAGGCTCCTTTAATAAAATCTGGTATTAAAAAAAAATCATCTGGCTTGATTAGTTGGCCTTCTACAGAATATTTGACATTATTAATATAAATAACTGCATTTGCAGTTACCTCGGCGCCACTACCAGCTGTAGTCGGTATTGCAATCAATTTTCTATTGCTATTTTTTAATTTATAAGTATTTAAAATTATTTTTTCACTTAAATTCCTTTCTTGATTTATTACGTTGGCAATTTTTGCATAGTCTAATACAGATCCTCCCCCGGCAGCTATTATTAAGTCAGGTGAAAATCGATTGATTTCATTGATTATTAACATTAATTCTTCATAATCTGGAAATGGTTTTTCTTTAAAATAAAATTTCATCTCATTATTCTTTACCTCGGAAAAAAAGCTCTTTAATCCACTCAAATGAAAAGACCTTTTTCCAGCTAAAATTAAAATTTTTTTAAAAATTTTATTTTCAATAAATTTTTTCAATTCTTTTTTTGTCGATATGCTAAAATTATTCATGTTATATCAGTTTTTAAACATTTTTTTTGCAACTAAATAATCATTGAAAGTATCTATTTCCATAAATTTACCTCGGACACTACATGTGTTTACTTTTATTTTTCTTTTTATAAGAAACTTAATAAAATGATGAATTTGCATTTTGCTAGTTTTTAATCTTTTAAGCTTATTATAATGTTTAATAAATATTTTTGATCCAGACTCCGAAATTTTTAATAATCCTAGAAATTCAGCATGTGTTTTTTTTATAGAAATTTCTTTTCCAATATCTTTTACCTCACCTTTTTTGTTTAATTCAACTTTATCTGCTTGCTCTAATGGATGATCATATCTAAATTTGTATTTTTTTTTCCATTTTTTGTCTATTGCTAAAATAATTTTACCACTGCGATCGCTCATCAATTTTTTTAAAATTTTAATATCGTAAATAATATCTGAAAAGGATATAATTACTGAACTATTTAATTCTTTTTTAGCAATTAAAAGCGAGTCTAATTGCTCATTATTTTTGTAGTTTTTATTATTGATATATTTAACTCTTTTAAAGTTTATATATTTTTTTTTATGACCCCTTACTACTACAACTTCTTTAATATTTAATTTTCTAAAAAAATTTAATTGTCGTTTTAAGATTTCCTCGCCTTTTATTTTTATTAAGCACTTTGGTTTTCTGATTGAAAATTCCGGAATTCTCGATCCTTTTCCAGCTGCCAGTATAATACACTTCATTATGAAATAAATTCTTTTTTGTGTTTAAACAAATTTTTAGGTCTAGGTAGTTTAATTTTTAAATTCTTCTTTACAAAAACTTCTAAAAAAGAACTGTATCTATTATTTAAAAATTTTTTTAGATTAGTTTTAATTTCTTGCTCTTTTGCAATTTTATAATAAGCAGAATAACCTAAGCTTTTTGAAAGGTTTTTAAAATTGATCTTTTGAGCACCTGTTAATTGTCCTCCAACGGACTCATGAGAGTTGTTATTTAATAAAATATGTTTTGTTATTAATTTTTTGTCAACTCCAGCTGAAAACATTGAGCCTAGATGCATTAGAAGTGAGCCGTCTCCATCTAAGCATATTATTTGTTTATTAGAGTGCAATTTCATTCCAACGGCAACAGATAAAGAATGTCCCATCCCTCCTACCATATAAAAATCTTTGCCATTTCTTAAGTTAAGATCATTTCTTATTTTCATTAATTCTCTTGAAGTGTGTCCAGTGGTGGAAATTATTTTTGAGCTTTTTTTAATAGATTTTAAAAGTTGAATTATGAACTTTGATCTATCTACTGATTTTTCATTTTTTGTATTTTTTATTTTTTTTCTTTCTTTAGCTAATAAAACTTTATTTTCAAATAATCCTGCAATTATTCTTTTTTTGCTTTTAGCAAATTTAATGAGGGTCTCAAATTTTTTCAAATCTTTATGATTTCTAATTATACAATATTTTATATTCAATAAATTTAGTATATCTCTAGTGATTTTACCTTTAACCATATGTTGAGGTTCGTCTTTTAAAGCTGGAGATCCTCTCCAACCTATTAGTAGAATTAATGGAATTGAGTAAACTTTGTGGTGAGCAATTGATACTAAGGGATTAATTGCATTTCCTAATCCAGAGTTTTGTAAATAAATACATGGCAAATTTCCTGTAGCTAGATAATGTCCTATCCCCATAGCAACTGCACTCCCCTCGTTTACAGCTATTTTATGTCTTTTGTAATCAAGCTTATCTATTTTGAGGGATAGGTTTTTCAGTACGCTGTCGGGCACGCCGCTGAAAAAATTAATTTTTTTTTTTTTTAAAATTGAAAGTAAATTTTCTACGTAAACCATTTATTTAATTAAATTTATAACATCCTTTACAGAACTTATTTTATTCTCTAACTCAAAAGATCTTTGATTTTTTAATATACTTTTAGCTGCGTTTTTCATTGCTGGGTAAGCGGCCCTTAACATATGATTTGCATAAATAACAATTTTAAAACCATTATCTACCAATTCTTTTTCTCTCGTTTTTGAATATGTTGAAGGAACTGAAACTAAAGGTTTGTAATACTTTGAGTCTTTAAAGAATTTTGCAAAAGAAAAAATTTCTTTGGAGGTTGTTTCTTTACTATGTATTAAGATTAAATCAGCCCCAGCCTGAGAATATGCTTTGGCTCTTTTCAAACCATCTTGAAGACCTTTCCCTAAAATAAAACTTTCTATTCTCGCCCCAATCAGAAAGTCCTTTGAATTTCGCGTTTTTTTAATTAAGTCAATTTTTTTACAAAAATTTTTTATCGTATCTTGTGCGGCACCAGACTGATCTTTAAATAATGAATTCTTTTTTAAACCAATTTTATCCTCCATCATAATTGCTGAAACCCCTAGTCTTTCTAGAGTTCTAACTGTAAATGGAATATGTTCTAGCCTTCCTCCATTGTCTGCATCAAAAATTAATGGCTTAGTAGTAACGTCCATTAAATCTCCTAAGCCATTAAATCTTGAAGAAAAATCTAAAGACTGGTTATCTGGTTTGCCTTTAAGACTTGAATCAGTTAAGCTTGACGACCACATTGCATCAAATTGTTCAATTTTTTTTTTATTTTCTATCTTTAAATTTTCAACTATTAATCCAGACAAAGGGCTGTGGGACTCGATCACTCTTACTATTTGTTTTGAACGGATCAATCTATTTAGAATAGACGTTCTTGAAGGAGGTGTTAAAACATTTGTTAAATTTGACTTTATAAAAGATGATGAAATATTTTTTGTATATGGAACTTCTATTAGTTTGCCTTTATTTTTTTTTAAAAGTTCAATTACTTTTTTTCTTGTCTTTTTCTGAACTCCTACTTTCCAGTCATCCCCATGGATAAAATAATCTGGTTTTAATTCATTTAAAACCTCAGAGTAATCCCAAGTATCTTGTTTAATGATTTTTGACACATTTTTTAAATTTTTAACAATATTTAATCTTTCATTATAACCTAGGGAAGGTAAGGCTTTGTACTCAGCTATGGCATTATCAGATAAAAGACCAATAACAACTTTTCCATATTTTTTTGCTTTATTGATAATATTTAGATGTCCTGTGTGTAAAATATCGACTGCTAAAGGAACATAAATGATCTTTTTTTTTTTCATTTTAAATTTAGACCTTTGATAATTTTATTTGCTATATTTTCAGGAGAGTTGTTTTCAGTTTCTATAACTAAGTTAGCATTATTTGGTTTTTCAAATGGAATGTCTACGTCAACAACAAACTTTTTCTTTCCATCTAATGCAGGTTGATAAAGTTTTTTTTTGTCTCTTTTAATTCTTTCCTCTAAGCTGCATTTTAAGAAGACTTCAAAATAATTAGCAATCTGTCCTCTACAGTAATCTCTATCTTTTTCAAATGCATTAATCGCAGCAACAATTGTTGAAATTCCAAAAGAATTAAGCCAACTCACCACCCCTACGTATTTTTTAATATTTTTACTTCTCGAGATTGGATCATAACCAGACTCGTTAACAAAAATTTTTCTGGCGTGATCTCCATCTAATAGGACAATATTTTTACTATTTTTTGATAATAATTCATAAATTTTTTCAGATACAGTTGTTTTACCTGATGCTGATGGACCAATAAGCCATAGACTAAAAACATTTTTATTCATCATGACCCCAATTTTGCATATCACCTCTCACTCTATTTAAAACTCCATTAATATTATATGTGTTGGTAAGATCTTCTTTATCCAAGTAACTTATATTTTGACCATCGGATATTTTTAATAATGATCCTTGTCCTGTAAATCCGTGATAAGTAAAAGATGAGACCCATATACAGTCTCCTTTTTCTAAATTTTTAGACATTTTTTTTTCTTGAGAACTTATATGAAGTTTTAGTTTTCCTCCTGTAACAAAGTAATGTGAACATTTAGAGTCAAATAAATCATTTAAGAATAATTTTTTTTTATTAGAAACTTTCATAAAATATCCCGATAAATCAGGAAATCTTTTTGAATTAGCTATGGAGGCCACTTGATAAGATTTAAATTTTCTAATGCTTTTTATGGACTCTTTAAAATCAAAATAAAGTTTTCCAACTTTATCTTCTTTTTGTTTTTTGTCTAAAAATAAATTTGGATCTGAATTAATTATGTTGCAGATCTTAATAATATGTTTTTTGTCTATGATATATTTTGTATTGTTAAAATAACCATTTAATTTCTTAATAGATAATTTTGCTTTTTTAGCAAGATCTTTAACAGAGAAACCTTTGCTCTCAATTTCTAATTTCAGAAGAGTTCTATTAATATTTTTTCCTTTATTTGTCTTTACAAGATTTTTAAAGGAGTTTTCACTAAGTTTATCATTTAACAAGCTCTCGATATTTGATTTTGTTGTGTATGAAATTATTCTACCTAGGCCATTTGTAGCTCTAGAATAAGAGTGTTTGCAAAAAGATGGTTCATAATAACTTGATCCAACTACCCAATTTGTTTTTTTATCTTTATTAATTTTAAATTTGACCCAAGAATCTTTATTAAGTTTTTCTGAAAATCTTGCATAAATGTCATTCGGTCCCATACTAATCGTTATAGCTGGTTCTAAATGTCCATTATTTAATTTTGGTAGTTTTTCTTTTGGACACATTATGTCTAACAAAACTGGTGCTACATATCCTTTTGGTGTTGGAAGCGTATAATAATTATAAAAATGTATTCCGTCTTTAATTATAGGTCTCTTAGTTTTGTCAATCTCTTTTTTTGTTTTTAAAATAAATATAGGCACTGATCTATGTTTGGTAATTTTAGTAATAGAGATATCCAAACAATTAGAAATAATTGAAATAGCATATTCGTCGAGTTTTTCACAATTGCCGAATGTAATCTGATAATTTAGTTTGTTTTTTAATTTTAGATTGAGTTCTTTTAAAGTTGTTTTTCTAATATTTAACCAACGATTAAACTTGGTTTTATCGATTGTTGCGTGACTTTTTTCCATAAACAAATTTCTATTTTATTGTGATACAATCAGAATTGTTAGTGGCGTCACCGAGCCAAATTGAGACATACAGGCGTTCTCAATAAAATACTTAATATCATAAGCAAATTTTGTATGCAACCGTGAATTATTTTATTTAATTTTAAGACTCTAACGACCAGCTTGTTATAGCTTTGTCTTTCAATTTCTCTTGTTTTTCCTTGCCTTTATCATATCCAATATCATAGAACAGATCTTCTGTATGAAGCACTTCAATTAACTTCATATGAACATCTTTGATATCCTTGTAATTATGAATTTCCATAGCATCGCTTATTCTGTTTTGTTTTTCTTTTGACAGGTAAAAATTTAAATTTATACCTCCGTTAAACTTTTGGATATCTGTCTCTCCGTTATCTGTTTCTAGCCACTTAGGATAGTCAAAGATAAATTTCTGTCTTTTACTTTTAATATTTTTAAGTTTAACTTCTCCTATGTCTATGCTTTTTTGAGAGCAATAATTTATAACATCTTTAATTTGCTTGTCCTTTTTAAGCCAGTAATCTTTTCCAAATTTTTTTGTTAAAATAATTTGAGAAACTTCAAGAAGTTTTTTTGCCATTTCAGATTTGTATTCAAATATTACTTTTGAAGTGTACTTTGCATTTAACTTAGAAAAATTTTCTGCTTTAAGTTTCCCATTTTCAATTTTACTGTTTTCTTGAAATAATTTTTCAGGTGAGTCATACCATTCTTCTTCTGACTCTTTTAAAAAATCTTTATAAAGTTCTCCCGTCTTATCATTTGATTTATCTAAATTGTTCATAAGCTCAATAATAAAGTCTATGGGATTTATCTTGAACAGTTGCATCAATTTCATGAATTCTACGTAGTAACCATTATTCCAAAATAGATAAAAAAACCAATTTACTGGTCTCATTGACATAATTTCTTCACTAGACATTGTATTTGTTTCTAAAATTACCTCTTCATTCTCTACAGATTTAATTCCTCGATAAATGCCGTAGCCTTGAGTTAACATTCTATACTTTGTTTTAATGCCATGTTTTTTGATGTAAGCGGGTGAGTTCATTTCAGTGCCGCCAAGTAATCTGCAATTAAAAGTGACAACTTGATCAAATTTTTGCTCACAAACTTTCCTCAGTCCATTGAGATAACTATCTTTGGTTTCTCCAGGCAAACCTAATATTACATCTGTATGAGTCTTTAAGCCTTTAGATTTAATATATTCTCTAACTTTGTTAAATTTCTCTAATGAAATATTTGACCGTCTGACGTTTTCTAGAGTAGTGTCATCAAGGGACTCATATGCTATTGTAACTCCAGCTTGTAGCATAGGTTTTATTATTGAAGCGATTTCAATTACTTTCTCATTTGAGTTTTTTGCCCAGGTTGCCCAACATGATCGTGGCCACCCATACTTGTCGTGAGCCTCTCTCATTTTTTTTGCTATTTCAGAGTCTCTTCTGTGCATTCCAAAATTTGAATCTGCTAAATATAAATATCCATTAAATTTTTTCTTTGAGTTTGCAAATTTTTTTGCAATGTAATCTATTTCTGATAAAACTCTTTCTAAGGAAAATCTATTGCTAGCTCTTAGCCAGTCATCCCCCCAAGCACAATAAGTACAAGTAAAAGGACATCCTCTCATTGTTTCTATTATTGGAATTAAATTTTTATCGTCAAAAAATTTATCTAATGTTCCATCAAGAATAGGGGAAGGAATAATATCTAGGTCTTTATAACGTTTAGCTATGTTACCAATAAATACTCTTTTTAATTTCTTATTGTAAAAAGCTAAATTTTCCATTTGTTGAGTGTCTTGATGATTTCTATCCAATTTACCCTCAGAATATTTATTTATTAATTCTAAAAATCCTGTTTCTCCTTGGTTTACAATATAAAAATCTAAATAAGGTCTATCTAAGAAATATTTTTCAAGATCATAATTATTAAAATTTGGTCCACCAAAAATTGTAACAACATTGGGATAATTTTTTTTAACAAATTTTAAAATCTCTTTGTTTAAATTATCATTCCAAGTGTAGCTAGCAAATCCTAAAATGTCTGGGGGATCTTTTTTTATTTCATCAAGTATATCATTGGGGTAAACAAATAACCTTATATCCAAATCTTCTGGATTCTTGTAAAATTTTTTTGCATATGATGTTAAATAGCCTAGATTTAGAGGGTGGGTAAATGGACCATTACATGCATAATTATGGCTTAAACTTCCTAAATATATCTTAATTTTTTTACCCATACGCTATTTCTATACTTTTAGACGTAATCTTCAATAAGGATAATTTGACATATTATCTAGTTATTGCAATATTTTTCTACGTGTTGTATTTAAATAATGTGCTGAAATGCATGGTGGGAAATCAGTGTGAAATTCATTGGCTGTTCCTGCAACCGTAAAGTCGGAGCGCCACCCAGCATAGTCCGCTGTTGAATGAAGGCCAGGAAAAGTCTAATTCTACGATGAAAAATTAACAACGGCATTTAATAAACGTGAAAACGTTAAACAAATATAGGTAGCCGTTATGAAATTTTTAATAATTTTATTAACTTTTTCCATAAGTTTTATTAATGCTTACGGAGAAGAATTAAATAAATGTGAGTGGAAAAATGTTGCTGGAAAACCATGTTTGACAATATTTTCAGCACCTAATACTTCTAAAATTACTGAAGGGTCTGTAGGAAAAACAGTTATTACAAAAAAGCAAATGATTGACTCTGGTTATCATGATGTAAGGAGTCTTTTAGAGCATGTCGCTGGAGTAGATGTGTATAGTGATGGACCTAGAGGTCAAAAAACTTCAGTTTTTATGAGAGGAACAAATTCTAATCATACTTTAGTTTTGTTAAATGGTATTCCCATAAATGATCAAAGCTCACCTAAAGCTATGTTCGATTTTGGTTACGATTTTTTACAAGGCCTGCAACAAATAGAAATCTATAAAGGGGCGAGTGGGGCTATTTTTGGTCCTGCTGCTATAGGTGGAGCTATTAATTTTGTTACCGACATTGATTTTCAAAATTCAATTTCAATAAGTGGATCTCATAGTAGAACTAATTCAATAAGTGGAAACTATACATACGTAAGTGAAAGTGGTTGGCAGCATAATATTCAAGCTGGTTCATCTCAAATTGAAGAGTTAAGCACACAAAATACATCCACTGATCTAGACGGCACAAAAAACTTATCTTTGAATTACAATTCAATTAAATTTCTAGATGATAAAACAAAATTAAAATTTACAGGATACAGTCGTAAAACTGATAGTGGTTACGATAGTTGGGATGATGCTAATGCAAACGCCGATAATATTATGTATGCTTTTCAATCAAATATTGAAACTAAAAAAGAAAATTTAGAAGACAAATTCACTGCTCATTTACATGTGCATGACAGATATTACGATACAGCAGTAAAAAATAAATACTATTCACAATCTTATACGATCAAAGGAGAACGAAAAATAAATTTATCAAACGATCTTTCATTGGGATTTGGCAGTGATTACAATTATAATAAGGGGGATTTTCAGGTAAAAGGTAATTGGGGATCCTCTGCTGAAGGTCATTCAGATAATTTGGGAGTCTTTTCAAATTTAGGTTACAAATTTAATAATGAAACTTTTTTTTCAGCTCACTTAAGAGGAGACAGTCACAAATATAGCGAAGAAAATCTAACTTACAGACTTAATTTAACAAAAATGATTAATAATATTACATTTAGTTTATCTGAGTCTACTGGTTTAAGGTATCCTGATCTGTTTAGTTTGCACGGTAGCAATCCAAGTGGCAGTTATAAGGCAATGAAAACAACAAAAGCGGAAACAAGTTTGA
>CACDFZ010000006.1:0-12500 GCA_902552185.1 uncultured Pelagibacteraceae bacterium | reverse complement strand
AGTAGTGACCCAGAAAGTTGCCTTCGCATTTGGTGTTCTTTCTAATATCTACGAATTTCACCTCTACACTAGAAATTCCACTTTCCTCTATCACACTCTAGCTAAAAAGTTTTGATGGCAGTTCCAAGGTTGAGCCTTGGGATTTCACCATCAACTTTTTTAACCACCTACGAGCTCTTTAAGCCCAGTAATTCCGAACTACGCTAGGTCCCTTCGTATTACCGCGGCTGCTGGCACGAAGTTAGCCGGACCTTCTTATTCGGGTACAGTCATTTTCTTCCCCGACGAAAGAGTTTTACAACCCAAGGGCCTTCTTCACTCACGCGGCATCGCTGCATCAGGGTTTCCCCCATTGTGCAAGATTCCTTACTGCTGCCTCCCGTAGGAGTCTGGGCCGTGTCTCAGTCCCAATGTGGCTGATCGTCCTCTCAGACCAGCTATTGATAATTGTCTTGGTGAGCCATTACCTCACCAACAAACTAATCAAGTGCGGGCTCATCTTTCGGCGTATAAAACTTTCCCTGTGAAGGCTTATCCGGTATTAGCACAAGTTTCCTCATGTTATTCCAAACCAAAAGGCAGATACCCACATTATACTCACCCGTTTGCCACTCAGTATTGCTACTGCGTTCGACTTGCATGTATAAGGCGTGCCGCCAGCGTACGTTCTGAGCCATGATCAAACTCTCAAGTTTAATAACGGCGCACACTAGCTTTATAACTTTTAGGTAATAAAAGTTATTTTCGTTAAAGCGTGTACGACAATTTCTCTATTAACCTAGCCGTCCACACTTCTCTTCTTAAAAATTCACAATTTAAAAAAGCTAAGATTTTATACTAAAATCTAAACACACCTCTGCTAATGATAAAATTGTATCGTAGAGGTGAGCGCCCGTTGTATTACAATAGCTGAAATTGTCAAGGCGTATATTGGTCTAAAAACCCTTTAAAATTAGGCTTAAAGCACTTCTAATAATTGCAAAATTAATCCAATTTTTATAAAAAACAACTATGGCGTTAAAAGATTTCCTAAATAAAATTAGATATTCGTCTTTCACATATAATCAAAAAAAAAACGAATTTACCATTTTCCAAAATTTTAAATTAATAATTTATCCTACAGTTTTAATATTTGCTGTCATAATTTATTTTACTACTTATAATTCTATAAATAATCAAAAAATCAAGAATGAGAAAAATCTTGAGATTTTTTTGAATTCTAAAGATTTGACAGATCAAAAAGGATCTTTTTTTAAAGGACTAAAAAATCCATATACAGAATTTAGTTATAAAATTGAAAACAACGATTCTATAGGAAGAATTTTAAAAAAATTTAGGATTTCAGATGACGAAATACAGAAAATTATTGATGGATTAAAAAAAAAGAAATTGACTAATATTTATGCAGGTAGAGATTTAAGTATTGTTTTAAAAAAATTAGATAATGGATCTTATAGCATCCTAAGCGTTTTATATCCTATAAACAATACTCTAAGTGTAGAAATTAGAAAGAATAATGATTTAATCGAAATTAAAGAAAATATTCTTAAATTAAACAGAAAAGAAGCGGTAATAAAAAATACTATAAATAATAATTTATACTCTGCAGCTACGGAAGCAGGCATTGAACCAAATATAATTATAGAGTTTGCAAGAATATATGGATTTGAGATTGATTTTCAAAGAGATATAAGAAAAGGAGATACTTTTGAAATTTATTACGAAAAATTTTTAGATGATAATAATATTGTTCGAGATACTGGAAAAATAATTTATGCTCACATGAATGTAAATAATAGAGAGATAAATCTTTATAATTTCAAAGATAAAAATGAAGATGGGTATTATGATATAAGTGGCAAGAGTATTGTAAAATCTTTAATGAAGACACCAATAAATGGTGCAAGACTCTCATCGTCCTTTGGAATGAGAAAGCATCCTATTCTCGGTTTTAATAAGATGCATAAAGGAACAGACTTTGCAGCACCAACAGGTACACCCATAATGGCATCTGGTTCAGGAACTGTGACTAGAGCTAGATGGTGTGGAGGCGGAGGTAATTGTGTAAAAATTAGACATAACTCAACTTACGAAACTATTTATGCTCACATGTCAAAATTTGCTAGAGGAATTAAAGAAGGTAAAAAAGTAAAACAAGGACAAATTATTGGTTATGTGGGCTCTACAGGTTTATCTACTGGTCCCCATCTTCATTATGAAGTGGTTGTTAATGGAAAAAAAGTTAATTCACAAAAATTAAAATTGCCATCTGGGAAAATATTGAAGAGCACTGCAAGAGAAAAATTTGAAGTAGAGAGAATCAAAATTGATTTGAAACTTGCTGAATTAAGATCAAATAAAAATTAGAAATTATATTTTTTTTTCATTTACAGAGTCAGAACTTAAGTTTTTATCTTCACTTTTAACAGAATCGTCCAAAACTGGTTTGCTTTTTTCATTAACTTCTGCCAGTTTTCTCGAAAAATGTTCAGCGTGTTGTAAATAATTTTCAATTAAGACTGGGTCTCCACTACTTTGAGCATCTTTAGCAAGTTGTTGATATTTGAATATAACTTTTTCAATACTTGCAGGATTTGATAAGGATCCATTTCGATTAAAATTTTTATTGCCTGTATTATTTGAAAAATGGCCGTTGTTACTATGGCTTGAAGATGGCCTCCTTCTAAAATTATTTTTCTGTTGTCTGCCTCTAAAATTTCTTCGTCTGTTGTTATTCATAATTCCGTTAATAATGATTTTGCACTGATAAAATACATCTTATGTTGTCTTTATAATCATTAATTAAAAACTTTTCTTTAAACTTATTTAACTTCAAAATTTGTGAAACTTTTTTATACTGCCCATTTCCAATTTCTATGGCGAGCATTCCATTATTCTTTAAGATTTTTCTCGATTTGTAGATAACTTTTCTTATTACGTCAAGCCCATCATTTCCTCCATCTAATGCTAATTTTGGCTCAAATTTTTTAATACCAATATCTAAATTTTTAAATTGATGTCGAGCTACATATGGTGGATTTGAAATAATTAAATCAAATTTAAAGCTATTAAAATTAGATATAGAAGCATTAATAAATTTAATTCTTTTTGAGGTATTATAAATTCTTGAGTTTTTCTTTGCGATTTTCAGTGCTTTATTTGAAATATCAATAGCAACGCCTTTAGAATTTTTAAGTTCTTGTAATAATGAAACAATAATGCAACCTGACCCGGTTCCGATGTCTAAAATAAAAGGATTGTGACCTTTAAAATATTTTGCCAATGTTTCGACTAAAATTTCTGTCTCAGGTCTAGGTATTAAGACATCTTTGCAAACATTAAAATTCATGCTCCAAAACTCCTTTTTATTTATAAGATAAGCAACAGGCTCTTTTTTTAATGCACGCCTAGTTATTAAATTATTGAAAGATTTTATTTGTTTTTGACTCATTTCTAAATTTGATTTTAATAAAAATTTTTCTCGTGACTCTCCAGATATGCTAGAAAGTAGAATCTCAGCATCTATTATATGTGACTTTATTTTATTTTTTTTGAGAAAATTTGATCCTTTTTTAATCAATTCATTTGAAGTCATTAAGCTAGCTCCTGTAATTTTAAATTTTGATCTTTTAATCTTAAACTCTCATTCATTTCCTCGTGAATTTCCCCGCTTAAAAATTCATCGAGTTTGTGTAATGTCAAATTTATCCTGTGGTCAGTAACTCTTCCTTGTGGAAAATTATAAGTTCTTATTCTTTCAGATCGATCTCCACTTCCTATTTGACTTTTTCTATTCTCAGATCTTTCTTTATCCTTTTTTTGTTTTTCAGCTTCGTAGACTCTAGCTCTTAATATTTTTAATGCCTTAGCTTTATTTTTATGTTGAGACTTTTCATCTTGTTGACTAACTACAACTCCCGTTGGAAGGTGTGTAATTCTAACCGCACTGTCAGTTGTATTAACTGACTGACCCCCAGGCCCCCCAGAGCGAAAAACATCTATCCTTAATTCACTGTCTTTTATCTTAATATCTACTTCTTCTGCTTCAGGTAAAACAGCCACTGTTGCCGCAGATGTATGAACTCTTCCTTGAGTTTCAGTGTCTGGCACTCGTTGTACCCTATGTACTCCAGACTCATATTTCAAATAAGAATAAATATCACTACCTGTTACTGAAAAAATTATTTCTTTGAATCCCCCTGCTTCACTTTTGGAGATATTTATAATTTCAAGTTTCCACTTTTTTTTTGAACAAACTTTTTCGTACATTTTAAATAAGTCTGAACAAAATAGAGTTGCTTCTAAACCTCCTGTCCCTGCTCTTATTTCGACAATGGCATTTTTTTTATCATCTAAATCTTTAGGTAATAAAAAAATTTTAAGTTTATTTTCATTTATTTTGTTTTGTTTTTCTAAATCAATAAGTTCCTTTTTTGCGAGATTTATCATATCGTCATCACTTTTTTCGTCATTTATAATATTTTCAAGATCCTTTTTTTCATTTTCAAAATTAAGGTATCCAATCGCATTTTTTAAAATAATTCCCAGCTCAGAATATTCTTTTGATTTATCCGCAAAACTCTTGGGATCTACATTTCCGCTTGAAAGCTCTTTCTCTATAGAATTGTGTTTTGAAACAATTGCTTCAACTTTTTCTGCTGGGATCATATTTAATTATTTTTTTCTTCGACCTTTTCTTCAACTAATTTAACGACTTGGCTAATGATTTCATTGTTTAAAACTTTTTTATGTGGAATTCCAGAAAGATAGAGTAAATTACTATCGTTACCTCCGCCCGTAATTCCAATTTCAGTTTGAGCTGCTTCCCCAGGTCCGTTAACCACACAGCCGATTATAGACAAAGTAATTGGCTTTTTAATATGAGATAATTTTTTTTCCAAAACTTTAACGGTATCTATAACTGGAAAGGCCTGTCTTGCGCAGGAAGGACAAGATATTATTTTAACTCCTCTAGATCTAATGTTTAGTGATTTTAATATTTCATAACCGGCTTTAATTTCCTCTTCAGGATCTGCGGATAATGAGACCCTTATTGTATCGCCTATTCCATTCATTAATAAATGTCCCATTCCAATTGATGACTTTATACTTCCCGTAATTAATCCACCTGCCTCGGTTATACCAAGGTGTAAAGGATAATCACATTTTTCTGATAATAATTCGTAAGATTTAATTGCTAAAAAAATATCTGATGATTTAACACTTAGCTTAAAATTAAAAAAATTATTGTCTTCAAATAATTTAATATTATAAATTGCGCTCTCAACAAGAGCTTCTGGGCAAGGTTCTTTATATTTATCTAATAATTTTTTTTCTAGAGATCCAGCATTTACTCCTACTCTTATTGAACAATCATAATCTTTAGCTGCTTTTACCACATCTAAAATTCGCTCTTTTGATCCAATATTACCAGGATTTATTCTTAAACATGCTGCACCATTTTTTGCAGCCTCAATAGCTCGCTTATAGTGAAAATGTATGTCTGCAACTATAGGCACATTTACATTGTTAGTTATATCTTTTAAACATTGTGTCGAACTTTCATCTGGACAAGATACTCTAACAATATCTGCTCCTTTTTCGTCTAGTCTATTGACTTGATCAATAGTAGATTTTATATCAGTCGTTAAAGTATTCGTCATAGACTGCACACTAATTGGTGAGTCACCTCCAACTAAAACTTTACCTACTTTAATTACTTTTGTTTTCTTCCTTTTAACTTCTCTGTAAGGTCTTATTTCCATGTTAATCTAAATTAAATATATTGTGCAATTTTTTTACTGCCTTAACTGTTGAGGTTTCTTCAATAATAACAGAAATTTTAATTTCAGAAGTTGATATTGCCAATATATTAATTTTTTCATCTGCTAATGCTCTAAACATTTTATATGTTATACCAGGAGTTGTCACCATACCAGCTCCTACTATCGATATTTTTGATACATTATCTTTATAGCTTAAATTTTTAAACTTAATTTTATTATTTTTTTTCAATATTTTTAAAGATTTATCAAGATCTTCTCTTTTAGTAGTAAAAGTAATGTCCGTAGTTTTGCCGTCAGAAGATACATTCTGAATTACCATATCAATATTTATTTGGTTTTTTCCAAACGGTTCAAAAATTTCAGCAGCTACACCAGGTTTGTCTTCTACTGCTTGAAGAGTAATTTTTGCATCATCTTTAGAGTATGCTACTCCAGTTACAGCTTTGCTGTAATCAAGATTTTCTTTATTAAAAATTTTAGTTCCTTGACGATCTGTAAAGGTTGATCTGACTTGAAGTGGTATGTCATAAATCATTGCTGTTTGAACGGCTGACGATTGCATAACTTTAGCTCCGAGAGATGACAACTCTAACATTTCCTCATAAGATATTTTATCTATTTTCTTTGCTAATGGAATTTTATTAGGATCTGTCGAGTATACGCCTTCAACATCTGTATATATTTCACAACTATCCGTATCAAAAATCTTCGCAATCGCTACTGCGGTTGCGTCTGAACCTCCTCTTCCAATAGTGGTTATATCACCTAAACTAGATATACCCTGATATCCAGGTATGATGGCGGTCCCACCATTAGATAAGTATTTATCAATTTTTGTTATACTCATATTTATAATTCTAGCATTATTATTTTCTCCCTCTGTCAAAATCGGAATCTGCCAATTCATAAATGATTGGGCTTTTACGCCTAAATCATTTAAAGCTCCTGAAATTAAAGCACAAGAGATCTGTTCTCCTGTAGATAGTAAAACATCTAGTTCTCTTTTATTAAAATTATTTGAAATAGATTTTGATAATGAAATAAGTTCATTTGTTTTTCCAGCCATTGCTGAAACAACAACAATAATTTTATTGCCTAGTTGTGACTCTTTTTTAATGATTTTTGCCGCATGCAAAATTCTATCAATAGACCCTACCGATGTTCCACCAAATTTTAAAACTTTTTTTTTCATTATTTAGTTTTAGTATAGTATGTATATAGAAATATAAATACTTTTAAAAATTTATGACTACAATAAATCAAGAAGAAATTCAAAAATTTTCAAAACTTGCTGAGGAATGGTGGGATGTATCAGGTAAATTTAAACCTCTACACATGTTCAATCCAATAAGGATAGAATATATTTTAGAGAAAACATCCAACCATTTTCAAAGAAATGAAAATGAACTTCCATTTAAAGGATTGAAATTTTTAGACATTGGGTGTGGTGGAGGATTAATATCAGAACCGATGCATAGATTGGGGGCAGAAGTTACAGGTATAGATGCATCTTTGAAAAATATTGAAGTAGCAAAGTTACATGCAAAAAAAAATAACCTTAAAATAGATTACTTAAATACTTCACCTGAAAAAATGACTGAAAATCAAAAATTTGATGTGATTTTAAATCTTGAAATTGTTGAACACGTTGAAGATGTAGATTTATATTTCAAAAGTTGTGCAAAATTATTGAAAAAAAATGGACTGATGTTTACAGCAACTCTTAACCGAACATTTATATCTTTTATAAAAGCAATAATTGGAGCTGAATATATTTTGAGGTGGCTTCCGATTGGAACTCATGATTGGAATAAGTTTTTAAAACCAGGAGAGATCAAAGAAAAAATTAATAATCTAAATTTTTCTATAATTGAGGTTAGAGGTTTACATTTTAATCTTCTTACCCAAAAATGGAAACAGTCGAAGAATTTATCTGTGAATTATATCATTACTAGCGTAAAAAACTAATTTTCTTTGTCTACCCAAGGTATATTTACTAAATCAATACCTTCCTCTTTTAATTCCTCTTTTTCGTATTGTGTAGCCTTGCCATAAATATTTTTCTTACTATTTTTATCGTAGTAAACTTCCCTTACCTTGTTAGCAAAATTTTGCTCAACATATTCAAAATTATTTTCAACAAATTTACGCAATTTTAATAAGTCTTTCTTAAAATTCTTCATCTTAATATTTGAAATTTGTTTTTGCTTATTATGTAATTTAGAATTAGCAACACTAGGGGCCATAATAGATTTCTCAACTTTTTTTGTTTGACAAAAAATGCATTCTATCAAATTTTTATTTTTAAGTCTGTCAAATTCTTTAGAGTCTGAAAACCAACTTTCAAATTCATGTTTGTTTACACATTTTAATATATACTTAATCATATGAAAAAAATAATATCTTTCTCAGATATTTCAAGTTGAATTTTTATAATCCGCATTAATATCTATGTAGTCATGGGTAAAGTCACAAGTATAACACTCAAAGAATTCTGATCCAGAGAAAAGGTTTATCTCAATAACGATAGAGTCCCATTTCATATATTCTCTTATTTTGTCTAAATTAATATTCTCAACAGGCGCTCCATTTTCTGACAACAAAAATTCACCAAATTTAATAGAAATTTTATTTTTATCAACTTTTTCTCCAGATTTGCCTATTCCCATAACAACTCTTCCCCAGTTGGGGTCTTCACCTGCAATTGCAGTTTTTACCAATGGTGAGCATGCAACTGAAAGTGCAATTTTTTTTGCACTTAAAATAGATTTTGCATTTAAAACTTTAATAGTCAAAAATTTTTTCGCCCCTTCTCCATCAACAACTACTTGTTTGGCTAAATTTAAACATACGTTTTTAAGTGATGTTTCAAATTTTTGTATGACTGGATCGTTAATTCCTCTATTGTGTCCAATTTTTATTTTTCTCGTTGAAAAAATTGATACCATATCATTTGTTGACTGATCACTATCAACAGTTATAGCATTAAAAGTATTAGCAACTGCTTTTTTAAGTAAAGTTTTTAATAAATTTGATGGAATGTCAGCATCTGTAAAAATAAAAGATAACATTGTTGCAAGGTTAGGTGCGATCATGCCTGAACCCTTTGCAATAGCTGCGATACGGATAATTTTATTATTAAAAGTAAACTCTTCGTAAGCTAGTTTTGGTTTTGTATCAGTAGTCATAATAGCTGATGCAGTTTTTATCCAAATCAATTTATTTTGATCGTCTCTTAATTTTGAAACAAGGTCGCTCATTCTATTTGTTATTTTTTCTACTGGAAATTTTTCTCCAATAATACCTGTTGATGCAAATATCAGATCTTTTGTCCTTATTGTTTCTGATATGCCCTCTTCCTTTTTTGACTCTCTTAAAGTTAAATTTTTTGCTAAACTTTTAGCAACAAGATCTATAGCCTCATATCCTTGTTTGCCTGTAAAGGTATTTGCATTTTTTGTATTTACTAATAATGCTTTTATGACTTTTTTATTTGACTTTTCATTCCAAGATATTGTTTCAGAAACAATTGAGTTTGTTGTGTTAAGAGTTGCGTAATTAGCCCCTTCCTTAAAATAAAAAAGAGCTAAGTCATCTCTTCCGTTGTCATATAGGTCTGCAGATATTGAAGAAACCTCTAAACCATCTAAAGGCTTTAAATCTTGAAATTCACCCATTTTTGATAATTTGGATTTATCTGAAAGAAAATTTTTTAAATTTATTGTCATTGTTACTATTTAATTTAAGTTATAAATACATATATAAAATAATAATGAATTTATTTACAGCAGCATTTAATAAAATATTTAAAAGTGGTAATCAACAGGTATTAAACAAAATAAAACCTCTGATAGTCGAGATCAATAATAGGGAGAAATCATTATCCTCATTAAAGAATGAGGAATTCAAGGAGAAAACACATTTTTTAAAAAAACAAGTTTTGAGTGGTATTAAGTTGGATAAGCTAATTCCAGAGAGTTTTTCTTTAGTAAGAGAGGCAGCAAAGAGGGTGTTGGGTGAACGGCATTTCGATGTTCAGCTAGCAGGAGGAGTAATTCTTCATCAGGGTAAAATTGCTGAAATGAAAACTGGTGAAGGAAAAACCTTAGTTTCTACTTTGCCAGCATATTTAAATTCTTTAAGTGGAGAAGGAGTTCATGTGGTTACTGTCAATGATTACTTGGCTAAAAGAGACTCTGAATGGATGGGAAAAGTTTTCAATTTTTTAGGAACATCTACTGGATGTATAACATCAAACATAGAAGATGTTGAAAGAAAAAAAAATTATAATTGCGATATTACTTACGGAACCAATAATGAATTAGGCTTTGATTATCTAAGAGATAATATGAAATATGATTTAAATGAGATGGTACAAAGGGATCATAATTTTTGCATTGTAGATGAAGTTGACAGTATTTTAATAGATGAGTCGAGGACTCCATTAATTATATCTGGTAAAGTCGAAGATAAGAGTAATTTATATATATCAGCAAATGAATTTGTTTCAAAATTACAAAAGAACGACTATGACTTAGATGAAAAAAATAAAAATGCCATTTTAACTGACACAGGTATTGATAAAATAGAAAAACTGGCTACACAAAAAGGATTGCTTAAGAACAATAATTTTTATGATCCTGAAAATTTAAATTTGGTTCATCATATTAATCAATCTCTAAAAGCTAATTTGTTGTTTCAAAAAGATAAAGACTATATTGTGAGAGATGGAAAAGCTCAAATAATTGATGAGTTTACAGGAAGAATTTTAACTGGGAGAAGATTCTCTGACGGGCTTCACCAAGCTATTGAGGCGAAAGAAAACGTAAATATTCAGGAAGAAAATCAAACACTTGCTTCTATTACTTATCAAAATTATTTTAGATTATATAAAAAATTATCAGGAATGACTGGTACTGCAATGACTGAGTCGGAGGAGTTTTTCGATATTTATAAACTAAATGTAGTATCAATCCCCACTAATAATAAAATGATAAGAAAAGATTTTAATGATTTAATATTTAGGACAGAAAAAGAAAAATATGATGCCATAACAAAAAAAATAATAGAATGTAATAAAATTGGTCAGCCAATTTTAGTTGGTACGACAAGTATAGAAAAATCTGAAAAAATCTCTAAATTTCTTAATGCGAAAAATTTAAAGCATAATATTCTTAATGCGAAATTTCATGAGGAAGAAGCAAAAATTATTTCAGAAGCAGGTAAAGTAAACGCAATTACAATTGCAACAAATATGGCAGGTCGAGGCACAGATATAAAATTGGGAGGAAAATCTGAGACTTTAAATAATAAAATTAAAGATAATGAAGAAACAAAATTGAACGAGAATAAAGTTAAGTCAATTGGTGGTTTATGTGTAATCGGAACTGAAAGACATGAGAGTCGAAGAATAGATAACCAGCTTAGGGGGCGATCAGGCAGACAGGGAGATCCAGGAACATCAGTCTTCTTTATTAGTTTACAAGATGAATTGATGAGATTGTTTGGTGGAGATCAAATTGATAGTGTTTTAAAAAAATTGGGTCTTAAAGAAAATGAGTCGATTGATCATCCTTGGATAAATAAGGCTATGGAAAGAGCTCAAAAAAAAGTTGAAGCTAGAAATTTTGATATAAGAAAAACTCTTATTAAATTTGATGACGTAATGAACGATCAACGACAAGTAATATTTAGCCAAAGACTAAATATTTTAAAACAGTCTGATATTAAAAAAATGATTGATGATTTTCTTGAGGAATTGTCTCAAAAATTATTAAAAATAAAGGTTGATTTTAAAACTTCTAATGATGAAAAACTATTTTTGACTGGAATTAAAAATTTTACTGGTAATTCTATTAGTGATGTAGATTTAATTAGGTATGGAAATCTAGAAGACAAAGAGTTTTTAATGAAAATTTTAGAAATTTTTAATCAAAAAAGAGAAGAAAAAATTAAGTTAATTAGTTTAGAACAGTATCAAGATTTGGAAAAAAAAATTTTTTTACAAATACTAGATTATTCGTGGAGAGCACATCTTCAATATTTAGAACAATTAAGACAAGTTATAGGACTTAGAAGTTATGGTCAGAAAGATCCTTTATCAGAATTTAAAAAAGAGGCGTTTACTCTTTTTGAAATATTATTAGAAAAAGTTAAAACTGACGTCATTAAGTTTCTTTTAAATATGAACTTAGTTTTTACAAATGATAAAGAACAAAAAAGACAGCCTTCTGAAACTAATCAAAAAATTGGAAGAAATGATAAATGTCCATGTGGTTCAGGAAAAAAATATAAGCATTGTTGCGGATCTATTTAATTAAAAAAAAGGATCATATGCCCATTGCAATAAAGCTTGTCTTTGCCTTTTTCTGCATTGCAAATCACCTTCCTCACAATTTTTTCTTACTGCTGGCGCGTGTCTATCGCCAAAAGCCTTCCATCTTTTAATTTGAATTAAATCTATTTCAGGTATTCTTCTCCCATTTTTAAATCTACAATACCACTGAAACCACCCAAGAGGATCTTGTTTAAAGATCCAGCCTTTAGCAATCCACTCTTCTCTGGATAGTCCAGAAATAATTTTAAATTGATTTAAATTAACATCAAACTTTTTACTTAGTTTTGCTTTTTTAAACCATTCTTTTGGAAACTCTTTTATATCACCATCAACAAAGTAGGAGCCGCCAAACACGCCTAGCTCTAACATTTTTTTTT
>CACDFZ010000005.1 GCA_902552185.1 uncultured Pelagibacteraceae bacterium | reverse complement strand
GCATTAGCAACAATCATTTCTGTATACAAATGAACATTTTTACTAATAAGGCTTAAAAAATAAATTTCATGCTTATCAGTGCAGTCCATCATTGGAGCAACTGAAATTGTTTTATTCATTATTTGTCTTCTGTATTATTAATTTCTTCTTTGAGCTCTAAAGGTTCTTCTTTTTCAGTTTCAATGTCCTCCTGCTTAATTTCAGGTTGCTCAGATTTGAGCTCGGATAATGCTTCTTTAGCTAAATTGCTCGTAGGTTTTTGATCAGGTGTTCTTCTAGTTCTTTTTGATGGTAAAACAGCTATGCCGCTTTTTGAAACTTGACCTTTGTATATGTTTTCAAAGTCATCATTAACTTCTTCTTCAGTATCTTCAAGTTCTTCAACTTCGTCAGGCTCTTTTCTTAATCTTGTAATGGCATTTTTTTCCAGTTCTTCAATTGATAGTTTTCCATCTCCAATTTCTCTTAATGCAATGATTGTTTTTTTATCGTTGTCTTCTTCAACGAGCATAGGTGAACCAGAATTTAATTGGGCAGTCCTCTCTTTTGCTAAAAGAACAAGATCGTATTGATTATCGATTTTTTCTAAGCAGTCTTCTACGGTAATTCTTGCCATGATGAAGATTATTTAGTCAATATATCCTGATAAATCAAGTATATTTTATAACTTTACTGGCTCAAGTTTTTTTCTAAAAATTAGCAATAATATTAAAGATACAACGATATAAGTTGCACCAATTAAAGCTATTCTCTCAATAGAAAACCCTCGGTCAATTAATACTCCAAATAAAGCAGTGCCAAAAGCTGTTGAAAATACCATTAGAGCTGTTGTTAAGGCTTTAATACTGCCGATAAACTTTACTCCGTAAATTTCTGCCCAAGTAGATGAGCCAAGAACATTTGCTAAACCATTTGTAATTCCTATCAGGCCTAAAAATATAAAAGCACTTAAATCATATTCCAAAAATATAAGTGTTAACATTGATAATAGTAAAGGAATATTAACAATTGGAATTAACTTTCTGCTCGTAAATTTATCTACTAGAAAACCTGATAAGATAAGTGATAATATTGATGTTATTGAGTAAAACATAAAAGCTTTTGGAATAGCATATATATTCCATCCTTTTGCTTCTGAAATAAAAGATTGATAAATAAATATTCCTGTTATTATCCATGGTCCTGCTAACATATTTAGTGATACAATATAAAATTTGTAATCTTTAATTACCTCTAGACGAGTCCATTGTTTGATTTGATCTTTTTTGTTGCCAGATAAATCTTCTTCTCTTGAGTCTAGCTTAATAGTTTGGATACATTTAAATATAATAATTGGTAATAAAATTATGATAAGCAAAGCTATGCCCTGCCAAACTGTTCTCCAAGAGTACAAAAATATTAGGTAAGTTATAAAAACTGGTAAAATAAATTCAGCTGTTGATAAACCAAACCATATAGTGCTTAAAGCCTTTCCCCTAGATTTGTCAAAGAATCTTGAAATAGATGTTGTTGACGTATGGCTCATTAATCCTTGGCCAGAAAATCTCATGAGAAATATTCCAATAGCTAAAAAATAAATATTATTAATGAAAGAAAACAATAAAGAGGAAATCGAAAGCAAAATTACTACAAATAATGAATAATATAATAATTTAAAGTCATCAATTTTTTTTCCCGCCCAAATTAATAATAAACTTGAACATATTGTGGCTGAAGCATAAATTGTTCCAAATTGTCCGTGTGAGATATCAAGTTCTTTTCTTATTGGTGCGTTAAACAATCCCAAAAAAAAACTCTGTCCAAAACTTGAAAAAAATGTAAATATAAATCCAAATATTATTACTTTTTTATTGAGAGAAAGATTAATCATTTATGAGTTACAAAGTTTCATTCATTGGCTTAGGTGTTATGGGATACCCTATGGCAGGATTTATATCAAAAGCTGGGCACAATGTAACTGTTTATAATAGAACAAAATCTAAAGCTGAAAAATGGATAAAAGAGTACAAAGGTAATCTTGAGGAAACGCCAATGGATGCCGCAAAAGATTGTGATTTCATTTTCACTTGTGTTGGAAATGATAATGATCTTAGGGAAGTTACATTGGGCGATAAAGGTTTATTTAAAACTGCAAAGAAAAATTCAATTTATATAGACAATACAACTGCTTCAGCGAATATCGCTCGTGAATTATATAAGGAGGCTAAAGCCAAAGGATTTGATTTTTTGGATGCGCCTATATCAGGTGGGCAAGCTGGAGCTGAGGGTGGAACACTCACTGTAATGGTTGGTGGCGATGAGGTCCCATTTAAAAAAGCTCAGCCAGTAATAGATTGTTATAGCAAGAAAATTAAGCTTCTAGGTCCTTCGGGAAGTGGGCAGTTAACTAAGATGGTAAATCAAATTTGTATAGCCGGTTTAGTACAAGGATTGTCGGAAGCAATTAATTTCGGAATGAATGCTGGTTTAAACATGCATGATGTGATTGAAGTAATTTCAAAAGGTGCTGCTCAATCTTGGCAAATGGATAACAGACATAAGACCATGATAGAAGATAAATTTGATTATGGATTTGCTGTCGATTGGATGAGAAAAGATTTAAAAATTGCGATGGATGAAGCTAAGAAAAATAATTCTCCTTTACCAATAACTAAAATAATAGATGAATATTACGCTGAAGTTCAAAAAATGGGTGGACAAAGATGGGATACTTCCAGCTTGATAAAAAGATTTAGAAAATAGTGTCAGTAGAAAACGTCAGTTATTACGAAGACTTCAATGAGATAGAAAAGAAATTGTGGGCATTGCTTATAAGGGCGGTAAATGATCGAAGTTCAGAATTTAGAACTCCTGTATTTATTTGCGGAGATAAGAACAACTTAGACGGAAGGGTTGTAGTTCTAAGAAAAGCAGATGAGAAAAATTTGTCTCTGCAATTTCATAGCGACATAAGATCAACTAAGATTGATGCTATCAAGAAAAATCCAAATAGTTCTCTCTTATTTTATGGAAAAAAAGAAAAAATACAACTGAGAATGAAAGTAGAGAGTAAATTACATTATAATGATGAGATTACAAAAAAATCTTGGGATAAAACAGGACATATAAGTAGAAAATGTTATTTAGTAACTAATGGCCCAGGTACAAAGTCTGAAAAACCAACTTCAGGATTAGAAAATAAGTTTGATAACTTTGATTTTACAAAAGAAGAAAGTGAAGCAGGATACAAAAACTTTTGTGTTATTAAATGCCAAATTAAAAGCATTGAATGGCTATATCTTGCTGCTAAAGGTCATCGAAGAGCGTTAATTGAGTTGGGGGGATCAAAAAAATTTTCTTGGTTAATTCCCTAAATTTTTATATTTTTTATAATTTTTTACGTAATGCTCTGCATTTTCTTTGATATGTTTTATTTCTTCATCTGTAACTTGTCTAATTACTTTCCCTGGACTACCTATAACTAAAGATCTTTCAGGAATTACTTTATTCTCTGTAATTAAAGCATTTGCTCCTATAATTGAATTTTTTCCTATTTTGGCTTTGTTGAGAATTGTGCTTCCAATTCCAATTAAACAATCATCTTCAATTATACATCCGTGTAACATTACCAAGTGTCCTACAGTAACGTTTTTACCTATAGTTGCCGGACAACCTGGATCAGTATGAATTACACTTCCATCTTGTATATTTGAACCCTCGCCTATTGTAATTGGTTCTACATCTCCTCTTAATGTTGCGTTAAACCAAACGTTTGCATCTTTTTTAAGAGTAACATTGCCTATTAAAACTGAGTTCGGTGCAAACCAACTATCTTTATCAATCTTTGGACTTATATTGTTGAAATTATAAATCATTTATATAATTATAATATAATATGGTCTTAACAAAAACCCCTATATGTAATTTTGGTGAAAAAGCTCACGATTTCAATCTAAAAGGAGTAAATAATAAATTTTACAAACTAGATAATTGTTTAGGAAAAAACGGAACTCTGATTATGTTTATTTGCAATCATTGTCCCTACGTCAAGGCTATAATTCAAGAATTAGTGGAAGATGTAAAAGATATAAAAAAAAATGGAATTGAAACTGTCGCTATCATGTCCAATGATACGAAAAATTATCCTGAAGATTCGTTTGAAAATATGTTTTTTTTTTCAAAGGAGAACAATTTTGAATTCCCATACCTATTTGACGATAATCAAGAAATAGCTAAAAAATTTGGGGCTGTGTGTACTCCTGATTTTTTTGGTTATAATAAACTATTGAAGCTACAATATAGAGGTAGGTTTAGAGAGTTAAAAAATCTCACTCCGATTAGAAATGGTGAAAGTGATCTCAAAAAAGCTATGTTAATGATCTCTAAAACACAAAATGGTCCAAAAGAACAAATACCAAGTATGGGCTGTAACATAAAGTGGATTAAATAATGTTTGTAATATCGACAAGAAATTTTCCTCCAGAAATAGGTGGAATGCAAAATTTAATGGGTGGACTATCTTTATCTCTATTAAAGCATGGGCCTGTGAAAGTATTTGCAGATAAAACTAATTTAGAAAACAACTTTGATAAAAATGCAGGGATCAATATAACTCGTGTTTCAGGTTTTAAAATTTTTAGAAAATATAGAAAAGCAAACTTAATTAAAGAATTTTCTTTAAAAAATTCAGTAAGAGCTTTATTTTTCGACCACTGGAAAAGTATAGAAAAAATAGACGATGCGACCTTAGCAAATACAACATCATTTTGCCTAATACATTCTAAGGAGATTAATCACATAGAAGGAACTCTTATAAATAAAAGAATGTTAAAAGCTTTGAATAAAGCAAGTTATGTAATTTCTAACTCTGAGTTTACTAAAAACCTTGCTGTTAAAAATGGATTTAACGAAAAAAAAATTAGAATTATACATCCCGGCTGTAATTATCCAATTAAAATTGATAACAAAAATTTAGATAAAGCAAAAGATTTGTACAGAAATAGCTTTCCAAAAATACTTACAGTAGCGAGACTTGATAAGAGAAAAAGTCATCAAAATATTTTAATGACAATTAAAAATTTAAAACCAAGATTTCCAAACATTAAGTATATTTCTATTGGAGATGGTGATGAAATGCAAAATCTTAGAAATTTAAAAAATGAATTAGGTCTTGGTAACGAGGTGCTGCTTTTAAATGAGTCAACGGAACTATTAAAAGCGGCATTATTAGAGCAGTCTGATCTTTTTTTAATGCCTTCAGTAATTTATAAAAAATCTGTTGAAGGGTTTGGAATATCTTTCATAGAAGCAGCTGCTTACGGAACTGGTTCAATTGGAGGTGTTGATGGTGGTGCCTCTGATGCTATTCAAAATGGAGTTACTGGATATTTATGTGATGGAAGTGACTTAAATTCTATTTATGAAACTATCGTTAAGTTCTATGATAATGATAATTTTAAGCAATTAGGCAAAAATGCTTTTACGTTTTCAAAAAATTTTAGTTGGGATAAAATTATAAAAAAATATATTAAACTAATCTAAATTTTTTTTAATATAACTAAGAACCTCTTCAACTTTTAATTCTGCCAGATTGTTGACATTTAATGTTTTAAAGTTTGTATTCCCTATATTAACTTTTTTTGCAGTGGTATGACTGCCAAATAATGCAATACCTTTTTTATTAAGATGAGAACAAATGTGCGCTGGTCCTGTGTCATTAGATATAATATATTTAGCAGAGTTAATTAAAGAGACCAAAAAGTTAATGTTAACTGGTTCGTTTTTATCCAAAACGAGTTTCGCATTAAGTTTCTTTGCCTCATCTATTTCATCAGGACCTGGAGCAACTAAAACTGGATATCTATTTTTATAGAATTCTTTTATTTTGACTATTAATTCAGAATAATAAGGCCATTTTTTTTGGACATGTTTTTTTGAGCAAAATGGAAAAAGCAGAACATAATCTCCATTTGTATACTGTTTTAAATTTCTAGAAATATCTTTAATACTCCAATTTAAATTAATTGCTTGAGTGTATTTAATAAGAACATTGCTTTTTTTTAATTGTTTTTCTATCCTAGTCAAAACAGAATCTTCGTTAAAATCTGATAATTTTTCTCCATCATCAAGAGAAGTTTCTGATGATGACCAAATAGGTTTTTTTAATAAATATTTTTTGTAAAACTTTGTTCTATTTGAATTTTGCAAATCAAATACGTGTGAGAATTCGTATTTTTCCAATAATTTTTTTAAATCTTTTAAATAAAAAATATTCCACCTTGGTAGTCTTTTATCTAAAATTACCCCATCTATGTAAGGACATGATGACATAAATTCTAAATAAGCTCTCGAAGTTAAAAGTAGAACTTTAGATGTTTTAAAAGAATTTTTTATGTCTTGAATAGCACCATTTGCCTGTATTAGATCTCCAAGAGATCCGTGCTTTATTATTAAAATATTTGACATAATTTTAACTTAATATAATGAATTAATTATTATAATCAAAAAAATACTTTATGAGTACTAAATTAAATCAAATACTAGCTGAGATTTCTGCTGGAGAGCTATTGGATAAAATTACTATTCTGGAGATAAAGAGGGAAAAAATAAAAGATAGTGAAAAATTAAAAAATATAAATAAAGAGCTTTCTTCGCTTACAAAAACCTCTGATGAAAAAATACCTGATAAAAAAAGAATAGAAAATCTTGTTTCAGATTTAAAAAAAATAAATCTTAAACTTTGGGATATCGAAGAAAATAAACGAAGAGCAGAAAAAGAGAAAAAATTTGATGAAACTTTCATACAGCTTTCGCGCGATGTATATAAATCTAATGATGAAAGAGCTAAAATAAAGTTAAAAATTAATGATATATTGGGATCAAATATTAAAGAAGTTAAATCTCATTATTAATCAAAACTAACACTCGGAATAGTTTTTCTCAGTCTAATAGGTTTTTTTGGATCAATGGTTGTAGTGATTACACCTTCACGTTTACCTAATTCTTTTAAAATTTTTCCATCAGGAGATACAATTAATGAATGTCCGTAAGTTTTTCTCCCATTACAATGTTTTCCAGCTTGTCCAGGTGCAAAAACATATGAAAAATTTTCTATAGCTCTTGCTTTTAATAAGGTATGCCAATGTCTTCTTCCAGTAGTTTCAGTAAAGGCTGATGGGATACTTAAAAAAATTGCTCCTTTTTTTGACATTTTTCTGTACATATTAGGAAATCTTAGATCATAGCAAATCGATAGTCCTAGTTTTCCCCATGGAAGCTTAACAACTTTTATACTTTTACCTGCCTTAAAGGTTTTTGATTCAAAATATTTTTCTGATTTACTCAATTTAGCATCATACATATGAATTTTATCATAAAATATTTTTATTTTTCCTTTATCGTCAATAAGAACCGATCTATTTAATAGTTTCTTTTTATTTCTTATTATTAAAGAGCCAATTAAAATCCACTTTTTATATTTTTTTGCTAGTCTTTTTATCCCTAAAAGGTAGGAGTCTTTATTCATTGTTGTGGCAACTTGTAAAAGTTTCTTTTTATTTAACGAGAACTTTGATGATACCTCAGGAGTTATAATTAAATTACATTTTTGACTTACTGCTTTTTTAATAAGTTTTTCACTTCTTTTTAGATTATCTTTTATACAATCAGACGAACACATTTGAATGCAAGAAACTCTAAACATTTGTAAATTCTAGGGAATAAATTGATAATATACTAGTATATTTTTATTGTGTAATATTAAGGCTTAACGCATCAACGATGATGCAAAATTCCATTTACAGTCAAAACTTGGCACATAAGCACCTGAAAGTTTTACATTGCCAAAATTTTTTTCCAAAACATTACACCATTTTTCTACCTGTTTTGGTTTTTTATCTTGGCTTCCGACTTGAGCAGTGATTACGCCACCTTTTTTTAAAATTCTTTTTAAGTTTTTCATATTTTTTTTGGCTAAATCAATACAATATTGGTCGTCATTTAAATCTACAAAAATTTTGTCATATTTTGAGTCTTCTATTTCTTTTATACTTTTAAATGCATCACCCCAAAATGTTTTTATCTTATTACTTTTTTTAACTTTAGAACAAACTTTTGGAAGGTGTTTAAAACAAGCATCTACAATTTCTGGGTCAAGTTCAAACCAGTCAATATAATTAGAATTATTTTCTAAACAAGCTCTTGCTACTCCTCCATCTCCTCCCCCAATAATTGCAACATTATTATTTTTTTTACTTAAATCATAACTCGATTTGAAAAAATTAGAGCTATAAATTTTTTCATCCTTTTCTGATACTTGAATTTCATGGTCAATGAATAGTGCATTACCAAATTCTTCTAAATCCATTATTTCGACAAATTGACCTACTTTTGATGTAAATTTTTCAAGAACATTTTTGACTACGTAATATTTTTTTTGACCTGGGGTACTATAAATATCGTCATACAGTCCAATGCTGCTTCTATCAAAAGCATTAGTTACAACTCTTTCGTGTTGAATTTCTTTTCTTAAAATCTTTAAAGCAACTTTTGGATTGACCTTTCCACAGGTAAAGAAATCAAAACTTATGACACCTTTCTCTGGAAATGTATGAAAACTAAAATGACTTTCAGCTAATAACGCTACCAACGTAAAACCTTGTGGCTGAAAACGGTGTGATGCTACATTTAAAATTTCAACTTTGGCTGCTTTAGCAATTGTATATATAATTTTTTCATAAAATTCAGGTGTGTAGTCTTTTTTAACACCTAGAAAATCAATTGTAATGTGTTCGCCAACTTTAACCATAAAAAATTATTCTTTTTTATAATTTTTAAATTTACCTAAAACTATTTTCATTTCTTTTTTAGAAAGAATCTTAGGTATTCCGATTCTTATGGCATTAATGTATTGATGGCAAATATTTTCGATCTCTTGAGCCAGCTCAAAAGTGTTATCCAGATTTTCACCAAAAGCAACTTGTCCATGATTAGCAATTAAACATGCTGACCTATTTTTTAAAGCTTTGATAATATTTTTTGAGAGATTTTTGGTACCAAAAGTTGCATATTTAGTGCATTTAATGTCCTCTCCTCCTGCAACTGCAACCATATAGTGAAATGCTGGAATATTTTTTTGATGAGTTGATACTGCTGTTGCACAAGTAGAATGAGCATGAACAATGGCTTTAGCCTCTTTTTTATTCACATAAATATCTTGATGAAATCTCCATTCCGATGAAGGTTTTCCCCTTTTTTTATCATAGAGTCCTTTTAAGGAAACAAAGACTATATCTTTTGGTTTAAGTGTTGAGTACTTCCTGCCTGAAGGAGTAATATAAAAACCTTCCACACCATTTTCTTTTACCCTAACTGATATATTTCCAGATCTTAAAGCTGATAGATTAGTTAAATTTAATTTTTTTGAATATTTGATTACTTCCGTCTTAAGTTTTTTCACTTAAATAATCCCTTTAAACCCTGTTCTGAAGCTTCACAAACACCTTTTTCTGTAATTAATCCTGTAACTAGTTTAGCAGGCGTTACATCAAAGGCTAGATTTAATGACTTACTTTTCTGTGGGTAAATTCTTACTCTTTTAATATTATTATTTTCATCAACTCCTTCAACATGGGATAATTCTTCGGGGTTTCTCTCTTCAATAGGTATTTTTTTATGATCTTTAATATTCCAATCGATTGTTGAGCTTGGTAATGCAACATAAAAAGGAATGTTATTATCTTTTGCAGACAATGCCTTTAAATAAGTGCCTATCTTATTGCAAACATCGCCGTTTGATAAAGTTCTATCGGTACCTACAATACACATATCGATTTTTCCTCTTTGCATTAAAATTCCTCCGGTATTATCTGTAATAATAGTATTAGGAATTTTTTCCTCGTTAAGTTCGTAAGAAGTTAAATTGGCTCCCTGATTTCTTGGCCTAGTCTCGTCAACCCAAATATGTACCTTTATCCCTTTTTGGTGAGCATGATAAATTGGGGAAGTTGCTGTACCCCAATCTATTGTGGCTAACCACCCTGCATTACAATGGGTTAAAATATTTACTACATCTTTTTTCTTTTTGGATATTTCCTCAATAATTTTTACCCCATTCATTCCTATATTTTTACAAAACTCTACATCTTCTTCTGTAATTGCTTTTGCCTCGTCCAAAGCTATTTTCAAAATATCACTGTTATTAACTCCCGATAATTTTTTCATCATACGATCTACTGCCCATTTTAAATTAATTGCTGTAGGTCTTGAAGAAATTAAGTCTTCACTTGATTTTTTTAAAAGAGATAAATCGTTTTTTTCAATTATAGACAGAACTAATCCATAGGCCGCAGTAGCTCCAATAAGAGGTGCGCCTCTTACTTCCATAGTTTTTATAGCTTTAATTGCATCTTTTATGTTTTTTAAACTTTTAATTATAAATTTATGTGGAAGTTTGGTTTGATCAATAATTTTAACTTCATTATTTTCAAACCAAATTGTTCGGTAATTCTTACCTTCAATTTTCATTTTTTTAAAACTCTACCAGCTATATGTTTTAACTTTTTAACAGTACTTTTAGTTTGAAATTTTTTTGGTGTAATTATTGCAGTATCTAAACAATCATTAGCAGGATCTCCTTTTGTGTTAAAAGATTCAAAAGTTTTTATTATTTCAATAATCATATTTTGAGCATTAGAAGCATTCTGCTGCAAAGTTTTTATAACGGTAGGAACATCTACAACATCATGGTCTGGATGCCAACAGTCAAAATCTGTAACCATTGCAACTGTGCAATATCTAATTTCTGCCTCCCTAGCTAATTTCGCCTCAGGCATATTTGTCATTCCAATTACATCTGCTTTCCAAGTTCTATACATCTTGGACTCCGCTAAACTTGAAAATTGTGGACCCTCCATAACTAAATATGTTCCTCCTACCTGATGTGGTATTTGACATTTTACAAGAGCCGATTCGCAGCATTTCATTAGTGCTGGACTTGTTGGTTTTGCCATCGAAACATGGGCGACTATTTCTTTATCAAAAAAAGTTTTAATTCTTGCAAAAGTTCTGTCTATAAACTGGTCAACTACTACAAAAGATCCTGGTTTTAAATGCTCCTGAAGAGAGCCGACAGCCGAGACTGAAACAATATCTGTTACTCCCATTTTTTTAAGAGCTTCTATGTTAGCTCTAAAATTTATATTTGATGGATTAATTCTATGACCACGCTTGTGTCTTGGTATAAAATAAATTTCTTTTTTATTTAATGTTGCTGACAGAATTCTATCCGAAGGCTCACCCCAAGCTGTATTCACCTTTTTCCACTTAATATTTTCTAAACCTTCTATTTGATAAAGGCCGCTTCCACCAATTATCCCGAGAATTCTTTTTTTCATTATTTAAAATCTAGCCTTTTTTTGTTAGATATTGAAGCTAAATATGGATTTAAAAAAATATATAAGATCTATACCTGATTACCCTAAAAAAGGAATACTGTTTAGAGATATCACCACTTTAATTAAAAGTCCTCAGGCATTTAAATATACAGTAGATAAAATTATTGAGATTTCAAAAAAAATTAAATTTGATAAGGTTTCAGCTATTGAGTCCAGAGGCTTTGTGTTTGCATCAGCAGTATCTTATTTGCTTAATAAACCTTTAATTCTTTTAAGAAAAAAAAATAAGTTACCTGCAGAAAGGCACACTGTTGACTTTAAGTTAGAGTATGGTGAAGCTACAATTGAAGTTCATAAAGACTCAATAAATAAAGGTGAAAATATTTTAGTTATAGACGACTTAATTGCGACAGGGGGAACGGCTGAAGCTGCTGCAAAACTAATTGAGTTATCTGGGGGATCGGTCGCTGGATTTATATTTGTAATAAATCTCTTTGATTTACCTGGTAACGATCTTCTCAAAAAAAAGTCTTATTTTACTGAAAGTTTAATTGAGTTTCCCGGTCACTAGATCTCCTTTTTTTTCCAAGTATCTGGGGTGAGATCATTATTAATTTCCAAATTGATGTGATATTCAAATGGTTTCACACCTCTTCTTTTAATGTAATCAAACGTTTTTTGAATCCCCTCTTTAAGGGAAACTTTAGTTTTGTAATTTAATAATTGTCTTGCCTTATCAGCAGAACAAATTGCATGCTTCACCTCTTGTGGTCTATCTTTTTTATAGATAGGGGGTAAATTTATACCAGTTACATTTGAGCAGAGTTCAGCAACTTTATTAATTGTCACAAACTCTTCATCTGGTCCAATATTAATTATTTGTTTGTTAAGTTTTTTTTCATCTAACATAGGTATTAAACAAGATAAACAATCATCAATATATGAAAAGCATCTCGTTTGTTCTCCATCTCCATAAATTATTGGTGCCTTACCTTGCATCATTCTATTAATCATTATTGAAACCACGTTTCTAAAGGGATCGTCATATTTTTGTCTAGGACCAATTATATTATGAGGTACCGCAATCACCCATTCAATCTTATTTAATTCACACAAATTTATAAGGACTTGCTCAGCTGCAACTTTAGAAATAGCATAAGGATCAACTGGTTTTGGTTTCATTGTTTCAGTAAAAGGATATTCTTGTGAGCCATATCTTGCCATCGATGAGCAAAAAATTATTCTTTTAACTTTTTCATTAACAGCTGCTGAAAAAATAGAAACTGAAGCTAAGTAATTATTTTTAGTTATCTCATATGGAGAAAAAACTGACAAACCCTCATGAGCTGTGGCCGCGCAGTGATAAACAATTTGGACCCCTTTCATAATTCCTTTTATTTTTTCAAAATCACAACAATCAATATTATGAAATTCTACTTCTTTTGGAATATTATCTTTATATCCACCGATCATGTTGTCTATTCCAATAACTTTATGACCTAACCCTGAAAGTTGCTCTGATAAATGGGATCCCAGGAAACCAGCGACTCCTGTTACAAGTATTTTATATTGATTATTGCTCACTGCAGAATATTTATAATTTTAATTAGTATAAATCAACTTTAATTAATTTTAGGTCTATACCAAGACTTTCTCATTAATATTGAATTTAGTATTCCATTAAATCGACAGTAATAAATATCCTTTTTTTCCTTATTAGAAATAAATTTAAAAAAACAAGTTTTTAAAACAGCTGATAAAAATTTTGGTAATATTTTTATTAATGCGAAAAAATAACCATAATGTTTATAATGAAAATAAAAAGTGGACCACATCCAATGCCAATTTCTTGATTTTTCCATTTCATGATTAATTGACTCATCATGAGAAGTTCCTCCTGCATGATTAATTTTAATATTTGTATCTAAAAATATTTTTTTGTTCTTTTTAATTAATCTCCTGCAAAAATCTATCTCTTCAAAATAAATAAAAAAGTTTTCATCAAAAAATCCTACATCTTTACACTGTTCTAAATTTAAAAACATAGCAAAACCTTTTACATTTTTAACTTCGAAGACTCCATTTTTTTTATTCATTGTTGATTCTTGATTATTTTTCTCTTGTATAAAAGGTGCAATAATCGCAAAGTCGGGTTTTTTATTGGCTGTTAAAAAAAAATTATCAATTGCTTTATTTTGTAATTCTGCGTCCGGATTTATTATTAAAGCATACTTCGTATTAACCATAGTTAAACCAAGATTATTTCCTTTTGCATAACCCAAGTTTTTATCCGACAAAATACACTTTATATTAGGATATTCTTTTTCTAATTTTTCTTTTAATTTTTTATCATTAGAATTTTCTATGATTATAATTTTAAAGTCTTTTCCTAAAGATTTTATACAGTTTAAAATCTTAGTTTCACTCTTAAAAGACGTGATAACTGCAGTAATATCTTTATTATCCATTTTATGTGTTATTAATTGATTTTATATAATAATTCTTTATTTTAACACAATTACACTAAATATTCTTTATTCAAATATGAAAAAAATAATAGTAACAGGCGGATCTGGTTTTATAGGTAGTAATTTAGTTAACTATTTGGTCAAAAAAAATTATTTTGTTATAAATATAGATAAATTAACTTATTCTTCAAACACATATCCTAAACATAATCTTTCAAAAAAAAATTTTAAATTTTTTAAAATCGATATTAATAAAAAATCAAAATTAAAAAAAATAATTAAAAAGTATAAACCTGAATGTATTTTTAATCTAGCGGCTGAGACACATGTTGATAGATCAATTGACTCCCCTTTTCAATTCATACATTCAAATATATTAGGTGTTTATAATCTTTTGGAGGCTATAAGGGAAAACAATAAAAACAATAAAAAAATAAAACTTGTTCATATATCTACAGACGAAGTATATGGCGATATTATATCAAGTAGATCTAATGAAAAATTTCCATACAACCCCAGCTCACCTTACTCAGCATCAAAAGCAAGTGCTGATCATCTAATTAAATCGTATATAAGAACTTACAAGTTGCCAGCTATGATATCTAATTGTTGTAATAATTATGGTCCTTATCAGTTTCCAGAAAAGCTTATTCCAAAAATGATCTCTAATATTTTAAATAATAAGCCTCTACCTATTTACGCTAAAGGACAAAACTCAAGAGAATGGATTCACGTTGAAGATCATTGTGAGGCTTTGTATAAAATTTTCAAAAAAGGTAAAATTGGTGAAAGTTACAATGTAGGATCAAATATTAATCTTAAAAATATAAAATTAGTAAAAACTATTTTAAAAATATTTAAGAAAAAAAAATTTATTATTGGAAAAAAAGTCAAGATTAATTACGTTAAAGATCGACCTGGTCATGATTTTAGATATGCTTTGAATAGTATAAAAATAAGAAAACAAATCGGTTGGAAATCAAAAATTACTCTAATTAAAGGTTTGCATATGACAATTGATTGGTATTTAAATAATAAAAATTTTATTAATTCAATATCTAAAAAATTATATGTTAAGAGATTAGGTTTAAAATTATGATTAAAAAAGGAATTATTTTGGCTGGTGGTCTTGGTACTCGGATGAGTCCAATAACAAAATCTGTTAATAAACAACTTCTGCCAGTTTATGATAAACCATTAATATATTATCCATTATCTGTGCTTATGCTTGCGGGTATAAAAGAAGTTCTAATAATAGTTAATAGAGGTCAAGTAAGTCAATTTAAAAAGATTTTAAAAAATGGAGAAAATTTTGGTATTAAGATACAATATAAAGAGCAAAAACAACCAAACGGCTTGCCTGAAGCTTTCATTATTGGAGAAAAATTTATTGATAAAAATGGTGTAGCGCTAATTTTGGGTGATAATTTTTTTTATGCACAAAGTTTAACTAAAACTTTACAAAACGCAACTAAGCTAAGAAATGGGGCAAAAGTTTTTTTGCATCCCGTTAGTAATCCAAAACTTTATGGAATAGCATCAATAAAGAATAATAAAATCGTAAGCTTAAAAGAAAAACCTACGTCTACAAATTCTAATTTGGCAGTTACAGGCTTATATTTTTTTGATAAGAATGTTGTTAGTATTAGTAAAACACTTAAACCTTCAAAGAGAAAAGAATTAGAGATTATTGATCTTTTAAACATATATAGAAAAAAAAATAAACTAAGTGCAGAATTTTTAGGAAGAGGTGGTGCCTGGCTAGACGCCGGTTCTATAGATGATTATTATGATACTACTTCTTTTGTTTCAGCTATACAAAAGAGACAGGGTTTTAAAATCGCTTGCCTTGAAGAAATTGCATTAACAAAAAAATGGATAAATAAGAATAGCTTAAAAGAAAGTATCAAATTTTATGGTAATTGTGATTATTCAAGGTATTTAAGACGGCTATGATTTTAATTCCCACCAATATCATGAAATAGAATTGGTAATTCTTTAAATTTGGCATTTTTTTTGAACCAATAGGACATAAATCTTTCCGCTAAAAAACCGTATATTCTTGTTAATCCATAACCTTTAAGGTTTTCAAAACCAAATAGCTGTTCACATCTTTCTAGCCAAGGAAAGACTTCGTTATAGTAAGAACTTAATAATTTTTTGGATTTACAAATAAACATATTATGAGGATTAAAAGATACTTCGTTGTTTACAAAAGTCCTAAAGTCATCTTTGTTTTCTTTATTTAACAAATCTATTGCTTTATCTAAATTGTTTCTGCCGTGCATTAAATCAAAGTGAAATTTAATATTTCTCGCTTTTTCATCAAACAATACCTTCGGATTAGATAATACTAGAGAAAAACCATTTTTTAAAAATTTCATAATTTTTCTTTTATTTACAAAAAAAGGATCTCCTAAAATTACTTCAAATTGATTAAGGTCATCAGGAATTTTTTTTAAAACTTTATTATTTAAATTACTTAAATTTAACTCGTTATTAGGAGTAAAATTTAATGCCCAAAATTTTCTATATTGACAAAATCCAATCCAATCTTGATTTATTTCATCTAAATGATTTTTCCACAGCCAATAATGAAATGTATATTCTCCGTAATATTTATTTTTTTGTGAAATATTATTCCCTTTTTTATCACTAAAACAATCTTCTGGAAAAATTTTTTTTCCTAAACCAACTGGTACATAACCCATTTCTTTTATAAAACTTTGATGGTTAGGTTCTAAAGTTAGACAAAACATTTTTAAATTATTAGTCATTTTTATTTAAATTAGGTCTATACGAAGATTTTTGTAAGAAAATACCATTTAGAGCGCCCAATAGACTTGCCAAATGTAATTTTGCATCAAATAATCTTATTTTAATCAAAGATAGTATAATTCCTAATATATTTTGATAGATATTAGGAATAATTTTTCGTAACGCGTATATATAGTTTTGATTTTTTTTAAAAAAATAAAACTTAGACCAACAAAAATGCCAATTTCTATTTATTAAAATCTCATTATTAAATTTTTTACTAGAAGAACTAGTGCCTAAATGTTCGAATTTTAAACCTCTTATAATTAACATTTTATGTTTTAACCTTTCTATCTTTTTGCATAGGTCTATAGTTTCAAAATACATAAAAAAGTTTTCATCTAATATTTTCGAGTTTTTGAATTTTTTCCTATTAATTATACAAAAACACCAGTCTATTTCTTTTACATTTTCAATTTTGAAACCATTAATTTTTTTTTTTAATAATTTGATTTTTTCAAAGGGAGTAAAATTTTTATAAATTTTTTGATTTTTATACTCTGGAGCTAATAATGTGAATTGATTAAATTTATTAATTATTTTTTCTATTTTATCTATTAAATTTTTATTTATTAGAACATCTGGTGTAATTGTTAATACAAAATTATTTTTACAATTTTTTAAAGCTAGATTGAAAGCTTTCGCATAACCTAAATTTTCAGATGGTATTATTACACTTACATTTTTGAATTTTTTTTCTAATTCTTTTGTTGATTGTAACATTGAATTTTCAATGATAATTATTTGATGTTTTTTTTCAAAATTTGACAAAATCTTTTTCAATAAATGATTACTTTGAAATGATATTATAATAACTGATAGTTTCATAATTACGATGGTAGCGAGGGGCGGAGTCGAACCGCCGACCCCAGGCTTATGAGTCCTGTGCAGCGACCTCTACCCTTCACTTCTTAATGTTATACAATACTTTTTTTACAACCTAAAACTATATTTTTCATCTGAGTGTGCCGAATTTGTGCCCAAATAATTAATTAAATTTTTATTTGTGATTAATATTTTTAAGTTCTTTTTTTATTCAATATTCTTATCGATCTTCATTGCGATCACATTAGCTTTAATTTTTGCACCTGAAGATCGTGAATGGGTTAAATGCTCAGATGAAAAAGATTTATATCGATATGTTTATGATGGCTGGAAAGTCGATAAAGTTTTAAAAAACGGAGATATCACTTATACGGATGCCGGACAAAAACTTTATTATAAAGGAGAATATCCAAGAATATGGTTGTCAAAAAACGATAATTTGAAGGCATTGAATTTTGGTTGGAGATGTTATCATCTTGAGGGAGCTGAACTAAACTTTAAACAAAAATGAGCAATTCGCATAATCTTTATTTAAAAGTCTTTAGACACACGAACGAGAGCAAACAATTTCAAACTCAAAAAGAAATCGATTTATTAGAATATTGCAAAGGAAAAACTTTTCCTAAAAATTGGGTACATATTCATACAATTCTAATGTTAGATAAAATTCCTAGATATTTAGCAGCACATTATTATTGTTTAATTCTTGCTGCATGGAATTTTTCATCAACCGAAGAGAAAATTAAGCGATTTCATAGACAAATATCTTATGGATGTAGAAGAGGAGAGACTATTTACAACAATCTAAATAATTGGATAAGATCACTTAAAAAGGAGGATTGGTATTAATGTCTTTTTCACAAAGTGTATTCGATAAAAAAGAAGAATTTTATAAAAGGTTTGCAAGTGAGTTTTTTACAAAAGAAGCTTGGAAAAAAATGTCCATCTACGATCCAAAAATTTCAGGATTTTTATGTGGTTTCTATACAGTCATTAAGACAAGATGCGACCTAGATGATGCTGAAACTTCTAAGTTGGTTTACAAAAGTTTAAAGAGCAAATGTTCTGGCATGCCTTCTTACGATAAATTTAAAAATGTTTTAGATGAAAATATGAGCAAAACTGGTTTCAAAAGTTTTTTTAATAGAGATATAAAAACGAGCATGGAAGCTTTCGAAAATTTATATCTTCAATGGGAGTTAAAAATGGTTGATGAAGGTTTTGTAGAAAATTATTAAAATGAAAAAAATTATTGATCATGGAGATCTAAGAGGAAGATACCCAAAGTGGGTGATGGTTGTTTGGGCAATTATTTGTTTTATTGGTGCAATTTATGTTTGGACTTATTCAGCTATAGTTGCAGGTTTGTTAGCTGTTGGAGGATGGACTTTTTTATCATATCTTTGGGGAGCTAAGATATGGGGAGCGAAAGATAAAAAATAATGCATAAAAGTTTTAAAAAAGACGCAAAGAGAAGATTCGCTGATGTTGTTCAAGATATAATTAAAATGACATCAAAAGAGGAAATTATAATGTTTATTCAATCTCAAGCTTTGAATTTAGATCCACAGTTTAAAGATCAAAATTTAATTCAACAGATTAATGACTATGAACTTCAAATGTTGCAAACGCCAATAATTGTTGGCAAAGATAAAGGCAAGCCGATTATTTCAGTTATTAAATTAGAACAACATTATAAAGGATTTAAAGCTACATTAGCTAAAAATTTGAAACTAAAAAGAAAAATGGATAAAAAAAGCTTAGATGCCCTATTCACTATACACTTGCACGATATTGCAATTATTGCATCTGGAAATAAAAAGTTGAGAAAATTAATGAATATTAAAGGTGGAATTTTTGGTTAAAAATTATGAAAAAACTTTTAGCAATATTAGTTACAATATTTTTTTCCTTTAATAATTTATTTTGTTCTGAAACTCCGCCAATTAAAGTTAAAGATCTTCAATGCTCTTGGCCAGAAAATAATTTTAGAGATAAATATAAAAATGAATATTGGTCAATTACTAAAAACGATAGCTTTGCAGAAATGACAACTCTGAGTTCTAATGGATTCGAAGTTGTTGTATGGAAATTCGACGTTAAAAGAGATCTTGATTTCATCTCGTTTACAAGAGTCGATACCTACAAACCAAAGGAATTCAAAATAGAATATAAGCTTTCAAGAAAAGATGGATCAATGACTCTTAATTATCTTGGAAATAAAACAAAATTTAAATGCAAACCTTTCGAAAAAAAATTAAATTCTTTAGATTTCTTGAAATCAAGAGCTGAAGAAAATCTTAAAAAGAAAAAATCAGAGATAAAATTTTAATCTTATTTAAGTGTGCCGAAATTGTGCCGAAATCAAAAATTTAGGTTGTATTAAAATTAATTAACTTTGATTTAATTGGTAGCGAGGGGCGGATTCGAACCGCCGACCCCAGGCTTATGAGTCCTGTGCTCTAACCAGCTGAGCTACCTCGCCATTGATATAAGTTATAATACATCTCGCCAAACTTTCAATAATTTAGTACTTATGTAAGGTTGGATACATTCTTAGTGTAAAAGGTAATTTCATTGGATTAACAAACTTATTTACATTGTCAGACAACATAGAATTGCCAAGTCTTGCATAAGACAAATAATTTAGTTTTTTAATATATGTGCTAAACCAAAATGAATTAAATCTTTCCATTAAAAAAGCAGGTATTCGAGCGTTATATCCATTAAGCACGTTTATTTCATTACAATATCTATAGCACTTTTCTAACCAAGGAAATAAAATGTTACAATATTCATCAAAAATATCTGCTGTGGTTAAAAAAAATGTAATACTTAAACTATTTGAATTAATAAATTTTATAAAATCAGTTTTTAATTTCCCGTCTAGAAAATCTGCACATTCTGTAATAATATTTTTTCCGTGAACTTTTTCAAATTGTTGAAGGACAGTTTCTTTTTCAAAAATAATTGGTTGAACTTGTACTGCCTCTGAATTATTAAAAATGTTGTTATTTGGTTGCAATAAATTTGAATACAAACTCGAAACAGAGAATTTTTGTTTATTGTTGTAGCACTTATTTAGCCACAACTTTCTGTAATTACAAGTGCCTAGCCAAGATTTTTTATTCATCTTTTTTAATTCATTTTTCCATATCCAATAAAATCCAGTTGCTTCACCATAATAATGATTTAAAGAATTTAAATTTAAGCCTTTTTTTTCATCTAAATAATTTTTGTTGAAGTTTGTTTTTCCTAAACCCAAAATTTGGATATAAGAGGGAAACTTATTTAATATTAAGTATTCATTTAGAGTAAAACAATAAATCTTAAGATCTGTCATATAAGTTTATTCAAAATATTTTTTTACAATTTTATTATTTATTCTTTTTTTTAAAAACTTAGTAAATTTATTCAATCTAATAAAAGGAATTTTATCGAGGTATTTTTTAAATTTTTTGACAAAAAGTTCGTTTCCTTGCCAAGTTAAATCCTCTATTGAATGATTTTTCCCCTTATTATTAATCTTAGTATTTTTTTTTGATTTAGTCTGATTGATATTAAAACAAACAATGCTCTCATAAAAATCAATCGAATAGATGTATTTTTTTAAAGAAAAATTAATTTTTAAACCTAAATCAAGATCGATATTTGAATTTAAATCGTCGATTACCTTTTTAGAAAAACTAATAAATGAATATTTTTGACTGGAGTTGTACTCATCAACATAACTTGTATGAGTATCTTCTATCATTAAAACACCACCGTTGTTAATATGTTGAACAGTATTAACAGTAGTTTTGATTTGATCTAGATTTGTATGCCCTCCATCGTCTAAAATCGCATCTACATTTCCATGCTTATTAAAAAATAATTTCCAAAATTCATCATCTGACTGATTTCCTATCTCAACAAATATATCGTTTTCTTTTTCTTCAAATTTTTTACATTCTGGATTGATATCAACACCGATAATCTTAGAATCTTTACCAAAATAATTCTTCCACATTTGTAGTGACCCACCATTAAAAATTCCAATTTCCACAAATATAATTTTTTTATTTTTGAATTTAGAAAAGAATTTTTCATAGACTGAGAAGTATTTCTCCCATTTTACAGAATAATTTTTTAAATTTTCAAATTCTTTTTTTAATTCTGACATAAAATTTTTAATTAATTTATTTAGAGTTTATACACTTTTCAAGTTCATTCAAATCAACAAAAACATTACCTAGTTGATTAGAAAATTTCTGATTCGTTTCTTCTCCTTTTCCAATAAAATTTATATAATCTAAATTAAGTTGGTTTCCTAAGTTTTTATACATGTTCCCAATATGTGATAATTTGATTTCAATTACTTTTGTTTTAGGTTGACAAAATAAAAGATTAGACAAGCCAGCTCCGTGTAATCCTATAACTATTTTTGCTTCACTAAATAAATTGATTTGATCTAAAAAAGTCAAAGATGATAACTGGATAATTTGAAATCCTTTAGATGATAAAAAGTTTTTTACTTCTTTTTCATTTACAATACTTCTTAAATGCTTAACATTTGATCTTGAGTCATCCCTGTCTATAAAAAATTTTTTTGTTTTTTTTTTATCATTTATATTGGATATAAAACTATCTCTGTAAAAATTTATAATCCAATTGGGCAAATTCTCGTTGTCTTTGTTTGGGTCATTTATAATAACACAGGGATGATCTACAGCAATGATTTCGTCAGCAAATATATGTCTATTGTGTCTACTTGAGAGTCTTTTAGATACTGGTATTTGAAAAAAGTCTAAACTTTCTTTTTGAAATTTAAGCTTTGTATCTGGAAAAAGAAAGTAGTCTATATCAGCAATATCAACTTTTTTTTGCAATATTTTAAGGCGTGGTAGAACATCAAAAAGCCAGTGGAAATAATTTTCGTTACCTCCGCCACCTGTTAGTAGCGAAAAAACTTTTCCTTTAATCTTTTTTTTAAATCTAGGAGTTCCTTTTTTTAATACAATATTATCTTCTATTTTAGATATAACATTATTTCTAAATTGAAATGAAGGTCCTTCAATTAAAAGATTATTTTGTATAATAGCAGTATCATGAATTGTATCAGTATATATTCTTGAATTTTTGCAAAAATATATTCGATAGTTAATATTATCTTTAAAAGATATTTCGGTAACGTCTTTATGGTCTTTTAATTTTAAAATACCCTTGATTTTACCGTTTAACGCAATAAAAATTAAATATATTAATTTTTTATATATATTTTGAATTTTTTTTCTCATTAACTTAAATGTTAAATATAGTAATAATGTTATTTTTATTATAGTTTGATCAAAATATAAATATTTTAAATTACATCTATGACTAAAAAAGCTTTAATCACAGGTATCACTGGCCAAGATGGTTCTTATTTAGCTGAGTTTCTTTTAAAAAAAAAATATCAAGTACATGGGTTAATTCGAAGGGTCGCTGCTGAAGATAAAACACATAGATTATGGCGATTAAAAAATATTTTAAATAAAATTACTCTTCATGCTGCATCTCTAGAAAGTTACGCAAGCATTGTTAAGATTATACAAAAAATTAAACCAAAAGAAGTTTACCATCTTGGAGCTCAAAGTTATATTGATTACGCTTTTAAAGATGAATTTTCTACCATCAATACAAATATAAATGGAACTCATTTTATTCTATCCGCTATTAGAGATTTTTCACCAAAGACTAAATTTTATTTTGCAGCATCCTCAGAAATGTTCGGTAAGGTTCAACAAATTCCTCAAACTGAAAAAACACCCTTTTACCCTAGATCAACTTATGGCATCTCAAAAGTTGCAGGTTTTGACTTAACAAGAAATTATAGAGAGGCTTATAATTTATTTTGCTGTAGTGGAATTTTATTTAATCATGAGTCACCAAGACGAGGATTTGAATTTGTAACAAGAAAAATTACACATGCAGTCGCAAGAATAAAATACGGTTTACAAAAAGATTTAAAACTTGGAAATATGGATGCGAGAAGAGATTGGGGTCACGCAGAAGATTATGTACGCGCAATGTGGTTAATGCTCAACAGAAGATCTCCAGAGGATTTTGTGATAAGTTTTGGAAAACAGTATTCTGTTAGAGATTTTGCTAAATTAGCTTTTAAACTTGTAGATTTAGATTATAAAAAATTTGTTAAAGTTGATAAAAGACTTCAAAGACCTTCTGATGTTCAGTACTTATTGGGTAATTGCTCGAAAGCTAGAAGAATTCTTAAATGGAAACCTAAATACAATTTTGAGGGATTAGTAAAAGATATGGTAAAAGCAGATTTAGAATTTGTAGAGAAATATGGTTATTAGCTATGTTAGATTATTTCAAAATTTGGTAGTGGAAAGATAAATTTGGTCCCTGTTCTCAAAGTATTTTTTTCTCTTTTTAAAATTTCTTTTTTAAAGTGCCACGGTAAAACAAGATAATAGTCTGGTTTCATCTTTCTTGAATTTTCCTCGGATATAATTTTAATTTTTGATCCTGGGGTAACTAATCCATACTTATTTTTATTTCTTTCAGCCGCAAAACTAATTTTTTTATTATCGATGTTAAAATATTGTAGTAAGACATTTCCCTTAGTTGATGCGCCATAACAATGGATACTTTTATTATTTCTTCTTATATATTTAATTTTATTATTTAGTCGGGTTTTTAAAAAGTTTATCTTCTGAATAAATTCTTTAAATGTTTTTACTGTATTAAGTTTAAGTTTTGACTCACTCCTAAGAGTTTTATTGATGATTTTGCTTTTTGACTTAATTTTAGAATTTTTGTGGCAAATATAATACTGCTTGCTGCTTCCATTAATAAAGTTTTGTTTTATGTCAAATACTCTAAGATCGTTTTTTTTAACTAAATTAATAATTACTTTGCTGCTATAATACTCCAAATGCTCGTGACAAATAGTATCGAACATTTTGTATTTTATAATTGAAGCTAGATCTGCAAATTCAAGTAAAAAAACACCTTCAGGCAAAAGCAACGTTTTAACATCTCTTAAAAACTTATTTGGGTTTAATAAATCATAAAAAACTGAAAGTGCTGATATTATTTTGAATTTTTTTTTAGTGTTTTCTTTGACTTTGCTAGCAGAAAAAAACCCAGAAATAGAATATCTTATATTTTTATAATTTTTTTTATACTTATTTAAAATTGGGTCAACTCCAAATTTAATAATATTTTTTTTATATGAATTTAATAGTGTGCCATCATTACTTGCAATATCTAATACTAAATCATTTTTTTTTAATGAAGTTTTTTTTGCTAAGGTTTGGGTAATTTTTTTGACATGGTCAGTCATGGTCCTATTAATTCCTGTTCGATAACCGTAGTCTGGACCATACAAATATTTTAAATCATAATTATGTGCTAATTGAACCAATTCGCAGCTTTTACATAAAACCACAGTTACTGGTTTTTTTTTTATATTGTCATTAAATGATGAGAATTTACCTGTAAAACATAAATTACCTAGTGAAAATAATGTAATTAATTTTTTTGATTTACAATTTCGACACTGTTTAATTCGCATTAAACGGTTATACCAGTGCTTAAATTTTATTTAAACTAAGTTTTTATAACTGTTAAAGAGTTAAAATTATTCCAAATACCGTTACTGCTGATACAGCCGCAGCACCTAATATAATGCTGTTTTTCCTGTCTCTTTTTTTGTCTTCGTTCATTTTTGAGACTAAATCATTTACATCAACTCTCTTTTTAGGGCTGTTAGGATTATCAAGCCAAGAGTAGTGATTAACGTTTTTTTCTTCAGGTTGTGCGCTCATACTTGATATAATTAAATCATAAATCACATAATATTTTAATATATTTTTAGTTCATACTGGGTAGATTTGAAAAAAAAATTCTTTTAGTGTGGGGTTTTTTTTAGAAATTTAGTCCGGTTTGGGTTTAAGTCGATATTGCCTCTTCTGGAGTGAAATACTTTACATTCAAGGCCTCTGCAACCCCTTTACAGGTTATCTTTCCTTTAAATACATTTAAACCAGCTAGAAAATTTTTGTCCGCTAAAAGTGCCTTTTTGTAACCTTGATCAGCTATTTTGATTAATAAAGGTAATGTTGCTTTATTTAATGCCATTGTAGAAGTTCTTGGAACTCCGCCAGGCATATTAGCAACACAATAATGTACAACATCATCAACAATGTAAGTTGGATTTGCGTGTGTTGTAGGTTTACTGGTTTCTATACATCCTCCTTGATCAATGGCAACGTCAACAACAACAGAACCTCTTTTCATAGACTTAATCATCTCTTTTGAAACTAATTTTGGCGCCTCTGCTCCTGGAATTAAAACACCACCAATTAATAAATCACATTCTGAAACTAGTTTTTTGAGATCTGTTTTACTACTTTCTGCAGCTATTATCTTGTCTCCAAACAACTCGTGTAATTGTTTTAGTCTATCTTTTGATTTGTCTACCACATAAACTTTACTTCTCATACCAGTAGCTATTATCGCAGCGTTCTCTCCAACAACACCTCCACCTAAAATAACTACGTTTGCTGGTTCTACTCCAGGCGCGCCTCCTAATAATAAACCTCTTCCTTTTTGATTTTTTTCAAGTGAGTGAGCTCCAGCTTGTATTGACATTCTTCCAGCAACAGCACTCATGGGTGCTAGTAAAGGGAGTCGACCATTGTCATCTGTAACAGTCTCATATGCAATACAGATTGATTTTGATTTAATCAGTCCATGCGTTAACTCTTTAGCAGCAGCTAAATGTAGGTAAGTGTAAATAATTTGATTTTCTCTTATCATTTTTACCTCGTTCATTTGAGGTTCTTTTACTTTGACAATTATATCTGATTTTTTAAATATATCTTCAGCAGTATCAATTATTTGAGCTCCAGCATTTTTGTAATCTTCATTTGTAAAGCCCGCTTCAAATCCACCATTGCTTTGTACTAAAACCTTATGCCCTTTTTGCGCTAGAACTTTAACGCTATCAGGAGTTAAACCAATTCTATGCTCTTGAAGCTTTATTTCTTTGGGAACTCCGATGATCATTTATGATTTAGTATAGTTTGAAATACCAGTTCTTAATTTATCAATTATCTCGTCGATATGTTTTTTTTCACATATGAATTGCGGAGCAATGATTAATGTATCTCCAGTGTTTTTAAAATTTACTCCAGCATCGTAGCAGTGTTTGAAAGTCTGAAATCCAGCTTTTCCCGGTTTTTCTACCATTTTCATCTCTATGCCACCCATCATTCCATATCCTCTTATACTAACAACTTCTTTTAAATCTTTTAGAGAGTGTAGACCATCTTGAAAATAAGGTGACATTTCTTTTGCTCTTTTAAAAATATCCTCTTTATCAAAAATATCTTGAACAGCTAAAGCAGCTGCAACAGCAACTGGGATTCCAGAATATGTATAACCATGAAATAACTCTGGAGTTCCCTCTGGAGCTTTTGAAGCATCTAAAACTGCGTCATACATTTCTTCTTTTACAGCTACAACTCCCATAGGAACAACTCCATTAGTCGTTGCTTTTGCCATAGTCATAATATCTGGTGTAACATTCCACTCTTGAGCAGCAAAAGCTGAACCTGTCCTACCCCATCCTGTTATAACCTCATCAAATATTAAAAGTATTCCGTGTTTGTCACATATTTCTCTAAGTCTTTTTAAGTACCCTTTAGGAGGAACTAAAGTTCCAGTCGAACCTGCTATAGGCTCAACAATACAAGCTGCTATATTTTCCCCACCAAAATTCATAGCTATTCTCTCTAAATCTTCAGCTAACTCTACACCAGTTTCTGGTTGACCTTTAACAAATTTATGCTCTGGTAAATGAGTGTGTCTCATATGTTGTACTCCGGGCATTAATACGCTGGCAAAAGTTTTTACATTATTAATCATTCCACCGACGGTGGTCGCCCCTATATTCATACCATGGTAACCTCTCTCTCTACCAACAAACCTAAACCTCTTAGAGTCTCCTTTTGCTCTATGATAGGCAATTGCAATTTTAATTGCTGTTTCAACTGCAGTTGAACCACAAATTGTATAAAAAATTCTATTAATTCCTTCTGGGGTTTTTTTTGCTATTCTAGTTGCCAACTCAAAGGATCCACCAAAGCCTTGGTTAAAAGGTTGGCAGTAATCTAATTTTTCTAATTGTTTTGAAACCGCTTCGGTAATCTCTTTTCTTCCATGGCCCAAAGGGTTACAGAATAATCCAGAACTGGCATCTATCATCTTTTTTCCAAGGTGATTTGTTAGATAAACCCCTTTTGCATCTGTAATTAATCTAGGATTTTTTTTAAACGATTTGTTATCAGAAAATGGCATCCAATGTTCATTTAGTGAATTTGGAATGTTTGTTCTTTGAGAGCTCATAATAAAATTTTTAGACTATTGCTTAACTAAAACAACTAAATTATATACAACTAATAGTAGTATATAATTTTTTAATATATATCGTATAGATAATAATGCAAATTAAAAAAACTAAGATTCCTGGTTTAAAAATTGTCTCAAACAAAATTTATAAAGATTCAAGAGGTCATTTTAAAGAGGATTTTTTATCTAAAAATTTTACTAAAAATCGTTTTGTTTTTTCTTGCACTTCAAAATCGAAAAAGAACGTTCTAAGAGGACTACATATGCAGCTCAAAAATGGACAAGGAAAATTCATATCTGTTGTAAAAGGTGCAATTTTAGATGTAGTGGTCGATGCAAGAAAGAAATCAAAAACTTTTGGAAAACACTACAAAATAATTC
>CACDFZ010000004.1 GCA_902552185.1 uncultured Pelagibacteraceae bacterium | reverse complement strand
AAAAATTTATTGATATAATAAGAAATTACTATAGATAAGCATCATGGAAAGCATAATTGTTGTAATAAATATTATTCTTGCAATCGTTTTAGTTGTCGTAGTCTTGCTACAAAGATCAGAAGGTGGTGCTTTAGGCTTAGGTGTTTCACAAGATAATTTCACGTCTTCAAGATCAGTCAGTACTTTTTTGACAAAATTGACAGCAATAATAGCTTCTTTATTTATAATTTGTAGTATTGTCTTAGTAGCCATCAATAGAGATGAAATTCGTAAAACCCAATCAGTATTAGAACTTGAGGAAAGCCAGGATACAGGTTTGCCTCAAATACCAGAATCTAGTAAATAAAAAAACTTTTTTTTTACAAAATTATCCGATATAACATACTTCCATGGCGCGATACATTTTCGTTACTGGCGGCGTGGTCTCATCTTTAGGAAAAGGATTATCATCAGCTTCACTAGCTTATTTACTTCAATCAAGAGGATATAAAGTAAGAATTAGAAAATTGGACCCTTATTTAAACGTAGATCCCGGAACAATGAGTCCATTTCAACATGGAGAGGTTTACGTAACAGACGACGGTGCTGAAACCGATTTAGACTTGGGTCATTACGAAAGATTTTCTGGTATATCCGCAAAAAGATCCGACAATATTACTACAGGAAAAATTTATAATGATGTTCTTAAAAGAGAGCGTCAGGGAAAATATTTAGGTAAAACTGTTCAAGTCATTCCGCATATAACAAACAGAATAAAAGAGTTTATTCAAAACGATGTTTCAAAAGAAGACTTTGTAATTTGCGAAATTGGTGGAACGGTTGGCGATATTGAAAGTCTTCCATTCTTAGAAGCTATTAGGCAGTTTTCTAATGAGATAGGTAGAAAAAATACCTTATTTATACATTTGACTTTAGTTCCGTATATGAAGGCGTCAGACGAAATAAAAACAAAGCCAACTCAACACTCTGTTAAAGAATTAAGAAGCATTGGTATCCAACCAGATATTATAATCTGCAGATCCGAGAGAACGATCCCATTAGATCAAAGAAAGAAAATTTCTTTATTTTGTAATGTGGCCATTGAAGATGTTATAGAAACAGTCGATGTTAAAACTATTTATGAAGCACCTATAAGTTTTAATAAAGAAAAATTAGATGAGAGAGTTTTAGAGTTTTTTAAAATTAAATCAAAAAGTAAAGTAAATTTAAAACCTTGGAAAAAAATTACAAACCTTGTACTAAATACAAAAAATACTGTTCATATTGCAATTATAGGAAAATATGTTGAACTAAAAGATGCCTATAAATCTTTGGATGAAGCTTTAACACATGGAGGTATTGATAATAATTTAAAAATTAATTTGATAAGGATAGAATCTGATAAACTTAAACCAGGTGAAATAAAAAATAAATTAAAAGATGTATCAGGAATTCTCATTCCAGGCGGTTTTGGCAAAAGAGGCACTGAAGGAAAAATAGCAGCCATTAATTTTGCGAGAAAAAATAATATTCCATTTTTAGGCATATGCTTTGGAATGCAAATGGCAGTAATTGAATTTGCTAGGAATAAGTTAAATATTAAAAATGCGACTTCTAGCGAATTTGGTCCTTCCAAAGCCTCTGTTGTTGGCCTGATGAGCGAGTGGACAAAAGATGGAAAATTGATGAAAGGGACTGATAAAAATTTGGGTGGGACTATGCGTTTAGGTAGTTATGAAGCTAGACTTAAAAAAGACACAAAGGTAAGCAAAATATATAATTCTTTAAAAATAAATGAAAGACATCGTCATAGATATGAAGTCAATATTAATTACAAAGAGAAATTTGAGAATAAAGGCATGATTTTTTCAGGTCTATCTCCAGACAATAAGTTACCAGAAATAGTTGAATTAAATAATCATCCTTGGTTCATTGGAGTTCAGTTTCATCCTGAATTTAAATCTAGACCTTTAACTCCGCATCCATTATTCTCGTCTTTTATAAAAGCTGCAAAGACCTATTCAAAAAAATGACAAATTATAAAGTTAAATGTAATAATTTCGAAATAGGAAATGACAAACCTTTCACTTTAATAGCTGGCCCTTGTCAGCTTGAAAGCGAGACACACGCAATAAAAATTTCTACTGAGTTAAAAAAAATTACAAGTGACTTAGGCATTAACCTAATTTATAAAACATCTTTTGATAAAGCCAACAGAACAAGTCTAAAAGGAAAAAGAGGTTTGGGACTAGATAAATCATTACCTATTTTTGACAAACTAAGAAAAGAAGTGGGAGTACCAGTTTTGACTGACGTCCACACATCTGAGCAATGTTCAATTGTAGCAAATCATGTAGATGTTATACAAATTCCAGCATTTTTATGCAGACAAACAGATCTGTTAATAGCCGCAGCAAAAACGGGAAAAATAATTAATGTTAAAAAAGGACAATTTTTAGCTCCCTGGGATATGGCTAATGTAATAAAAAAATTAGAAGACTCAGGGAATAAAAATATTCTTATAACAGAGAGAGGAGCTAGTTTTGGATATAATACACTTGTTTCGGATATGAGAGCTTTACCCATAATGTCAAAATTTGGTTTTCCAATTATTTTTGATGCAACTCACTCAGTTCAACAACCAGGAGGCATGGGTGAAAAAAGTGGAGGTCAAAGAGAATTTGTACCTTATTTAGCCCGGGCTGCAATAGCAGTTGGAGTAAGCGCAATATTTATAGAAACTCATGAAGATCCAGATAACGCTCCTTCAGATGGACCTAATATGGTTCCACTTAATGAATTAAAAGGCTTATTAAATAAATTAACTGAAATCGATAAATTAGTTAAATAAAATGTCAAAAATAAAAAGTATAAAAGGCAGACAAGTCTTTGATAGCAGAGGCAACCCTACAGTTGAGGCCGAAATTATTTTACAAGATGAGACTATTGGTACTTCAATAGTACCATCTGGAGCTTCCACTGGTCGCTATGAAGCTCATGAACTAAGAGATAAAAATAATGATTATTTGAATAAAAGTGTTTTTGACGCTGTAAAAAACATAAATGATAAAATTGCTAAAGCATTACAAAATAAAGATTCAACAAATCAAAGTGAAATTGATAAAATTTTAATAAGCTTAGATGGTACGGAAAATAAGTCAAACCTTGGAGCAAATTCTATTTTAGCAGTTTCAATTGCAAATTTAAAAGCTGCTGCAAAATTTTCTAGAAAAGAAATATATGAATATATTAATAATGAAAATAAACCTTTATGTATGCCATATCCTTTAATGAATATTATCAATGGAGGTGCTCATGCCAACAACTCTCTTGAAATTCAAGAGTTTATGATTAGGCCAGATGGAGCAAAAAATTTTAAAGAATGTATGCAAATGTCCTTCTTGGTTATTCAAAATTTGAAAAAACATCTAGAAAGTAAAAAAATTTCAACAAGCGTAGGCGATGAGGGTGGATTTGCTCCGTCCCTTGGATCTGATGAAGAAGCTATAGAAGTTATCATAAGCTCAATATCCGCGTCAGGATTTAAACCAGGCAAGGATGTATCAATTTGTTTAGATGTAGCAGCAAATGAACTTAAGGTTCCAAAAAACGTACAATACTTTTTAAATCTTGTTAAAAAATACCCAATTAAATCTATTGAAGATCCTTTTTCAGAAGACGACTGGAATAATTGGAAGAGTTTGACTGAGAAAATAAAAGCTCAAATTGTCGGAGACGATTTATTTGTTACGAATAAAAAAAGACTAGATAAAGGAATTAAAGAAAAATCTGCTAATACTATTCTAATCAAACCTAATCAAATAGGAACCGTAAGTGAAACACTTGAAACAATAAAACTTGCCAAAGATAACAATTTTAAAACCATAATTTCTCACAGATCTGGCGACTCAGAAGATACTTTTATTGCTGATTTAGCGGTTGCGACTAATTCTTCTCAAATTAAAACAGGTTCTTTGGCTAGATCAGAGAGGGTTGCTAAATATAATAGGCTTTTGAGAATAGAAGAGAAGCTTGGAAATCAGCCAAAAATGGCTAAAATTTAAATATGAGACTTTTTAACTTTTTAACAAAAAAGAAATTGCTGCTATTTAATATTTTGCTAACTTTATATATAGCAACTAATATGATTGGTGGTGAGAGAGGTTTGGTCTCGTATTATGAGAAAGAAAAAAAACAAAAAAATTTAATTGAAAAGAAAAGTATATTATCTGAAAAATTAAATGAATTTGAAAAAAAAAATAAACTTTTATCTACTGACCTAAATCTTGACTACGTAGAAACATTGTATAGAGAGAAATTAAAATTTGGAAAAAAAGAAGAAATAATTATAAAACTAAAATGATAGACAGAGACAAAAGACACCCAGAAAAAGTAAACAAACCTTTCAATCCCATTAAAAGAAAGCCAGAATGGATAAGGTCGAAGATTGTAGACTCTCAGGTTTTTTTTGAGACTAAACAAGTTGTTAATCAAAATAATTTAGTAACTGTTTGCCAAGAAGCCAATTGTCCTAATATTACGGAATGTTGGAGCAAAAAACATGCCACTTTTATGATAATGGGAGATACTTGTACTAGAGCTTGCGCTTTCTGCGACGTCAAAACTGGAAAGCCAAAAGCCCTTGATATTTTTGAACCTTTAAAAATTGCAAAAGCTGTAAAAAATTTAAATTTAAAACATGTTGTAATTACATCTGTTGACAGAGATGATCTAGAAGATGGTGGATCAGAACATTTTTTTAAAGTCGTTGAGGCCACTCGAGAAATGAACCCTCATACATCAATTGAAGTTTTAACTCCAGATTTTTTAAGAAAGGGTGACTCATTTAAAAAAATTTTAGAAGCTGATCTTGATGTTTTTAATCACAATATCGAAACTGTTCCGAGGCTTTACACTACAGTGAGACCAGGAGCTAGATATTTTGCTTCACTAGAATTACTTAAAAATGCAAAAAAATTTAACAAAAAAGTTTTTACAAAATCTGGAATTATGGTTGGTTTAGGTGAAAACAAAGAAGAGGTTATTCAAGTAATGGATGATTTAAGATCTGCGGAAGTAGATTTTATTACTATAGGTCAATATTTACAACCCTCACCTAAACACCACCCTTTGTCTCGATATTACACTCCACAAGAATTTAAAGAGTTTGAGAGGATAGCGAAGATAAAAGGCTTTTTATTAGTCTCTTCGTCACCTTTAACTAGATCCTCATATCATGCTGATGAAGATTTTAAAAAATTACAAGATACAAGAAATAGACAGCTTGAATGTCATCTGCATCTATAAAAAAAATTATACCCTGTAAAAAAAATCAATTAATTGAAATGGTTCTTGATATTGACAAGTACCCTGAATTTGTGCCTTGGTGCTTAGGTGGAAAAGTTCATTCGAGAAAAGAGAGTGTTGATTTAGTTGAAATTAAAGCTGATTTAAAAGTTGGTAAAAGGATTATTAATGAGACTTATACAAGTTTAGTTCATTACTATAAGGAAAAGGATAAAATTTTAGTTACAAATATTGATGGACCTCTTACTCATTTGAAAAATGAGTGGAAATTTAAAGAAATTAATAATTCTACACAACTTGAATTTGATATTGATTTTGAGCTAAAAAATAATTTGTTAAATGCAATAATGAAAAAATCCTTCAATTTTGGTTTGAGTAAGATTGCAGACGCCTTTGAAAAAAGAGCTTTAGAACTATACAAATAATGTTTGGCACCATATCTTTAATAATAATTTTTTTGGTATTTTGGTGGTATTTAGTAGAGTATATTAAATATTTCAATACAGGAGACCCAAACGAAACAGATACAAACTACTGGAAATTTTCCTATGATTTTAAACCAAATAAAAAAGAGGATTTTAGCCCCGATAAACCAAAAATTCTTAAAAGAAGAAGATTTAGAAATAAATTGGTTTTTTTACTTTATATTGACGTGATAGCAATCTTCTTCTTAGTAAATATTTTAACAGCTCAAATATTAGAGAAAATTATGAATTAATTCTAAGGCTTTATTTACATAAACCTTTAAATATTTATTCTCTATTAAACACCTTTTTTGCTCATTCTTGTTGTCCAATAGTTTTACTTTTTATCTTTTAGATATAATTGTCAATCCAGAATTTAGGTATCTTGTTTAAAATTCAGTAGATAAAGAAACGAGAGCGTTTTTATTAGAGGCGTTCTCAAATGATTGATCTAGATTGAATTTTAGATCAAATCCATTTAATTTTTTTGCTACATTTAAACCAGCAGAGAAATCCTCAGATCCGCCAAATGACATAGCATATTCTGTTTCTCGCTTTGACTTAAAGTTTAGCGAAAGATCTATAGAGTCAGTATGATTGGAAGAACTTCTTTGCGATCTATTATATTTACTCAAAATATTTAGGTTATCTTTAAATGAATAGTCCAAACCTAATTTTGATGTAAATACATGATTTAAATTACTATTTTGCTTGTAAGAATAAGTGGTATGTGTACCTGAAACATAACTTAATTTTGCTGTCGATATGTTTGTAAAATCATACCCATATTCTAAAGATCCAAAAGGTTTGATTTTACTATTAGTAAAATTAGTCAATCCATCAAACTTTAAGCCTAAAGAAGCTATCCCAGTTTCTATTTCTTGGCTAGAAAACTTCAATGCATTAGTACCTTCTTCTGTAAAGCCATCTAAAAATGTATAACCTAAGTCTATTTTAGCCGAAGGGGTTAGAGTAAATTTATTTTTTTTTATTGGTTTATTTAAATTAATTGATCCAAATAATTGTTTATCATTTCTATTTCCGGATAGAATATTGCTTCCATCAACTCTTGTTAGATCATTTTTAATTAATCCAATGCCAAAAAGACTCTCAAAATAATTATTGTTCTCTAGTGGCCTAGTTCTATAAATTGAGAAGTTATAATTTAAGCTGTCAGATCCGGTGCCGTTTTTTCCAACTTCTATATCGCTATAACCTACTTGAAAAGCAAATCCTTTTATGTCGTTATCATTTATTTTTTTATCAAAACCAATAGTAAAATTATTTGATAATATATCTTTTTTAGTATTGTCATCCAATAATTTGCTTAAACTAATTGTTCCCTCATTCCACATTGACCAGCCATCGGGCAGCTTATTTTTTGACAAAGACTCATTTAATTTTTTTGAGATAGGTGATGCATCATACATAGAAGCAAATATAGGATTCCCGAAATCTAAATTAATATTTTGATTAGATAAATTTTCATTAGAACTATTATATCTGAGATAACTTAATCGATTTGAAATTGAATTAATAGAATGAGTAATGACATTGTTTGATAATTTAGTACTAGTTTTTATAGATCCAACAACATCACTGTCAGATGTTGGATCAGAATTTGATGAAGACGAACTAGAAGAACTACAAGAAGTATCTAATACATTGAATGCACAACTAAGAGAATATTCGGTTATATCATCTCCATTATTACCAACAATATACATTTTAGTACCATCATTGTTGAAAGCTACATATTGTGAATGGCTTTCTTGATCCGCTATACTAAAACTACCTTCTAACGTAACCGTAGACTCAAATGAATAAGCTGTTGATAAAGAATATTGAAAAACTTTATCAAATTGTAAATCATTCATGAATAATTTTGTACCGTCATCGTTAAAAGACATTCCTTCAGTAATGTTTGTCTCACTACTCATTGAAAAACTCGTCACTAGTGTTAATGACCCTACATCGTACGCAGATCCTAAATCGTATTCATGAACAGCATCAGAAACTCTTCCAGTTATATAAATTTTCGTACCATCATCATTAAATAAAATGACTTCAGGATTTCCCTCTTGAGATGTAATGCTTGCACTAGATTTAACAAAAGTTACAGTTGAAGTTAAATCAAAACCTGTGCTGAGACTGTACTGATGTATTTTATCAGAGGCAGAACCTGTAATAAACATTTTAGTCCCATCAGGATTAAAAGCTACAGCATTAAGGGCAGTTTCTTTTGCTGATACACTGTAATTAGCTGTAATCGAGGCCGTTGAAACATCATATGCTGTTGACAATGCGTATTCAAAAACTTTTTTGACATTATAGCCAACAATAAACATTTTTGTTCCATCATTATTAAAAACTAATTGACCAGGCGCTTCAGTCTGTCCTGATAAATCAAAAGTATCAACAAAAACAGGAACCGCAGCATTAACTGATGATGTGTAAGAAGCAAAAATTAGTATATTAATTTTAAATATAATAATTAACTTCTTTAAAAAATTTTTAATTTTTTTTTTCATAGTAAATTTATATGATAAAAACTTATAGACCCGATCTGAGCTTTTTTCAATTTTAAGAGTAAACTCAGGGTTGTAAAATTAACTAGTACTAATAATTTTTGATAGTAAATTGAGAGATTTTTTTACGGTTTGTTTTTGAATATAAGCCCTACCTTTATTTTTAAAATTACATTTATTTACAATAACTTTTTTTCCAACTCTTATTCCAATGTAAACTAAACCAACTGGTTTTTGTTTAGATCCTCCTTTAGGACCAGCTATACCTGTTACAGAAATACAAACTTTACTTTTACTAATTTTACTTAAATTATTAACCATAGACAAACAGCATTGAACGCTGACAGCACCATGTTTTTGAATAATTTTTTTGGGAACTTTTAAGATAATTATTTTAGCTTGATTGGAGTAGGTAACCAAACCTAATGAAAAGACTTTAGAAGCACCACTAATAGAAATAATTGAACTTGAGAGCAGTCCACCAGTACAAGACTCAGCTATAGCTAACTTAAGTTTTTTCTTTTTAAGAGTTGAAACTATTTTTTTATTCAAACTCATGTGAATAGGTTCGATTTGATAATTATGAAAACAATTAGGGTTAAAACAACATATAATCCTGCAATAACATCATCGATAATTACACCAAAACTATTTTTATAATTTTTATCAAAAATATTGACTGGAAATGGTTTTTTAATGTCAAAAAATCTAAATAATATAAAAATATAAATATAAAAAAGTATTGCTTCTTGGAAGTTTTTTTCTGAACCATGCGCTATCTCAAATAAATAAATTGGAATAGACTGGCCTATGACCTCATCTATAACAACTTCTCTAGGATCTTTGTTTTCATTTTCTTTTATATAATCAGCTACAGCGTAAAAAGAATAAAAAAAAATTAAAAATAGGAATAATAAAATTATATTATTAGAAATATTTAAAATGTGAAATAAACTAAAAAGTAGAACAGTTGTAATTAAAGATGTAATTGTTCCAGGAGCAAATCTTATTGTTCCTATTCCAAAAAAAGTAACAAATAAATAATTAAAATTTTTAATCATATTTTACTACTGACGCTATTACTTCACATGCTATAGCTTTTTCTTTTCCGATAACACCTAATTTTTCGGTGGTTTTACCTTTAATGTTTATTTGGTTTTTGGAAATTTCACAGAGCTTTTCAATATTTTCAATCATTCTATTTTTGAAATTTTTGATTTTTGGTGTTTGAGTAATTATATTTATATCTATATTATTTACAAAATAACCTTTTGTTTTTATTTTTTCTATTACTTTTTGAAGTAAAATTGTTGATCTTATATTTTTAAACTTCTTACTTTTATCAGAAAACAATTGACCGATATCTCCCATCTGGCATGCACCTAAGATAGCGTCAGTAATTGCGTGAAGAACAGGGTCTCCATCTGAATGACCAAGTGTTCCAAGTTTTGATTTAATTTTTAGTCCAGCTAAGTAAAGTTTCCTTTTAGGCACCAGTCTATGCACATCAAAACCAATTCCAACTTTTTGTTTTGATCTATAGATATTTTTCAAATTTTGAAAATCTGACCAATCTGTAATTTTAAAATTATTTTTTTCACCTTCTATAAACTGAACTTTATTTAAATCCATATAGAGAGAAATATCATCATCCTTATACTTGGCAGTGTTAGTTTTATGTAAGTGATAAATTTCTTTAAGATTAAATGCTTGCGGTGTTTGAGTTAAAAATAAATTATCTCTATTTTTTCCTATAATATATTCACTTAAACTCGAATCAATTTTTTGCTTTACTGCATCGTTAATATTTATTTTTGGAACAACAGCTTTAAAACTTCTCATTTTAGAAATTATTGTTTTGAGTAATTTTAAAGAAAAATTAGGTCTTGCTACATCGTGTATTAAAACTTTTGTAACACCTTTATTTCTAATTAAAATTTTTAATGCGTTAAAAGCAGATTGCTGTCTATTTTTTCCACCTAAAACTAATTTAATATTTCTTAGTTTTAGCGATTTGACTTTTTTGGAGTCTTTTTTATTATAGACAAGAACTATCTTTTTAATTGCTTTAATTTTTCTTGCTTTATCAATGTTTATCTCAATTAATGATTTACCAGCAATTTTTTGATATGGTTTGCCTACATTAGACCTAAATCTATGACTATTACCTCCAGCAAGAATGATTAAACAGAAACTCATTGTATAAACTTATATTATATTTATATAAATAATTAACTATATGTTTAAGATAATTAAAAATTTTAATTGGATTATTTTATCCTCTTTTACTTGTATTTTTCTCGGAATTTTAACATTCCTCACTTTTATCAATGAAGGATTTATACCTCTAACTGAGAAAAATATACTTTTGTTACTCTCTATTGATATTATTCTATTATTAGTTTTTTTTAGTCTTATATTTAAGAATTTTTTACGATTTTATACTGCAGGAAAAAAAAACAAATCCGGATCACAAACAAATTTAAAATATGTATCGCTCTTTTCTATATTTACATTGATACCATCACTTATAGTAGCTATATTTTCACTTTTTATATTCAACTTTGGTTTACAGAAATATTTTGACGATCAGATTACACAGGCAGTAAATAATTCTAATGATGTTGCAAAAAATTATTTAGAAGAAAGCAAAAAAAATATTAAATCTGATATAATTTTAATGAGTGTAGGATTAAATAGGGCCTCAAATTTATATTATTCAAACCCTAATCAGTTTTTAAGAGTAGTAAGCGCAGAAAAAATCTTAAGGAAAATAGATGATATTTATTTAATTGATAGTGCAGGAAATATTTTAATTTCAGAAACCGGTGTTTCTTCTAACGAATTTGTACTACCAGGTGAGGAAACTCTAGATCAAGCTTTAAAAGGAATACCAGTTATTATTACAGGAAATTTAGAGAATAAAACTTCTGCAATGATAAAATTAAATTCTTTAATAGACACTTATCTTTATATTTCAAGAAATATTGATCCTGAAATTTTAAAATATCTTAATGAAACTGAAAAAGCAGTTGACTTTTATTATTCTGTAGAAAATAGTCAAACTGGTATAAAAATAACCTTTGCCATTATTTATATAATAGTAGTAACTTTGTTATTATTTATATCGACTGCAGTTGCTATATCTTTTGCAAGAAAATTAACTAAACCTATTATAAATTTAATCAGCGCATCTGAAAATATAAGTAAAGGTGAACTTGATGCAAAAGTTCCTAATATTGAAGCGGATGAAGAAATTAAAAAACTAAATTTAAACTTTAATAACATGATAACAAGATTAAAAAAGCAACAAGATAAGCTTTTAGTAACTGAAAGATATGAGGCTTGGGAAACAGTTGCAAGGAAACTTGCTCATGAGATAAAAAATCCGCTTACACCGATACAATTATCCTTAGATCGACTTAAAGAAAAATATTCTACAAAAATTGGTGACGACAAGTCGGAATTTAATGAGTACTTGCAAACTATAAATCGCCAGATAAAAGATATTGAGAAACTTGTAAATGAATTTTCAAATTTTGCAAGAATGCCAAGACCTGTAGTTAAAAAAATTAATTTAAATGAGGTAATTTTACGCTCGATTAATTTTTTAAAAATTTCTCTTAAAAGTAAAATTTCTTTCAACGAAAATAATAAATCTCATTATATTATGGGGGATGAAGATCAGCTTTACAGGGTATTCATTAATATTATTAAAAATGCAGATGAGTCAATTGTTGAAATCTTGAACAAAAAGCCTAAATATGAGGGTAAAATTGAGATAGATATTCTCACTAATAAAGATTATATAATCTCTATTATAAAAGATAATGGTGAAGGAATCTCAGATACCAAAAAAGTGATGACGCCCTATTTTACTACCAAAAAAAAAGGAACAGGTTTGGGACTTCCTATAGTTAATAAAATTATTAATGAACATTCAGGAGAATTTGTTATAAAAAAAGATAAAGGTACAACCATAGAAATTTGGCTACCTAGCAATTAACTTATGAATAAAGAAGTTCTAGTTATAGACGACAATCCTGATATAAGATATTTAATCTGCAATATCTTAAAAGAAAAAAATTTTAGTGTCAGATCGGCTGCAAATTATGATCAGGCAGTTCTTGAAATAAACAAAAAAATTCCAGATTTAGCAATTATAGACATTAAACTAGATAGAGCCGATAAAGATGGAATTGATTTGTTAAAAATACTTATTAAAAAAAATAATTCAATTCCTATTATAATGATCTCTGGACATGCAACTGTGCAAATAGCTCTTGAGTCTATAAGGTTAGGTGCATATGAGTTTATTGAGAAAGGAGCTTCTTTTTCAACAGATAAATTATTAAATTACGTTTATAGAGCTTTGGAAACAGCTAATTTGAAAGAAGAAAAGGATATTATTGAAAATAAATTATTTCATTCTTTTGAGCTGATTGGCCGAAGCCCATCAATTATAAAAGTAAAGAAAATAATAGAAAAATTATCCAATGCTGAAAGCAGAGTCTTAATTTCAGGACCTACTGGTTCAGGAAAAGAATTAGTTGCTAGGAAAATTCATAAACTTTCATTACGAAACAAAAAACCTTTCGTAGTTATTAATGCTGCTTCTTTAAAAGAAAAAACTTACGAAAGAGAGTTATTTGGTCAGGAATTTGGAGATGGCACAATATCTTTTGGAGTTTTAGACAGAGCTAACAAAGGAACTTTATTAATAGATGAAGTTACTGAGATACCAATTGAAACCCAAGCAAATATCTTAAGAGTTTTAATTGATCAAAAATTTAAAAGGATTAACGGAAAAAAAGATGTTCATGTTAACATTAGAATTATTTCTTCAACTTCAAGAAATTTAACCGAGGAAGTTGCATCAGGTAAATTTAGGGAAGATCTATTTCATAGATTAAACGTAGTACCAATTGAATTAAGCCCTCTTTCATCCAGAACTGAAGATATTCCAGATTTAATAAATTACTTTAAAAAAAAAATATCAGAAATAAATGGTGTTCAAGAAATTGATATTGATACTAAGAATGATCAACTCTACACTTATAATTGGCCTGGAAATGTTAGAGAACTAAGAAATTTAATTGAGAGAATCACAATAGTCTCTGCAAATGAAACTAAAGAAAATATAGATAAATCTATAAGCGACATATTAAATAACAAAAGCTCAGTTGATAATACAACGTTTATTAAGGAAACCTTTACATCCCCGCTCAAAGAGGCTAGAGAACAATTTGAAAAAGAATACCTAACAATACAATTAAAAAAAAACCATGGGAATATCTCAAAAACAGCTGATTTTATTGGGATGGAGCGATCAGCGTTACACAGAAAACTTAAACAGCTTGGGATAAAAGGTATTAATTAAAAATGAACATTATTATATGCGGCGCTGGTAAAGTCGGCTTCTCAATAAGTAAACAGTTATCTTCTCAAGGCCACTCTGTTACAGTTATAGATCAATCATCGGAAGATATAAAAAAAATAAACGATACCCAGGATGCCAAGGGGATAGTTGGTAGAGCTTCTTTACCCACTGTTTTAGAAAATGCTGGGGCCGAAAATACTGATATGATAATTGCTGTTACAAGAAACGACGAGACTAATATGGTTGTGTGTCAATTAGCGAGTTCATTATTTAATATCCAAAAAAAAATTGCGAGAATAAGAACAAAAGATTTTTTAGAGGGAAAATGGAATAAGCTTTATAATAAATCAAATATTCCAATTGATGTAATAATTTCACCAGAAAGAGAGGTCGCAAAATCTTTATTTAGAAGATTAGAGGCACCAGGAGCATTAGACAATGTTCCATTTGCAGGCAACAAAGTAAAAATGCTTGAAATAGCAATAGAGAAATCATGTCCAATAATTAATATGCAGCTTAAAAAATTGACTGAAAAATTTCCAAATTTTAAAGCTAATATTGTTGGTTTGGTAAGAAAAGGAAAATTTAAATTTTTAAAAAAAGAAGACAAAATTATGGAAGGTGACAACGTTTATGTTGTAGTAAACAGCGACCAATTAAATGACATTTTAAAAGCTTTTGGTCATGAAGAAAAAACCTCAAAAAAAATTTTAATTATAGGTGGTGGAAATATTGGTTTCCACTTAGCAAAAATGTTAGAAGAAAATTTTGAGGGAGCAAGAATAAAAATTATTGAAAAAGATAAAGCCAGAGCAGAAGAAATTGCATCAGAACTAACTTCATCAATTGTTATAAATGGAGATGCTTTAGATGAAGAAATATTAAAAGAAGCTAATTTAGAAGAGTCAGAAACGGTACTTGCGTTAACAAATGACGATGAAAATAATATTATGGCGTGCGTTCTTGCAGAAAAAGCAGGCCAAACGAAAAGGACAATAGCAATAGTAAATAAATCAAATTATAGTTTATTGCAAAGTTCTTTAAACATAGATGATTTAGTAGACCCAAGAATGACTACTGTTTCAAGAATAATGGAACATGTTCATAGAGGAACAATAGCAACAGTATATTCTCTTTTGGATGGAGAGTATGAGTTTGTAGAGGCAAAAGTTTTAGAAAAATCCGAGCTTTTAAATAAAAAAATCAAAGATAGCAACCTACCTGAAAATACAAGAGTTGGTGCTGTAGTTAGGGGTAAACAAGTAATTATACCTAGAGGTGATTTCGTTTTTGAAAAAGATGATCTTGTTGTACTTTTGTCTGGAAGAGATCAGTTAAAGGATATCGAGAATATTTTTAGTATTATTTAATTTTTTTCTCCCAATCAACTGCAGTTTTAAGTATATATTTAATATTGTTAAATTTTGGTTTCCAACCAAAGAATTTATTAAATTTTTCTGGATTTGCAATTATCATTTTACTATCTCCATCTCTTCTAGGACCTATTTCATAACTAATTTTTTTATCTAATATTTGGTTAAAATTTTCTATTACTTCTTTAACAGAATAACCTTTCCCGTAACCACAATTAAATATATCCGATTTTCCACTATCAATAAGATGTTTTGCAGAAATTAAGTGTATGTCGGCTAAATCAGATACATGAATAAAATCTCTAATCGGCGTTCCATCAAATGTGTCATAATCGTTTCCGTTTATTATTAATTTTTCCCTTTTCCCAACAGCAACCTCACAAGCTATTTTAATTAAATGAGAAGAGTGTTTAGAAATTAGTCCACTGCGTAACTTTTCATCAGAACCTGCTACATTAAAGTATCTTAAAATAATATACTTTAAATCAATTTTTTCAGATGTTTTTTTTATAAAATCTTCGAGTTTTAGTTTTGAAGTCGCATAAGGATTTAAAGGATTTAAGGGGTCACTTTCTAAAACCTTTTCTTTATTCGGATTACCATATACGGAGGCAGTTGATGAAAAAATTATTTTATTAAGTCCATTTTTAAAACAAATATTTAAAAAAATTTTTCCTTTTTCGAAATTGAACATGTGGTATTTTTTTGGCTCTTTTACAGATTCATCAACTCTTATTAATCCAGCAAAATGCATCACCAAATCAAATTTTTCCTTAATAACTAGATTTCCTATTTTTTTTTCGTCAGCAATATCAGAGACAACTAGTCTTGCATTTTTTGGAACTAAATTTTTGTTACCTGTTACTAGACTATCAATTACTGTTACTTCGTAGCCGCTATCTAACAATAAATTACAAACATGGCTGCCTATATACCCAGCTCCTCCAGTAACAAGAATTTTCATTTAATTTTTTTCTTTATTTGTTCAAATTTTTTTAATGCTGCAGAAATCGTCATATCCATATCGTAATACGCATAATCTGCTAACCTACCACCAAATTCAAATTTTTTAATTTTACTTGCCTCTAATTTATATTTTCTATGTTTAATTCTATTAACTTCATCATTGATAGGATAATAAGGTTCGTTATCATTTTTAACTGAGTATTCTTTAATTACTAATGTTTGATTTGAGTTAAAAGGTTTTCTCTCAGGATGTAAATGTTTAGGCTCATGCACTCTCGTGAACTTATTTTTGAGATCTGGATAATTAATTACTGAAGTTCCCTGAAAATCTCTAGTTTTTTTAACTTCCTTTTTAAAGGATAATGATCTCCATTCAAGCTTTCCAAATTTATAATTTAATAATGAGTCAAGAGGTCCGGTATATATTGTTAAGTATCTAGGTTTAATTTTATATTTTAAATTGTATTTCTCTTTTAATTTAATTCTTATATTTTTATTTTTTGTTAAATTAATAAAAATATCTTTATAACCATTTTTCGGTATACCTTGATATTGAGTTTGTTGATAATAATCTTCATTATAGCTGTATCTTATTGGTAATCTATTAAAAATACTTTCAGGCAAATATTTGGGTTTTTTACCCCATTGTTTTTGAGTATATCCCTTTATAAAGGCATTATAAAGTTCCTTACCAATCTGTGAAATAGCTTTATCTTCAAAATTTTTGTGTTTGTAATTTTTGAATTTTTTGGTTTTATTTAAAATAAATTTTTCAGCTTCAATTGGACTAAAATTTTTTTTAAAGAAAGAATTTATTGTCTCAAGATTAATAGGCATTTGATATACTTTACTTTTATGTTTACTTAGTACTTGATGTCGATAGTTATTAAACTCAGTAAATTTATTGATATAATCCCAAACTTTTTGATTTGCTGTATGAAATATATGAGTGCCATATTTATGATACTCAATATTTGTTTTTTTATCCACCTCACTAAAAGAATTTCCACCGATATGATTTCTTCTCTCAATTATTAAAACTTTTTTATTAGAAATATTTGCTAGTCTTTCAGCCAATACTGCACCAAAAAAACCTGAACCCACTATTAATATGTCTGGTTTATAAAGTTTACTCATTTTTATTTTTTTTTATTGCTGATAAAATTATACCATTTCTTTTAATCTGGTGAACATTCTCAGCCCTGTACTCATCATAACAATTTGTAATTTTATTATCTTTTTTAGATAATAACGTTCTATTAGTCATTATGATATATGTAGCATTAGTTTTGTTTGTTAATTCAGATCTTTTATATTTTTGTTTCATATACATTTTTGCTATTTCAGGATTCACTCCACAAGAATAAAAAGTTATCCTACCATCACCTAACTCTGAACTCAATATAAGTTCTTTTAAACTAGTAGACCAATAATCATTTTCAAATTTTTTATATCTAAGTTCTTTATTGCCTGAAAAATAATTTAGAAAAGTATAATGATACGGAGTTATAGTTAAAAAATTCAATATATGAAAAGCAAATAAAACAGCTAAAGTAATTTTAATTAAATTATAAAATAAGTTTTTGTTTATAAAAATTATGTAAGTAGTTATCGAGGGAATAATAACCAAGTAAGGAGCACTCCATAAAAAAAGTCTAACTCCATCGTAAATAGGATAGGGGATAAGAAAAAGTACTAAACTTGGGTAAATTATCAAAAAAAAAGTAATTAATATTATTATTTTAAAATCTTTGAATTTAGATTTTAAAAGCTTTCGATTAAAGAATAAAATTGGAATAGTTAAAGCATATAAAATAATCAAAAATTCTGGTAATTTATAAAAATAATTTATTAATAAATAATTAAAAGGTATATTGTTTGAATTTAAGTAATCTCCATTTAATAAATTAAATGACCAACCAACATTAATTGATAATGTTTTAATAAAAAACTCAAAGGGTAATTTGATTATATTGCTGTGAGTGTCTACCCAAAATAGAATAAGGACAAAGTAAAATAAAAAAAGGAACAAAATAAAATCAGTTAGTAAGATTTTTAAACTTTTTTTCTTAAAAAATAATACCATCATCAAAAAAACCAAGATTATTGGAATTAAAGAGCCTAAGAACAATAATTGAACCCCTGTGCCTAATGCTGATAAGAGCGATATCTTAAGAATTAATACTAGTCTTTTTTTTAATTTATAATCAAAAAATATGTATTTATACACGTAATAAACAATCCAAACATGTGCAAAAGCTAAAATAATATCTTTAAAATTTATTGCGAAGTGACCATAAAAAAAAGGAATAAGAAAAAGTAAAATTGATGAAATTTTTGCAATAGATTTATTGAATAAAATTTTATTTAGTTTGTACAAACCAACTATAGTCATTATGCCAAAAAAAGAATTTAATACGTGATATACTTCTAAATAAAATTTCTGTGGAAACATTTGATTGATAAAACTCAATACAGTCCAATATAAAGTTGAATAACGGTATTTTGAGAAAAATGGTTCATCTATTTGGCCGAATGATAAAAGATATTTTAAATTAATTTCTCCAATTTTTTGATGATAGCTTTCATCCCATGACATTCCAATATTATAAGAACAATACAAAGTATAAATGATAAGTAAAAATTTTATTTTTGTTTCTTGTTGAAGTAGAAGTGTAAAGTATTTTTTCAATGTAAATTTTATTTTAACTCAGATGAAATTTTTTCGATAAACTTCTTAATCAATATTGCATCCTCATTAGACAAAATTTGCTTTTTTTCTAATCCGCTTTTGAGTTCAGATCTCACTTTATCTTTAATCATCTCAGCAGTTTCTTTATCTAGACTTGAAAGTTTATTCAAAACATCTAATTTGTCTGATAGAAATACATTATAAAAAACATTAATTATTAATATGATAGAAAATGTTATTGCAATTAATTTAATAAAAAAAACTTTTAAATTAGTTTCAGACTTCATTTTATTTACGCTTTTTTTTATAAACTTTAAATATTTATGGTAAACAACCAAACTATAGATATAATAATTCCAAACTTTAATAAAGCTAAATATCTTAGCCAGTGTTTAAATTCTATTATTGACCAAACTTATAAAAATTGGAAAGTTTATTTGATAGACGATAATTCAAATGACAATTCAAAAGAAATACTATCGAAATATCAAAATATTGAAAATATAAAAATATTTAATTTTAAAGAAAATAGAGGCCCTGCATATTGCAGAAATTTTGGTATACAAAAATCAAATTCAGAGTTTATTGCCTTCATGGATTCCGATGATTTTTGGCCCAAAGATAAACTTGAAAAACAAGTAACAAATATGCTGAGTATAAATTGTAATTTTACTTATACTGACTATTGTTTTTTTTTTAACGATGATCTTAAAAAAAAAAAAATGACAAATTTACATTCAAAATATAATTATGATAGCTTTTTAAAACATTCTTCGATGAGCACTTCCTCAATTATTATAAGACGAGAAATTTTAAATGATATATTTTTTCAAAAGGTAAATCACGAAGATTATTTGTTTAAATGTGAACTTTTAAAAAAAGGGGAGGTAGCTTACAAGATTGAAGAAACTTTTGTTTTTTATAGAATTAATAAAAATAATAGGTCTTCTAATAAGATCAAAAATATAATTAGTTTATGGCACATAAATAAAGAAAAAAATAATTTAAACTTTTTAACAAATTTAAAGTCTATATTCTTTATAGGCCTCAACTCTTTAAGGAAATATGGATGGAAATAAAAAAATAATTATTAAAAAAAAGACTAAAGTTTTTGTAATGGCTCCATCTAACACGTTTACTGGCGGACCAGAACTACTTCATCAAGTAGCTGCAGATATTAAAAAGACTTTTAAAGTTAACGTTAGAATGTTTTATTTACCTATCTTAGACAAAAATCCAATTCACAGTAATTTTAAAAAATATAAATTAGAGTATTCTAGTTTTATAGATGATGATGAAAAAAATATATTAATAATCCCAGAACATTATCAATTTCTTGAACATTCACTGAATTACAAAAAAATAAAAAAGATCTTGTGGTGGTTAAGCGTTGATAACTATTTCGGTTATAAGTTTAGATATAATTATAACAAATTTTTAAGATCAATTATCAAAATACCCTTTAACGTTTTCAGAATTTTTAATAAAGTTACTTATAATAACTTTGGAATATTCACTTACCATGATTACTTAAAATTTTTATATAGTTTTTGTAATTTACAAAAATTTGAAGAATTAAAACAAATAGATTTACATTTAGCACAATCAAAATACGCTTTCAATTATCTAAAAGTGTATTTTCAAAATTTAAAATTTCTTTCTGATTACCAAAGAGACGAAATTTTAAAAGATTCAAAAAAACTGAAAAAAACAAAAAAAAATTTAATATGCTACTCAAGTAAAAGTAGTGAATTTATAGAAAGTATAAAAAGATATTATAATTTCAAAATGATTAAATTGTCGGGATTTAATACTAAACAAATAATAAATATTTATAATAAGACAAAAGTTTATTTAGATTTTGGCTATCATCCTGGGAAAGATAGAATGCCAAGAGAAGCAGCTTTATTTAATAATTGTATTATTACGAATAAAAAGGGTAGTGCGAAAAATAAATTAGATATACCGATAAATGATAAATATAAGTTTGAAGAAAAAAAAATCAATTTAGAAAAGATATCAAAAACCATATTAAAAATATTTAAGAATTATCAAAATGAGCTTAAATATTTTAAAAAATATAAAAGAACTATTTTAAATGAAAAAAAAAATTTTCATAAAGATCTTAGAAAAATTTTCATAAAAAAATAGATTGTGGTGCCCTCACACGGACTCGAACCGCGAACCTATTGATTACAAATCAATTGCTCTACCAATTGAGCTATGAGGGCATTAAATTACTTTAAATATACTAAAAAGGAAATACAATCAATTTTAATTATTCATAACAATTTTACTAATATGATGACAAACTATTGCGACTGAATTAGCTATATTTAAACTTTCCATTTTTTTATTGATTTTAATTTTAAATACAAAATCAGAGTTAGCCACTGTATTTTTATTTAATCCAAAACCCTCAGATCCAAATAGCATGACATTTCTTCCTGTCCATTTATTTTCAATAAAATCTTTATTTGATTTAGAGTCGAAGGCACTTATCCAAAAACCTTTAGTTTTTAAAAATCTTAATGTTGTGTTTATATTTGACACTTTAAAAATATTTAAATGCTCCATTCCCCCGCTTGCACTTTTAAATAATAATTTACTTTTAGAGGGAAATGACCTGTCTTTAACAATTAAACCATCTAAATTGAAACTTGTTGCGCATCTTATAATTGAGCCTATATTTCTTGGATCAGAAACCTCTTCTAGTGCTAAAAAATTTAAATTTTTACTATCTTTTTTTTGTAAGAATTCTTTAATACTAATTTCATCAAAATTTTCAATTTCAGCAACAATATTTTGGTGTGAAATATCTTCCTTTCCACATAAATTATCTATTTCTTTCTTAGATTTGTAAAAAATATGAACTTTATTTATTAAGTTAGTGTTTTGATTTTCTCTATTTAACTTTTTTAAAGCATCCTCAGTAATAAATAGTCGATGAACCTTTCTTCTAGGGTTTTTTAAGGCCTCGGTCACCGCATGTCTTCCAACTATTAAAAAAGTGGACTTTTTCATAAAAATATTCGTTTTTTTTCAAATAATTAGCATATTTTAAAGCAAAATGATTTATTGCATTTATTGTACAATTGCTTATAAAACGCTTGTTGTTGAATGCTTTTTAAGTTAGTGGGTATCCCTAAAGAAAAATTGGAGGGGTACCAAAGCGGTCAAATGGGGCGGGCTGTAAACCCGTTGACTTCGGTCTTCGAAAGTTCGAATCTTTCCCCCTCCACCATGCTTAAAAGCGTTTAATAATAATAAAGAGCGTGTTAAGTTTGGATTTTGCGGGTGTAGTTCAATGGTAGAACGCTAGCCTTCCAAGCTGGATGTAAGGGTTCGATTCCCTTTACCCGCTCCAAAAACAAAATTAAAAAAAGAGGAAAAAAAAATGTCGAAGGAAAAGTTTAATAGAAGTAAACCGCATTGTAACATAGGTACAATCGGACACGTAGACCACGGTAAAACTACTTTAACTGCTGCGATTACAAAAGTGCTTGCAGAGGCAGGAGGTGCAAAATTTGTAGCTTATGATCAAATTGATAAAGCTCCTGAAGAAAAAGAAAGAGGGATCACAATTTCAACAGCGCACGTAGAATACGAAACAGCTAAGAGACACTACGCCCACGTTGATTGTCCTGGTCACGCTGACTACGTAAAAAATATGATTACTGGTGCTGCTCAAATGGATGGAGCTATTTTGGTAGTTAATGCCGCTGACGGACCAATGCCGCAAACCAGAGAGCATATTCTATTAGCTCGTCAAGTGGGAGTTCCTGCGATAGTGGTATTTTTAAATAAGATTGATACTGTCAAAGATAAAGAGTTAGTTGATTTAGTTGAAGAAGAAATACGAGAACTTTTAACTTCATATAAATTCCCTGGAGACAAAATTCCTATAATTAAAGGTTCAGCTCTTAATGCTGTTGAAGGCAAAGACGAGGCAACGGGAAAAAACGCAATTATGGAATTGATGAAAGCAGTAGATGAAACAATCCCACAACCTGATAGACCAAAAGATAAACCTTTTTTAATGCCAGTTGAAGATGTTTTCTCAATCTCTGGTAGAGGTACTGTGGTTACAGGTAGAGTTGAGCAAGGTGTAATAAAAGTTGGGGAAGAGATTGAAATAATAGGTATCACGGATACAAAAAAATCTGTTTGCACTGGTGTTGAAATGTTTAGAAAACTTTTAGATAGCGGTGAAGCGGGTGATAATATTGGTGCATTACTTAGAGGTGTAGAAAGAGATGATGTTCAAAGAGGACAAGTACTTGCTAAGCCAGGTTCAGTAACTCCGCACACAGAATTTGAATGCCAAGCATACATTCTTAAAAAAGAAGAGGGCGGAAGACATACTCCTTTTTTCACTAAGTATAGACCTCAGTTTTATTTTAGAACAACTGACGTTACTGGAGAAGTTACTCTTCCTTCAGGAACAGAGATGGTTATGCCTGGGGATGACGGAAAGTTTAGTGTCAAATTAATTACTCCGATTGCTATGAGTCAAAACTTAAATTTTGCCATTAGAGAAGGTGGAAAAACAGTAGGAGCTGGCGTAGTAACGAAGATAATTAAATAGGAGCGTAGCTCAATTGGTAGAGCGCCGGTCTCCAAAACCGGAGGCTGTGGGTTCGAGTCCCTCCGCTCCTGCCAATAAAAAGAATTATTATGAGAAATCCACTTAAATTTATACAAGAGGTAAAGCAAGAGGCTTTTAGAATATCTTGGCCTACAAAAAAAGATACTATGACAGGTGCCTTAATGGTGTTTGGCTTGGCTTCAATAGCTGCCATTTTCTTTTTACTTCTGGATCAAATTTTAAGATTTTTATTAAATATAATTTTAAACTTAAGCTTTTAAATGAACTGGTATATTGTACAGGCATATTCTGGCTTTGAAAAAAAAGTTGTTGAGAGCATTAAAGAAGAGCTTAAACGTCACAAATTAGAGAGCAGTTTAGATCAACTTTTAATTCCTACACATCAAGTTACTGAAGTTAAAAAAGGAAAAAGGACAAAAAAAGAAAAAAAATACTTTCCTGGATATGTTTTAATTAAAATTGAGTTAACTAAACAAATCTATCATCTCATTAAAAATTTACAAAAAGTAAGTGGATTTTTAGGATCTTCGGATAAACCTACTCCAATTTCAGACAATGAAATTAAAAGAATTTTGGGTCAAGTTTCTGAAAGTGCAATCAATCAAAAAACAGGCATAAGTTTTGAAATTGGTGAAAAAGTAAAAGTTTGTGATGGACCTTTTGCCTCTTTTACAGGTTTGATTGAGCAAATAGATGAAGAAAAGTCTAGACTAAAGGTGTCAGTTTCGATATTTGGTAGAGCAACTCCGGTAGATTTAGAATTTAACCAGGTAGAAAAAAATTAGATATGGCAAAAGAGATTACAGGTTACGTAAAATTACAAATCAAAGGTGGTCAAGCGAATCCAGCACCACCAGTGGGCCCAGCTCTTGGCCAAAGAGGAATAAATATAATGGAATTTTGTAAAGCATTTAATGAAAAAACAAAAGCTTTCATGGGAAAACCAGTTCCTGTTGTAATTACAGTCTATAAAGATAAAAAATTTGATTTTGTAATCAAATCCCCACCAGCTTCACATTTTATAAGAGAGGCAGCGAAGTTAAAGAGTGGATCGAAAGAACCAGGAAGAGTTATTGCTGGCTCGATAACAATGAAACAAGCTGAAGCAATAGCTAAAGAAAAAATGAAAGATTTAAACGCGTTTGATTTAAAAGAGGCAACAAAAATAATTTGTGGATCAGCCAGATCAATGGGTATTGAGGTCAAGGAATGAAAAAAAGATCAAAAAGATACAAGCTAATAGAAAAGAAAAAAGTTAAAGATAAACTAGCATTTGATAAGTCTTTAGATTTAGTTAAAGAAACATGTACAACTAAAATAGATGAGTCAATTGATTTATCGATAAGAATTAACACCAAACAATCAAAGGGTGGCGATTTTAATTTAAGAACAGTTGTAAAGTTACCTAACGGAAATGGTAAAAAATTTAAAATTGCAGTTTTGTGTGAACAAGAAAAAGTGCAAGAAGCTATAAAAGTTGGAGCGGATATTGCTGGCTCTCAAGATTTACTAGATAAAATATCAAGTGGCGAATTAAATTTCGATAAATTAATTTGTACGCCCGGGATGATGAGTAAAATAGGTAAGTTAGGAAAAATTCTTGGACCCAAAGGCCTTATGCCTAATCCTAAACTTGGAACTGTTTCTAATGATCTAAAAAAATCTATAACTGATATAAAAACAGGATTGGTTGAAATTAAAAATGATAAAGATGGTAATTTAGCTCTATCAATAGGAAGAAAAAATTTTTCAAAAGAAAAACTACAAGAGAATTACAAATATTTTATTGATTTTTTAAAAAAAGAAAAGCCAGAAAATATTAAAGGTGAATTTATCAAAAACATCTTTTTAACCTCAACAATGGGTATATCCTACAAATTAGGGGGTAAGAATTAGTTATGATGAGCAAGGAAAACAAAAAAACTTATATTGAGGAAATGAAAAAAAATTTTTCTTCAAATAATTCAGTAATGATTGCTCAATATCAAGGGTTAAATGTAAATGAACTTGACGAACTTAGAAAACAATTAAGAGAAAAAGGTATACTTTTTAAAATTACAAAAAATCGAATTACAAAAATTGCTATAAAAGAAACTCCAGTTAAAGATTTAGAGAAATATTTTTCTGGTCCTACAGCTGCTGCCCTTTCATCTGACCCGATAACGACTGCTAAAATTTTAACAAAATTTGCTAAATCTCATCAAAAATTAAAAATTATAGCAGGTTTCATGGATGGTAAGGTTTTAGATCAAAAAGAGGTGGCTATTATCGCCACATTACCTTCTTTAGAAGAAGCAAGGGCTAAAATTGTAGGTATTTTGTCATCACCTGCTCAAAAATTAGTGAGTATTTTGCTTGCACCAGGCTCAAAAATTGCTAATTTAGCGCGCGCGAAGAGTTTAAAAAAATAATTACAAGGATCATTATGTCAGACTTAAACAAAATTATAGAAGATTTATCAAAGCTTACAGTTGTCGAGGCTGCAGAGCTTTCAAAACAACTAGAGGAAAAATGGGGAGTGACAGCAGCAGCTCCAGTAGCAGCAGCAGCAGCACCCGGTGCAGCACCAGCAGGAGAGGAAAAATCTGAATTTTCATTATTTTTAGCAGCTGCGGGCGATAAAAAAATTAATGTAATTAAAGAAGTTAGAGCTATAACTGGCTTAGGTTTAAAAGAAGCAAAAGATTTAGTTGAAGGAGCACCAAAGGAAATTAAAGCAGGCGTTCCTAAAAAAGAAGCCGACGAATTTAAGAAAAAACTTGAAGCTGCCGGCGCTAAAGTAGAATTAAAGTAAATTAAAATTTAAGACTTAGTTATTACGAATTAAAATTCGTAATAAAATTAATTAATGGAATTATCTTTTACTCAAAAGAAAAGTATAAGAAAAAGTTTTGGTAAGCTAAAAGAAGGCTTATCAATTCCCAACTTAATAGAAGTTCAAAAAAATTCTTATCAAGAATTTTTAACATCAAAAGCTCTTAATGAGCAAATGGATATCCTTTCTAAAGGTATAGATAAAGTTTTCAAAAGTATTTTCCCTATTGATGATAACGCAGATAAATCGACTCTTGAATATATTTCATATAAATTAGAGAAACCAAAATTTGACGTTTTAGAGTGTAAACAAAGAAGTCTAACATACTCAGCGTCTTTAAAAGCTAATTTAAGATTAGTTGTTTACGATATCGATACCGAAAACAATACAAAACAAATTTTATCTGCAAAGGAGCAGGAAGTATTTATAGGAGAACTTCCATTAATGACTCCTAGCGGTACTTTTGTTGTTAATGGAGTTGAGAGAGTAGTAGTAAATCAAATGCATAGAAGTCCGGGAGTATTTTTTGATCATGATAAAGGAAAAACACATTCTAGTGGTAAGTTGTTGTTTAATTGTAGAATAATACCAGGCAGAGGATCTTGGCTAGATTTTGAATTTGATCCTAAAGATATTTTATACTTTAGAATTGACAGAAAAAAGAAGTTACCAATCACAACGATATTATTTGCTTTAGGTTTGACAAAAGAAAAAATTATAAAAAATTTTTATTCAACAAGCAAATATGATTATGACGAAAAGAATAATAAATGGGTAACAACCTTTGATATTCAAAACTACAAAAGGCCTGTCAAATTAGCTTTCGATCTAATTGATGCAAAAAATAATAAAAAAGTTTTATCGAAAGGTGAAAAACTAAATTTTATTATTGCAAAAAAATTGGAAGAAAAAAATTTAAAAGAAATATTTATTACTAATGAAGAATTAATCGGCAAATACACATCAAAAGATTTAGTTGATAAAAATAATAATACTTTTCTTCTATCAGGTTCAGATTTAAATGAGGAGTCGATTGATAAAATAAAAAAATGAAAATATAAAAAATTTAGAATTAGTAAACATAGATCCGATAAATAAAGGGCCTTATTTACTTGAGACTTTAAAGATTGACAAGAATACAAATAAAACTGATGCTTTAAACGATATCTATAAAGTATTAAGACCAGGTGAAGCTCCAACAGTAGAAATTGCAGAAGACGTTTTCAAAAACTTATATTTTAATAAAGATAGATATGATCTTTCAGAAGTAGGAAGAGTAAAATTAAATTCAAAATTAAATCTAGAAAGAGATGTAAAAGACAATACTCTTAACTCAACTGATATTATTGCAATTATAAAGTTCATGCTCGATTTGAGAGATGGCAAAGGTGAAGTAGATGATATCGATCATTTAGGAAATAGAAGAGTCAGATCAGTCGGGGAACTAGTTGAAAATCAATTTAGAATTGGTCTTCTAAGAATGGAAAGAACAGTTAAAGAAAAAATGTCTACTTTTCTAGAAATAGAGTCAGCAATGCCTCAAGATTTAATAAATGCAAAACCTATTACAACTTCTTTGAAAGATTTTTTTGCTACATCTCAACTTTCACAATTTATGGACCAAACTAATCCGTTGTCAGAAATTACTCATAAAAGAAGAGTTTCTGCTTTGGGCCCAGGTGGATTAACAAGAGAAAGGGCAGGTTTTGAAGTAAGAGATGTTCATCCTACTCACTATGGAAGAATATGCCCTATTGAGACACCAGAGGGACCTAATATTGGCCTAATAAATAGTTTAGCCACATATTGTAGAGTAAATAAATTCGGGTATATAGAAAGTCCTTACAAAAGAGTTGTTAAAGGGAAAGTCACTAACGAAATAAAATATTTGTCAGCTATTGAAGAAGAAAAATATACAATAGCTCAAGCTAATTCTTCTTTAAATAAAGACGGGACATTTGAAGAGGAGCTCGTAGCTTGTAGAAAAAATTTAAATTTTCAATTATCGAATAAAGACAACATAGATTACATAGATGTATCTCCTAAACAATTAGTATCTGTAGCTGCAGCTTTAATCCCATTTCTTGAGAATGATGATGCTAATAGAGCATTAATGGGATCTAATATGATGAGGCAAGCTGTACCTTTATTAAAACCAGAGTCACCTTTAGTTGGCACTGGCATAGAATCAGATGTTGCTTTGGACTCGGGTGTAACAATTGTCGCGAAAAGAGGCGGAGTTGTAGATAAGATTGATGGAAAAAGAATAGTGGTTAAAGCAACAGAAGTTAAAGACCTATCTCAATCAGCAGTGGATATTTATAATCTTTCAAAATTTAAAAGGTCAAATCAAAATACTTGTATAAATCAAAAACCTTTAGTCAAAGTTGGAGATGAAGTTAAAAAAGGAGATATAATTGCGGATGGGCCAGCTACGAAACTTGGAGAATTAGCTTTAGGAAAAAACGTTACGGTTGCCTTTATGCCTTGGCAGGGTTACAATTTTGAAGACTCAATTTTAATATCAGAGAGATGTGTAACTGACGATGTATTTACTTCAATTCATATTGAAGAGTACGAGTCGATGGCTCGTGACACAAAACTTGGAGCAGAGGAAATAACTAGAGATATTCCTAACGTAAGCGAGGAAAGTCTAAGAAATTTAGATGAGTCTGGAATTGTATATGTTGGAGCTGAGGTTAAACCTAGTGATATATTAGTTGGAAAAGTTACACCAAAGAGTGAAACTTCCTCAAGTCCTGAAGAAAAACTTTTAAGATCAATTTTTGGTGAAAAAGCTACTGACGTGAGAGACTCTTCTCTAAAATTACCTTCTGGAAGTGCTGGCGTGGTTATTGACGTCAGGGTATTTAACAGACACGGAATAGAAAAAGATGAAAGATCTATAGCTATTGAAAGATCCGAAATTGAGTTAGTACAAGAGGATAGAAAAGTCGAAGAAGAAATTTTAAATAGAAACATCAAATCGCGAGCAACAGATTTACTCAAAAATCAATCAATTAGCAAAAACTACAAGGAACTTAAAGCAGGCCTTACCTTAAATGATAATGATTTAAATAACTTAGGTCTTAAAGATTTATGGAAAATTTCGTTTAAAGAAGAAAAAATTAACGAAAATATATTAAAATTAAAAAATCAATACGAGAATGCTTTAGAAGATATAAATTTAAGGTTTGATGATAAAGTTAATAAAATCCAACAAGGAGATGATTTATTACCTACTGTTATGAAAGTAGTAAAAGTGTTTGTTGCTGTAAAAAGAAGATTAATGCCAGGTGATAAAATGGCAGGTAGACATGGTAACAAAGGCGTCGTTAGTAAAATAGTTCCTGTTGAAGACATGCCATATATGGAAAATGGAAAACCAGTAGACATAGTTTTAAATCCTTTGGGAGTACCTAGCAGGATGAACGTTGGCCAAATTCTTGAGACTCACCTAGGATGGTCTTGCTCCGAACTAGGAGATCAAATTAAATCTTATTTAAAAGATTTTGAAAATGAATTTGAAAAATTAAAAAATAAACTTAAAGAGATTTATGGAAAGGAATATTTTGAAAATGTTATTTCAAAATTATCAAAAAAAGAAATATTTGAGTTAGTTCAAAATATTTCAAATGGGATACCTATAGGCACCCCTGTATTTGATGGAGCTTCAACTAAAGATATTACTAAGATGTTGGATTTAGCTAAGCTACCATCTAGCGGTCAAACAAATTTATGGGACGGTCGAACAGGTGAGAGATTTGATAGACCGGTTACTGTTGGGACAATTTATATGCTGAAATTAAACCATCTTGTTGAAGATAAAATACATGCTCGATCAACAGGTCCTTACAGTTTGGTTACGCAACAACCTTTGGGTGGTAAAGCTCAATTAGGAGGACAAAGATTTGGTGAAATGGAAGTTTGGGCTTTAGAAGCTTATGGTGCGTCATACTCTCTTCAAGAAATTTTAACAGTCAAGTCAGATGACGTTGCAGGTAGAACAAAAGTTTACGAAACTATAGTAAAAGGAAATAATAATTTTGAGTCTGGAGTACCCGAGTCATTTAACGTTTTAATCAAAGAAATAAGAGCTTTGGGACTTAATATTGAATTAAATTAAAAATATGGAAAAAAATTTAACAAAGAATATTGATAATCGAAATATTTCATCTGAAAATAATTTTGGAAGCATAAAAATTACTTTAGCGAGCCCCGATAAAATTAAATCTTGGTCCTTTGGTGAAATTAAAAAACCAGAAACAATAAATTATAGAACTTTTAGACCTGAAAAAGATGGTCTTTTTTGCTCAAGAATATTTGGACCAGTTAAAGATTATGAATGTCTTTGTGGAAAATATAAAAGAATGAAATTTAGAGGAATTATCTGTGAAAAATGTGGAGTGGAGGTTACAAAATCAAATGTTAGACGAGAAAGAATGGGTCATATAGATTTAGCTTGTCCTGTGGCTCATATATGGTTTTTAAAGTCTTTGCCTAGCAGAATATCTTTAGCTATTGATATGAAGCTCAAAGAAGTTGAAAAAGTTTTATATTTTGAAAGTTTTATAGTCATTGAACCTGGTCTTACCAAATTAAAAAAAGGGCAATTATTAAACGAGGAAGAGCTCATAAAAGCTCAGGACGAATTTGGTGAAGACGCTTTTAATGCTGGAATAGGAGCTGAAGCTGTTAGAGAAATCCTTATAAACCTTGACTTAAAATCAGAACAAAAAAAACTAAGAGAGTCTTTAAAAGAGGTTAAGTCCAAAGTTACAGAAGAAAGAACAATTAAAAGGTTAAAACTAATAGAGTCTTTTATTAATTCAGGTAATAAACCTGAATGGATGATTTTAACAACTGTTCCAGTAATTCCACCAGAATTAAGACCTCTTGTTCCGTTGGATGGTGGAAGATTTGCTACATCTGATTTAAACGATTTATATAGACGTGTAATTAATAGAAACAATAGACTTAAGAGGCTTTTAGACCTTAAAGCTCCTGACATTATTGTAAGAAACGAAAAAAGAATGTTACAAGAATCTGTTGATGCTCTTTTTGACAATGGACGAAGAGGCAGGGTTATAACCGGAACTGGTAAAAGACCATTAAAATCTCTTGCAGAAATGTTGAAAGGTAAACAAGGAAGATTTAGACAAAATTTATTAGGTAAAAGAGTTGATTATTCTGGAAGATCAGTAATTGTTGTGGGACCTGAACTTAAACTACATCAATGTGGATTACCAAAAAAAATGGCTTTAGAACTTTTTAAACCTTTTTTGTATGCAAGATTAGACAAATTAGGTTTAGCTACCACAATTAAACAAGCTAAAAGATTGGTTGAGAAAGAAAAAAGTGAGGTATGGGATGCTTTAGAATATATTATCAGAGAACATCCAGTTTTATTAAATAGAGCACCAACTTTACATAGATTAGGGGTACAAGCATTTGAGGCTAAACTAATTGAGGGTAATGCTATAGAGCTTCACCCTTTAGTATGTGCTGCATTTAATGCTGATTTTGATGGAGATCAAATGGCAGTACACATCCCTTTAAGTCTAGAGGCGCAATTAGAGGCAAGAGTTCTTATGATGTCTACCAATAATATATTAAGCCCTTCTAATGGAAAACCAATTATAGTACCTAGTCAAGACATCGTACTAGGTATCTATTACTTATCTCAAAGCTCAAAATCTGAAAAACCGAAAGGAATATTTTCTAATATAGATGAAATTGAACAAGCTTTAGAAAACAAGTCTATCAGTTTACACACTAAGATTATTTCGATATTTGAAACTGTTGACCAAAAAAATAATATAGTTAAACAAAAGTACTCTAGTACAGCTGGCAGATTTTTATTAGCTAATTTGTTGCCAAAACACCATAATATTAAATTTACGCTAATAGACAGATTACTAACTAAGAAAAGTGTTTCAGAGGTAATTGATACAATTTTCAGATATTGCGGTCAAAAAGAGACTGTAATTTTTTGTGATAGGATTAAAACACTCGGTTTTAAACACGCTTTTAAAGCTGGAATTTCATTTGGAAAAGATGATTTGATTATACCAAAAACAAAAGAAAATTTAATAAATGAAACAAAAAAGCAGATAGAAGATTATGAGAAGCAATATTCTGATGGATTAATTACAAGAGGAGAAAAATATAATAAAGTAGTAGACATATGGTCTAAATGTACTGACACAGTAGCCAATGAAATGATGAAAGAAATCTCCTCTGCTGAAAAGGTTTATGAAAATGACAGAATTGAAACTAATTCAGTTTATATGATGGCAGACTCTGGTGCTCGGGGATCTCAAGCTCAGATGAAGCAGCTTGCTGGAATGAGAGGATTAATTGCGAAACCATCGGGAGAAATAATAGAAACCCCAATTATATCAAATTTTAAAGAAGGGTTATCTGTTTTAGAATATTTTAACTCAACTCACGGTGCGAGAAAAGGACTGGCAGATACAGCTTTAAAAACTGCTAACTCTGGTTATTTAACAAGAAGATTATGCGATGTAGCGCAAGATGTTCAAATCACAAAAAAAGAGTGTGATTGTAAAACTCGATCATCAGTGAATATCTCAGAGATTATAGAAGGTGGTAATATTTTAGTAAGTTTATCTGAGCGAATTTTAGGAAGAGTTATTGCAGAAAATATTAAAAATCCAGTTACTGGAGAAGTTATAATCAAAAAAGAGAAACTAATTGATGAATTTGACTGTGAAAAGATAGATGCAGCAGGAGTAAAATCTGTAAACGTTTATTCAGTAATAACATGTGGTTCTACCAAAGGTGTTTGCGCAATGAGTTACGGAAGAGATCTTGCCAGAGGAAAATTAGTAAGTGTTGGCGAAGCAATCGGAATGATAGCTGCCCAATCAATCGGTGAGCCTGGTACTCAGCTTACGATGAGAACTTTCCACGTAGGAGGAACAGCTCAAATTAAAGAAGAGTCACAAATAATATCTCAAACCAAGGGAAAGCTTAAAATTATAAATAAAAATCTTATTGAGGACTCTAAAAAAAATATGATTGTAATGGGAAGAAATACACAATTAAGTATAGAAGATGAAAATAATAGACAGCTAGCTATTTACAAAGTTAATTATGGATCGAAACTTTATTTTAAGGATGGAGATAATATTGAAAAAGGTAAAAAAATTGCTGAGTGGGATCCATACACATTACCAGTAATTGCCGAAACTTCTGGAATTGTAAATTATATGGATTTAGTTGAAGGTACTTCCATCACTGAAACTTTAGATGACGCTACAGGTATATCATCAAAATCTGTTACGGATTGGAAGTCAGTAAGCAAAAACTCTGAGTTAAAACCAAGACTTACTTTAAGGACTGATAAAGGAGAAGTTATTAAAAAAGCCGATGGCAATGAGGCAAGATATTATTTAGTTCCCGACACAATTTTATCTGTTAAAGATGGGCAAAAAATATCAGCAGGTGATGTGTTGGCAAGACTACCAAAAGAAACTTCTAAAACAAAAGACATTACTGGAGGTTTACCTCGTGTTGCAGAACTTTTTGAAGCTAGAAGACCTAAAGATAGTGCTATTATTGCAGAAAATGATGGAGTTATAGAATTTGGAAAAGAAGTTAGAGGAAAACAAAAAATATCCATTGTTTCTTCAAAAGGTGAAACTTCAAATTATTTAATACCTAAAGGCAAGCACGTAAATTTTAACCAAGGTGAAAAAATAAAAAAAGGTGAATATCTATTAGATGGAAGTCCAGCTCCACACGATATTTTAAGAATACTAGGGGTAGAAAAGTTGACAGAATATTTTGTAAGTGAGGTACAAGAAGTTTATAGATTACAAGGTGTTGTTATAAATGACAAACATATAGAGACTATTGTAAGACAGATGTTAAAAAAAGTTGAAGTAAAAGACCCAGGGGACTCAGAGTTATTGCTTGGAGAAATAGTAGATCTAAACGATATAAAAGTAATTAATGAAAAACTTTCAAATGATAAGAAAAAACCAGTTTCATTCGAAAGAGTATTGTTAGGAATTACAAAAGCTTCTTTACAAACAAATTCATTTATTTCAGCAGCCTCTTTCCAAGAAACAACTAGGGTATTAACTGATGCTTCTATTAAGGGAAAAGTTGATAATCTTGAGGGTTTAAAGGAAAACGTTATTGTTGGAAGATTAGTTCCGGCAGGCACAGGTTTAACTAAGATGGGCTGGGATAAAGAAGCTCAAAAAGAAGACAAGCTCAGATTAGAAGAATTAAAAAAGGAGGAGCAAGAAAGCGCTCCTGCGGCGGAATAAATCGTCATTTTTAAGTAATAATACAGCCAAAAATCGTTGACTTTTCTAGCTTCGATGCTAGTTTAGCGCAATTTTGAAAGTTAGAAGTAAGGTCGAATTTAACCTTAAACACTAACAATGATTAACCAAGGTAATCCTTTCTTTTACTTCAAAATAAACTATGCCGACTATAAACCAGTTAATTAAAAAAGGTAGAGTTAAACCTTTAATGAGGAACAAAGTTCCAGCTTTGCAAAAACAACCTTTAAAGAGAGGTGTTTGTGTGAAAGTTTATACGACTACTCCAAAAAAACCTAATTCAGCGCTCAGAAAAGTTGCTAGGGTGAGACTTTCTAATGGATTTGAAGTAACAGCCTATATTCCTGGTGAAGGACATAATTTACAAGAACACTCTGTGGTTATGATTAGAGGTGGAAGAGTAAAAGACTTACCTGGAGTAAGATATCATATATTAAGAGGAAATCTTGATACACAAGGTGTAGCCAACAGGAAAAAAAGACGTTCACTATACGGAACTAAAAAACCAAAATAATATTATGTCCAGAAAAAGAAAAGCACCAGTTAGAAAGATTTATCCAGATCCAAAATATAGATCTGTAGTGATTTCAAAATTTATAAACTCTATTATGTATGACGGCAAAAGATCAACAGCAGAAAAAATTTTGTATGATGCGCTAGACAAAATAAAACAAAAAGGGAAAGAAGATCCAATTAAAGTATTTAACAGCGCTATTAGTAACGTAAAACCAAATTTAGAAGTAAGATCTAGACGAGTAGGAGGTGCCACTTACCAAGTACCTGTAGAGGTTAAGGCAAATAGAGGACAAGCATTAGCTTTAAGATGGATTATAGATGCTACAAGAAAAAGAAAGAACAAAACAATGTCAGAAAAATTATATTATGAAATACTTGATGCATCACAGAATAAAGGTTCAGCAATTAAAAAAAGAGAAGATACTCATAAAATGGCGGAGTCGAATAAAGCATTTGCTCACTTCAGGTGGTAATTAATGTCAAAAAAATATTCATTAGATAAATATCGTAATATAGGGATCATGGCTCACATCGATGCGGGTAAAACTACTACGACTGAAAGAATTTTATATTATACTGGTAAAAGTCATAAGATAGGGGAAGTGCACGATGGTGCAGCTACGATGGATTGGATGGAACAAGAACAAGAACGAGGAATAACGATTACCTCTGCAGCGACTACCTGTTTTTGGAGGGACCACAGAATTAATATCATAGATACACCTGGACACGTCGATTTTACAATTGAAGTTGAAAGATCTTTGAAAGTTCTTGACGGTGCTGTAGCAGTATTTGATGGAGTTGCTGGTGTAGAACCTCAATCCGAAACAGTCTGGAGACAAGCTGACAAATACAAAGTCCCAAGAATATGTTTTGTAAATAAACTAGATAGAACTGGGGCAGATTTTTTCAGATGCGTCGATATGATTAAAGACCGACTTGGAGCAAAACCTTTAGTGCTTCAAATTCCTGTAGGTATGGAAGCAGATTTAAAAGGAATTGTAGATTTAGTTAAAATGAAAGCAATTATTTGGCAAAACGAGGATTTAGGTGCAAAATTTGATTTAGTAGATATACCAGATGATTTAAAAGAAAAAGCATCCCAATATAGAAAAGAACTAGTTGAGACTGCCGTGGAAGAAGATGAAAAATTAATGGAGGACTATTTGAATGGAAAAGAGCCCTCAGAACAAGACCTTGTTAAATGCATAAGAAAGGGTACTCTTGGGTTTAATTTTGTACCAATTACAACAGGCTCTGCTTTTAAAAACAAAGGTGTTCAACCTTTATTAGATGCAGTTATAGACTATTTACCAAGTCCTCAGGATTTAAAATCAATTGAGGGTACTAAACTTGGTTCTGATGAAAAAATCGAAATGAAATTTGCTGATAATGAGCCTTTTTCTGGACTAGCTTTTAAAGTTGCTAATGATCCTTTTGTTGGCTCTTTAACATTCGTAAGAATTTATTCAGGAACACTAAAATCTGGTACATCTGTTTATAACTCTTCGAAAGAAAAATCCGAAAGAGTTGGAAGAATGCTTTTAATGCATGCAAATAGTAGAGAAGATATTAAAGAAGCTACAGCTGGAGATATAGTAGCCTTAGCTGGTTTAAAATACACTATTACTGGACATACTTTATGCGAGGAAGATAAACCAGTATTACTTGAACCTATGGAATTTCCAGACCCAGTTATAGAAATTGCAGTTGAACCAAAAACCAAAGCCGATCAAGAAAAAATGGGAGAAGCCTTAGGTAGATTAGCTAAAGAAGACCCTTCATTTAGAGTAACATCAGACGAAGAGTCAGGACAAACGATAATCAAAGGGATGGGAGAACTTCACTTAGATATAATTGTTGATAGAATGAAGAGAGAATTTAAAGTAGAGGCAAATATTGGAGCTCCTCAAGTAGCTTACAGAGAAACAATACTTGGTTCATCAGAAGTCACTTATATTCATAAAAAACAAAGTGGTGGCGCAGGACAATTTGCAAAAGTCACTTTACTGGTTGAGCCTCTAGAACCAGGTAAAGGAAGAGAGGTTGAAAATAAGATTAAAGGTGGAGCGATCCCTAAAGAATTTATTCCCGGAGTTGAAAAGGGAGTTGAAAGTGTGGCTGATAGTGGAATTTTGGCTGGATTTCCAATGATAGATTATAAAGTGACAATTTTAGATGGATTACATCATGATGTTGACTCAAGTGTTTTAGCTTTTGAAATTGCCAGCAGAATGTGTTTTAGAGACGCTTGTACCAAAGCACAGTTAAAATTATTGGAACCTATTATGAAGGTTGAGGTGGTTACACCAGAAGATTTTATGGGTGACGTAATTGGAGATCTAAACAGCCGAAGAGGCCAAGTAGGTTCAACAGAACCTAGGGGTAACGCAACCGCTATACAAGCTACAGTTCCTCTAGCAAACATGTTTGGATATATAAATAATCTAAGATCCTCAACACAAGGAAGAGCACAATACACGATGCAATTTAGTCATTACGATAAAGTGCCACAAAATGTTCAAGATGAGGTAACAAAAAAATTAGCATAATATGGAAAATCAAAATATTAGAATACATTTAAAAGCTTACGATAATAAAATCCTAGACCTTTCTACGGAAGAAATTGTTAACACAGCTAAAAGAACAGGAGCTCAAGTAAAAGGCCCTATACCTTTGCCGACAAGGATTGAAAGGTATACAGTTTTAAGATCCCCGCATATAGATAAAAAAAGTAGAGAGCAATTTGAGTCTAGAACTCACAAAAGATTAATAGACATAATTGAACCAACACCTCAAACTGTAGAGGCACTAATGAAATTAGATTTAGCGTCGGGTGTAGACATAGAAATAAAAATATAATTATGAGTATTGGATTAATAGGAACTAAATTAGGTATGACCAGAGAATTTATTCAATCTGGTCAATCTGTTCCTGTAACTGTTATAAAAATAGAAACTGGTCGAGTAATTGATATTATTAATAAAGACAAAAGAGGATACTCAGCAGTTAAAATTGGATATTACAAAACAAAAAATTCCAAACTTACAAAACAAATGAAAGGTTTTTTTACGAAAAAAAACACTGAGCCTAAAAGAATTTTAAAAGAGTACAGAGTAGATAATACTGAAAATTATAAAGCTGGAAACGAGTTAGGTTTGGAACTGTTAAAAGATAAAAAATTTGTTGATGTGAAGTCAAAAACAATTGGTAAAGGATTCGCAGGTGCCATGAAAAGATGGAATTTCGGTGGATTAAGAGCTTCTCATGGTGTCTCAGTTTCACACAGAGCGCATGGTTCAACTGGTCAAAATCAAGATCCTGGAAAAGTATTTAAAGGGAAGAAGATGGCAGGCCATATGGGAGACAAATTTAGAACAATGCTAAATCTTGAAATAATAAAATCAGATCCAGATAATAATTTACTTTATCTTAAAGGTTCAATACCTGGAGGAAAAAACTCAACAGTTTATTTAAGAGAATCTGTAAAAGATGTGAAAAGAAAAACAACATTAGAAAAATATAACGAAAAGATTAAAAAGTCAGAAGCAGCGAAAGGCAAAAAGAAATAGATGAAAGTCAAATTATTAAACTTGGAAAATACTAAATCTGACACTATTGAAATATCAGATAAAATATTAAAACATAAAATTAATTATAAATTAATAAAATCAGTTGTAGATTGGCAGCTTAATCATTTAAAACCAAGAACAGCAAAAACTAAACAAAAAAATGAGATTAAAGGATCAACAAAAAAAATAGTACCACAAAAAGGAAGTGGAGGAGCTCGTCACGCTAGTAGAAAAGCACCTATCTTTGTAGGCGGTGGAGTTGCACATGGTCCTAAAGGGGCGGTATATAAAATTAAAAAAATTAACAAAAAAGTGAGAAAATTAGCTCTAGCACATACATTGTCAAAAAAAAATTATGATAAAAATTTATTTGTTTTAACTGATGTTAAAAAAGAAATAAAGAAAACAAAAGAATTTAATAATTTCTTAAAAAAAAATAATCTTTTAAACGTTATTATTATTTCAGATTTAGAAACATTGAAAAATATTAATAAATCAGCAAGAAATATCAAAGATCTAAAAATTATAAACGATGCTGGGGCGAACATTTATGACATGATGAAATATAAAAACGTTTTGTTAACTCAAAGTTCAGTCAAAAACTTAGAAAAAAGGATACTAAATGAAAAAAATTAATTATTTAGATTCTATTATTCGTCCAATAATTACTGAAAAAGCTACTATTCTTTCAGAACAAAATAAAACTGTTTTTAAGGTGCATAAAAAAGCAAACAAAAAGAATATCAAAAAAAATATAGAGAAATTATTTAAAGTTAATGTAATAAAAGTAAACATTGTAAATTTAAAATCTAAAATCAAATTTAAACAAGGTAAGCTAGCTAAAAAAAATGGTTATAAAAAAGCTATAGTGACACTTAAAAAAGGTCAAAGTATTGACTTGACGACTGGAATTTAATTATGAGCTTAAAAACATTTAAACCATATACTAAATCAAATAGAGGAACTGTAATAGTAGATAAAAGTGGCCTATGGAAAGGCTCTCCATATAAACCTTTAACAAAAGGACAAAAATCCTCTGGTGGTAGAAATAATTATGGAAGAATTACTTCTAGACATAGAGGCGGTGGCGTAAAACACAAGTACAGAATTATAGATTTTTTAAGAAATAAAAAAAATGTATCAGCAACTATTGAGCGTATTGAATACGATCCAAATAGAACATCATATATTGCCTTAGTAAAATATGACGATGAAATTAGAAACTATATTTTATGTCCACAGGGTTTAAAAGTGGGAGATAAAATTGTTTCTGGTGACAATGTTGATATAAAAACTGGAAATTGTCTAAAATTAAAAGATATTCCACCAGGAACGACAATTCATAACGTAGAATTAGTTCCTGGAAATGGGGGAAAATTAGCAAGGTCAGCTGGCTCTTCAGTAACTTTATCAGGCATAGATGACGATTATGCAATTTTAAAACTTTCTTCAGGAGAAACAAGAAAAGTAAGTATCAATTGCAATGCAACTATTGGATCTGTTTCAAATCCAGATCAAAAAAATATTAAAATTGGAAAAGCTGGAAGAAACCGATGGAAAGGTAAGAGACCTCAATCTAGAGGAGTTGCAATGAACCCTGTTGATCACCCACATGGAGGTGGTGAAGGTAAAACTTCAGGAGGTAGAAGCCCTGTTTCACCTTGGGGTCAATCTGCAAAGGGATTAAAAACTAGAAAACCTAAAAGAAGTGATAAATTTATAATAACTAGAAGGAAAAAAAGAAAATAATTATGACAAGAGCTGTTTGGAAAGGTCCGTTTGTACATCCAAGTTTATTAAAGAAAATTGATAAACTTAAGGATAATCCCACAAAAAAACCAATTAAAACTTGGTCTAGAAATTCTACAATTATTCCTGATTTTGTAGGTCATAGCTTTATGATACATAATGGGAAATCTTTTATACCAATAACCATTTCAGAAGAAATGGTAGGCCATAAATTAGGAGAATTTGCTCCTACAAGGACTTTTAAAGGGCATACACCGGCAGATAAAAAAGCAGCAGCAGAAAAAGCGGCAGCAGCACCGGCAGCAACTGGAGCAAAAGATGCAAAAAAATAATAACATTGTTAAAGCAATCAATAAAAACGTAAGGTCAAGTCCAAGAAAAATTGCTTTAGTTTTAGATCATATAAGAGGTAAAAAAGTTGATGCAGTTCTTAGAGATTTAGACTTTATAAGAAAAAAAATATCCTTGGATGTGAGCAAAACTGTAAAATCAGCTATTGCTAACGCTGAAAATAACAACCAATTTGATATTGATAATCTTTATGTGAAAGAAGCCTATGTAGGTAAATCTTTGGTAATGAAAAGATTTAGACCGAGAGCAAAAGGAAGAGCCAGTCCAATAAAAAAACCATTTAGTAGAATTACAATAATATTAAGTGAAAAAAAGGAGATAAAAAATGGGCCAAAAAATTAATCCTATAGGTTTGAGACTTGGAATAAACCGAGGTTGGGACTCCACTTGGTTTGCAAAGAAAAAGGATTTTGGAAAATATTTAATAGAAGATTTTAAAATGCGCGAATATATTAAGAAAAACATAACTAATTCTGGCGTTTCAGAAATCATAATAGAAAGGTCTTCAAAAAAGTGTACAGTTTCTATTCATACTTCAAGACCGGGCTTTGTAATTGGGAAAAAGGGTTCTGATATTGAAAAAATAAAAAAAAATTTAATGAAAATTACTGAAAGTGAAGTAAATGTAAATATTAAAGAAATAAAAAAACCTGAATTAAATGCTAATTTAGTTGCTGAAAATATAGCTCAACAACTAGTAAAAAGAATTGCATACAGAAGGGCAATGAAAAGAGCAATGCAATCTGCTATGAGGTTAAATGCAAAAGGTATAAAAGTAATGGTAAGTGGACGTCTTGCCGGTAATGAGATTGCGCGTACCGAGTGGTTAAGAGAAGGGAGTATACCATCACATACTTTAAGAGCAAATATAGACTATGGCTTTGCGGAAGCCTTAACAACTTATGGAATTATAGGTATCAAAGTATGGATTTTTAAAGGTGCATTATTTGATAAGGATATTGAAAAAGAAAAAATAGAAAGAGTAAAAAATGTTACAACCAACAAGAACTAAATATAGAAAAGCTTTTAAAGGCCGAATAAAAGGAAAGGCAAGTCGTGCTGTGACTTTAAACTATGGACAATTTGGACTTAAAGCTATGCAGCCTGAAAGAGTTATAGGAAAACAAATTGAAGCTGCAAGAGTGGCTCTAACTAGATATATGAAAAGAACTGGAAAAGTTTGGACAAGAGTGTTTCCTAATATACCAGTTTCAAAGAAACCAACAGAAGTAAGAATGGGAAAAGGAAAAGGTTCACCAGAATACTATGCTTGTAGAGTAAAACCTGGACGAATTATTTTTGAGATCGATGGCGTTTCTGAGGAAGTTGCAAGGGAAGCTTTGTATAAGGCGTCAGCTAAGTTACCTATTAAAACTAAATTTATAAGTAGATAAAATGGCAAACAAAAAAAAAGAGGATAAAAAATTAACAAAAGATCAAGCTCTAAAAAAACTTGATGTCTTAAAAAAAGATTTGTTAAATATAAGGTTTAAAAGAATAAACAATCAAGTTGAAAATCCTGCACAATACGGTGAAATAAAAAAAAGTATAGCTAGACTGTATACAACTATAAAAGGTTCAAAATGACAAAAAAGATACTTAAAGGCGTAATAACAAGTGCAAAAAATGACAAAACAGTAGTTGTAGAAGTGACTAGAAAATTTGCTCACCCTTTTTATGGAAAGGTAATAAAAAGATCAAAAAAATACCATGCTCATGATGAAAAGAACAAATTTAAAGAAGGACAAATAATTCAAATAATTGAATGCAATCCAATTTCCAAGAAAAAAAGGTGGAAGGTTATTGAAAAATGATACAAGTACAAACAGAGTTAAATGTAGCTGATAATACCGGAGCAAAGAGAGTGGAGTGTATAAAAGTTCTTGGGGGATCTAAAAGAAGATACGCTTCTGTTGGTGATATTATTGTAATAAGTGTTAAAGACGCTATTCCAAAAGGTAAAGTAAAAAAAGGAGCAGTTCATAAAGCTGTAGTTGTGAGGACAAAAAAAGAAATATTCAGAAATGATGGATCAAAAATTCAATTTGATACAAACGCCGTTGTATTAACAGATGAAAAAGGTGAGCCTATAGGAACAAGAATATTTGGGCCCGTTACTCGAGAATTAAGAGTTAGAGGACATACTAAAATTATATCATTAGCACCGGAGGTCTTATAAATGTTAGGTTTAAAAAAGGGATCACAAGTAAAAGTTATCGCTGGCAAAGATAAAGGAAAAACTGGTGAAATCTTAGAAATTAGCAGAAGCTCGAATAGAGTAAAAATTAAAGCTATTAATATGATAAAAAAACATCTTAAGCCTACAAAAGAAAACAAGGGTGGAATTATTACAAAAGAAAATTTTATACATATATCAAATGTAAAAAACGTTGATAAACAAGTTTCTAAATCTAAAACTAAAAAAGTGAGTAAAAAATAATGATACCAAGGCTTAAAACATTATACGAGAAAGATATAATTAAAAATTTAATGACTAAACTAAATTATAAAAATAAACATCAAGCACCAAAACTTGTAAAAATTGTTTTAAATATGGGTTTAGGGGAGGATGCTTCAGATGGAAAAAAAATTAAAACTAGTTTGGATGATTTAAGTTTAATTACAGGTCAGAAGCCGATTATCACGAAATTTAAAAAATCTATAGCAAATTTCAAAACTAGAAAAGGTCAAAGTGCAGGTGCCAAGGTTACACTGAGATCAAATAAAATGTACGAGTTTGTTGATAGACTCGTTAACATTGCTTTACCAAGAATAAAAGATTTTAGAGGTTTAAAGGCAGAAGGAATTGATAACTCTGGAAACTATAGTTTTGGTATAAAAGAACACATTATATTTCCAGAAGTAAATTTTGATAAAGTTGATAAGATAAGAGGTTTAGATATCACTATAGTTACATCTAACACTTCAAAAAAAGGAACTCTTGAACTTTTAAAAGAATTTAATTTTCCAATAACAGAAAAAAAGTGAGGTGAAATGGCAAAAAAAAGTGCAATACAAAAAAATTTAAAGAGAATGAAAATGGTAAATAAATTTGAAAAAAAAAGAATAAAGTTAAAAAAAATAATAATGAATAAAAAGTTAGAATTAGCAGAGAGATTTGCTGCTCAACTTAAATTGGACAAATTACCTAAGAACTCGTCAAGAGTAAGAATTAGGAATCGATGCGGTATATCAGGAAGACCACATGGATATTATAGAAAATTAAAAATTTCCAGGATAGCTCTAAGAGATATGGCATCAGCTGGAAAAATTCCTGGCATAATTAAATCAAGTTGGTAGGAGGAATATGACTTTAGTTGATCCAATAGGCGATATGTTTACAAGAATAAGAAATGGACAAATGAGAAATTTAAACTCAGTAAATATACCTGCATCTAAGTTTAGATCTAAAATATTAGAAATTTTAAAAACGGAAGGGTATATAACTAGTTTTTTTTTAGAAAGTAGTGAAAACAACAAAAAAGTTATTAAAGTAAATTTAAAATATTACGAGGGAACACCTGTGATTAAAGAAATTAAGCGAATATCAAAACCAGGAAGAAGAGTATACTCAAGAGCCACAAGCATTCCAAAAATACAAAATGGATTAGGTATGGCTATAATATCTACTTCACAAGGCGTAATGTCAGATATTGAAGCTAGAAAAAATAATATTGGTGGGGAAATAATTTGTAAGGTATTTTAATGTCAAAAATTGGAAAAAAAAATATTGTATTACCAAAAGAAACGTCTATTAAAATAGAGGGTGATAAAATCACAGTTACTGGTCCTAAAGGAAATAAATCACTTTTTATAAACGAAAAAATATTTTCTTCAAAAGTAAATGAAAAAAATGAATTCCAAATTAACCCTATAAACAAATCAGTTGATAATAAGACAATGTTACTTTGGGGAACTTATAGAAGTCTCATAAATAACGCAGTTATTGGCGTCTCATCGGGACATGAAAAAATACTAGAATTAAATGGTGTAGGTTTTAGAGCTAATTTGAAAGGTGAAACTTTAAATTTACAAATAGGTTTTAGTCATGATGTAAATTTTAAATTTCCAAAAGATGTAAAAATTCAAGTGGAAAAGCAAACTATTATAAAGATAAATGGTGTAGATAAAGAACTTGTATCAAAAATAGCCTCTGATATTAAATCTCTAAAACCTGTAGAACCTTATAAAGGGAAAGGCATAAAAGAAAGAAATCAGTATGTTTTAAGAAAAGAAGGAAAGAAAAAATAAATGAAAAAAGTAAGCTCAAAAATAAAAAGAAAGATTAGAAATAGAAAAAAATTAAGAGATGTAAACACTAATAAATTGAGAATTACTGTTTTCAAATCGACTAAAAATATTTCTGCTCAAATTATAGACGATAAAATAAGCAAAACCTTAGTTTCAGCTTCATCAACAGAAAAAGAGATTAAAAAAAATAAAACAAAAAAAATGGATTTATCTAATATCTTAGGAGAATTGCTTGCGAAAAGAGCAAAAGAAAAAAAGATAAGTAGTGTTTATTTTGATAGAGGAGCTTATAAATACCATGGACGTATTAAGGCATTAGCTGACTCTCTTAGAAAGAATGGTTTAAAATTATAAATGAGTGAAATTGAATATAAAGAAAAGCTAGTAGCTATCAATAGAATTACTAAAGTTGTGAAGGGTGGACGAAGATTTGGATTTGCTGCTTTGGTCGTTGTCGGAAACCAAAAAGGATCAATAGGTATTGGCCAAGGAAAATCAAAACAAGTTCCTGATGCTATAAAAAAAGCTACTGAGGTTGCTAAAAGAAACCAAGTCAAAATACCTTTAAAGGATGGCAGAACTTTGCATCATGATGTTAAAGGTAAGAATGGTTCGGGAAAAGTATTTATGAGATCTGCACCAGCAGGAACAGGTATAATTGCTGGTGGAGCGATCAGATCAGTTTGTGAAGTTTTAGGTATTCAAGATGTAGTTGCAAAATCATTAGGTTCTGCTAACCCGCATAACGTTTTAAAAGCATGTGTAAATGGGCTAAGATCACAAATTTCACCTAAACTTCTATCATCAATCAGAGGAAAAAAAATATCTGAAATTATTTTAAAAAGAGAGCAAAAAAAATGAAATTAAACAATTTAATAAAAACAAATAAAAAAAAAATTAGACCTGGTAGAGGTATCGGATCTGGAAAAGGAAAAACATCCGGTAGAGGTCATAAAGGTCAAAAAGCAAGATCAGGAGTTGCTATTAAAAGTTTTGAGGGTGGACAAATGCCTTTATTTAGAAGATTACCTAAACGTGGATTTAAATCTTTCAAAAAATCTAATACTGCAATATTAAACCTATCAAATTTACAAAGTTTTTTTGATCAAAAAAAACTTTCGTTAAGTAACAATTTAGATTTAAAGACACTACAAAGTAAGAAGATTATTGCGAAAAAATATGAAAAACTTAAAATATTAGGCCAAGGTGAAATTAAAAATAAAATAAGTTTATCAGTTAATTTTATTTCAAAACAAGCCAAAGAAAAAATTGAAAAAATTGGTGGTAAATTAACTCTTATTAAAAACTAAAATTATGTCTAGCGAAAATTTAAACCCTGGTGCTTTTAGTCATGCAACAGATCTAAAGAATAGAATTTTTTTTACAATTTTTTTATTAATTATTTATAGATTAGGCACTTATGTTCCGTTAGCGGGTATTGATCCAGACGCTTTAAAAGAAATTATGGCATCTAGCCAAAAGGGTCTTCTTGGAATGTTTAATATGTTTTCTGGGGGCGCAGTAACTAGAATGGCCATATTTGCTCTTGGGATTATGCCATATATATCTTCATCAATTATAGTTCAGTTATTAACTGGAACTTCAGATTATTTTAAAAACTTAAAAGAACAAGGGGAAATGGGAAGAAAAAAAATAACTCAGATTACAAGATACGGAACTGTAATGATTGCTGGCCTACAAGGTTATGGTGTTGCTGTAGGAATTGAAAATGCAGGAAACTTAGTTATAGAACCTGGAATGTATTTTAGAGTTACTACCACTATATCTTTAGTAGCGGGAACAACTTTTTTAATGTGGTTAGGAGAACAGATCACTCTTAGAGGGATAGGAAATGGTATATCATTGATAATATTCTCAGGTATTGTTGCTGAAATACCAAGAGCTCTTGCCTCAACATTTGAACTTGGAAGAACAGGTGCGTTATCCGCAGTAATGATAGTAGGAATATTTATTTTAGTAATTATAACGGTTTTGTTTATTGTTTTCTTTGAAAGAGCAGTAAGAAAAATTTTAATTAATTATCCAAAAAGGCAGATGGGTAACAAAATTTATGGTGGTGAGTCTTCACATTTACCATTAAAAATTAATACAGCGGGTGTAATACCAGCTATATTTGCGTCAGCTTTACTCTTGTTACCTATAACGATGAGTAATTTTGGTTTTGCAGAATCGGATTTTTTTATAAATATTTCATCTCTCTTCACTCAAGGTCAACCTTTGTATATGTCTTTATATGCTTTTGGAATTATATTTTTTTCATTTTTCTACACTTCAATTGTATTCAACCCAAAAGAAACTGCAGAAAATTTAAGAAAATATGGAGGTTATATTCCTGGTATAAGACCAGGTGAAAGAACTGCGGAATATATAGAAACAATTTTAACAAGACTAACTACTATTGGCGCGATGTATTTGACAATTGTATGCTTGATGCCAGAATTTTTAATAGCAAGATATCCAATTCCATTTTATTTGGGTGGAACATCAATTTTAATTGTTGTTGTGGTAGCGATGGATACAGTAACACAAGTTCAAACTAGATTGATGAGCTCACAATACGAATCTTTAATAAAAAAAGCAAAATTCGGGAAGTAACAAAATGAACTTAGTTATTTTTGGACCACCTGGCGCTGGTAAAGGAACGCAATCTAAGTTTATAGTTGAAAAGTTTAATATGTTTCAACTTTCTACTGGAGAATTTTTAAGAAAAGAAATTTCTGATAATACAAAATTGGGAAAAAAAATTTCTTCAGTTATAAATTCGGGTGAGCTAGTTTCTGATATAATTGTCTCTGATTTAATAGAAAAAATTATTTCAAATAGCAAGTATCAAAACAGAATTGTATTTGACGGTTACCCTAGGAATTTAAATCAAGCTAAAAATTTAGACAATTTGTTAAAAAAATATAAGCAAAGAATAGACATTGTTTTAAAATTATCAGTAAGTCTTGAGACAATTAAGAAAAGAATTTCAGAAAGACTTGGTTTAGAGAAAAGATTTGATGATAACGAGAAAATAGCAATAAGAAGATTTGAAACCTATGAAAAATCAACTGAACCTGTAATTGAATATTACAAAAAATTGAATTTATTAAAAGTAGTGGATGGAGAAAGACCTATAGATCAAATAAACGATGAAATTAGCGCTATTATTTCCGCTATATAGGGTTGACATTAATCAATAACGTCATTAAATACGCACATAGAAATTAAACCCTTTATAATATGGCTCGTATAGCAGGAATAAACATTCCACAAAATAAAGTTGTTAGTATTGCATTAACATATATCCACGGTATTGGATTATATTCATCAAAAAAAATTTGTAAGGAATTAAACATCTCTGAGACAACAAGAGTTAATCAGCTATCTGAAGAACAAGTTTTAAAAATAAGAGAATATATTGATAGCAAACATAAAGTTGAAGGAGATTTGAGAAGAGATATTTCTGTAAACATAAAAAGATTAGTTGATCTAGCAACATATAGAGGTAGTAGACATAAAAAAAAATTGCCAGTTAGAGGTCAAAGAACTCATTGTAATGCAAGAACAAGAAAAGGTAAGGCAATAGCTATTGCTGGAAAAAAATTAACACCACTTAAAAAATAATTATGAATAAAAAAGTTGAAGAAAAACAAGAAACAGAAAATAAAGAAGTTAAAAAAAAAGAAACTCAATTTAAAAAAAAGAAAAAAATTAAGAGAAATGTTACTTCTGGAATTGCCTTCGTAAATTCTACTTTTAATAACACTATTATATCTATAGCGGATGAAACAGGAAATGTAATTTCCTGGTCTTCTGCGGGTTCAAAAGGATTTAAAGGTTCGAGAAAATCTACTCCATATGCAGCACAGGTAGCAGCTGATGACGCTGGTGCAAAAGCTTACGAAATGGGTTTAAGAACATTAACAGTTCAGGTAAAGGGTCCAGGTTCAGGAAGGGAAACAGCGTTAAGATCGTTGCAATCAAGAGGTTTCAAAATTCTTTCAATAAAAGATACAACACCTATGCCACACAATGGTACACGACCACCAAAAAAAAGGAGAGTTTAATGCAATCAAACACTAATATCATTGATAAAAATTGGAAAGATTTAATCAAGCCAAATAAGTTAAGTATTACGAGTAGTGATGATAAATCTTTTGCAAAAGTTGTTGCCGAACCTTTGGAAAAAGGATTTGGTCAAACAATAGGAAATTCATTAAGAAGAATTTTATTATCATCAATTCAAGGAGCAGCTGTTACAGCAATACAAATTGATGGTGTTTTACATGAATTCTCATCAATAAAGGGAGTGAGAGAAGATGTAACAGATATTGTATTAAATGTAAAAAATTTAGCAATCAAATGTAATTCGACAAGTTCTAAAAAAATTATTTTAGATATCAAGGGTCCAAAAGAAGTTAAGGCTAAAGATATAACATTAGGACCGGAAGTTGAAATTTTAAATCCTGAACAAACAATTTGTAACGTTGATGAGAAAACAAATTTTCATATGGAATTATTTGTCAATTCTGGAAAAGGATATGTTCCCGCTCCAAAAAACAGATCAGAAGACAGCCCTCTGGGATTGATATCAATAGACTCTTTATTTAGCCCAGTTAAAAAAGTATCGTTCTCAATAGAGAATACAAGAGCTGGTAGTGCACTAGACTACGATAAATTAGTCATGAATGTAGAAACTAATGGAACAGTTGCTGCAGAGGATGCGATAGCTTACTCAGCTAGGATATTTCAAGATCAGCTTTCAATGTTTGTTAATTTTGAAGATCCAAAAGAAATTGTGAAAGAGGTAAAATCTTCAGAACCAGAATTTAATAAAAATTTATTAAAAAGAGTTGAAGAACTTGAATTGTCTGTTAGATCAATGAATTGTCTAAAAAACGATAATATTATTTACATAGGAGATTTAGTTCAAAAAACTGAACCAGAAATGTTAAGAACGCCAAACTTTGGTAGAAAATCACTTAATGAAATTAAAGAAGTCTTAAATACTATGTCTTTATATCTAGGAATGGAAATACCTAACTGGCCTCCAGACAATATAGCTGAGATGTCAAAAAAACTTGAGGAAAATAGTTATTAATGAGACACAATTTAGGATATAGAAAACTTAATAAAACTTCAGAGCATAGAAAAGCTTTATTTAAAAATATGCTCAATTCATTAATTAAATACGAGCAAATAATAACTACTTTACCAAAAGCAAAAGAGCTCAAACCTCAAATAGACAAAGTAATCACAATTGGAAAAAAAAATGACCTTAATAATAAGAAAAAACTTTTTTCAAAATTACAAAATCAATCTTCTGTATCAAAAGTATTTAATGAATTGTCAAAGAGATATAGTAAAAGAAATGGTGGTTATTCAAGAGTTTTAAAAGCAGGATTTAGAACTGGAGATGATGCGCCAATGGCAGTTATAGAATTAGTTGATCGAAACGTAGAGGCTAAAAAAGTTGACAAGCCAAAAAAAGTTGAAAACAAAGATAAGAAGTCTTCAGAGACAGCAAAAGTTGTAAATAAATAAAGCATATCTCATATGCCAGATAAGTTTATTGTAAGTAAAAATTATAATAAGTCTCGTTTTGATAAATGGTTTAAAGAAGAAATTATCAATCTTCCTAACGCTTTAATTCAAAAACTTTTAAGAAAAAATAAAATTAAAGTTAACAAAAAAAAAATTAAAACATCTTTTAGACTAAGTGAAGGAGACGAGGTTTCTGTTTTTAATCTATCAAATTATAAACCTACAAATTTTAAGAAAAAAATTCATTATTTGCCAACACCGAAAGAAAAAAGGGGATTAGATAAAATTATAATACATGACAATACTGATTATATAGTTATAAATAAACCTAGGGGTATTGCTGTTCAGTCAGGTACAAATAATTTAAAAAATATTTTAGATATTTTTAAAAAAACAAAGTATTTTGATTATTCAAAACCTTACATTGTTCACAGGCTAGATAAAGAAACATCTGGCATATTTTTGATTGCTAAAAACAAACAGGCAGCTCAATTTTTTACATCATTATTTAGAATAAGAAAAATTCATAAAACTTATTTAGCAATCGTTAAAGGAAATTTTCCAAAAAATATAAAAAAAATGGAAGATTTTCTTGAATATTTTGAAAATAATAAAAAAACAAAGCTAAAGGCCATTACCTTTTTGAAGGTTTTAAAAAATAATAACAAGTACTCACTATTAGAATTAAATCCTAAAACGGGAAGAAAGCATCAATTAAGAAAACAACTCTATATGAGGGGCTATCCCATAATTGGAGATCAAAAATACTATTTAAATAAAAATAAACACTTTAAAGATCAACACATGCTTTTGCACTCTTATAAAATCAAGTTTATCAAAAATAACGAAAAATTTAATTATCAGGCTCAACCAGATGCTGATTTTAAAAAAAAATTAAATTTATATTTTAGATAAATTTCTTAAAAATATTTTTTTTATATTTTCGTTGAGTCCTTTGACTTTCTGGAAACCCAAGTCTTTAAATGAAGTAACCATTTTATTATTAAGTCCACATGGGACAATCTTTTTATAATGAGATAAATTGTTATTAATATTAATAGAACATCCATGATAGGCGACCCAATTTTTAACTCTAACTCCTATTGCAGATATTTTTTTATTGTTAACCCAAATCCCAATATTTTTTCTATCTGAGTAAGCTTTAATGTTATATTTGTTTAGGACCTCAATAATACTTTTTTCAATAATATTAATGAATAATCTTATATCTTTTTTTCTTTCATTCAAATTTATTACAAAATAAATTATTTTTTGACCTGGGTTGTGTAAGGTAATTTTTCCACCACGATTTGTTTTTACGACCTTAATGCTTTTGTCTAAAATCTCATTTTCTTTAGATCGTATGCCCCCAGTGAATGTTGTTGGATGTTCGAGTATCCAAATAAATTCTTTTTTTAAGCCTTTTTTTACACTCTCAACTCTTTTTTCAAGAATATACATAGCTTTCTTATAATTTACTCTTTTTTTGCTAATTTTTACTTCTATGCTCATTTAATTTGAATTTTATCATTTTATGAACTATTAGTCTCAAAAAAAGAAATCAAGGATTTTTATGAGTTTAATTAAATCTATAGGTGGTAAAAACGTCAACTTTGATTTTAATAAAGAGTTTTTAAGTATATTTAGCGATAAGATCAAATCATCTGATATAAAATTTATTAATCAAACACTAGAAGACCTCCATCCGTCTGATGTTGCAAATTTAATTGAAAACTTGTCATCTGAGACAAGGGCAAAATTAATAGAAATTGAAGAATTTGATATCGACCCTGAAATATTTGTAGAAATAAATGAGTCAATTCAGACTGAAATTTTACAATTATTATCCTCAGATTCAATAGCAAAAATAATCAAAAGACTAGAATCAGACAATGCAATATCAATTATTGAAAATTTAAACATAGAAAAAAAAAATTCTGTTTTAGATAAACTTCCTCCTAAAGACAGATTTTTGCTTGAAGAGGGATTAAGTTATCCAGAAGACTCTGCGGCTAGAATTATGCAAAGAGAGTTCACTGCTGTACCCAGTGATTGGTCTGTTGGTCAAACAATTGATTATTTAAGAGAAAGTAAAGATTTACCGGAGGAATTTTTAGAAATATTTGTTGTAGACAATGAATTTAAACCTATTGGAATAGTTCCGTCTTCAAGGGTACTTAGAACTCCTAGAGAAAAAAAAATGAATACAATCATGCGAGAAATGCCTGTTTTAATTTCTGTAAACATGGACAAAGAAGAAGTTGGACACGCTTTTGAAAATTACAATCTTGTTTCTGCTGGCGTGGTTAACAAAAATAATAAGTTAGTAGGAATGATAACGGCAGATGACGTAGTTACTGTGGTTCAAGAAGAGGCAGAAGAAGATGTTTTAAGGTTAGCTGGTGTTGGAGATGAAGAAATAACCGACAGCGTTCTTATAAAAACAAAAAGACGATTTAATTGGCTGTTACTAAATTTATTTACAGCACTTTTAGCTACTTGGGTAATAAGCTTATTTGGAGCATCAATTGAACAAATGGTAGCTTTAGCTTTTTTAATGCCAATTGTTGCATCAATGGGTGGAAATGCGGGTATGCAAACATTAGCAGTTACAATAAGAGCAATAGCTACTAAAGAACTTTCCTCAGGTAATTTTAATAAAATTGTGGGTAAAGAATTTTTAATTGGAATATTGAATGGAATTATTTTTGCTATTATCACTGCTATAATTGTTCAATTTTGGTTTCAAGAATTAAAACTTTCGTTATTAATTGGAATTTCGATGGTTTTAAATATGATTGTAGCTGGTTTATTTGGAATTTTAGTTCCAGTGTCTTTAAAAAAAGCAAACATTGATCCAGCGTTAGCATCAAGTGTTTTTGTTACTACTATAACAGATGTGATAGGTTTTCTTTCTTTCTTAGGAATAGGATCTTATTTCTTTTTAAACTAAAAATTATCAATTAATCTTACGTTGCCAATATAGAAAGCTGAAAAGATATTAAATTTTTCATTGAATTTTTTTGCTTTTTTCAAACTTTTTAAATTTAAAGCCTCGATATAATCAACTCTTTTAATACCCATTTTTAAAATTTTGTTTTTTACATTTAATAAATTAATTTTCTTTATTTTCTTTCTTTTAATTAAGAATTTTTCATTTTTTAATGTTTTAAAAACTTTTGAAGCTAAAATTTTATCATACTTACTTAAATTAAGGTTTCTCGAAGAGTAGGGTATAGAATTTTGATTTCGAACTGTCTTATGAGCGACAATTGAGGTTTTAATATTATTTTTAATGATATGTTTTCTTATTAAAAATAGTTGTTGAAAATCTTTTTCACCAAGAATCATATATTTTGGTTTTAATATTTCAAGCAATCTATTCACAACATCCAAAACACCTTTAAAATGACCAGGTCTATATTTGCCACATAATTTTTTAGAGAAAGGGTGCAAGTAAATCTTATTTTTAGTCTTAAACGAAAAAACATCATTATAATTAGGATAAAATAGGTATTTAACTTTAAGTTTTTTTAATATCTGAACGTCCTTTTTAAAATTTCTAGGATAAGATTTAAAATCATTTTTTGAGTTAAATTGTTTAGGATTTACAAAGATACTTACAAGAATATTTTTATTTTTTTTTTTAGCTTTTTTAATTAAGAACTTATGACCTTTATGTAATCCACCCATAGTTGGTACAAAAGAAAAGGAATTTATCTTACTAAATAACCTGTTAAGGTCTTTTTTTTGCCTAATTATTTTCATTTATAAGTTGTAATGATATTAATTATTAAAAGAATCATATGATAAAACAAGCAATTATTCCACTAGCAGGTTTAGGTACAAGAATGCTGCCTTTAACAAGTATTATGCCTAAAGAACTATTACCAATTAATGGCAAACCAAATTTAGAATATATTTTGGAAGAGTGTTTAGACGCAGGTGTAAAACAATTTATATTCATTATTTCTAAAAAAAAAATGAATATAAAAAAATATTTTTATAATGATATCTTTTATAAAAAATTGCTCAAAAAAAAGAAAGATAAAAGAATAGAAAAAGAATATAGAAAGTTAAAAAAATACCGAAAAATGATTAAGTTTGTCTATCAAAATCAGCCTAAGGGAACTGGAGACGCTGTACTAAAATGTAGCAATTATATTAAGGGAAAATATTTTTTAATGCTTTTGCCAGATGACCTTATTATAAAAAAGAATTGCACTAAAGAAATGATAAGATTACATAAACAAAAAAAAGGATCTGTGATAGGCACAAAAATAGTTCCAAAAAAAAATGTTTCTCGTTGGGGAATATTGTCTTTTAAAAAAAAGAAAAAAAATAGTTTTCAAATTACTGATGTTGTTGAAAAACCAAAACTCAAAGACGCAAAATCAAATTATGCTATTATAGGGAGATATATTTTACCAAAGAAAATAATGAATGAAATTAAAAAACTTAAACCAGGTCAAGGAAAAGAAATCCACATTACTGATGCGATTAAAAATTTAATTTTAAAAAATGAAAAGTTTTATGGAAATATTTTTAAAGGAAAGTATTTAGATTGTGGAACTTTAAATGGCTACATTAAATCTGGGATAGAAATTTCAAAGGAGAATAGATGAAACTCTGTATGATAGGTACAGGTTATGTTGGATTAGTAAGTGGTACTTGCTTTGCTGATATAGGGAACCAAGTTATTTGCGTAGATAAAGATAAAAATAAAATAGATAAACTTAATTCAGGTATCTCTCCAATTTATGAGCCAGGATTAGATGAGTTAATTAAAAAAAACTATTCCGCTAAACGTTTATTTTTTACCTCAAATATTAAATATGCTATTAATTTATCAGATATAATCTTTATTTGTGTTGGTACACCGACAAAAAAAGGATCAATTAAGGTCGATTTATCTTATGTTTATAAATGTACAAAAGAAATATTAAAATATTCAAAAAAGAAAAAAATTATTGTAACTAAATCTACAGTTCCAATCGGCACTGGCGATGAAATTGAAAAACTTTTAGGAAAAAAGAAAAAAATTTTTACTGTTATATCTAATCCAGAATTCTTACGGGAAGGAGAAGCGATACGTGATTTTAGATATCCTGATAGAATTGTAATTGGGTCAAATGAAAAAAAACAGTTTAATATAATGAAAAAACTTTATACACCTTTAATCAATAAAGGATCAAAATTCTTTACAACTTCAAGAAGGGGTGCAGAATTAATTAAGTATGCCTCTAATGCTTTTTTGGCTACAAAAATCACCTTTATAAATGAACTTGCGAATTTATGTGAAAAATCTGGAGTAAATATAGAGGATATTTCATTAGGCATGGGATCAGATAATAGAATAGGGAGCAGATTTTTGAGGGCAGGACCTGCTTATGGGGGCTCATGTTTTCCAAAAGATACAAAAGGCTTAGTATCAGCAGCTGAACGGTATAAAATAAATTTATCAGTAGTCAAGTCTGTAATTAAATCTAATCAAAACAGATTTAATTTACTTACAAAAAGAATACATAAAATATTAGGTTCTAATTTAAAAAATAAAAAAATTTCATTTTTAGGGGTTACATTTAAGCCAAATACAGATGATATGAGAGATTCTTCAAGCCTTAAAATGATACCTTATCTTACTAAAAAAGGTGCAATCGTCACTTATTATGATCCATCTGGAGAAAAAAATGTATTCAAAAAAATTAAAAATTGTTTTTATAAAAAAGATATCAAATCAAATTGTTTAAGTTCAGACCTAATAATTTTACTTACAGAGTGGGATGAATTTAAATCAATTAATTTTAAAAAGATTGTTAAAAACAAAAAATTTAAGGTTTATGATTTGAGAAATCTTTATAATGCTGAAGAAATGAAGAAAAATAAAATTAGGTATTATTCAGTTGGAAGGCCAGATATTAATTTATTTCAAAAATAGCATCTACTTCAACAGCAACACCTAATGGTAAACTATTCACACTTACAGCTGCTCTTGTATGCTCGCCTTTTTCATCAAAAATTTTTGCTATAATATCTGAAGCGCCATTAATTATTTTAGGTTGATCCTTAAAATCATTAGTTGAATTAACGTATCCAGTTAATTTAACACAGGTTTTAATTCTGTCTAAATCTCCACCACAAGCATTTTTAACATGAGCAACAATACTTAGCCCACATCTTTTAGCTGCCTCATATCCCTCATCTAAATTTAAATCCTTACCAATTTTACCAGTAATAAGTTTTGTATTTTTATCTATAGAAACTTGCCCAGAAACAAATAATAACTTTCCTACTATTTTTGTAGCAACATATGCGCCAACAGGAGCTTTTGGCTCAGGTAAAATAATATTTAATTTTTTTAGTTTATCCTCTATTAAACTCATTTATTAATTTGTTTTTTAATCCAATCAGTTAGTTTAGAATCGGTGTTTAGTTTTTTTAAACCTTTCTTTCCAAGTTCTTTCCCTTTTTTAGCAATACATTTTGTGTATTCAACAGAACCTTTTCCTAATTTTTTAAATCCTGGTAAATCTTTACAATTTTCTTCAGCAAAAACATTCGATTGGAAACTGAATACAAAAATAAATATTAAATATGATTTTTTCATAATTATTTTTTTCTTTTTCCTTTTTTTTTTGTTTTATCGTATTCTCTTCTTTTTTCAATTAATATCAATGCTTCTTCCATTGTAATTTCAGTAGGGTCTTTATCTTCTGGTATCGTAGCATTAAGAGATTTATATTTTATATACGGTCCATATTGACCCTTCATAACTCTGACAGGTTTTTTATCTTCTGGATGTTCTCCAATATTTTTAATTTCGGACGATGAAACTCTTCCAGGTTTAGCTTCTGAAATTAAAGTTATAGCTCTGTTAAGTCCAATGGAAAAAAGATCTTCAATAGTTTCAAGTCTAGCTGACTTGTTTGCACATTTTAAGTAAGGACCAAATCTTCCAACATTAATAGTTATATCTTCATTAAGTTCAGGGTGTTTGCCAATATTTTTTGGTAATGAGCATAAGTATTTTGCTTTTTCTAAATCAACATCTTCTAAAGATAGACCTCTTGGAATTGAGACATTTTTTAAATTATCATTATTTTGTTTTTTTGATTTTTTTTTCTTCTTTGGTTTTTCGATTTCTTCATCGTTTAACTGATATTGTAAATAAGGACCAAATCTTCCATTTTTTAAAAAAATTTCTTTCCCGTCATCGTTTTTTCCTATTAATTTTGGTTCAGCCAGAAAAGATTGCTGTGAAGCTTTAGCTTTTGATAGGGGTCTGGTAAATTTACAATCCGGGTAGTTTGAACAACCTATAAAAGCACCACCTCTAAAGCTATTTTTAAGACTTAATACTCCATTGTCACAAATTTTACATTTTCTATCAATTTGATTATCTTCATTTTTATCAAATATTAAATCACCTAAACTTTCATTAAGTAAATCTAATACTTCTCTAGTCCTAATATCTTTGACAGAGCCCACATCATTATAAAAACTTTTCCAAAAAGTTTCTAAGACATTAAGATAATTAGTTTTACCGCTAGTTATTTCATCAAGTTGATTTTCTAAATCTGCTGTAAAATTATAGTCAACATATTTAGAAAATAATTTTTCCAAAAATGCTGATAATAATTTACCTCTGTCAGTAGGGTGAAATCGTTTATTCAGTAATTCAGTGTAATTTCTAGTTGATAAAACTGATATAATGCTAGCATACGTAGATGGTCTACCAATACCTAATTCTTCCATTTTTTTTACTAAACTCGCCTCCGAATATCTTGGAGGAGGTGATGTAAAATGCTGTTCATCAATTAATTCTCCTAGAGATAGTTTTTCTCCAACTTTAACTTCTGGCAATATATTTTTTTCTTCATCATCGTTTTGAAAAGAATAAATTTTTAAAAATCCATCAAATTTAATTACAGAACCGCTAGAAGTAAACTGTACGCTGCTATCTTTTGAATGAATTTGAATAGTGTTTCTGTTAAATTCCGCAGCTTTCATTTGTGATGCTAGGGCTCTTGACCATATTAAATCATATAATTTAAATTGATCTGTGCTTAGATATTTTTTCATCTCATCAGGTTTTTTCTTAATATCTGTAGGTCTAATTGCTTCATGTGCCTCTTGAGCGTTTTTAGCTTTTTTCCCTTTATAACTGTTTGGATTATCAGGTAAGTAATTTTTCCCAAGATCACCTTCAACAAAAGATCTAAATTCATTTACTGCTTCATTAGAAATATTTGTTCCATCGGTTCTCATATAAGTGATAAGACCAATAGTCTCTCCATCAATTTCAATTCCTTGATATAATCGTTGTGCTATTTGCATTGTTCTTGAGGCACCGAATCCAAATTTTCCAGAAGAAGTTTGTTGAAGAGTAGATGTTGTGAAAGGTGCAGAAGGATTTCTTTTGACTATTTTTGAATTTACATCTTTGACAAAATATTCATGTTTATTAATAATTTCAGTTGTTTTATTAATATCATTTTTATTTTTGAAACTAAATCTTTCAACTTTTTTGTCATCAATAAAATTCAGTTTTGAGAATATATTTTTCTCTTTTAGGTTTTTAAAATTAGCGTCGATAGTCCAGTACTCTTCAGGCTTAAAAGATTCTATTTCATGTTCTCTCTCAGTTATAAGTTTGAGAGCAACTGACTGAACTCTTCCAGCAGACTTTGACCCAGGAAGTTTAGTCCATAAAATAGGTGAGATATTAAAACCCACAAGATAATCTAAAGCTCTTCTTGCTAAATAAGCCTTTACTAAAGTGTCTTCAATTTCTCTTGGATTATTTATACCGTTCAACACAGCATTTTTTGTAATCTCATTAAACACAACTCTTTCAAGTTTTTTTCCTTTTAATAGTTTTTTATCGTTTAAAACTTGTTTTACGTGCCATGCGATTGCTTCTCCCTCACGATCTGGATCAGTTGCTAGGATTATTTTATCACTTTCTTTTGCGGCATCAGTAATTTCTTTTAAATATTTTTTAGAAAATGAGTCTAGCTCCCACTGCATCTCAAAATTTTTATCAGGATCTACAGAACCATTTTTTGACGGTAAATCTCTAATATGACCGTAACTGGCTAAAACTTTATAGTTTGTTCCTAGATATTTATTTATTGTTTTAGCTTTTGCTGGACTTTCAACTATAACTAAATTCATATTTGAGACTTATTCAAAATTTAATATAAATGTCAAATTTATTTAAATTTAACACAAAAAAGCTAATAAATTAAAACTTAATTTTAGTTTCCTTTTTATCTTTTATTCTCAAAATATTTTGTTTGTGGGTATAAATAATTATCAAAAAAAATAAAATTAAGAAAATATTCTGGAAATTATTATCAAAAAATAAATTATAAATTATTAATGATAAAGATGCCAAAATAGATGAGAGAGAAGAATATCTAAACAAAAATAAAACAATTAACCATATAGCTCCAAAAATTAAAGCCAATTTAAATGATAAGGCTAAAATTATACCAACATAAACTGCTACTCCTTTACCACCTTTTAATTTCAGCCAGACAGGAAAAATATGACCAATGAAACAAATTAGTCCCATTAAATATATAAGGTCAGGAAAATAAAAAAAAGAAACTTTAACTACTAAATATCCTTTGCCAACATCAAAAAATAAGGTTAATAAAGCTAATACTTTGTTGCCAGTCCGAAGCACATTAGTTGCACCTATGTTTCCGGATCCAATTTTTCTTACATCTTTTTTTAAAAAAAATTTAGTTAATATTAAACCAAAAGGTATTGACCCTATAATGTATGAACACAAAGATAAAATTATAATTTCCATTTTCAAATTTTAAAAACAGGTTCACCTTTCAAAAAGGTCATCAAAACTTTACCCTGTAATCTTTTGTCTTCAATAGCAGTATTTTTAGATTTCGATTTTAAATTCCCTGCTTTGATCACCCATGGTTTATTTAAATCAATCACACAAATATCTGCATCGGATCCCTTTTTTAAAGTGCCTTTATTAATTTTAAGAATATTTGATGGATTTATTGTTAGACATTCAATTATCTTATTAAGTGGTAAAGAATCATTATGATAAAGTTCTAGGGCTAAAGGTAAAAGAGTTTCCACACCTATTGCGCCAGTAGCTGCTTGAGCAAAAGGAAGTCTTTTACTTTCCTCATCCTCAGGAGTGTGATCTGAAACTATAACATCTATAAGTCCGTTTTTTATTCCCTCTACTAGTGCTTTTCTATCTTCTTCCAATCGAAGGGGAGGAGATAGTTTTAAAAATGTTTTAAAGTCTCCAATATCATTTTCATTAAGGGAAATATTGTTGATTGAAACCCCAACACTAAATTTTTTACCGTTTAATTTATTTTTTTTAATAACATCTAAAGAATTTTGAGATGAAATTTGATTAATATGGTACCTACATGGGAATTCACTTAATAAAGAGAGATCTCTTTCTATAATAATTTTTTCAGCAATTGGTGATATTCCACTTAAACCAAGTCTATTTGATACTTCACCTTCATTTATACATCTATTTTTTGATAATTCATAATCTTCAGCATGTTGCATAATCAAAACACCAATATCAGATGCATAATCCATTATCCTTGCCATAGTCTCTGTATTTTGAACTGTTTTGTTTACATCACTAAATCCAATAATTCCCTTTGCTGATAATAACCCAAATTCTGTCATCAGCTTACCTTCCATTTGTTTTGTGAGAGAAGCACACGGAAAGAGATTAATTTTTGATTTATCTCGTCCACGTCTCATTATAAAATCAACCATGGAGACATTATCTATAATAGGTTTTGTGTTAGGCATCGTAACAATAGAAGTTACACCACCCGCAAGGGCTGCTTGACTTAAAGTTCTAAAATTTTCTTTGTATTCAAATCCAGGTTCACCAACAAATGCCTTCATATCAACGATACCAGGTATTATTAGATTTTTTTTAACATCAATTACTTCAGCATTTGGACAGTCTTTTTTAGTTACTTTTTTACCAATAGCTTTTACTTTTCCATTTTTATCAATAATTATTGAACCCATTTCATCTAATTTTTGAGACGGGTCAACAATTCTAGCGTTTATTATAATTTTTTCATTCATTTACAATATAATTTTAAACATGCCATTCTAACAGCTACTCCAAGTTCAACCTGTTCTTTTACCAGACTAACATTAATATCATCAGCTAATTTTGTGTCTATTTCTACTCCTCTATTCATTGGGCCTGGATGCATGATTAAAGCATTTTTGTTAGCAAACTTTAATTTTTCTGGAGTTAAACCAAAGTACTCATAGTACTCTCTTTTAGAAGGAAGAAATGATCCTTGCATTCTTTCATTTTGTAATCTCAACATCATAACAATGTCACAACCATCTAAACCTTTTTTCATATTAGTGAAAGACTTCACACCCAATCGTTCAATTGATTTTGGCATTAATGTTTTAGGAGCAATTACATTTACTTCTGCTCCAAGCATATTCATTAAATAAATATTTGATCTAGCAACTCTAGAATGGAGTATATCTCCACAAATTGCTATCTTGAGACCTTCAATATTACCTTTACGACTAATTATTGTTAAAGCATCGAGCAATGCTTGGGTAGGGTGTTCTCTCCTACCATCACCTGCGTTAATTACAGCACAATTAACTTTTTGTGAAAGTAAATTTGGCGCCCCCGAATCCTGGTGTCTTATTACAATTAAATCTGGGTGCATAGCATTTAATGTCATAGCCGTATCAATAAGAGTTTCACCCTTTTTTAAAGCGGAGTTACTCATATTCATTGTCATAACATCAGCACCTAATCTTTTGCCAGCCAAGTCAAACGAACTTTGTGTTCTAGTCGAAGGTTCGAAAAATAAATTAATTTGAGTTTTGCCTCTTAATGTGTCTAGTTTTTTAGTATTACTTCTATTTAATTTTATGAAGGTCTTTGCTTCATTAAGAATTTTTTTAGCTTCTAAAATTGATAAGTTTTGAATACCTAATAGATGTTTGGGTGAGTTTTTAATAGCTGAAATCTTTTTTACTACTGCCATTAAAATCAACTCTATAGGCCTTTTGCACTATCTTATCAAGTATTATTTTTATTTAAATAATCCAAAGCCCCTTGTAATATGAATTGAGCCGCATTTTCGTCTAATTTTTGGACCTTTTTACTTACATTTATATCTAAATTGCTCGACAAATTGAAAGCTCCTTCACTTGATAATCTCTCATCCCACATTGTGATATTTCGTGTAACATCTTTTGATAAATTCAAAGCTAAGTCTTTTGCAGATTGAGATGAAGAACCAGATGAGCCGTCCATATTTATAGGATTTCCAATAACAATACCTTTTACAGTATTTTCATGGACTATTTTCTTTATTTCAGCCAAAAAACTAGAATAATCTTTTTTAATTAAAGTTGTGTATGGAGTAGCAACTTTTTTATTTTCATCTGAAATAGCTATTCCTATACGCTTTTTTCCAGGATCAATGCCTATTAGCCTTGATTTTTTGTCTAGTTTTTTCTTAAATTCCTCAATATCCAACATTTATTTATTATATTTTATGATATTAATTTCCTATATAAATAACATAATTCACAGATGTCCATAGATAAAGATAAAATTAAACATATTAGTAAGTTAGCTAGAATTTCTATAGATTCAAAAAAATCTGACTCATTAGCTAAAGATTTAACATCTATATTCAAATTTATAGAGCAATTAAATGAGTTAAATACTGATAAAGTAGAGCCATTATCTTCAATTTTAAACACACCGCTCAGAGCAAGAGAAGACAAAATAAATGATGGAAAAATAAGAGATAAAATTCTTGAAAATTCACCCAAAAAAAATGATGAATTTTTTGTTGTTCCAAAGGTAATTGAATAATGTCAGAGATTATAAAAAAAAACTTATCAGAAATAATAGATTTAATAAAAAAAAAAGAGATTAAATCTGAGGAACTTTCTAATCTTTACATAGATAAAGTAAATAAAAGCAAAAAACTTAATTCATATATAACTACCTGTTTTGAGCATACTATTCAAAAATCAAAAGAGTTTGATAAAAAACCAAATTTAAACTCTTTGCTCCCAGGAGTCCCATTAGCTGTTAAAGATCTTTTTTGTACTAATGGATTTAAAACTACTGCTGGTAGTAAAATGCTTGAAAATTTTATACCTCAATATGAGTCCACTGTTACAGAAAATTTATGGAAAGAGGGAGCAATCTTACTTGGTAAATTGAATTGTGATGAATATGCTATGGGATCATCTAATGAAACAAGTTATTTTGGAAATGTTATAAATCCAATAGCTAAAGATACTGTTCCCGGAGGATCATCCGGTGGTTCTGCATCTGCACTTGCAGCTGATCTCACTCCTGCAACAATAGGGACGGATACAGGTGGATCAATAAGACAGCCTGCTTCCTTCACTGGAACTGTGGGATTAAAACCAACTTATGGATTATGTTCACGTTGGGGAATTGTTGCCTTTGCCTCATCTCTTGATCAAGCTGGTCCTATGACCAAATCTGTTAAAGATTGCTCGATCATGTTAGAGGCTATGGCTGGTTTTGATAAAAAAGACTCTACGTCTATTGAAAAGAAAAAAGAAAATTATTCAAAAAATTTGAAAACAGATATTAAAGGTCTCAAAATTGGTATACCCAAGGAATATAGAGTTGATAATATGCCAAAAGAAATTGACGAATTATGGAACAAGGGAAAAAGTATTTTAAAAGACTTAGGCGCTGACATAATTGATATCTCACTCCCTCATACAAAGTATGCATTGCCAACATATTATATAGTTGCACCAGCTGAAGCTTCGTCAAATTTGGCTAGATATGATGGTGTAAAGTATGGTTATAGATCATCAAAAGGAAATGATTTAATTGAAATGTATGAGAATACAAGATCCGAAGGATTTGGGGACGAGGTAAAGAGAAGAATCTTAATTGGTACTTACGTTTTGTCATCAGGATACTATGATGCTTATTATCTTAAAGCTCAAAAAGTTAGACAGCTTATTAAAAAAGATTTTGATGAAAATTTTGGTAAGGTAGATGCTATTTTGACACCTTCAACACCAAGTTCTGCATTTAAAATTGGTGAAAAGACTAATGACCCTATTTCTATGTATCTCAATGATATATTCACTGTACCAGTAAATTTAGCTGGTTTACCTGCAATATCCGTACCCGCAGGCTTAGATAAAAAGGGCTATCCACTAGGATTGCAGTTAATTGGGAAGACTTTAGATGAGCAAAATATATTGAATGTGGCCTATGCTTTTGAAAAAAATTGTAATTTTAAAAATGAAATAAAAAATTGGTGGTTATGAGCAAAGATAAATTTGATTATTTTATAAAAGGGGAGAAAAACAATTATGAGGTAATAATTGGCTTGGAAGTTCATGCTCAAGTATCTTCAAACTCAAAACTTTTCTCTGGTTCTGCAACTAAATTTGGAGCTGAACCTAATAGCCAAGTAAGTCTTATAGATTCTGCTTTTCCTGGTATGCTTCCAGTTATAAATAAAGAGTGCATAAACCAAGCCATTAGGACTGGTTTAGGATTAAATGCTAAAATTAATAATAATTCTGTTTTTGATAGAAAAAATTATTTTTATGCAGACCTTCCTCAAGGCTATCAGATCTCACAGTATAAAAATCCTATAGTTGGCGAAGGAAAAGTTTTATTAGATATGCCATACGGTTCAAAAGAGATTGGCATTGAGAGACTTCATCTAGAACAAGATGCAGGTAAAAGTATTCACGATATGGATCCATCAAGTACTTATGTCGATTTAAATCGTTCAGGAATTGCACTAATGGAAATTGTAAGCAAACCAGATCTTCGATCTCCAGAAGAAGTTAATGCTTATATAAAAAAACTTAGAACTATAATGAGATATCTAGGAACTTGTGACGGTAATATGCAAGAGGGTTCATTAAGGGCTGATGTTAATGTATCGGTAAGACAAGTAGGAGATAAAAATTTTGGAACAAGATGTGAAATAAAAAATGTAAATTCAATAAAATTTATGCAAATGGCAATAGAATACGAGGCCAAAAGGCAGGTTGAATTATTAGATGAAGGGAAAAAGATTGAGCAGGAAACAAGACTTTTTGATACAAAAAAAAATGAGACAAGATCCATGAGATCAAAAGAGGATGCTCATGATTACAGATATTTTCCAGACCCGGATCTTTTGCCTCTTAAAATTGAACAAAAATTAATAGATGATTTAAAAAAAACTTTACCGGAGTTACCTGATAATAAAAAAGAAAGATTCATGAGCGATTACGGACTTAATTCTTATGAAGCTAATGTGCTAGTTTCTGAAAAAGAAATTTCAAATTATTATGAAGAGGTTGCAAAATTATCTGATAAAAAACTTGCCGCAACATGGATGATGGGAGATTTATTTGCAATGTTAAATGACAAAGGACTCAATATATCTAAGTCACCTATCTCTGCTAAAAATTTTGCTGAATTGATTCAATCAATAAAGTCAGGGGAAATTTCTGGCAGAATAGCAAAAGAAGTTTTTGAATTAATGGTAGAGAGCGGTGATAATCCTAAAAAAATTATCGAGTCAAAAGGCATGAAACAGCAAAGTGATCCCAAAGAATTAGAAAAAATTATCAATGAAATATTAACTAAGAACAAAGATAAAGTTGAGCAATATAAGTCCGGTAAAGAAAAATTATTTGGCTTTTTTGTTGGTCAAGTTATGAAACAATCAGGTGGTAAAGCTAATCCACAGTTAACAAACGATATCTTAAAAAAACTTTTAAAAGGCTAATTATGCCTAAAAAATTAGATTTAACTGATAATCTTGAAAAATATATTATTGATCATTCAGAAACTTTGTCCAATGTTCAGAATGAAATAATTCAGCACAACAAAAGTCTAGGAGATCAGCAAAGATTACAAATATCTATATCACAAGCTCAATTTCTACAAACATTAATAAAAGTTTCAAATGTAAAAAAAATTTTAGAGATTGGTAGTTTTACTGGATTTAGTGCTTTATCTATGGCTATGGCGCTTCCTGCTGATGGAATTTTAATTAGCTTAGATAAAAATCCCGAATTTAGCAATAAGGCTAAATACTTTTATGACAAAGCCAAAGAAAACAGGATTAAACAAATTATCAAACCAGCTATAGAGAGTTTGAAAGAATTAAAAGATACAAAAAAGTTATTTGATTTAATTTTTATTGACGCTGATAAAGAAAATTACTTAAATTATTATGAATCTTGTGTGAATTTGATAGATAAAAAGGGTCTTATAGTTATTGATAATGTATTATGGCACGGTGAAGTTGCCGACTATGCAAATAACGATAAATTTACAAATATTATAAGGGATTTTAATATTCATGTTAAACAAGATAAAAGGATTACAAAGAACATAGTTCCTATTGGAGATGGGTTAACTATTTGTATTAAAAAATAATGTTCACTATTTCTGGATTTTACAAGTTTAAAAGGATTAATTTCTTAAAAAAACACAAAACTTATCTTGAAAACGAAATATCAAATACCAGTATTAGAGGATCAATTATAATCTCTTCAGAAGGTATTAATGGCTCTCTTGCAGGCAATAGCAAAGATATTTTTAAAATTTTAAAATTACTTAAAAAAGAATTTAAATTCACAGAATTTGATAGTAGCAATATTTCTACTAGTCGTTTTCAACCATTTCACAAAGCAAAAGTGAAAGTAAAAAAAGAAGTTGTACCACTTGGCTTTAAAATTAAGAGTGAAAGCAAAAGACGTAATAGGTATTTGTCTGGAAATTCTTGGAACAAGTTAATTATAAAAAAAGAAACTCTTTTGATTGACGTAAGAAAACCCTTTGAATATAACGTTGGCACTTTTAAGAATGCAATGAATCCAAATATACAAAATTTTCGAGATTTTCCTAAATTTTTAAATAAAATCGAAAAGACAAAACCTGTTGCGATGTTCTGCACTGGAGGTATTAGATGCGAAAAGGCATCAATTTTTTTAAAACAAAAGGGTTTCAAAAACGTGTTTCAGTTAAAAGGTGGAATAATTAATTATCTCAACAAAACTAAAAAAAAAAATAGTTTATGGAAAGGCGAATGTTTTGTTTTTGATAATAGAGTTTCTTTAAAACATAAATTAAAACAAGGAACTTTTTCAATTTGTGGAGGTTGTCGAAAACCTATATCAACAAAAGATAAGAAATCAAAAAAATATGAAGAGGGCGTTTCTTGTGAAAGATGTTATGACACACTATCAAGTTTACAAAAGTCAAGATTTCGAATGAGGCAAAATCAAATTAATCTTGCCAAAAAAGCGGGAAAGAAGCATAAGTTTCAAAAGGAATATTAAATATGGATTTAACAAAAGGTTCAATTTGGCAACTTTTAAGAAAAGTAACTATACCCGCTAGTACTGGATCTCTTTTTCAAACTTTTTATAATCTAGTTGATACTTATTTTGCAGGAAGAATTTCTCCAGAAGCACTAGCAGCAATAGCAAAATCTTGGCCAATTTATTTTATAGCAATAGCTGTAGCTGTTGGTATTGGAGCTGGTACAACAGCTTTAATAAGTAACTCTATTGGGGCTAAAGAGGATAGAAAAGCTTCTATGTATGTTGCTCAGTCTATAGTACTAGCGATTGTTATCTCGATTTTTGTAACTTTGTTTGGTTTAAATTTTTCCGATGAACTTTTAAGAATTATGGGTTCTACTGAAGAAAGTATAATTTTAACACGTGAATACTTAGATATAATATTTTTTGGTGCAATAATTGTATTAGCTCAGTTATCTTTAAATGGAACTCTGAATGCACAAGGTGATACGAAAAGTTATAGAAACGTTTTAATATTCACTTTCTTCTTGAATATATTTCTTAATCCTTTATTTATTTTTGGTTATGGGTTTATACCAGCATTCGGAATTGCTGGTTTAGCAATAGCTACATTAGTTTCCCAGTGTGTAGGCTTAATATATCTAGCCAACAAAGTTTACTGCTGTAAATTAAAAAAATACTTGTATCTAGAATGCTTTAAACCAAAGTTTGATTATATCAGTACACTTTTTAAACAATCAGTTCCAATAATGTTTACCATGTTAATGATAATGTTTGGAGTATTTAATATTTTCTATTTTGTTGGTCAATTTGGTGAGCTAGCAACAGCAGGTTATGGTACAGCAGTTAGAATAGAACAAGTTTTATTACTACCTGTTATAGGTTTAAATACTGCCGTTTTATCAATCGCCGGTCAAAATTACGGAGCAAAAATGCATTTCAGAGTAAAAGAAGTTTATGGAAAAGCATTAATGTTTGGTTCCGGGTTTATGGTGTTAGCTGGTATTTTTGTTTATTTAACATCTGAAATTATAATTTCTTTTTTTACAAATGACCTTGAGGTCATTCAAAGAGGGGCGCTTTACTTACAAGTCGCTGCTCTTATCGGGCCCGTTTATCCTGTATTTTTTATTACTTCTGCTTTATTCCAAGCGCTTAAAAGACCAATTTATAGTTTATATATGACGATACTTAGACTTACGTTAATACCATTTATGTCTCTCTGGTATGTAATTAATATAAGAAATGGTGAATACCAAGATATTTTCTACACAATCTTGGTAACAAATTGGATGATGGGATTAGTCGTTTTAACTTTTGTTCCATTTTTTTTGAAAAGAGTATTTAGAGTTTCTTTTAAAAAGTTATTTGTATTTTAGTCTATTCTCTAATTTTCTCACAAAGTAGGAGACTACTAATATTAATACTAAGTATTCTAGGATTAAAAAAGTATATATTTCTAATGGTCTGTAGGTAGTTGTCACAAGTTCATTTGCCTTTCTTGTTAAATCTCCTATTCCTATAATCGATACTAGAGAGGACATTTTTAAAACATACACAAATTGATTTCCCATCGCAGGCAGCACAACTTTAATTGCTTGCGGCAGAATTACTAATCTCATTTTTTTCCAGAAATTCATTCCAAGTGACTCAGATACTTCATGTTGTCCTTTTGAAATAGAATTTATACCAGCCCTAAAAATTTCTGCTTGAAATGCACTTTCGCTAATAGTTAATGCTATTATGCCTGATACAAATGGTGAGAAACTTACTCCTATCATAATTGGAAGACCGTAATATATCCAAAGAATTAAAACTAATAAGGGAATTGCTCTAACGATTTCAACATAAGATATATTGAAATAACTTAAAAATTTATTATTAGATAAAGATGGGAGGGCAACTATCAAACCTATAATCATAGCTAGAACTATAGATACTACTGAAATATAAATAGTTGTTGTAATACCGCTAATTAAAAATTTTAGATTTGTTAGACCTTCTATATTATCAGGGCTTAATATATACCAACCCCATTCATAGTTAGAACTACATCCTTGAAGCAAAAATAGAATAGAGATAAATTTTAAAAATTTCACTATTTAACTATATTTGTTAATGGAGGGTATTGAAACTTAAATTATAAGCTTTTTAAATTGTACTTAGAGAGTAATTTCTTAAAATAACCTGAAGCTTGCTTCTTTTTAATCCAATTACTTACATAATCATTCCAAACTTTATCTCCTTTTGGAACCATCATCGCTAAAAATGCTGGATTTTTTCCACCATCAGGAACTATGGCTAATTGAGGATATTTAATAACTAATTTATTCGCTTCAGTTGAACTTGTAATATTTCCATCAGCTCTGCCCGCAAGAACCTCTTGAAAATCTCTTGCTGGGGCTTCAACAGATTGTAGTTTTGATTTCGGAAAAAATTCCTTTGCTTTTTCTTCTTGAGAAGTACCTAATGTTGTTGCAATTTTCACATTACTGTTATTTAGCGACTCCCAAGTAGGAAACTTTTTTAAATTCTTTTTTAAAACAAGCGGTACAGTTGCGTACTTATAATACGTAGTAGTAAAACCAGCTACCTCAGCTCTTTTTGGAGTTTTAGTTACGCTTGTTGAAATATCGTATCGATCAGCTGTAATCCCAGCCACTATTGTTTTCCACTCTGCAGGCACAAATTTAACTTTTACACCCATATCTTTTGCGAGCTCCCTCATAACATCTATATCGAAACCTTTATACTTATTAGTAGCTGGATCTTTCATAGACATTGGATCCCAATCTCCAGTCGTTCCAACTCTTAACTCTCCATTTTTTTTAATTGTTTTAAGTTTAGACTCCGCATTTGCTGATACGGTCATTAATAGCAAAGTAAAAAACACTATAATTTTTTTCATATTCTCTTTTAACTTTTCAGTCGTTTATTTTCCAAATGCATATTGCCCCACATAATGGTTGACTAAGGTAAAATTTTTTTCTATAAAAGAACAAAATAAGAACATTTATGGAGCTGAAAATACCTTATTACATACACAAAGTAGGAGCGGGTTTTCCTTCTCCCGCGACAGACTACATAGAGGATGATGTAGATTTAAATCATCATCTTATAAAAAATTCACCAGCAACATTCATAATTAGAGTTCAAGGTAAGTCTATGAATAGCGTAGGAATCTACGATGGTGATTTATTAATAGTAGATCGAAGTATTAACCCAAAAAACCTTTCAACAGTTATAGCCAATGTTAACGATGAATTAGTGGTGAAAACAATCCTGAAAGAAAAAGGGGAAACATTTTTAACATCTGGATCTAAAAAAAAATCAGACAGAATTCATTTAGCAAACGATCAAGAAGTAATTATTTGGGGAGTGGTAACTTATGTCATCCATCAAGTACACAACTAAGAAAAATAAAATAGCCTTAGTAGATTGTAATTCATTTTACGTATCCTGTGAGAGACTTTTTAATCCTAAGATACAAAAAAAAGCTGTAGTTGTTTTATCAAACAATGATGGATGTGTAATATCTAGATCAAGAGAAGCAAAAGATTTAGGTATTAAAATGGGGGAGCCCTACTTCAAAGTAAAAGACTTAGTAAAAAGAAATAAAGTTGAAGTATATTCTTCAAACTACGCACTATATGGAGATATATCGAGAAGGGTTATGAAAGTATTAAAAACTTTTTCACCAAAAGTAGAAATTTATTCAATCGATGAAGCTTTCATTGATTTATCTTTTATAGATGAAAAAGGAGTTGAGGATTATGGAAGAGAGATAAGATCAAGAGTTCTTAAGTGGACAGGTATACCAACAAGCGTAGGTATAGCCAGCACAAAAACATTAAGTAAAGTGGCTAATCATATAGCGAAAAAAGAAAAAGCAGGTGTAATTTATTTAAATACAAATATTGATGAAAAGTTAAAAAAATTTCCAATTGAAGATGTGTGGGGGGTAGGTAAACAGCTATCTAAGTTTTACCATAAGAACAATATAAGCAACGCTTATGATTTAAAAAATGTTTCAAACACGTGGGTAAAAAAAGGAACAAACGTTTTAGGTGCGAAAACAGCGATGGAACTAAGAGGAATACCTTGTATTGACTTACAAATAGATCAAGAGAAAAGGAAAAATTGTTGTGTCTCAAGATCATTTGGTAGAAAAGTAAAAGATTTAAATGAATTAGAGGAATCAGTTATTACACATTGCTTGAATGCAGCAGAAAAAATTAGAGCTGATGATCAAATAGCAAAAACAATAACAGTATTTATCAGAACAAGTCCATTTGATAAAAATAGAAGATACTACTCTAATTCAAAAACAATAGATTTAGCAATTCCTACTAGTAATAGCATAGAATTAATAAAAAATGCTGTTAAAGCACTAACCGATATATACAAATACGGTTATGCTTATCAAAAAGCTGGAATAATCTTATCAGGATTGAAAGATGCAAATCAAAATGATCAGAATCTTTTAACTCCACTTCTTGAAAACAAATCTAAGAAATTAATGAAAGCTATAGATTATACTAATACAAAATACGGACGATACGCAATCAGTATAGCTCAAGCAGGACTAAGTAAAGGTTGGAAAATGAGAAGAGAACATTCATCTAAAATAGATACTGCTTCATTTGACTCTTTGCCTAAAATAGTAGTATAAAAAAATACGGGGTGTCAGAAAGACTGAGATTATACCCGAAGAACCTGACCGGTAATTCAGTAAGGGAGCTATGGATAAAATACTTTTATCGCAACAAATAACAATAGCTATCACAATATTAATTGGCCTATTCTTTATATGGCTGGGTTACTTAAATAATAAAAAAATATTTAATAATAAAAATTATATTGTTGGTGATAGGGATGAAAATACATTTTCATTAACTTCGAGCCTAACAGCATCAGCATTGGGAGCTTGGATTTTATTTGGTCCTCCTTCTGCAGCAACTTGGGGAGGGATAGGTGCTGTAATCGGTTATGCATTAGGTACGGCCGCGCCAATGTTATTTCTTTACAATTTTGGCCCTAAAATCCGAAGAGAATTTCCAAACGGTTTAACACTAACTGAATTTATACAAAAAAGATTTGGTCAAACTATATTAAAATTAAGCTTATTCTTAATACTATTTTATTTGATAATTTTTTTAATTGCTGAGGTGACGGCTATAGCATTTTTATTAAATTATATTTCAAAAATTCCATTATGGATTACCGCAGGTTTAACCTTAATCATTTGTTTACTTTATATATTAAGAGGGGGTTTTAAACTTTCAATAATTACTGACAAATACCAGTTTATTTTTATAATGTGCATTATTTTATTTTCATTAATTTTAGTTTTTAATAACTTAAATCTAACTAGCTATGAAACAATAAGAATAAATTCACCACAATTGATTAGCAAAGATTATTTACCCAACTACACAGCAGGTTTAACTTTTTTCATAGCGGTAGCTTGTACCAATCTATTTCATCAAGGAAATTGGCAAAGAGTTTTTTCAGCAAAAAATAATTCAGTTTTGAAAAAAAGTTTAATTAATTCATCTATTATAATTTTTATAATAGTTTTTTGGATGGGATATTCAGGTTTAATATCTTTTTCATTAAACTCAAAAGTTACTCCAGACCTTGCTTTCTTTAACTTAATTTTAGATGAAAAAAAATCTTTTATAGTTGTGTCGGTATTAATTTTAGCATTGTCATTAACATTAAGTACAATTGACACATTAATAAATGCTATTTCAAGTTTGCTAATCGTGAATGGTAGTCAAATAAACAAAATCATTAAAGGAAAAAAAATTAAGGAAAAAACAAATTTAATTATTTTATTTATATGTACTATAGTTTTTATTTTTGCATCAAGAGGATATAGTATATTATACTTATTTTTACTAGCTGATCTTCTTTGCTGTGCTGCTGTTGTTACAATTTTTTATGGTTTTTTTAACAAAAATATTAATTCTAAACTTGCAGCTTATTCAATAATTCTTGGTTTGATTTTTGGCTTGTTGTTTTTTCCAAGTCAAAATTTTGAGACAAGTATTTTAGTGGGAAATTTGATATCTATCGACAATTTTTCAATTTTTATTAGAACAAATTTACTTTTTATATCTTTTCTTACATCTCTATTTGTTCCTCTTATAATAATTTTATCTCACTCTCTACGCAATTCGTTAAGGTAAATTATTACTGCTATCCATATAAATAAAAAACTTATTAATTTTTCTATTTCAAGTGGTTGACCCAGGTAAAATATACTTAAAAAAAATTGAGCTGTTGGTGTCAAAAAAAATATCATGCTCGCAGGTCCTATTCCTATTAATTCAAATCCTTTTATGTACATAAAGAGAGGAACGAGTGTCATAAATCCTGCAAAAAACAAATAAAAAGATAATGTAGGATTATCAAATCCAAAGACATTTGCATTGTTGAAAACAAGAGAGCTGAATAAAATTAATGCTATTGGGGATATCAACAAAGTTTCAAAAAATAATCCTATATCTGATGAAATATTTATTTTTTTTCTTATTAAAGTATAAAAACTAAATGTGATTGCGACTGTTAAACCAATCCATGGAATATTCTTAAATTCAATTAGTAGATAAATTATAGATAAAAAGACAAGAAATATGGCGATTGATTTATTTCTATTAATTTTTTCTTTTAAAAATATTCTTCCCAAAAAAACACTTAATATGGGAAAAATATAATATCCGAGCGATGCATCTAGCATATTGTTTACTGAGATAGAATAAAGCCATGTAAACCAATTAATAGAAACTAAAACTCCAGTAAGAAATAATAAACCTAGAGTACTCAGAGATTTAGATACTTTTTTAAATTCTGACCACTTTCCAAAATAAAAGGTTGTAAACACCAAAAGCACTGTTGTCCAAATAGTACGATGTATTGTCAATTCAATAGGTGATGCAAAAGATACAAATTTGAAATAAATTACACCAATGATACCCCACCAAAGAGAAGCACCTACAGTAAATAAAGATCCTTCAAATAATTTTTTTTTCATTTCACCATTTTTTTGATTGATTTATATGGTAATAATTTAATAATTAGTACTAAATAACACTGGAAATACGGAAGAGTGGGTGAGCGGTTGAAACCAGTTGGTTGCTAACTAACCGTACGAGTAACATCGTACCGAGAGTTCGAATCTCTCCTCTTCCGCCAGTTATTTAAAAAATTCCTCAATTTTAACTGGTTCTTGACTAATCATGAATTTGTAAACATTAACGTTTTCAAGAACTCTTTGAACATAATTCCTAGTTTCTTTAAACCTTATTAATTCAATCCAGTCTATATAGCTTAATTGATTTTTAGTTGGATCACCATTTACTCTTCTCCAAGTTTTTACTCTATTAGGACCCGCGTTGTAGGCTGCTATAGCAAAAGGATAAACTCCATTATAATCAGTTAATAATCCGTCAAAATAATAAGACCCTAATTTAATATTATAAATAGGATCATCTGTTAAACCACTAATACTATAAGGCAACTTTGCTTGTTTCGCTACAATTTTTGCAGTGTATTTCATTAATTGCATCATGCCTCTAGCTCCAGCATAACTATTTGCTTTACTATCAAACTCACTTTCCTGTCTTATAATAGCGTGTATCATTTCACTTGGGGGCATAGGTTTATTGTTAATTTCTCTTGGTGTTGAAATAATCGGATAATTATACTTTAAAAAAAATCTTTTTTCGTACGAAGCTTTTTTAGAAATTTGAATAGCAAAATCATATCTCTCTATCTCAGTAGATAATTTTGCTGCTAATACCTCGCTACCTTCCTCAATATTTAAACTTGCTAAATGTTTAAGAACATCTTTCGAATATTTTGTGTGATCAAGTTCTTTAAGAATTTTTACAATTCTAACAAGTCTATTTTTTGAGAATTCTTTCTCATATTCTTTGGAATATGAAGCATCTTCTTTTAAAGTAAACTCTCCTCCATAATTAATTTCTTTGAAACTAAGCTGCCCATAATATGTTGTTAAAAATTTTGAACCAGCTTTAAAATATTCTTCAGCTTTTTTGGTATTACCGGTTTCTTGGTATGACTTTCCTAACCAGTAAGCACCTCTTGCCACACTGATAGGATAACTTACATTATCATAAAAATTTAAAAAATGATTTATAGCGTATTCTTGTGATTTTAAGAATGAATGAGCAATCCAACCCGCTAACCATTCAGCTTCTGCAAATTCTGGCCCAGAAGAAAGAGAGTGTTCGCTTGCTACTTTATAAGCAGTTTTATACCTTTTTTTATAAATTAAACTTCTTACAATACTTTCTCTTTGTTTCCACCATAGGTCAGCTCTTACAAGTTCTTCCTCAGACCTATTTGAATTATCATAAAGTATTTGAAGAGCAGATTCTAATCTTCCTCTTCTGTTTCTCCATTTCAATCTATCGTATTCAAGTCCAATATCTTTTTTAAATCTATCAGGTACTTTTGCAATAGCATTATCAACTCCGTAAGAGTTGCTCATTAATATTTGTCTAGCGTTATACAAGGCTTTGAAATCTGAAGGCAAATAAACAAGCATTCTCTTAAGGTCCCAATATTTTTTGTTCCAAGCTAAGTAATCTGCTCTTTTTATATGATCTTCACTATCTAATATTGATTTGAATTTTTTTCGATAAAATCTTAACTGGCTCTTACTTAAATCTGCATTTATCCAACCTTCCTTAATCAATTCTTTAGAATTGTTTATATTTTTAAGATCAAAATATGCCTCACCTAATTTTAATTTTCCTGTACCGCTTACAGGTGGAAATTCATTGAACCATCTTATTATATTTTTAGGAGAGGAATTTTTAAGGTAAATTTTTTGTTCAGCTAAATATTGTAATCTTCCTATTCTTGGAAAATCTGAATTATTTCTTATAAAGGTTTCATATGTTGAAAATGTTGCATTGTTTGAACTCTTCATTAAATAAAGCCACTGAACAAACAATTTAAAGTCTTTATCTTTTATTTTTTCAGAAGTTTTGTATCCAGTAATCACCTTTCCTGATTTTATTTGACTAAATGCTATTTTTGCCTTTTCAAAATCTTTTTGACTTAAAAACTTTGATTTTTTAACTGAAGCAGTTGTTTTTCTAATTGTTTTTGGCTTTTTTTGAGGCAATATATAAGCATCAGTAGTAATTTTTTTTTCAACTTTTTTTACTATTTTTTCTTCTGTCTTTACTTTTATTTTGACTTTCTCTTTTAACTCCTCCTTTTTTTGAGTAGTTTCAGTTTTAATAATTGGTTTTGATTGTGGTAATACGTCTTTACTTGGTGCTCTAGGCTTTTCAATTTTCTTAAAAACTGAAGGTTTGTCTTTAGGCAATATGAAATTTTCATTAGCTAAACTGATGTGATTTGTATCAATTAAAAGCAATAAAATAGCTAGACTAATTAATCGAATAAGCATAAAAATAGATAATAATTAATCTTATATTGATTTATGTTCAAAGGTTCAATCGTAGCGTTAATAACACCGTTTAAAAATAATAAATTAGATGAGGCTAATTATAGTGAAATATTACACCACCATCTTAAAAATGGCACTAATGGCGTTGTACCAGCCGGCACAACTGGCGAGTCTCCGACTTTATCTCATATTGAACATAAAAAAGTAATTGAGATAGCAATTAAAGAATGTAAAGGTAAAATTCCAGTTATAGCTGGTACTGGCTCTAATTCTACTTCAGAAGCGATAGAACTTTCGAAACACGCAGAAAATGCAGGTGCAGACGGTCTACTAATTGTAACGCCATATTATAATAAACCAACTCAGGAGGGATTATACCAACATTATAAATCAATTAATGACAGCGTAGGTATTCCAATCATCATTTACAATATACCTTCTAGATCTGTTATTGATATGACTGTAGATACAATGGCAAGATTATATGAGTTAAAAAATATAAAAGGTGTAAAAGATGCTACAGGTGATTTAAACAGGGTATCTATGCAGCTTAACAAAATGGGAAAAGAGTTTATCCAATTGACTGGGGAGGATGATAATGCACTCGAATTCAATAAAAGGGGAGGCGTTGGTTGTATTAGTGTTACCGCAAACGTTGCAACAAAGCTTTGCGCCGATTTTCACAAAGCTTCTTTGTCGAAAGACAATGAAACTGCACAATCTATTAATAATCTTTTATCACCATTACACAAAGCACTCTTCATTGAAAGCAATCCTTCACCAGTAAAATACGCTGCATCTCTTTTAAAACTTTCTCCGGCAGAAGTAAGACTGCCATTAGTACAAGTAACTGAAAAAACAAAAAAAGAAGTAGAAAAAGCACTTAAATTTGCAAAACTACTCTAATGAAATCAAAAAATGTTTCTCAAAAAATCATTTGCTTAAACCGCAAAGCAAGTTTTAATTACTATTTTAAAGAACTATATGAGGCTGGGATCGTGTTAAAAGGATCTGAGGTTAAATCATTGCGAATTGGCAAAGGAAGTATAGCTGACTCTTATGCAGTAGACATAGCTGGCGAAATATTTTTAATTAATTCACATATTCCATTGTATAAGCAATCCTCATACAATAATCATGATCCAAAAAGAGAGAGAAAACTACTTCTCTCAAAAAAACAAATAAATGCTTTAATTGGCAGAATTAATCAGGAAGGAATGACTATTGTACCAACAAAAATGTATTTTTATAAAGGAAAAGCAAAAATACAAGTAGCTGTAGGTAAAGGAAAAAAATTATATGATAAAAGATTAGTTAAGAAAAAAAGAGATTGGCAGAGAGAAAAAGCTAAAATTTTTAGTAGAAAAAACAAATGATTTATCTAAATATAGGGTCAAATCTTCCGTTAGATAAAGGGGGTAGAGAAAGTAATATACTAAAAGCAATAAACTACTTAAAGAAATTAAATATTAAATTAATAAAAATATCGAGTTTTTATGAAACTCCATCATACCCAAATAATTCAGATCCAAAATTTATAAATCTATGTGTCAAATTTAAAAGCAACCTTAAAGCAATTGAGTTACTCAATGAAATAAAAAAAATTGAAAAAAAACTCGGAAGAACCCGGATAAAAAAAAATGAGCCAAGAACATGTGATATAGATATAATCGATTTTAACGGTAAAATTATAAAAAACGATGAACTAGAAACACCGCACCCAAGGCTACATTTGAGAAATTTTGTAATTTACCCTTTAAAAGAGATTGAACCTAATTGGTTTCATCCAATATTTAATAAAAATATAGATAGTTTTTTTCAAGAATTAGATAAAAATTCCCATAATGAGATTACAAGACTTATTAAAAGTGATATATTGAATTAATGATTAATAACAATGAATTAATAAAAGAAATTAAGTCTTATAATAAATTTTTAGACCATGATTCACTAAATAAGGCATTTAAATTCGCAATTGACGCTCATAAAAACCAAAAAAGAGATGAAGGCGTTCCATACATTATTCATCCAGTGGCTGTAGCAAAAATTCTCACAGATTTGAAACTTGATAGCGCAACTATTACTACTGGATTGCTACATGACACAATCGAAGATACCAAGGTGACTTATGAAACAGTTAAAAAAGAATTTGGCGAAGAGGTTGCAAATCTTGTTGATGGGGTTACTAAAATTTCTGCTCTTGAAGATAAAGCTTCAAGTGACTCCAAAGCTGAAAATTTTAGAAAGTTAATCTTAGCAACTTCTAAAGATATCCGTGTTTTATTAGTAAAATTAGCTGACAGACTACACAATATGAGAACTATCAAATTTGTGAAAGGTAAAGAAAAAATGGTCCGAAAAGCTAAGGAGACTATGGAAATTTACGCACCTTTAGCAGATAGAATGGGAATGAATAGGATACGAGATGAGTTGGAAGATTTATCTTTTGAAATTTTAAACAAGAAAGCAAGGGATTTGATACAAGAAAGACTTAAATTTATTAAAAACAATAGAGATGATAATTTTAAATTAATTTCAGCAGACTTAATAAATCTCCTTAAAGATAATGGAGTTACTGCAAGAATAGCAGGAAGAGAAAAAACTCCTTTTTCAATATGGCGTAAAATGCAAAACAAAAAAATCTCTTTAGAACAGTTAACTGACATTGTTGGATTTAGAATTTTATTAAATTCTGTGGAAGATTGTTATAAAACTCTTGGTATTCTTCATTCCAAATATTCTGCAATTCCAGGGAAATTTAAAGATTATATTTCTACACCTAAAATCAATAAATATAAATCTATTCACACAGCTTTAATAGGTCCGTATAAACAAAGAATTGAAGTACAAATAAGAACTTATGAAATGCACGAATTCGCTGAAAGAGGTATCGCATCTCATTGGAAATATAAATCTTCAGAAAAATTTTCTGAACTCTCTTGGAAAGAATATGATTGGCTAAGAGATTTAGTTGAAATTATTGAAACAGGAAATAGTCCTGAGCATTATTATGAATTTACAAAATTACAAATGTTTCAAGATAACGTTTTTTGTTTTACACCCAAAGGAGCAGTAATTAAATTACCTAAAAATGGCACTCCAATAGATTTTGCTTATGCTGTTCACACTAAAGTTGGAGATACAGCTATAGGGTGTGAGATTAATGGTAAAGAAATGCCAGTCCAGACGATCCTTAAAAATGGTGATATGGTTAAAATTCTTACATCTTCGAATGTTTCACCTTCTCTGCATTGGTTGTCATCTTCAAAAACTGGAAAGGCACGTGCTTCAATAAGAAGGTACTGGCAAGGTAGGAGCAATAAGCAGCAAGTCGAAGAAAAGGTTTATAATACATCTTTAATAATTGACTTGCCCCATAATCCCGGTGTTTTAGGTGAAATAAGTACCTTAATTGGCCTTAACAAAAGCAATATTGTGAATATTGAACTTTTAAAAAGAAAAGAAGATTATTTACAATTTTCTTTCGATATTCAGATTAAAGATTTGAAAAATTTTACAAACTTGATAAGTCAAATTAAGCAAAAACATTATAAATTTAAAATAGTTAGACATAAAAATAAAAAAAATGCTTTCTTACAAAGAATCTTTAAAAATTTTAAAAGAAGCTAATGCCCTTATAGAGGGACATTTCATATTATCTTCAGGATTACACAGTCCACAATACATTCAATGTGCTCAATTAATGAGCAAACCAGACAAAGCAAAAAAGATTTGTGAGTCTCTTTCAGAAAAAATTAACAACGAATTTAAAGATTTCGATATTATATTATCTCCTGCTATGGGAGGCATTTTGCTTGGCTATGAGATTGGTAGATTATTAAATAAAGAAACTATTTTTTCCGAAAGAGTAAATGGAGAATTTAAACTTAGAAGAGATTTTTTAATAAAAAAAGATCAAAAAATTTTAATTGTAGAAGATGTCATTACCACTGGAAAATCAAGTTTAGAATGTTCAAAACTAGTATTAGATAACAAAGCAAATATTGCTGGATACGCATGCTTGATTAACAGGTCTAATGGAAAATCCTCTATAAAAGGAAAAATTGTTTCACAGGTTGAGTTAAATATTCCAACATACACTGAGGAAAATTTACCAAGTAGCCTATCTGCTATTAAAGCAGTTAAACCTGGAAGCAGAAATCTTTAATGAGTAAAATCAGACTTGGAGTAAATATAGACCACGTTGCAACCGTTAGAAACGCAAGAGGTGAGGCTTATCCTAGCCCTCTTAGAGCAGCCTTATTGGCTCAGAAGAGTGGAGCTGAATCTGTTACAATACATTTAAGAGAAGATAGACGCCATATAAGAGAACTGGATCTCAAAGAAATAAAATCAAAATTAAAAATCCCACTTAATCTTGAAATAGCTGCTACTAAGGAAATGTTGTATATAGCTTTGAAAAGTAACCCAGATTTTATTTGTATCGTTCCAGAAAAAAGACAAGAATTAACCACTGAAGGAGGTCTAAACTTAAGTCATAGGAAGAAGTTTTTAAATAAATTGATTAAAAAATTAAAAAAAAATAGATTTAGAGTTAGTTTGTTTATTGAACCTAGCACTCAAGATATTAAAAAATCTCAAGAATTAAATGCTGATTGTGTAGAAATACATACTGGAAGATTTTGTAATCTTGTTAATGACAATAAAAATTTCAAGTACGAACTTAACAAGATTAAAAAAGCTGTTGATCTGGGTAACAAATTAGGTTTAGAAGTACACGCAGGCCACGGTCTTACATTTAAATCTGCTAAAATATTAAAAAAAGTAAAGGGCATTAAAGAATTTAATATTGGACATTTTCTAATTGGAGAATCAATCTTTGAAGGTTTGGGCAAAACTATTAAAAAATTTAAAAGGATTTTGCATAAATGAGACTATTTGGTGTAGGTACTGACATAATACGAGTAAATAGATTAAAAAAATCTCTCAAAAAAAAACTATTTTTATCAAGAGTATTCAATAATGAAGAAATCTCCAAGTGCAAAAGAACAAAAAAAAATTCGAATTGTTTTGCAAAAAGATTTGCTGCTAAAGAGGCATTCTCAAAAGCTTTAGGCACAGGTATATCAAAAGGTATTAATTTCAATGAAATCGTCGTTTTAAATGAAAAATCTGGTAAACCATATATAAAGTTAATTAATAAAACAAAAAAAATTGTCGAGAGAAAACTTCGAAAAAAAATATACAAAATCTCTTTGTCAATTGCTGACGAAAAAGATTATGCAGTTGCTTTTGTTACAATTTCAATATGAAAAAAAATATAAAAAATGTTGTACTAGATAATATCAAAACTCTAATTTATGCTCTTATTATTGCCGTACTTTTAAGATCTTTATTATATCAGCCTTTTTATATTCCATCTTCATCAATGGAACCAACTTTGCTTGTTGGCGATAGATTGTTTGTTTCTAAATTCGCTTATGGTTATAGCAAACACTCTTTTCCATTTAGTCCACCCATATATAGAAAAAGGATATTTTTTAAAGAACCACAAAGGGGAGATCTTGTTGTATTTAAAACACCCTCAGATAATAGAACAGATTACATTAAAAGATTGATAGGCATGCCGGGTGACACACTACAATTTATAAATGGAGATATTTATTTAAATAAAAAAAAAATAACAAAAAATAAAATAGAAGATAATATGAGTATTAGATGTGGCAAAATTAATTTTCCCGTAAAAATTTATGAGGAAATATTACCAAATGGAGTAAAATATAAAGCCGTCTATAACAGTGCCGGAACACTTCAGAATACAGATGTGTATACAGTACCAGATAATAATTATTTTTTACTTGGGGATAATAGAGATTGTTCAAAAGATAGCAGATTTTTATCCGAAGTAGGCTATGTAAATAAGTTAAATTTAGTCGGAAAAGCAGAATTAATTTTTTTTTCTAATGATACATTAAAAAACAGTGTTTTAAAATTTTGGAATTGGAGAGACTCATTTAGATTTAAAAGAACATTTAAAAAATTATGATGTTGAAATTTAAAGATTTAGAAGAAACTATAAAATACAAGTTTAATTCCAAAAATTTATTGAAACGATGTTTGACTCATAAAAGTTATGACGAAAACGTAAACAACGAAAAACTTGAATTTTTAGGAGATAGAGTTTTAGGACTAGTGATTTCAAAAAATTTATTAATTAAATACCCTAATGAGAAAGAGGGGGTAATTGACAAAAAATATGCAAATCTTGTTAATAAAAAAAAATGTGCTGAGATTGCTGATACACTTAATTTAAAAAAATATATGTTATTAGGTTCGAATTATAAAAAAAATGAGCAAAAAAACGAAAAAATTTCTGGGGATTGTCTTGAAGCGCTTATCGGAGCAATTTTTGTAGATGGTAATTTAAAAAATGCAGAAAAATTTATTTTGAATTATTGGGATTCTTCTCTCAAGCAGTCGGATTTAACAATTATAGATTCAAAAACAAAATTACAAGAATATAGTCTTAAAAATTTTAAAAAACTCCCAACTTATACTTTATTAAAAACATCAGGACCTCATCACAAACCAATTTTTAAAGTCACAGCTAAAACACCTAATTCAAAATTGATTACTGCTACTGGGTCATCTAAAAAAGAAGCGCAACAAAATGCAGCAAAAAAATTAATTGAAGACTTAAAAATATGAATTGGGAAGATGAAGGCTATTTATTAAGTAAAAAAAAATTTCGTGAAAATGCTATTATAATTAGTGCTTTTACTAAAACACACGGTAAAATATCAGGAATAGTTTATGGAGGCACCTCCAGAAAAATTAAAAATTATTTACAAGTAGGAAATAAAATATTTTTTATACATAGTTCAAAAAATCGTAATAAATTAGGTTATTTAAAAACTGAAATTATAGAAGCTATTAGTCCAAGATATTTTAATGATAAAAAAAGATCTTATTTAATTTTATCTATTGCTGATTTACTTAATTCATTATTACCAGATGAGGAACCTCACAATAATATTTATTTATCTCTAGAGAATCTCATAAGAAATTTAGATGATAAAAGTTGGCCTTTAATTTACTCTTTTTGGGAGGTAAATCTTATCAAAGAATTGGGCTTTGGATTTATGACTGATAAAACAAGTTCTTCTAAAGAAATCTTGTCTATAAATATAGATAATATTTCATATAAAGTTCCAAAGTTTATAATTAATGGCAGAATTCCAGAAAATTTTTCAAATGAAATAGTAAACCATGCTTTATCTTTCACTCGAAATTTAATGTTAAATAAATTTTTTTTACCTAATAATTTATTTTTGCCTAAATCTAGGATATTTTTTGAAAATTGTTTTTCCTAATATTTGTTAATTTTTTTTACAATATCTAATGCAAAATAAGTTACTATAGCATTTGAGCCTGCTCTTTTAAGTGAAATTAAACTTTCATAGATAACATTTTCATTTAGACTTTTATTTTTAATAGAATTAACAATCATAGAATACTCCCCTGAAACTTGATATGAAAATACTGGTATTTTGAAATTTTGTTTTATTTGACTAATAATGTCGAGATAAGGCATTCCAGGTTTTACCATCACAAAGTCAGCTCCCTCTCTAATATCTAAACCAACTTCTCTTAAAGACTCAGTATAATTTCTCATGTCCATTTGGTAAGTTTTTTTATCTCCTTTTAATTTTTGTTTCGATCCTATTGCGTCTCTGAATGGCCCATAAAAATTTGAAGCGTATTTAACGGCATATGATAGTATTTGAGTATCTTTTAATTTTTTCTTATCTAGAGACTTTCTAATTATTCCTATTCTTCCATCCATCATATCCGAAGGAGCAATAACATCAGAACCCACTGATGCTTGCAATAAAGCTTGTTTCTCTAAAATTTTCAAAGTTTCATCGTTATCGATTTTACCGTTTAATATTATTCCATCATGACCATGAGATGTATATGGATCCAAAGCAACATCAGTCATAACTCCAAATTTATTATATTTTTTTTTTATTAATTTTATAGCTCTACAAATAAGATTATCTTCATTTAGCGCTTCAGAACCTTTACTGTCTCTTTGATGATTAGAAGTATTTGGAAAAAGAGCTATCATAGGTATTTTAAATTTTTCTGCTTCATCTAAAATGCTTGATAACTTATCCAAAGAATATCTGAAGACACCTGGCATTGTCTTAATTTTTTCTTTTTTATTTTTACCTTCAGTTAAAAATATTGGTAAAATTAAATCATTAGCAGACAAGTTGTTTTCTGATACTAATCTTCTTACCCAATCTGAATTGCGAACTCTTCTCAATCTTGTTGATGGAAATTTGCCTAAAATCTTCATTTTTTAATTTTTTTATAATATTTTCTATGCGACAAATATAATATTATACCTTATAAGCAAAGTAATTTAATAGTTAAATATGTCTAATTCAGTAACATGCGAAGATTTTTATCAAGTTCCAGATCTGACATTTGATATTAATAAATTAAGATCCGACCTTGAAAAAATTTTAAAAAATTCAAAGTATCAAACTCTTGGAATAACAAATTTTGCAGCAATCCCAATGAATCAGATACCGGGCGATGAAAGCTCGATACAAGGTCACAATGTTAGAGGAATTTATTATACAAAACCAGATGAGTCTGGAAAAGAGGTTGTTAGAGATAAGCCTATAGATGAATCCAAATATTCTGAGATAACAAAAGAATTTAAAAACACTTATTTTGAAGAAGTTTATAAAACTTTAAGTAAAAAATTTAAGTTAGGAAGAGTTCGAATATTATTAAAAGAACCTAGATCTACTTTAAGTTGGCACAGAGATCCTGAACCGAGATTACATATACCAATAATAACTAATCCTGGTTGTAAAATGGTTATAGAGGACGTCGCAAAGCATATGCCAGCTGATGGAAAAGTTTGGATAACAAATAATACAAGATATCATAATTTCTTTAATGGAGGTGAGCAAAATAGAATTCATATTGTTGCCTGCATGCTAGAAAACAGATTCAACTAATTGAATTCAATATTTAATAAAATTTGTATTTCATCTGACCACGCAGGTTACGAGACTAAAGAATTTATCAAAGATCTTTTAATTAAATCAAAAATATCTACTGTAGATTTAGGACCTTTTTTGAATAAATCAGTTGATTATCCTGATTATGCCAAAAAGGTCTCAAATAGAGTTTCTAAAAGAAAAAGTGAAATAGGCATATTAGTTTGTGGTTCTGGTACAGGTATGGCAATTTCAGCCAATAAAACAAAAGGAATTAGGGCTGCAGTAGGATATAGTATTAAATCAACCCAATTGTCTCGTCAGCATAATAATGCTAATGTATTGTGTTTAGGATCGAGATTGACTAAAAGGAAAGATATTAAAAAAATTATAAAAATTTTTTTGAACACGAAATTTGAAGGTGGAAGACACAAAAGGAGAGTTAAAAAAATTTAAATGTCGTCAGTAACTAAAATTAAAAGAATATCTAGTAACTTTTTCGAGAGAGATTTAAAAGACTCGGATAGGGATCTCTTTGACTCAATTTCACAGGAATTTGTAAGACAAAAAAATCATATTGAATTGATTGCATCTGAAAATATTGTTTCTAGAGCTGTTTTAGAGGCCCAAGGTTCAGTTTTAACAAATAAATATGCTGAGGGTTATTCTGGCAAAAGATATTATGGAGGTTGCGAATTTGTTGATATTTCAGAAAATTTAGCGATAGAGAGAGCAAAAAAACTTTTTAATTGTAAATTTGCAAATGTACAGCCGCACTCAGGCGCACAAGCTAATGGAGCTGTATATTTAGCTTTAATTAAACCAGGAGACACTATATTAGGTATGAGTTTGAATTCTGGTGGGCATTTAACCCACGGAGCAAAACCAGCACAATCAGGTAAATGGTTTAACGCAGTACACTATGAGGTTAAAGAAGACACAGGTTTAATTGATTATGAAAATGTAGAAAAGTTAGCTTTAGAACATAAACCAAAATTAATAATTGCTGGAGGAAGTGCTTATTCACGAATTATAAATTTTAAAAAATTCAAGGATATTTGTAAAAAAGTTAATGCTTACCTGTTAGTTGATATGGCTCACTTTTCCGGGTTAGTGGCTGGTGGTGCTTACCCCAATCCTTTAGAATATGCTGATGTAGTAACTTCTACAACACATAAGGTTCTAAGAGGCCCAAGAGGAGGAATAATTTTAACTAATGATGAAACTCTTTATAAGAAATTTAATAGTGCTGTTTTTCCTGGTCTTCAAGGCGGTCCACTTATGCATGTTGTGGCAGCTAAAGCTGTTTGTTTCAAAGAAGCTTTAAGTGAAGAATTCAAAAAATATACTTCAAATGTTATTTCAAATGCGAAGGTTTTAAGCGAAACACTTATTGAAAATAACTTCAAAATATTTTCAGGAGGAACTGATACACATTTAATGTTAGTTGATTTAAGACCATATGGGGTTACAGGTAAAGATGCTGAAGAAAGTTTAGGTAGAGCAAATATAACTTGTAACAAAAATGGTATTCCTTTTGACACGCAGAGTCCAATGATTACTTCAGGTATTAGATTAGGAACACCTGCTGCTACAACAAGAGGTTTTCAAGCTGAAGAATTTAAATTAGTTGGAAAACTTATTACAAAAGTCATTAAAGGACTTTCAGAAAACCCAAAAAATAATACAAAAATTGAAAAAGAAGTACAGAAAGAGGTTGTTGAACTCTGTTCTGATTTTCCAATATATAGCGGGTAATAAAATATTCTATGATTTGTCCTTTTTGTAGAGAAAAAGATACCTCTGTAGTTGACTCAAGACCAACTGAAGATGGAACCGCAATAAGAAGAAGAAGATTGTGCCCATGTAGTAAAGCTCAGAGATTTACTACTTTTGAGAGAGTTCAATTCAGGGAACTTTCCGTGATAAAAAAAAATGGGAGAAGATCACCATTTGATAGGGAAAAACTTTCAAAATCTTTATTTACAGCTCTAAAAAAAAGACCGTTCGATGCTGATACTATTGAAAGAATAGTTTCAAAAATTTCAAGAGAACTGGAAGAAATGGGACAATCAGAAATTCAATCTAGTATTATTGGCAGAAGAGTAATGGATGAGCTTAAGGAACTTGATAAAATTGCCTATATAAGGTTTGCCTCAGTATATACAAATTTTAAGGAGGTAGGAGAATTTGGTGAATATATTGATGAGTTACATGGCAAGTCAAAAAAGAAGTAAAATTCAAGCAAAACATATTGAAAATTTAACTTTGGCATTTGAGTTAGCAAAGATAAATTTGGGCTCTACAAAAGAAAATCCCTCTGTGGGATGTGTGGTTGAAAAAAACGGCAGTATAATTTCAAGTGGATATACATCAATAAATGGTAGACCACATGCAGAGTTTAACGCTTTAAATAAAAATATTAATTTTAAAAATTCGAATGTCTACATAACTCTTGAACCATGTTCACACTACGGCAAAACACCACCATGTACAAATATTATAAAAAGTAAAAAAGTAAAAAGAGTTTTTTATTCAATTGATGATGTAGATGAAAGAAGTAAAAATAAGTCTAAAAAAGTCCTTGGTAAAAAAGATGTATCAATTATTAAATTTTTTCTAAAAAAAAAAGCTCTCAAGTTTTATGAAAGTTATCACAGACTAAAAAAAAATAAGCTACCAATAATTGATGTTAAATTAGCTTTATCAAAGGACTATTTTACAATTAATAAAAAAAAAAAATGGATTACAAATGAGCAATCACGGAAGTTGTCACATTTATTAAGAACTCAATATAATGCTTTGTTATCAACCTCAAAAAGCATTAATAAGGATAACTCACTGCTTAATTGCAGAATTGACGGATTGGAAAATAAGTCACCAAATTTAATTATTTTAGATAGGTATCTAAAAATTAAAAAAAACTTAGATATTTTTAAAAAAAAAATAGAAAGAAAAATTTATATATACACAACAAATAATGATGAAAAAAAAATTTATTGGCTAAAAAAAAAAGATGTAAAGGTTATATTAGTTGATAAAATGAACACTAGAGAGGATTATATTAAGATATTTAGGTCATTTACCAAATTAAATTTTTCAAGAGTTTTCGTTGAATCTGGGTTAACTTTAGTAAATTTTCTTATAAATAATAAATTATTAAATAATATTTATATTTTTAAAACCGATACCAATTTGAATAAAAATGGTTTTAATAACTCTAGCAATAAATTAATTAAAAAGATAAAACTAAAAAACAAACTTAAAGTTTATTTAAACAGTGATAGTGTCTACTTAGAAAGATTAAATTAATGTTTAACGGAATTATTAAAAGTACAGGTACAATAAAAAATATTAAAAAAGGGAAAAAGAGTATGATGCTTTCAATTTACTCAAATTTAAAATTAAGAAAAAATTCTTTGGGAGAATCAATTTCTTGCGATGGAGTGTGCCTAACCCTTACATCTAAAAAAAACAAAATGTTAACCTTCTATCTATCCGATGAAACGATAAAAAGATCAAACTTTTCTCAAATCAAAATTGGTAAAATTGTAAATATGGAGAAATCCTTAAAATATGGAGATATTGTTTCTGGTCATTATACGCAGGGTCATGTCGATACAGTTGGAAAAATTCTAAATATAAAAATTGCAGACAAAACCTGGATAATTCAAATTAAAATACCCAAACAATTTAATAAATATATAGTCGAAAAAGCTTCTATTCATATTAATGGAGTTTCTTTAACTGTATCCAAAAAAAAAAACAAATTTTTTGAAATTAATATAATTCCTCATACTTTAAAATTGACAAATCTTAAAAGTTTAAAAGCTAATGATTTAGTCAATATTGAATTTGATATTTTTGGCAAATATATTCATGAGATCAATAATTAAATGACTAAAAATCACTTATCACCTATAAATGAAATTATAAAAGACGCCAAAAGAGGCAAAATGTTTATTTTGGTTGATGACAAAGATAGAGAAAACGAGGGGGATTTAATAATTCCGGGTTCAAAATGTAATTCAAAAAATATCAACTTCATGGCAACTCATGGTAGGGGTCTTATTTGCTTAGCTCTTACTAAACAAAAAGTAGAAGAATTAAATCTACCGCTCATGTCATCACTAAACAAAGCCAGAATGCAAACGGCATTTACAATTTCAATCGAAGCACGAAAGGGAATTACCACTGGGATATCAGCATTTGATAGAGCAAAAACAATTAAAACTGCCATAAGTAAAAAATCTAGAAAAAAAAATATAGTTTCACCAGGCCATGTTTTTCCCCTTGTTGCTAGAGCAGGAGGAGTTTTAGAAAGAGCTGGTCATACAGAAGCTTCAGTGGATATATCAAAGTTATCTAAGTTAAATCCAAGCGCTGTTATTTGTGAGGTTATGAACCAGGACGGACGAATGGCTAGGCTAAAAGATTTAAAAATTTTTGCAAAAAAACATAAATTAAAAATTGCAAGTATTGAGGATATAATCTCATTTAGACTAAAAAATGAAAAATTAATTAAAAGTATAAATATTAAAAATATAATAATAAAAAAAGAAAAATATGATTTTTTGACTTATAAAAACTTAGTAGATAATTCTGAATGTTTTGTTGTTAAAAGAGGAAAATTTAATAAAAATAAATCAATAAGAGTGCGTGTACTTTCTCAATTAATGAAAAACAACAAGTTAAATATTAAAAATAAACAAATAGAAAAATCTTTAAAATATTTATCTAATTACAACGATTTTGCATTAGTAATAATTGAAGATAAAAAGTCTCTTAAGCAAAAAATTTTTGAAGAAACAAAAAATAACAATATACTTAGATATTACGGCATAGGAGCTCAAATAATTAAAGATTTAAACATTAAAAATATGATATTAGTATCAAGATCGAAAAAAAAAATTATTGGTTTAGACGGTTTTGGAATAAAAATTATTAAACAAGAAATTATAAAATGAAAAAAAAATTTTTAATCGTTGCATCAGATTACTACAAAGATATCACAAAAAATCTTATAAGTAATTCTTTAAAAAAATTAAAAAGTATTAAAAGAAATATTACCATTATTAAAGTCCCGGGAACTTTTGAAATTCCTGTTGTTATATCGAAAAACCTAAAGCGTTTTGACGGATTTATAGCTTTAGGTTGCGTTATAAAAGGACAAACTCCACACTTCGATTTTATATGCAATGCCACATTTATTTCATTATCAGATTTATCTACAAAATCAAAAAAACCAATAGGTAACGGTATAATAACTGCACTTAATATTAGTCAAGCAAAGAAGAGATCCCACGTAAAAGGGGAAGAAGCTGCTAATGCCGTCTTAGAAGTGATTAAAAATGGTTAATGTTGCTAGAAATTCCAGTCCAAGAGTTAAAATAATTCAGAAACTTTATTCGAAGGCATTAAATCCGGAGGAAAAAATTATATATAATAAAAGCCAATATAAAAAATTTATTAAAGATGTAACTGAGGGAACTCTAGAAAGAAGAGAACTAATTGAGGAAACAATAGAAAAATTTTTAAAAGATGACATCGATCTTAAAAGAACAGATAAATTGTTGAAAATTATTATATTTGCAGCAGTTTTTGAGCTATTATATAAGCATAATAATCCTAAAAAAGTGATAATTAGTGAATATTTAAAGACTTCCCATTTTTTTTTAGAAAAAGCTCAAATTAAATATTTAAATGCTATTTTAGACAAATTATCAAATTTAATAAGAAATAATTAATTTTTTGTACAATATGATGCATAATTATTAAAAGTTTAGCTTGCGTTTTTAATTATATTTTGGCATTTATCGTAACATTATATGAATTCTTCTCTTGAACTTCTTTATTTAATAATATTTTCAGGAATTTTAGCCGTTGGCTATAGCTATCTTTTGTCAGGACAAATTTTATCCTCAAGTGCTGGAAATGAAAAAATGAGGGAAATTGCAGAAGCTATACAAATTGGCGCTAAAGCTTATTTAAATAGACAATATAAAACTATAGCAATAGTAGGATTAATAGTTCTAATTATAGTAACTTATTTTTTTAATTTTTTGGTCGGATTCGGTTACTTTATTGGCGCTGCTTTATCTGGATTAGCGGGTTATGTTGGGATGTTAATTTCAGTACAGGCAAACGTAAGAACAGCAGAAGCATCTAGAAAAAGTTTACAATCCGGTTTAAGTATCGCTTTTAAATCAGGTGCAATAACTGGTTTACTAGTAGCGGGTTTAGCTCTTTTATCTATTGCAATTTATTATCTCATTTTAATAAACCTTAACACTGAAAGTAGAGACATTATAAACGCTTTGGTGGCTTTAGGTTTTGGCGCTTCTTTAATTTCAATTTTTGCAAGATTAGGTGGAGGTATCTTTACTAAAGGAGCTGATGTTGGAGCAGATTTAGTTGGAAAAGTTGAGGCTGGTATCCCAGAGGATGATCCGCGTAATCCCGCAGTAATTGCAGATAACGTTGGAGACAATGTAGGTGATTGCGCCGGTATGGCAGCAGATTTATTCGAAACTTATGCAGTAACGATAGTAGCTACTATGGTTTTAGCCTCAATATTTTTTCCTGATTCATCTAATATGATGGTTTATCCATTAGCAATAGGTGGATCATGTATTATTACTTCGATTATAGGAACTTGGTTTGTAAGATTAGGTAAAAACAAAAACATAATGGGAGCTTTATACAAAGGGTTTATAGCCACCGCTATTCTCTCATTAATAATTTTATATCCTTTGACAAATGCTACTTTGGGTTTAAATGAAAATTATTCCTACTCAAATATTAATTTTACTGGTTTTGATTTATATATGTGTGCTGTTATTGGATTGATAATTACTGGTTTAATAATTTGGATTACAGAATATTATACTGGTACTAACTTTAGACCAGTCAAAAGCGTAGCTCAATCTTCTACAACTGGTCACGGGACTAACGTGATACAAGGTTTAGCAATTTCTATGGAAGCTACGGCTATTCCTGCTCTAATAATTGTAGTTGGAATCATAAGTACTTATAATTTTGCAGGTTTGTTTGGTATAGCAATCGCAGTTACTTCAATGTTAGCTTTAACTGGTATGGTCGTTGCTCTTGATGCATACGGACCGGTTACAGATAATGCTGGTGGAATAGCTGAAATGTCTAAACTTCCAAAAAATGTACGAAAAACAACTGATGCATTAGATGCAGTAGGGAATACAACAAAAGCCGTAACTAAAGGATACGCTATTGGTTCTGCAGGCTTAGGTGCATTAGTTTTATTTGCGGCATACACTGAGGATATAAAATACTACTCAATGGACAAAACTTCTTCATTATATCAAACAGAAGTTAGTTTTGATTTATCTAATCCTTATGTTGTTATAGGTTTATTAATTGGCGGTTTATTACCATATCTATTTGGATCAATGGGTATGCAAGCTGTTGGAAGAGCCGGAGGCGCTGTAGTTATAGAAGTGAGAAGACAGTTTAAAAAAATTCCTGGAATTATGAAAGGAAAAAGAAAACCAGATTATGGAAGATTAGTAGATTTGCTTACTAAAGCAGCAATTAAAGAAATGATTGTTCCATCTCTACTTCCAGTTTTATCTCCAATAGTTCTTTATATTATAATTTTATTTATTGCAGGAAAAGTTGCGGCTTTAGCAGCCTTGGGAGCAATGTTACTAGGAGTTATAGTCACAGGATTGTTTGTAGCAATTTCAATGACAGCTGGTGGCGGAGCATGGGACAATGCAAAAAAATATATAGAAGATGGAAATTTTGGTGGTAAAGGGTCAGAAGCACACAAAGCTGCAGTAACAGGCGATACTGTGGGAGATCCATATAAGGATACTGCTGGACCCGCAGTTAACCCGATGATTAAAATTACAAATATAGTAGCACTATTACTTTTATCTATTATTGCTCACTAGAATTTTCTTTTCCCATACATTTTTTGTCTAACACTTTGCATAAAAGAAGTTACAAAGCTTTGTTTGGAAACGGGATTTTCAGTTTTCATTTCAGAATACTTAATTCTTTTCATATCTTCTTTACTAAAAAATTCTTTATTTAATACAACACCGTATTTGTCAAAATTTAAAACTAAAACATTGTTTTCAAGAAGATCCGTTTCTCCAAATTTTATTAATTTTCCAGAAGCAATTTTCCTGTCAAAATAAAACCACAAATTTTCATCATCAATAGATGTTGTATGTGGATTTCCAAGAACATTTATCACGTCATTTTTGTTGCTTTCATTAACAAGTATTTTTTCAGATCTATTCAGAAGGAAATTAATACCGTGACCTTTTATAGGCTCTTTAAATTGACAATTTGATAATATAAATATTATAGATACATATATTAACTTTTTTTAAAATGTTTGATTTTAAATATAAAAAACATAATTTTATTTACAATAATTTAGTAAAATTATCACGAAATGTTTATTTTTACAAAGATATTAAATTAGAAGATAAACTTGAAAACAGAATTATTCTTATTTTTGCACATTTAGTAATTATACTTAT
>CACDFZ010000003.1 GCA_902552185.1 uncultured Pelagibacteraceae bacterium | reverse complement strand
ATTGAAGCTATGGCAAAATCAACAAAGTTACCAGTAACAATTAAAACAAGAATTGGTTACAACGAAGTTGAAGACTTTGAATTTTTAAAATCTTTTATTCAAACAACTAAAGATGCTGGATCAAAAAAATTTATTATTCATGCAAGAAAAGCATTATTGAAAAAATTAAGTCCTAAAGAAAATTTAAACATACCACCTTTAAAGTATGAATTTGTCTATAAACTTAAAGAACATTTTAAAAATGATGAAATTATTATAAATGGAGGAATTAAATCAGTTGAAGATATAAAAAATCATTTAATAAAAGTTGATGGTGCAATGATTGGTAGAGCCGTTTATCATTCACCTTATTTTTTAGCCGATATTGAAAAAGAAATATTCAATAATAAAAATATTCCTACAAGAGGTGATGTTATGGAAAAATTAATTCCTTATATTCAAGAACAAACATCCAAAGGCGTTCAACTAAATCATATCATGAGACATACAGTTGGATTATTTCATGGACAAAATGGATCAAAAACTTGGAAACAATATCTTTCAAAAAATATGTGTATTAGAGATGCAGACCTACAAAAGGTCAATCATATAATGGATCAGGTTAAAAAAACAAATCCTGTATCTTTAGAAAGATAATTTTGGATATTCTCTCACAATCAGAAATTATTTATTTAATTTTTATAATGATCATAACAGCAATTCCTGCTGGTTTTGCTGCAGGTTTATTCGGTATTGGTGGCGGTTTAATTACAGTTCCAATTTTGTTTTATATTTTTAGCACTTCAGGAATAGAACCTGGTTACTTAATGCATTTAGCAGTCGGCACCTCGTTTGGAATTATAATTCCAACTTCTATTGTTTCTGTAATGACACATCATCAACATAAAGCTGTAGACTTTAACATTGTCAAAGGTTACGGGATATTTGTAGCTACAGGGGTTATTTTAGGAACAATTTTAGCAGCAAGTTTGAAAACTAAACCTCTAATTTTATTTTTCACAATTGTCGTTTATTTTTTAGCTTTTTATTTACTCTTCCTTAAAGAGAAAGAAGAAAATTTGGATGTAAAAATAAGTTTACCATCCAGGATAATAGCAGGAATTGTAAGTGGTTTCATATCTGCACCTATGGGGATAGGAGGCGCAGTAATGAATGTGCCAATTTTAAAGTTCTTTGGTTACCCTATAAATAAAGCGATAGGAAGTGCTGCAGCCATTGGTTTTATTATCGCCTTATTTGGTGCAGTAGGATTCTTAATATCTGGTTCATATCTTAATGCTCAGTTACCTCTTAGTATTGGATTTTTAAATATACCAGCATTTCTTATATTTTTCCCAATTACAGCTTTCATGGCTAGGTTAGGGGCTAAAGCTAGTCATAGAATTAATAAAAAGAAAATGACTAAATATTTTGGTTTATTTTTAGTAGTTATAGGAACTAGATTTCTTTACGAATATTTTTCACTTTAAATTTTTTGATCGTACTCTCCAATTTTACCAGTTTTTTGTAGTAAACCATCAATAAATTCAAAAATCTTTCTTTTACGATCGTCAGATGTTGGGCTTTCTGTTACTATAACTAGCGAAGGTTTATTAGATGAAGCTCTTATTAAACCCCAAGATCCATCTTCTAAAGAAAATCTCACACCATTAACAGTTAAAACTTCTACAATTTTTTGATTATCAATTTCAATATTTTCCTTTTGAATTTTTTGAACCTTTTTTACCATATCATCAACAACTCCGTATTTTTCCTCATCTTTACAGAAGGGGGCCATAGTTGGAGTTTGATATGTATTTGGTAATTCTTTCATCAGCTCACTCATTTTTTTGTTTTGATTATTTAACAAATGACAAACCTGTATTGCAGAATTAATACCGTCATCATAACCATATCCTAAAGGTTGATTAAAAAAGAAATGGCCACTTTTTTCAAAACCTGCCAACGCTTTTTCTGCATTCACTTTTCTTTTGATATGTGAGTGTCCCGTTTTCCAATAAATAGTTTTACACTGATTTTCTGTTAAAACTTTATCTTTTGAGTAAAGACCGGTAGATTTGACATCTACAATAAATTTGGAGTTTTTATGTTTTGGCGCTAGGTTTCTAGCAATCAATAAACCTATTTTATCGGAAAAAATTTCATTACCCTTTTCGTCAATCACTCCGCATCTATCTCCATCACCATCAAAACCGAAACCTATATCAGCTTTGTTATCTTTAACAGCTTTAGAAATAGCATGAAGCATTTCTAAGTCTTCTGGATTTGGATTGTATTTTGGAAATGACCAGTCTAGTTTACAATCCAATTCTACTACATCACAACCTATGCCCCTTATAATATCTGGCGCAAAAATACCAGCTGTTCCATTTCCACAAGCGACTACAGCTTTAATTTTTTTGTTAATTTTATTATTTTTGATTAAATCTTGTGTGTATACGTTTTTAAAGTCGTTAATTCTTTTCAAATTACCTTTACCTGATTTGAATTTATTATTAAGAACAATATCTTTTAACTCAGACATTTCCTCTGGAGCGTGCGTTAATCCTTTTTTGATTCCCATTTTTACTCCAGTCCAACCATTTTCGTTATGACTAGCTGTTATCATTGCTATTGCATCGGAGTTTAAATTAAACTGAGCGAAGTAAACCATTGGAGAAAGAGACAAACCAACATCCTCAACATTGCAGCCTGTCGATAACAAACCTTCACTTAAAGCCATTTTAATTTTTTCACTGTATGACCTATAATCGTGACCAACTATTACTCTTGGATTAATTTTTTTTGTATGGCCTATTATTTGAGTTCCTAGGCCTTTTCCTAAATTGGTGATTCCCTCTATATCGATGTCTTTTTCAAAGATCCATCGAGCATCGTATTCTCTAAAACCATTAGGATTGATTTTCATGAGCTATAAATACTAGAGAATAAAGGCATTTGTTATTAAATGTTTATTAACAAAATTTTCCACTTGCAAAAATAATCAGATGTTCTTATAATGTTCTATTGATTTTGAAGTTATATAGTATATTAACATAAATGTAACACAACATATAGTTGTTTATTAACATTTAAACAGTAAAACAAGTAAAATTATGAGTAAAAACGTATCTTTGGCAATAAAAAAAGCTATGGGCAATATGAGCCAGTTGAACCAAAATGACCTGGCTATAAACGGTCCCAAAAAACCAGATTTGTTCTCTTTATCAGGTGATACTGAATTATTTCAAAATGACAAAGGTATTACAATTAAAATTGACAGATCTAGAGACTCGAATCTAACAGATTTTGGTAGAGCAACATTAACAGATAGGTATTTGGGTCAAAACGAGTCATTTCAAGATCTATTTGCAAGAGTAGCAAGTGTGTATGCTGATGATAATTTACACGCTCAAAGATTATATAACTATATAAGCAACTTATGGTTCATGCCAGCAACACCAGTATTATCAAACGGTGGAACTGAAAGAGGTCTACCGATTTCATGTTTTTTGAATGAGGCAGGAGATAGCCTAGAGGGAATACTTGGTCTTTGGAGTGAAAACGTTTGGCTAGCCGCAAGAGGAGGCGGTATTGGAAGCTACTGGGGAAACTTGAGATCTATAGGAGAAAAAATTGGTAAAGTAGGTAAAACCTCTGGAATCATTCCTTTCATTAAAGTCATGGACTCACTTACACTTGCTATTAGTCAAGGATCTTTAAGAAGAGGTTCAGCCGCTTGTTATCTTCCAATCGATCATCCAGAGATAGAAGAGTTTATTGAAATGAGAAGACCTACTGGTGGTGATGTTAACAGACGATCTCTTAACTTACATCACGGTGTTCTAGTTTCTGATGACTTTATGAGAGCGGTAGAAACTGACGGTCAATGGGCACTTAGAAGTCCAAAAGATGGAACTGTACAGTCGACTATGCCAGCAAGAAACTTATGGATCAGATTATTAACTGCTAGAGTTGAAACAGGTGAGCCTTATATAGTTTTCATTGATACAGTTAATAGACAAATTCCTCAACACCACAAACTTGCTGGATTAAAAGTAAAAACATCTAATTTGTGCAGTGAAATCACATTACCTACTGGAATAGATAACACTGGAAAAGAAAGAACAGCTGTTTGTTGCCTATCCTCTTTAAACATCGAAACATATGATGAATGGAAAGATGACACAATGTTTATTGAAGATGTAATGAGATTCTTAGATAACGTAATGTCTGATTTTATAAATAGAGCACCGGACAGTTTTAGCAATGCAAAATATTCTGCGGCTAGAGAGAGAAGTGTAGGCTTAGGAGTTATGGGCTTACATTCATTTTTTCAACAAAAAAATATTCCTTTCGGATCAGTGATGAGCAAAGTATGGAACCAAAAAATTTTTAAACATATACAAGAAAAGGCTGATCAAGCTTCGGTAAAACTAGCCGAAGAGAGAGGTTCTTGTCCTGATGCTGAAGAGTATGGAATCAAAGAAAGATTTTCCAATAAAACGGCTATAGCTCCAACTGCTTCAATTTCAGTTATTTGTGGAGGAGCTTCTCCTGGAATCGAACCTATCGCTGCAAACAGTTATACTCATAAAACTTTATCTGGTTCATTTAACGTAAGAAATAAATACTTAGCTAAGATTTTAGAAAAACACGGAAAAAATGACGATGAAACTTGGTCCTCAATTACGACTAATCAAGGGTCTGTTTCGCATCTAGACTTCTTAACAGATATTGAGAAAGATACTTTTAAAACAGCTTTTGAAATCGATCAAAGATGGATTGTAGAATTAGGAGCAGATAGAACACCAAACATATCTCAAGCTCAATCAATAAATGTATTCGTTCCAGCAGATATTCATAAGAAAGATTTACATCAAATACATTTTCAAGCATGGAAAAAAGGATTGAAGAGTCTGTATTATTGCAGATCAAAATCAATACAAAGAGCTGAAAACGTTAACACTGGATCTTCAACAGATGTGACAAAAAACGTTTATAAAGCTAACAAAGAATCAAATAATGAAGAAAACAAATACGAGGAGTGTTTATCATGTCAGTAGCAAAAAAAGAAAACAGTAAGAAAATTATAGAGCCAAAAAAAATGGGATTATTAGTAGAAAATCCTGTTTATAAACCCTTTAGATATCCGTGGTGTTACGATGCTTGGTTAACACAACAAAGAATTCATTGGTTACCTGAGGAAGTTCCACTTGGTGATGATGTAAGAGATTGGCAAAAAAATTTATCTCAACCTGAAAAAAATCTAGTCACGCAAATCTTTAGATTTTTCACCCAAGCAGACGTAGAAGTAAACAATTGCTACTTAAGACATTACACTACTGTTTTTAAACCCACAGAAGTATTAATGATGATGACTGCCTTTGCATCTATGGAAACCGTTCATGTAGCTGCTTATTCTCATTTATTAGATACAATTGGTATGCCTGAGTCAGAATACTCTGCTTTCATGAAGTACAAAGAAATGAAAGACAAATACGATTACATGCAAGGTTTTAATGTTAATTCAAAAGAGGACATTGCAAAAACTGTAGCAGTTTTTAGTGCCTTTACAGAAGGACTACAATTATTTGCTAGCTTTGCAATTTTATTGAATTTTCCAAGACACAATAAACTTAAAGGTATGGGCCAAATAGTAACTTGGTCCGTAAGAGATGAAACTCTACACTGTAATTCAATGATTAGAATATTTAAAGAGTTCATAAAAGAAAATCCAGAAATCTGGACACCTAAGTTAAAAAAAGAGCTTTACGAGGCTTGCAGAACAATCGTTGAGCATGAGGACGCCTTTATTGATTTAGCTTTTGAGATGGGTCCAATGAAAGGTTTAACAGCTCAAGAGGTAAAAGATTATATTAGGTTCATTGGAAACAGAAGATTAGTTCAATTAGGATTAGAACCTATTTATGATGTCAAAAAAAATCCGTTAACGTGGTTAGATACTATGCTTAACGCAGTTGAACACATGAACTTTTTTGAAGGTAGAGCTACGGAATATTCTAAAGCTTCAACTAAGGGAACGTGGGTTGAAGCATTTTCATAAAATTTATTGGATTTTAGATTCAAAAAATATTGGCGCAAAACTGGTTTAAACCCTAAATGGGGAAATAAATTAATTGAATTAATTTATCAAAAAAAACCTCATCACTTTTTAGAAATCGGCGTTTTTTGTGGTGTAACTTCAAGAAACATCTGTGAGTTTTTAAATATAATACAGCAGGGTAATTTTACTTATACGGGCATAGACCTTTTTGGAGATGATAACGAAGATAATGACGAAAAAAAACCAACGTATATCAAGCACCAAAAATTTTCTAACCCTTTAAAACATATTTATTACAACTTTTTTTTAAAAGAAAATTTAAATTCCTTAGAGAGTGTGAAGAAATTTTTAAAAAAATTTGAAAATAAAGTTTACCTTTATAAAGGCAACTCAAATAAAGTACTTAAAAATTTAGATATTAAAAAAATTGATTTTGCTTTTATTGATGGCGGCCATAGCTATGAAACAACATTGAATGATATTGAAATCGTTCATCAAAATATGAAAGGTAAGAAGGGAACAATTGTCTGTGACGATTACGAAGATGCTTCTTATATAACGGATGTTAAAAAAGCTATTGACTCTTATGTTAAAAAAGAAAATTTGTCTTTAAGGATCATAGAAGGCAAGTTTGCAGTAATCGAATTTTAATTATCTCTGATTTAGCAACATTACTTCTCTAACTTCTTGCCCTTTATATTTTGATAGTGGCCTAATCAATTTGTTTGAAGCATGTTGCTCCATTATATGAGCTGACCAACCTGTAATTCTAGACATTACAAATATGGGAGTATAAAAGTCTATATCTATTCCCATCATGTAATAAGTGGGTCCGCATGGAAAATCTACATTAGGGTGTATATTCTTTTTCTCTAACATAACCTTTTCTAATATTTCGTATATTTGAGTATATTTCTCTTTTTTTAAAAGCTTTGCCACTTTAAACATATAATGTTTCATAGTAGGCACTCTCGAGTCTCCAGTTCTATAAACTCTATGACCAAATCCCATAATAACCTTTTTCTTATCTAATGCATTTTCAATCCAAGCTTTAGCTTTTTCAGGTTTTTTTATTTCTTTCATCATGTGCATTACGGCTTCATTAGCTCCACCATGTAAAGGACCTTTAAGTGAGGCTATCGCTCCTGTAATGGCGCCGTGTAAATCAGACAAGCTACTTGTTATCGTTCTAGCAGTGAAAGTCGAAACATTAAAACTATGTTCAGCATAAAGAATTAAAGAAATATCAAAAGCTCTAACAATCTCTTTATCAGGAACTTTATTAAACATCATTTTGAAAAAATTTTGTGAAAATGACAATTTCTTGTCTGGGGAAATAATTTTTTTACCTTTTCGATACCTAAAATATGCCGCAACTGCTGTAGGTGTCTTCGCAAAAATTCTCATTGCTTTTCTCATGTTGGCTTTAGGAGAATTATCTTTTGTGTCTTTATCCTCTAAAGCCATCAAACTAACACAAGTTCTAATAACATCCATAGGATGCGCGGTCTTTGGCATTTTTTGAATATCATTTAAAATATGTTTTGAAAGTTTTCTCTCTGATCTTTCATCTTTAATAAATTTTTTTAATTGTTTTTTGTTTGGTAATTCTCCGTGTAAAACTAAGTAGGCCACTTCTTCAAAATCACATTTGTCACATAATTCTTGAACCGTATAGCCCCTGTAAGTAAGCGTACTCAATTCTGGAACAACGTGAGATATTGTAGTTTCATCAACTACTATTCCTAATAAACCTTTTTTAATTTCTTCACTCATTATTCATGTCCCTCAGTAGAAAAATCTGTAATTTTCTTATCTGGCGTATTGTATTTCTCATATTCTACGAGCTCATACAACCTTTTTCTAGTCTGCATTTTGTCTATTATATTATTTTGGTGACCATCTTTAAAAATAGATTTCAGACCTTCTTCTGCACTTTTCATAGCTAATCTTTGAGTTGTTACTGGATAAATAACTAAATTATATCCTAAAGTTTCTAGTTGTTTTTTATCTAATAATTTTGATTTACCAAACTCGGTCATGTTGGCTAGCAAATAGCCTTTTGAATTTTTTCTTACTTTTTCAAATTCTCTTTCATCTTTTAAAGCTTCTGGGAATATCATATCAGCACCTGCACCTTCATATGCTTTAATTCGATTAATTGTTTTATCTAAACCTTCAACCGTATTTGCATCTGTTCTAGCAATAATTAAAAAGTTTTTGTCTTTTCTTGATTTGACACATTCTTCAATTTTTTTAACCATTTCCTCTATTGAAATAAGTTCTTTGTTATCTAAATGACCACACCTTTTCTCGGCAACTTGATCTTCAAGATGACAACCAGCCAAACCTTTACCTTCAAAGACTTCAATTGTTTTTTTACAATTACCAAAACCCGTATCAATATCAACTATCGTGGGTAAATCTGTAACTCTTGCTATTTGAGAACTTCTATAGCTCACCTGTTCTAATGATGTTAGACCAATGTCCGGTAGTCCTAAGTCATTTGACATTACTCCACCAGAAACATAAACACCATCGAAACCGATTTCAGCAATTAATTTTGCACATAGAGGGTTATAAGCACCTGGAAATCTCAATAGTTTTTTTGATTGTAATTTATTTATTAAGTTAGATCTTTTTTCTGCTACTGTTTTTTTTGTAAAGTGCATTTGCCAAAATGTATATTAGAGCAGAGTACAAAAATCAAAGATTATTTAAGCAAAATAAATAAGCCTGTTAAAATTAACAGTATTGCAAGTAAATATTCGATTGTTTTTTTAATTCTCAAATTTGTAACAAATTTTCTTAAACCGCTACCAAATAAAGCCCAAACACATATTGATGGAAAGCATATCGCTGCCGCAGTAATTGTAACAAATGCAACACCTATAAAAATATTTTCTTCAGTTGGAAAAAAACCTGAGGCAACGGTTACAGCTATTGACCACGCTTTAGGATTTATAAATTGAAAAATAGAAGCTTCGTAAAATTTGAGAGGTCTACCTGTTTCTTTTTGTATCATACTAAAAGAACCAATCATTGTTTTAGCTAGGTAAAGTAAATATAAAAAACATAAAATTTTCATGTAAAATTGAACCTGAGGATAAATTAAAAATAAATTTGCTAAACCAAAACAAGTTAATCCTATTTGAAATATATGACCAAGTGGAATTCCTATTACGTGAGGTAAGGTTCTTAAAAAACCAAATTTTAATCCAGAAGCAGTTAACATAGCATTATTTGGGCCAGGAGTTATAAACATAGTAAAATAAAAAGTTGCTAGCGCCGAGAATAGGGCAAAAGTTATCATAAATATTTTTCTATGACTTTCTCGAAGCCAACAAAATCTGAAATTAAAGCGTCATGCTTAATTTCATTTTCAGATTTTTCTGTGTAGCCATCTTTTACTAAAATAAAAGGTAATTTAGCATTGTGTGCAGACATCTCATCAACTTCACTGTCACCAATCATTATTGTTTTATTTAAATCTCCACCAATAATTTCAACGACATCTGTTAAATGTCTAGGATCAGGTTTATTAAATGCAAAAGTGTCTGATCCTGCAACATATTCAAAATACTTGTAAATATTTAATTTCTTCAATAAATCAATTGCTAAACGCTCTTGTTTATTTGTACAAACGGCCATTGAGATTTTTTTATTTTTTGCCCAATCTAAAAATTTAACTAATCCTTTTAATGGCTTACTATATGTATCAATATTTTTAGAATAAAAATCAATAAACTCTTTAGTCATTGCTTTTTTAGTTTCTTCACTTTTAATTTCTTCTTTAAACGATCTTTGCATCATTACCCATGCACCTTTACCAGCCAGTGATTTTATATCTTCCATTTTTTTTTCTTCAAAACCAAATTTTCTCATCACGTGGTTATGCGCAGACATTAAATCTGGTGCAGTGTTAACAATTGTTCCGTCTAGATCAAATAAAATGGTTAGGTTTTGAGTCATTTTTTAAAGTTTTAAAAAGAAATATTTTGTGACTTATTTATAATCCATTTCTAATGTAAAGAGAACTTTTTATGAGAACAAATTTAAAACTTAAAAAAGCGATTAAACATAGATCTGAACAAGATAACTTAAGAATAAAAGCCTTAAACCAAGGTGTAGAGTTAATCGCACCAGAAACAATTTTCCTATCCAAAGATACGACATTTGGCAAAAATGTAAAAATTGAACCATATGTTGTTATTGGATCAAAAGTTAAAATCGGAAATAATGTTACAATAAAATCTTTTTCCCATTTGGAAGGAGCCAAGTTGGAAAAAAATGTTATAGTTGGGCCTTATGCAAGAATTAGACCTGGATCACATTTTTTACCAGGTTCGAAGGTAGGTAATTTTGTAGAAACAAAAAATTCTAAAATTAAATCTAAAAGCAAAGTAAACCATTTATCCTATATTGGCGATACAGAAGTTGGAGAAAATAGTAATATCGGAGCTGGTACTATTACATGTAATTATGATGGAATTAAAAAGAACAAAACTAAAATCAAAAAAAATGTATTTGTAGGGTCTAACTCTTCTTTAGTGGCACCATTAGTAATTGAGGAAAATTCTGTAGTAGGCGCGGGATCTGTAATTACTAAAAATATTACAAAAAATTCACTGGCTTTGACTAGATCGCCACAAATTATTAAAAAAAATTACAAAAGGAAAAAAAAATAATGTGCGGGATAATTGGTATCGCGAGCAACAAGTCTGTTACCTCAAATATTATTAATTCTTTAAAAAGATTGGAATATAGAGGATATGACTCTGCTGGTATTGCGACAATATTTAAAAAAAATCTTAATGAAAAAAAATGTTCTGGAAGAGTTGAAGAGCTTGAAAAAATATTATTCAATTCTCCAGCTCAAGGCAATATAGGAATTGGCCATGTGAGATGGGCTACTCACGGCATACCGAACGAAGTTAATGCTCACCCACATTCTTCTGAAATAGTTTCAGTGGTTCATAATGGAATAATTGAAAATTCTAATTCTCTTAAAAAGAAACTGGAAAAAGAGGGATACAAATTTAAATCTCAAACTGATACTGAGGTTATCACATTATTGATAACGAAATATTTAAAAGACTCAAATCCAATTGATGCAGTATTAAAGTCTTTAGAATATCTTGAAGGAAGTTTTGCACTTGGAATATTATTTAAAGATCAATCTGATATTATTATAGGGGCTAGACGAGGCAGCCCACTTGCTGTTGGATACTCAAATAATGAAAATTACTTAGGTTCCGACTCATATGCACTTAAAGCTATGACAAATAAAATTTCTTATTTGGATGACGGAGAGATATGCAAGATAACAAAAGATAGTGTTGAATTTTTTGATGTTTCTAAAAATAAAATTAATAAAAAAATATTAGTTTTATCTGAAGACAAAAATGAAGCAAAGTTAGGTGATTATAAAAATTTTATGTCTAAAGAAATATTTGAGCAACCAACTACTATTAAAAATTGTTTGAACGAATATATAGACAAAATAAGAAATGATATAAACCTTTATGATTTTCCTATTGACCCAAAAAAAATTAATAAAATATTCCTTGTTGGATGTGGTACCGCCTATCATTCATGCCAAGTTGCTAAATATTGGATAGAAGAATTAACAGATTTAAATGTAGAAACTGAGGTGGCTTCAGAATTTAGATATAGAAAGATAAGATTTAACCCTAATACTTTATACATATTTGTGTCTCAGTCTGGAGAAACAGCAGATACAGCTGCAGCTTTAGAAATTGCTAAAAAAAATAAAATGAAAACTTGTTCTGTTATTAATGTAGTAGAAAGCTCAATAGCTAGGAATTCTGATTGGGTTGTCCCTATTCATGCGGGCCCAGAAATAGGTGTAGCATCTACAAAAGCTTTTATAGGTCAAATGTTAGTTTTGTATATAATGAGTTTAAAGATATCTAAAATAAGAGGGAATATTGACGATAAAAATTATATTGAAAAAATTAAAAATCTTAAAAATTTACCTCAAGGAATTGAGAATTCATTAAAGACCGAGGAACTAATTCAAATATTTGCTAAAGACTTTTTATCAGCCAAAGGATCAATGTTTTTAGGAAGAGGATCATCATTCCCTATAGCATTAGAAGGAGCATTAAAATTGAAAGAATTGTCTTATCTTCACGCTGAAGGTTACCCCGCTGGAGAAATGAAACATGGTCCACTAGCTTTGATTGAAGATGGTCTTCCTGTAATTATTTTAGCACCAAAAGATAAATATTTTGAGAAAACAATTTCTAATATGCAAGAAGTTATTGCAAGAGGAGGAAAGGTTTTATTAATATCCGATAAACATGACGAAGTAATTAATGAAAATATCAGATTCAAAATTGAAATGCCTTTTATAGATGAACTGCTTAATCCTTTTTTATTAACGATACCACTTCAATTATTAGCTTATCATGTGGCTCTTTTAAAAAAATGTGATATCGACAAGCCAAGAAACTTGGCTAAATCTGTTACTGTTGAGTAATTACTCTAATTTAACTATTGGAAATTTAATCTCTATACTCTATATACATATCATAGGTTGAATATGAAAAAATGGACATTAAATAGTTGGAGTAAATTTCCTGCAAAACATCTACCTACTTATGAAGATAAGAAAGAGCTGGATTTAGTTTTAAGTAAAATACAAAAGTATCCGCCACTAGTTTTTGCTGGAGAAACAAGATCTTTAAAAAAGGCGTTAGCAGAAGTAGTTGAAGGTAAAGCCTTTCTTCTACAAGGTGGAGATTGTGCAGAAAGTTTTGCAGAATTCCATCCTGACAATATTAGAGATACTTTCAAAGTAATTTTACAGATGTCACTAGTTTTAACAGCTTCAGCTTCAGTACCAGTCGTTAAAGTTGGAAGAATAGCCGGACAATTCTCTAAACCAAGAAGCGCTCCAACAGAGAAAAAAGATGGAAAAGAATTACCAAGCTACTTAGGTGATAATATTAATGGAGTAGATTTTAATGAAAAAACAAGAGTTCCAGATGCAAAAAGGTTATTCAGAGCATACTCACAATCAGCATCAACGTTAAACTTATTAAGAGCTTTTTCTCAAGGAGGGTTTGCTGATCTAAGACAAGTTCATTTGTGGAATTTAGGATTTATAAAAGATAAAACTAAAGGTAAATACAAAGAGATTGAAGATAAAATTAGCGATGCTTTAGCTTTTATGCAAGCTTGTGGAATAAATTCTGATAATAATAGAAGATTAAGAACCGTTAATTTTTACACTTCTCACGAAGCTCTTTTACTACCATTTGAAGAAGCCATGACAAGAGTCGACTCAACTACTGGAGAGTATCACGATACATCAGCACACTTTGTGTGGATAGGAGATAGAACAAGACAACCAGACGGAGCTCATGTTGAATTTTGCAGAGGTATTAAAAACCCAATAGGCTTAAAATGTGGTCCGACCTTAAAACCAGAGGAACTTGTAAAACTCTGTAATATTCTTAACCCAGAAAATGAACCAGGAAGAATGACCTTGATTTCAAGATTTGGAGCAGACAGCGTGGAAAAATATTTACCTAAACTAATCAAGGTAATTAAAAAAGAGGGATTAAATGTAATATGGTCATGTGATCCTATGCACGGTAACACAATCAAAGCAGCTACAGGATTTAAGACAAGACCTTTTGATAGTATTTTAAAAGAGGTAAAGAACTTTTTTGGCGTACATCAATCTGAAGGAAGTTATGCCGGAGGATTACACGTCGAAATGACTGGTCAGGATGTGACCGAATGTACAGGTGGGGCACAGAAAATATCTGAAAACGACTTATCTAATAGATACAGAACGCATTGCGACCCAAGATTGAATGCTGATCAAGCGTTAGAATTAGCTTTTTTAATTTCTGATGAAATTAAGAAAAACTCAAAATATTCAAAAAAAATTATCCAAGCCGCGTCTTAATAATTATTGTAATTATTAAGACATGACCTTAAAAGAGGAGGTGTATTAATTATGGAAATAAAAAATAGAGCAAAAATTATCACTGATTGGATCAACAATTATTGTGAAAATACATCTTTTAATCCCAAAGCATTAGTAGTTGGCATTTCAGGTGGCATAGACTCTTCTGTAGTTAGTACGTTATGTGCAAACACAGGAAGAAAAACAATTGTGTTAACAATGCCAATTAAACAAATAAAATCTCAACATGATTTAAGCTTGAAGCATGCAAAATGGTTAAAAGATAAATTTAAAAACGTTGAGCATCACTTAATCGAGATGGACAAAATATTTGGATCTTTTTCCGAAGTTCTAAATAATTTTGATAACGAACATGGATTTGCAAATTCAAGAGCGAGGTTAAGAATGGCAACTCTATATCAAGTAGCAGCAGCTAATTCTGGTATAGTAGTTGGAACAGGGAATAAAGTTGAAGATTTTGGTGTTGGCTTTTATACTAAATATGGTGATGGGGGCGTAGATATTTCTCCAATAGCTGATTGTACAAAAACTCAAGTTTGGGAATTAGGTAAATATCTTGGGGTATCAGATGAAATTATTAATTCTCAACCAACTGATGGATTGTGGGATGATGGTAGAAACGACGTCCAACAATTAGGAATGAGTTATGAGGATCTTGAAAAAGCTATGGATAATAAAGATGATCCAAACTATCAGAAATATTTAAAGATAAGAGAAAAAAATTTACACAAAATGAATCCTATCCCAGTTTGCAAATTCAATGAATAATTTATACTTAACTAATTCACTTACAAATAAAAAAGAAATTTTTAATCCAATTAATAAAGAAAAAGTCTCCTTATATGCATGTGGACCAACTGTTTATGACAATCCACATGTTGGAAACGCTCGTGCTTTAGTAGTGTTTGATCTTCTTTTCAGAATACTCATCGAACTTTATGGGGAGAAAAAAGTTAATTATGTTAGAAATATAACAGATATTGATGATAAAATTATTGAGGCTTCAAAAACTAATAAAATAAGTATTTCAGATTTAACAAAATCTGTAACAGAAAAATTTCACAAAGATTGTAAAATTTTATTTTGTTTAAATCCGACTAAAGAACCAAGAGCAACTAACCATGTCGAAGGCATGATTAACATGACAAAAAATCTAATTGAAAAAAATGCTGCTTATGAAAAAGAGGGGCATGTTTTTTTTAGAGTAAGTTCATTTAAAAAATATGGTAAGCTTTCAAATAAAAATCCAGATGATCTAAAAGTTGGTGCGAGAGTTGAAGTATCTAAATTAAAAAATGATCCTTTAGATTTTGTTCTTTGGAAACCTTCAGATAATAATGATCCTGGTTGGGACTCGCCATGGGGAAGAGGTAGACCTGGATGGCATTTAGAGTGTTCAGTAATGAGTGAAAAATATTTAGGTAAAAATTTTGATATACATGGTGGAGGATTAGATTTAATTTTTCCTCATCATGAAAATGAGATTGCTCAATCGTGTGTTCATAATGGAACAGATAAATTTGCTAACTATTGGGTACACAACGGTTTTGTAACTATGAATAAAGAAAAAATGTCAAAATCACTTGGCAATATAACAACAATAGAAGATGCAACTAAAAAATATTCAGGACAGGTGGTTCGTTTATCTTTATTAAGCGCTCAATATAAACAACCATTGGATTGGAATAACGAATTACTCACAGAACAATCAAAAACTTTAGATAAATGGTACTCAATGTATTCCTCTGAACCAAGTGAAAAAACACCTGATTGTTTTAATGATTTATTAGATGACATGAATACCCCGCTTTATATCTCTAAATTGCATGAGTTGTTTCAACAATCACAAAATGGAAACAAAGATAAAAAAAAAGAATTTAACAAAGCATGTCGTTTAATTGGCTTATTTAATGAAAGCGTAGAAAAAAGAACTGAGTACAAAAAAAGTAAAGTTAAAATCTCTAAAGATAATATATTAAGCAAAATTAAAGATCGCGAGGAAGCTAAAAAAATCGGCAATTATAAACTTGCTGATCAAATAAGAGATGATTTAAACAAAGAAGGTATTGATATAAAAGATGAAAAAGGTAAAACGACTTGGAACTATAGATGAACAAAGAAAAAATATACATTTTTGATACAACTTTAAGGGATGGCGCACAGACTGAGGGAGTCGATTTTTCAGTTGAAGATAAGAATAAGATTGCAAAAATTCTATCTAATATTGGAGTAGATTACATAGAGGGTGGCTGGCCAGGTGCAAATCCTATAGATAACGAATTTTTTGATAAATCCCCTAATCTTGGAAACTCAAAATTTACAGCTTTTGGGATGACGAAGAAGAATGGAGTTAGCGCAGATAATGATCCAAATTTATCTCCTTTAATGAACGCTGATTGTAAAACAGTTTGTGTTGTTGGAAAAACTTGGGACTTTCACGTCAAAACTGCTTTAGGTATAAAAAATGAAGATAATTTAAAAAACATAAAAGAGACAGCTAAACATTTCGTAAAAAATAATAAAGAATTTCTTTTTGATGCTGAACATTTCTTTGACGGATATAAAAATAATCCTAATTATGCCCTTGATTGTCTAAAACAAGCTTATGATGAGGGGGCTAGATGGGTAGTTTTATGTGATACTAATGGCGGAACTTTACCAAATGAGGTTGGGGAAATAATAAATAGCGTTACCAAAGTAATTCCAGGCAAAAATTTAGGTATTCATGCTCATAACGATACTGAAAATGCTGTAAGTAACTCTTTAACGGCTGTACTAGCTGGAGCTAGACAAATACAAGGAACTATAAATGGTCTAGGAGAAAGATGTGGAAATGCAAACTTAATGTCTATTATACCAACACTTTTTTTAAAAAAAACTTTTAGTGACAAATTTGATTTAAATATAAACAAAAAGAAACTTTCATCATTAACTGAATGCTCTAGATTTTTGGACGAAGTTTTAAATAAAAAACCAAACAAAAGTATGGCTTATGTTGGGGGATCTGCTTTTTCACACAAAGGTGGATTACATGTTTCTGCTGTTAAAAAAGATCCAAAAACTTACGAACATATAGATCCAAAAGAAGTTGGTAATCATAGAAACATTATTGTTTCAAATCAAGCTGGAAGATCAAATATAATATCAAGACTTGAAAATTATGGAATAAAAATTAACTCAAAAGACACCAATGTTCAAAAAATTTTAAATGAAGTTAAAGAAAGAGAATTTACTGGTTACTCGTACGATGGTGCTGATGCATCTTTTGAACTTTTGGCAAATAAATTATTAGGTAAACTCCCAGAATATTTGAAAGTTAAAAACTATAATGTAAATGTAAAAAAAGATAATGAATTAAAAACAACCGCAGAGGTTACTTTTATAATTGATGGTAAGGAAATCCATTGTCAGGGTGAAGGAAACGGACCTGTGAATGCACTAGATAATGCAATTAGATCAAATTTTAAAAAGGTTGAAAAATACTACAAATATTTTTCTGATCTTAAGCTTTTAGATTACAAAGTTAGAATTTTAAATACTGGAACAGGAGCAACCACAAGAGTTTCTATTGAAAGTACTGATAAAACTGGGAAAAGCTGGTTTACAATTGGTGTTTCTCAAAATATTATTGAAGCTTCATTTAAAGCATTAATAGATAGTTTAGAATATAAATTGTTCAAAGAAAAAGCACCAGCAAATATTCATGAAAAATAAATATGGTTTTATTTTAATTAAACCACAACTTGGTGAAAACATTGGAGCGTCTGCACGATCATTAAAAAATTTTGGCTTTAAAAATTTAATTATTACTAATCCTAAACATGGTTGGCCCAATATTAAAGCCAAGGCAACTTCTGTTGGTGCCTTTGATATTTTAAATAAAACAAAGGTATTCGACAATACTAATTCAGCTATTCAAAGTTTTGATATAATTTTTTCATTTAGTGCTAGGAAAAGAGACATAAATAAAAAACATATTAGTTTAAATAAATTTCTTAATATCACAAAAAAATTTAAACAAAAAAAAATTGGATTAATGTTTGGTCCAGAGGCATCAGGTTTGTCAAATCTAGATTTATCTTATGCAAACTATGTAGTTCAAATACCATCATCACCAAAATTTAAATCAATGAACCTTTCTCATTCAGTTTCACTGGTTTGTTATGAAATATTTAAATTAAATAACTTTAAACTTACTAAACAACTACTTTTTAATAAAAATATAGGTCAAAAGGGTAAGCTTTCTCAAATAATAAAGTTACTTGTTACTAAACTTGAACAGAAAAACTTTTTTAAACCCCCAGAAAAAAGAAGCTCAATGATAAAAAATATAAACAATTTATTTTATAGGATGGAGCCAGACGACAAAGAACTAAGGATTTTAGGCAGTTTAATTGGCTCTTTGAGTAAAAATAAAAAAAAGCTCAATTGACATTTACCCCCTAAACCTTGTAAACCCGTGATCAAATAATGACAAAAAGATTAAAATCAAAACATAAAGTCGATAGAAGATTGAAAGCAAATCTTTGGGGAAGACCTAAGAGCCCATTTAATGTTCGAGCTTATCCACCAGGTCAGCATGGTCAAAATAAAAAAGGTAAACCAACAGATTATGGTATTCAACTTCAAGCAAAACAAAAACTCAAAGCCTATTACGGTAATATAAACGAAAGACAGTTTAGAAATATTTATAGAAAAGCTCTATCTAAAAGAGGAGATACATCTGAAAATTTAATAGCTTTATTAGAAACTAGACTTGATACAGTTGTTTATAGAGCTAAGCTTGCACCAACTGTTTTTGCAGCTAGACAATTAATTAACCACGGCCATATTAAAGTTAATAAAAAGAGAGTGAATGTTTCAAGTTATCTCTTAAAAGATACAGATCAAGTTGAAGTGAACGAAAAGTCAAAAAAACTAAATGTAATTGATGGCTCTATACAAAGTAAAGAAAGAGAAATTCCAGAATACATTCAATTGGACGGTAAGAGTAAATCTGTCAAGTTAGTCAGAGTACCAAAATTTTCAGAAGTTCCTTATCCCGTAATTATGGAACCAAATTTAGTTATTGAATACTATTCAAGATAATTAGATTAATTTTTTTTCTTCTAAAATTTTCTTTAATTCACCTTTTTCAAACATATCTTTAACAATATCACAGCCACCAATAAATTCTCCTTTAACATATAACTGAGGAATAGTTGGCCAGTCGCTGAAGTCTTTAATTCCTTGTCTTAAATTTTGATCTTCTAATACATTTACACCTTTAAATTTTGCATTTAAATGTTTTAAAACATTTGATACAGCCATTGAAAAACCACACTGTGGGGCTTCGGGTGTACCTTTCATGAACAAACAAATGTCATTTTGATCAATTAAATTTTGTATATTTTCTTTAATGTTCATTTTATTTTGCTTCAGTTGTTAATGAAAGCGCATGAAGCTCATTGCCCATTTTACCTTTTAACGATTTATAAACTTTTTTATGTTGTTCAATCTTGCTCATACCTTTAAATATCTTAGATTTGATAATTGCAGAATAGTGATTATTGTCGCCCATTAAATCTTTTATCTCTATGGATGCGTCTGGTATTGCTTCCAAAATATGTTTCTTTATTTCTTCAACTGTTAAGGCCATTGAATTTATTATACCATCTATTATTCAACTCATAAAGCTCTTTTACTTTAATTTTTAAATCTTTATCTAATTCAAAATATTCTTTTTGAGTTATTCCAATATTTTCAAAATATATATCATTCTCTTTCAATTTTTTTTCTACTTTAGGTAAATTATTTTTATCTACTTCAATTAAATATCTCCCTTGATCTTCACCAAAAAAATATTCAAATATGTTCGACATCTTTTGAGGTTTTTGTATTTTAACACCAATTTGTGAACTTATAGACATCTCAGCCAAAGCAAGAATGATACCTCCAGATGAAATATCGTGCACAGAATTAATATTTTCACTATCAATGAGTTTTAAAATCATTTCACCATTATTTTTTTCATTTAACAAATTTATTTCAGGGGGCATTCCATCATGGATATCGTATAACTCGTTTATAAAAGCACTTTGTCCTAGATGACCAAAAGTTTTACCTATTATCATAATTTGACTATCAATTTTTTTAAATTTATGATTTTTAGTTTTATTTAAATTTTTTATTAATCCCACACCACCTATTACTGGAGTAGGATAAATATTGTTATTATTTGTACCATTGTAAAATGAAACGTTTCCAGAAACTACTGGATAGTCCAAAAATTCACATGCCTCTTTAATTCCTAATATATTTTCTGCGAACTGTCCCATTATTTCTGGATTTTCAGGATTTCCGAAATTTAAACAATTAGTAATAGCTATTGGTTTGGCCCCGACAGAAACTAAGTTTCTCCAGCTTTCGCAAACAATTTGTTTGCCCCCACTTAACGGATGAGATTTACAATAGTTAGCCGAAGAGTCTACTGTCATGGCGATTGCTTTATCTTTTTGATGAATTTTTACAATAGCAGCGTCCCCTCCAGAACGTTCTATGGTATCACCCATAACCATTTGATCATACTGCTCGGTTACCCATTTTTTGCTTGAATGATTAGGCGAAGATATAAGTTCAAAAAAAGCTTTGTCAAATTTAATTTTTTTATGTTCTTTAATATTAATTTTTTTTTTATCTAATTTTTTTTTGACCCATTTTCTGTCATATAAAGGCGCTTTTGAAGACAATGCCCCTATAGGAATTGATGCTACGACCTCATTCTTAAATTTTAAAGATAAATTTTTAGTATCGGTTGTTTTACCAATTACGACAAAGTCTAAATCCCATTTTTTAAATATTTGTCTTGCCTCATTTTCTTTACCGTCTTCTAATATAATTAACATTCTTTCTTGACTTTCAGATAACATCATTTCATAGGGACTCATATTTTCTTCTCTACAAGGAATTTTGTCCAAATCTAATTCTATTCCTAAACCTCCTTTGTAAGCCATCTCAACACTTGATGATGTCAAACCTGCTGCACCCATGTCTTGAATAGAGATTATAGAATCCTTTTTCATTAATTCTAAACAAGCTTCCATTAGAAGTTTTTCAGTAAATGGATCACCTACTTGCACCGTCGGTTTTTTATCCTCAGAGTTTTCATCAAATTCTGCTGATGCCATTGAGGCTCCATGAATTCCATCTCTTCCTGTTTTAGACCCAACATAAACTACAGCTTTATTGATTCCTTTGGCTTTAGAATAAAAAATCTTTTTTTTATTTACCAAACCCACAGCCATTGCATTAACAAGTATATTCTCATTGTATGTGCTGTTGAATTTTGTTTCACCGGCAACTGTTGGTATACCTATACAGTTGCCATAACCTCCAATACCTGAAACAACACCATTCAAAAGATTTTTTGTTTTTTTATTACTTGGATCTCCAAAATGAATTGAATTAAGTAGTGCTATAGGTCTAGCACCCATTGTGAAAACATCTCTTAGTATTCCTCCTACACCTGTTGCAGCACCTTGATAGGGCTCTATAAATGAAGGATGGTTGTGACTTTCTATTTTAAATACTATTGCATCACCGTCTCCAATGTCAATTACTCCAGCATTTTCACCTGGACCTTGAATTACATTTTTATTTTTAACAGGTAACTTTTTTAAATGAATTTTTGAGGATTTATATGAGCAATGTTCATTCCACATAGCTGAAAAAATACCCAATTCTAAATAATTTGGCTCTCTATTCATTAAAAGTTTAATTTTAGAATATTCTTCTGATTTTAAACCGTGTAAATCAATTATTTCTTTTGTAATTTTCATTAGCTTAAAATACTTGTAAACAATTCAATACCATTTGAGTTGCTAATTAAATTGTCAACCATTCTTTCAGGATGAGGCATCATTCCTAAAATATTTTTATTATTATTTAAAATTCCAGCTATATTGTTTAAAGAACCATTCGGATTACTACTTTCATTTATTGAACCTTCTATGTCGCAATACTTGAAGGGAATAAGATTGTTATCTTCTAATTCTTTAAGGTGATCTTTTTGAGTAAAATAATTACCCTCGTTATGCGCTATATTTAAGCTAATTACACTATTTTTTTTATAATTATTACAAAATTTATTCTCATTATTAATTATTTTTAAATTAATATCTTTTGATACAAACTTAAGATTTTTATTCCTCAATAATGCTCCTTGGAGAAGCCCAGTTTCTATAAGTATTTGAAATCCATTACATATTCCCAGCACAAGACAACCTGAGTTTGCAGCTTTTATAACTTCTTTCAAAATATTTGATTTTGCAGCTATTGCACCTGATCTTAAATAGTCTCCATATGAAAAACCACCAGGAATAACAATTAAATCTGATTTTGGTAGTTCGCTATCTTTATGCCAAACCATTTTATTTTTAAATTGAAGATTTGTAAGAGCAGTTGCAACATCTCTGTCACAGTTTGATCCAGGAAAAACAATTACTGAGGAGTTCATTAAATTTTTCTTATTGTATATTCTTCTATAATTAAATTTACTAAAAGTTTTTTACACATTTCCTCTATAATATTATGAGCTTTCTTTTCATCTGACTCATTTAAATCAATTTCAATATATTTTCCTTGTCTCAAATTCTTTAATGAATTAATCCCCATACTTTGTAAAGTCTGTTCAACTACTTTTCCCTGAGGATCTAGTACATCTTTTTTTAATGTTATAATAACTGCAAATCTCAATTTATTTTTTTTTAAATTTAATTGATCGCGGTTTACTGAAATTTACCTCTTTAACATTTGCTATTTCTGGTAAAATACCAAGTCTTCTGGCCACTTCCTGATAACCTTCTATTATATTTCCTAAATCTTTTCTAAATCTGTCCTTATCCAACTTTTTTTCTGTTTTTGAATCCCAAAGCCTACATGTGTCAGGACTTATTTCATCAGCAAGAACAATCTCATTTACTCCTTTGTCTTTATTCCAAGATTTTCCGTATTCAATCTTAAAATCTATTAACTTTATGCCTATACCTCTAAATAAACCAATTAGAATATCATTTATTCTTAGTGTCATCTTGTCTATTTGTTTAATTTCTTCTTTTGTAGCCCATTCAAAATTAAAAATGTGTTCTTTTGATACCACAGGATCTTGCAACTCATCATTTTTGAGACAGTATTCCAAAAGAGGTTTATTTAAAACTGTGCCTTCAGCCACCCCAAGCCTTTTTGTTAAAGATCCACTTGCAACATTTCTTACTATAAATTCAATGGGAATAATCTCTGCACGTCTTATTAATTGTTCGCGCATGTTTAGTCTTTTTACAAAATGTGTTTTTATCCCACTCTGTGCAAGACTTGTTAGGAGATACTCAGATATTCTATTATTTAAAACACCTTTACCTTCAACTTTAGATTTTTTTAAATTGTTGAATGCAGTTGCATCATCCTTAAAATGTTGAATTACTAAATATTTATCATTAGTTGAATAAATTATTTTAGCTTTTCCCTCGTAAAGTTTTTTGCCTTTGTTCATATAAGATTATTTTTTTAAAGCTCTTTTAAAAATTATATTAATTTTTTTAGAATGGTAACCTAAATCAAACAACTTTTTTAATTTATTAACAGGTATTTTTTTAACAATTCTCTTATCTTTTGATAAATTTTCAAAAAAAGAAGTGTTATTTTTCCAAGTTGTCATCGCATTCTTTTGAACTATTGCGTAGGCTTGTTCTCTTGTAAAACCACAAGATGTAAGTTCTAGAAGAACTCTTTGAGAAAAAAATAAACCATTTGTCAAATTGAGATTTTTTTTCATATTTTTTGGATAAATATTTAAATTATTAATAATGTCATTTAATCTTATCAAAGCAAAATCTAATGCAATTGTTGAGTCTGGCCCAATATTTCGCTCAACAGCAGAGTGAGAGATATCTCTTTCATGCCATAATGCTACATTTTCTAATGCAGGCAAAACATTAGCTCTTATTAATCTAGCTAACCCAGTTAAATTTTCACTCAAAATAGGATTTCTTTTATGGGGCATCGCCGAAGAACCCTTTTGTTTATTACTAAAAAATTCTTCCACTTCTAAAACTTCAGTTCTCTGTAAGTGTCTTATCTCAACTGCAAATCTTTCTACAGAACTTGCAACTATTGCTAAAGTAGAAAAAAATTGAGCATGTCTATCTCTTGGTATAACTTGAGTCGATATTGGCTCAATTTTTAATTTTAGTTTTTTTGCAACATAATTTTCTATTTTAGGATCAATATTTGCAAATGTACCTACCGCCCCAGAAATTGCACAGGTCGAAATCTCATTTATTGAATTTAAAAGTCTTTTTTTGTTTCTTACAAATTCTTGATAAAAAGAGAGCATCTTTAAACCAAAAGTTATAGGTTCAGCATGAATACCGTGACTTCTTCCCATGCAAACTGTAAATTTATGTTTAATAGCTTGTTTTTTAATTGATGATAAAAGTAAATCTAAGTCTTTGATAAGAATTTCACCAGATTGTTTCAATTGTAAATTAAAACATGTGTCTAAAACATCAGATGAGGTCATTCCTTTATGAAGATACTTTGCTTCTTTTCCTACTTTTTCAGTTATTGAAGTTAAAAAAGCAATAACATCGTGTTTGATTTTTTTTTCAATTTCTAAAATTCTTTTAGTATTTATTTTAGCTTTTCTTCTAACTTTTTTTGAAACACCTTTTGGAATAATTTTATACTTTTCCATAGCCTCTGCAGCTGCAATTTCAATTTTAAGCCACAAAGAGTATTTGTTGAAATCACTCCAAATACTTTTTAGTTCTTCTCTTGAATATCTTTCAATCATTATAAATTTGGAGGAAAATTTAAACCTTTATCTGATAAAGTAAAAATTTCGTATCCTTTTTTAGTTACACCAACAGTGTGTTCAAATTGTGCTGATAAAGATTTATCCTTAGTAACCGCAGTCCATCCATCTTTTAAAGTTTTTGTTTCAAATTTTCCATAATTGATCATGGGCTCGACAGTAAATATCATTCCTGCTTTAAGTTCTTGGCCAGAATTTTTTTCCCCATAATGGAGCACATTTGGACTTTCATGAAATTTTTTCCCTATGCCATGACCGCAAAAATCTCTTACAACTGAAAAACCCTCAGCTTCAACAATTTTTTGAATTGTATAGCCTATATTTCCAATTTTTATGTTTGCCTTTATTATTTTGATAGCCTCCATCATAGCTTCATATGTAGTTTTAATTAGCTTCTTAGCCTTAACAGAACATTCACCAACAACAAACATTCTACTTGTGTCGCCGTGCCAACCATCTTTTATAGCGGTAACATCTACATTGAGTATATCTCCATCATTTAAAATTTTTTCTGATGGAATGCCATGACAAACAACATGATTTGATGATGTACAGCAAGATTTTGGATATCCTCTATAATATAAAGGCGCAGAAAAAGCTTTGTGATCATTTATATATTCATAACATAATTTGTCTATTTCTGAGGTACTTACACCAGGTTTAATAATATTGTTTACTTCATCTAAAGCACCAGCTGCTATAGATCCAGCTACTTTTGTTTTTTCAAAACTTTCAGTCATTTTATAAAATTAACTTTGTTATTTATTATTATTCCTTTTGGTAAAAATTTACAATCATAGCAAATAACTTTTAGTTTATTTTTTAGAGCAAATGTTAATAATTTTTTATATTTTGGGTCTATGTCTTCAGCGATTTTAAAATTTTTACAATCTTCTCGTTGAATTATAAAAGCAAGATAAATATCAAAACCTCTATTTTTTGCTTCTATTAATTCATTTAAATGTTTAAGCCCTCTTTCTGTTACAGCGTCTGGAAACTCAGCAATATTTTTAATTCTTGATAATGTTACATTTTTAACTTCAATAAAAATACCTTTTTCATTTTTTTTTATAAAAAAATCAAATCTTGTATTTTGATTAAATTTTTTTTCCTTAAACAATATATCACTTTTTGTAATATCAATAATTTGTCCATCTAATAACGCTTCATAAAATATTTTATTTGTTAGATGAGTATTTACCCCAACTTTCTTTCCATTAACTTCTATTATTTGGAGTGTATATTTTAACTTTCTTTTTTTATCGTTCGACTCAGTGAACCATACTTTGTTGCCCTTTTTGAGTAGACCCATCATAGAGCCTGTATTGGGACAATGAGCAGTAATAACTTTATTATTAACTTTTATATCAACAAAAAATCTTTTGTATCTTTTAATTAAGACACCTGCTATTAATTCATTTTCAAAAATCATATATAATTTTTTACTATGAAGAAAAATTTCAAAAAAGTAAATGCAGCTATTATAGTAATCGGTAATGAAATTCTCTCAGGAAGAACTCAAGATTTAAATGTTTCCTTTATATCGAAATGGTTGAATGAAAAAAATGGTATTTCAGTTCATGAAGTAAGAGTTATACCTGACGTAGAAAAAATAATTGTAAAAACAACGAACGAACTAAGAAAAAAATATAATTACATATTTACTACTGGAGGAATTGGTCCAACACATGATGATATTACAGCAAAATCAATTTCAAAAGTGTTTAAAGTAAAATATGAATATCACCCAGAAGCATTTACAATATTAAAAAAATACTATGGAAAAAACAATTTTAATGATGGCAGAAAAAAAATGAGCAAAATGCCAAGAGGCTCAGATCTTATTTACAATCCCTCCAGTGCAGCACCAGGATTTAAAATACAAAATGTTTTTTGTCTTCCAGGAGTGCCTTTAATTTTAAGATCGATGATACATAATTGCACTAAATATTTAAAAAAAGGTTCAAAGGTTTACAGCGACTCTATTAACTTGATTACAGTTGAAAGCAATATATCTAGAGAATTAGGAAAATTACAAAAAAAATACAGAAAATATATCGATATTGGAAGCTATCCTTTTTTTAGGCTTGGAAGAGTTGGTGTATCTATAGTTTTGAGGTCTCAAAATAAACATAAAATTTCTTTATGTAAAACAGAAATTTTAAAAAATATTGTAAAGAAAAAGAAAATTAAAAAAGTATGAAAATTTACGATTGCTTCATGTTTTATGACGAAGATTTGGTCATAGATCTTCGTTTGAATATTTTAAATGAATATGTTCACAAGTTTGTAATAGTTGAAAGTAAATTTACCCACAGCGGTAAAAAAAGAGAACTTTTGTTTGATATTAATAAATACTCCAAATTCAAAAAAAAAATAAATTATATTGTATTAGAAAATGAACCTGTAAATTTAGAAATAGTTCACGATAATGATACCGATGACAAAAAAAATTCTAAATACATTATGAATGCATTAAAAAGAGAAAATTTTCAGAGAAATGGAATAAAAAAAGGACTTACAAATGCAGAACCCGGTGACTTAATTCTTGTTTCTGATGTTGACGAAATACCAAATCTATCAAATTTAGATTTAAATGAAATTAATGACAATATAATTCTTTTTAAACAAAATTTTTATTACTATAAATTTAATCTTAAACTTGAAGATATGCCTTGGTTAGGTACAAAAGGATGTAAGTACAAAAATTTAAAGTCACCTCAGTGGTTAAGAAATATTAAAGATAAAAAATATCATTTTTGGAGATTAGATGTACTATTCTCTGATAAAAAATATTCAAATATTAAATTTATAGATAATGGTGGATGGCATTTTTCAAACATGAAAACTCCAGAAGAAATAGAAAAAAAAATGAGAACATATCTTCATCATAGAGAATATGACATAAAACCTTTAGGCACAAAAAAAATCGAAGAGATGATTAAAAGTAAAAAATCTATTTATAACTTAAGAGCAGATATGAAAAATGAGAAAATTGATGGCACTCAAAATCTAAAAGCTACAGATGGACGTGAACTGCCTGAATATCTTAAAAAAAATAAAACAAAATATTCTAATTGGATTGAATAGATGACAAAAAAAACGATCGTTACTCTTTCAGACTCAAATTACTTCCCGTTACTTGAAGAATTAACTCATTCAATAAGAAGATTCAAACAAAGCGAAAATATCGATATTTGTGTATTGGATGCTGGATTAACATCTAATCAAATAGATTTAATTAGTGCTCAAGTTGATGAAATAAAAAAAGCAGACTGGGATATAAATATCCCTTTTTATAAAAAGGGAAAAGAATGGTTAAAAAGCCAAATATCAAGAGCCTTCCTTCCAAAATATTTTCCTAATTATGATAAGTACTTATGGATAGATTGTGATGCTTGGGTAAACTCTTGGGAGTGTATTGAAAATTATTTTAAAGCTTGTGAAAACAATAAACTAGGTATCACTCAATCAATAGGACCGGGATATAGAAGTTTAGCTAAAGTAAATTGGATATTTAACAAATTTGCAGCGATTAAAACTCAAAATTATAAACATGCGAAAATGTCTGGACTTTCAGAAAAAGATGCAAGAAAAATTGCTTTTGCTCCTCACTTAAATATTGGAGTTTTTTCTTTAATGAAACAATCAACTTGCTGGGATATCTGGCAAAAAAATTTAAAAAAAACTTTAGCTAAAGGAAGAGTGTTTGGATCTGAGGGTTTGGCTATCAACATGACAGTTTATATAGATAATGCAGAAACAGAATTTCTACCCATTAACCACAATTGGATAACAAGTCACCTTCTTCCAGTTTATGATGAAAACGATAAAACTTTTAGAGAGCCAAATATTCCTAATAATGAGATAGGAATTATGCATCTGGCGGCTGGAATATGGAAAAATGGGGTAGATATGAGAGTTGATAAAAATATAAAGGTTAATATAAAGTCATTAGAGGGAAAAATTTTAGAAAAAAGTTTAAGAAACTTAATAAAATAAAAATATGAAACTCTGTAGAATAGGTGAATTAGGCAAAGAAAAACCAGCAATAATTGATAAAGATGGTTCATATAAAGATCTATCCAGCGCAATTTCTGATTTTAATCCTGAAAGTTTAAACTTTGAAACTATTGAAAAAATAAAAAAATTAAATATAAAAGATTTACCAACTCTTGATGCGAACTCAAGGGTAGGTGCTTGTGTAAGTAATCCTTCGAAGTTTTTAGGAATTGGTCTGAATTTTAAAGATCATGCAACAGAACAAAATTTACCTATTCCTAAAGAGCCAATTATATTTTCAAAATTTACTAATTGTATTGTTGGACCTAACGATAACATAGAAGTTCCAAAAAACTCAAATCATACAGATTGGGAAGTTGAAATTGGTTTTGTGATAGGAAAAAAGGCTAAATATGTTGAGGAAAAAAATGCCCTTGATTATGTTCTTGGATTTTTTCTTGTTACCGATGTTAGTGAAAGAGAATTTCAAAAAAATAAAGGTCTTACTTGGGATAAAGGAAAAGGTTTTGATACTTTTGGACCAATAGGACCATACATTCTTACAAAAGATGAAGTTAAAGATTACGATAATCTCAATATGTTTTTGGATGTAAATGGTGAAAGAATGCAAACTGGAAACACTAAAGATATGATATTTAATATAGAACAACTAGTTTCTTACATGAGTCACTGTATGACTTTATACCCAGGAGACATTTGCTGCACTGGAACTCCAAATGGTGTCGGGGAAAATATGAAACCACCTAAATTTTTAAAAGGTGGAGAAGAATTAATTCTTGGTATTGATAAGTTAGGAAAGCAAAAACACAGAGTTGTAAAAGGTTAAACTTAGCTTAAATATGAATATTAGAAGATTATTGCCTGGTTTTATTAGAAAAAAGTTGAGAGAATTAAAAACAAAACGCGATTTTCAATTAGATCTTAAGAGAGTTGAACTTATAAGAGGAAGTAGCATTGAGGATTTAAAAGAAATTAAATATATAGAAAAATTAATTCCAAAATTAGGTTTGAACAAAGAAGTATTAATTGAACAACCCAAAATTGTAAAAGAAAATGGAGGGGGATTATTAATATGGCAATACCCTAATCAATTTTCAAAATATTTATCTTTATTACAAAAACAAGAAATCAGTTCATATTTAGAAATTGGTTGTAGGTGGGGTGGTACATTTATACTTACTAATGAATATTTAAAAAAGTTTTACAAAATTAAAAAAAGTTTAGCTATTGATATAATAGACTCACCAGTTCAGGAATATTGTTTGAAAAACAAAGAAACTGAATTTTGGAAGGCAGACAGTAAATCTGATTTATTTAAAAATTATATGGAAAAAAATTTTTTTGATTTAGTTTTAATCGATGGAGACCACAGCTATGAAGGAGTTAAAAATGATTATGAGTGTACTAAAAATAAAGCTAAAATTTTTGTATTTCATGACATTGTAAATTATGCAGCTGAGGGCGTTGTTAAGTTCTGGAATGAACTTAAGAAAAACAAAGAAGATTATGATTTTTTCGAATTTAAAGATCAATATGATGAAGTAGTTCATAAAACAGGGAATACCTTTTTAGGAATCGGAGTAGCTATTAGAAAATAAATTATTTTTACTTCTTTAAAACTCTTGTGTATTAATATATTAACAATATCAACTAAATATGACTAAAGCCCTCGTGGTGAAATTGGTAGACACAAAGGATTTAAAATGTCTATCTATTGCTTAACCAAATTGTTTCAAAAGGCTTTAATATTAAAAGCTTATTGTTAACTTTAATTTTAGATCCGATTAAATTTTTCCAATTGTAATAAACTTTATCAAGGTGCGCTTTTTGGGTTATTGATGACAAATTTGTAATACAAATTACAGTTTGCTTTCTATCAATGCTTATTCTTTTGAATGAAAAAATTTTTGAGCCAAGGTTTATAATCTGTCTCGAGGCATTTGGATGAAATGCTTTTTGTTTTCTTCTAATACTAAGCAGATTGGAAATTTTCTGAAAAAATATACTTTGTTTGGAATTTTTATTATCTAGTTTTTTTGAAATATTTTTATAATTCCATTTATATCTGTTAACGTCTCTTTTATTTCCAGTTATTATATATTTAGCTTCATCATTAGATTTTCCAAACAAGGAGTTAAAATATACTGCGGGGATACCTTCAAAAGACATAATAATAGAATGTGCAGAAACGTATCTTTCTAAAAGAAATTCACCTTTAGAATCAGTATCTGATTTTTTAAGCGCATCGAAAACAGTTATATTTGCTTCATAGACTTTTTTTGTCTTATTCTTTACTTTTCTATATGAAAATTTTGATCCATTTTTTTTTAATCTTTTAAGAAATAAGTTTAATGTTTTTTTCTTAAATATTCCCTCTGTGGGTCTAATACCTATTCCATCATGAGATGATATAAAATTTAAATAACTATTTCCTTTTTTTGCGATTGGAAGTTTTTTGCTCCATTGATTTAAGTATGAACTATTTTCAAATAAAAACGCATGAATCAATAATGGTGGGAGAGAAAAATTATAAATCCAATTAGCCTCATCATTTTTACCAAAATAACTGAGATTTTCTTTTTCAGGCAAATTTGTTTCAGTAACAATTGTGGTTTCCACATTTAGTGAAATACTAATTTGCTTTAAAAGTTTAATTATTTCATGCGTTTGTTTCAAATTAATGCATTTTGTACCACTTTCTTTCCAGAGATATGCAATTGCATCCAGCCTAAAAATAGTTACACCATGATTAATAAGATTAATCATTATTTTTATAAATCTTAATAAAACAGATGGATTTTTAAAATTCAGATCCAATTGATCTGAACTAAAGGTTCTCCAAAGGTATTCTTTTTTGTTAAAAAAATTAATTTTTTTTAATAATTTATGATCTCTTGGTCGAACTACTTTTGAAGTATTAAATTTAGAGTCAACTTTTAAAAAATAATTTTTTCCTGGACTTTTATTTTTTAAAAAGTTTCTAAACCACAGACCTCTTGCCGATGAGTGATTAATGACCATATCAGCCATAATGTCATTAGACTTTGAAATTTTTTTTATATCAGACCAACTACCAAGTTTTTTTTCAATTTTATAATGATCTTTTACAGAAAAACCACTATCACTACTCGAAGGATAAAAGGGTAAAAAGTGTATTGTATTAAAATATTTTTTTAATTTTTTTTGAAAAAAAGTTTTAAATAATGAAATTGAACTTTTTTTATTTAAATAAATACTATCGCCGTAACAAATTACTAGAGAAGTTTTCTCAGAAATATTTTTTTTTCTTTTTGAATTTTTTTTGTTAAAATTTTTAATTATTTGAATGATTTCATCTTCAAACTTAATAATATCATTTTTAGATAAAGATTTTTTGTATATATTGTTTAGTTTAGATCTTAATTTTTTTTGGTAATTCTGAGTTAACATTAATAATATTTTTTATTCAAATGAATTTATCTAATCCTATTTTTATCCTTATTAAAAAGAAATACATTTTCCTTTGAAAAAGAAACTTTGAGTAAGTCATTATTTATATTTTTAGATGATTTAATTATAATTTGATTATTTGAAATCTTTGAATAAATAATTTTTTCAAAACCTAAATTTTCTACAAGATCAATTTTTACTTCTAACTGGATTTCGTGATTGCTTTCTAAACTTATATCTTCTGGTCTAATACCAATATAAATTTCATCTTCAAATTTTAAATTATTAAAAGTTATTTTATTATTGAATAAGTGAAAAGTGTTTGAATTAGAAATTTGCTCTTTATTTATCTTAATTATATTCATTTTTGGAGATCCAATAAATTCTGCAACAAAAATATTGTTTGGATTTGAATAAATCTCATTAGGTGTTCCATATTGTTCAATATTTCCTTTGTTTAAAACTACAATTCTATCAGCTAATGTCATTGCCTCAACTTGATCATGCGTTACATAAATTATATTTGAATTCATTTTTTTATGAAGCTTAGATATTTCAACTCTCATTTCAGATCTTAAAGCAGCATCCAAGTTTGATAATGGTTCATCGAATAAAAAAACTTTAGGACTTCTTGTAATAGCTCTTCCTATGGCAACTCTTTGTCTTTGACCTCCTGATAGTTGTTTAGGTTTCCTTTCAAGCAAATCCTCTATTTGAAGTGTTGCAGCAGCATTATTAACTTTTTGATTAATTTCACTTTTTGGAATTTTTTCCATTTTTAAGCCAAAAGCCATATTCTCAAAAACACTCATGTGTGGGTACAAAGCATAGGATTGAAAAACCATTGCAATTTCACGTTTCGAAGGAATTAGATTATTTATAATCTTGTTATCTAAATAAATTTCTCCTTTATCAACTGTTTCTAAACCTGAGATCATTCTTAAAAGTGTAGACTTTCCGCAACCTGATGGACCTACTAAAACAATAAATTCTCCATCGTTTATTTTAATATTAAATTTATTTATTACCTTGTTTGATCCAAAACTTTTTTCTATATCTTTTAGTTCAATAGAAGCCATAAATAAATTTTCAACTCAGAGTTTAGTTTTAATATTTTAGATTTAATTTTAAACCAAAAACAACGTTAATGTAAAATTTGCGTACCTGCCAGATTTTTTTTAAAGGTTTTATTATATTGGCAAATTTGGTAGATTTTTATAAAAAATATAGAGGGGGATCATAATGAGAAAAATATTAATATACATATTTGCTTTTTCATTTTTTATTACTTCAAGTTACGCCGGAATTACGTTCTGGACTACTGAGGTTCAGCCAGAAAGAATGGAAAAACAAAAAACAATGGCTAAGGCTTTTGAAGCAAAAACAGGTATTAGCGTTGAAGTAATACCCGTTGAAGAAAAAGACCTTGGAACAAGAGCTACTGCAGCAGCAGCAGCAGGAGAGCTCCCAGATGTGATTTATCATACTTTGCAATACGTTTTACCATGGGCTGAAGCAGGCATATTAGATGTAGATGCAAATAACGACGTTGTTAAATCTCTTGGAAAAAAAACATTTGCACCAGGTGCATTAAATATGGCCAAACAAGGTGGAAAAATTGCAGCCGTTCCAGTAGATGGATGGACACAGATGGTTGTTTATAGAAAAGATCTATTTGCAAAAGCTGGTTTAGAACCACCAACATCATATGCAAATATAGTTAAAGCTGTTAACGCATTATCAAGTAATGACATGTTTGGCTTTGTAGCTGCTACTAAAACAGATGAAAACTTTATGAGTCAAGTGCTTGAGCATGTACTTTTAGCAAATGGAGTTAACTTTGTTAAAAAGGGTGGAACTAAAAAACAAGGTAAAGCTTTAAAGAATTCTTTAGAATTTTACAAAGTAATTGCTAAAGCAAGTCCTCCTGGAGAATTGTTTTGGAAACAATCTAGAGCTTTATATTTCGCTGGAAAAACCCCAATGGTTATTTGGTCTCCATTTATAATGGATGAATTAGCAGGATTAAGAGATTCCGCTCCTCCAACAATAAATAGTGACCCTACATCACCAGAACTGGCATCTAAAACTGGTTTTATAACTAATTTTAGTGGACCAAATAATAAAAAGGGAGCTGCTTGGGCTGATGTAAGATACTTTGGAATAACAGCAGATGCAGACACTGATGAAGCTAAAAAATTTATAGAATACTCAATGAGCGAAGGGTATACAGCAACATTAGGAATTGCTCCTGAGGGAAAATTTCCTGTAAGAAGAGGAAATAAAAGCGATCCAAACGCTTACACAAAAGCATGGAGTAAACTACCTGTAGGTGTTGATAGAAAGGCACCACTGACTGATCTTTATTCTGCAGATGTTATTGATAACATTGTTGCTGGTTTAGATACTGCAAACAGATGGGGAGTTAAAGAGGGTGAACTTTCTAGAGCATCGAAGATCATTAATTCTCAGTTCTTAAATAGAATCACTAGAGAATATATAGATGATCAAATCTCAGTTGATGAAGCGGTTAAAAAAATAAACGCTGAATTAGCTAAGTTTTAAAAATAATTTTATAAAGAGCGGATAATACTTTATTATCCGCTTTTTATTTATGAGTAACACATTATCAAAATTAGAAAAAAGAACTGCTTATACTTTAGTCTTACCTGCAGTTTTATTAGTTTTTGCAATCGTATTATTTCCAATATTTGCAAATATTTGGATAAGTTTTAAAGATATTGAGTTAAAAGATATAAGAATTCCAGAACCTAGAGCTAAAAAAATCGTTAAATCTATTTCTGATGATGGGTCAGAATTAAAAGTTATTTATAAGTTAAGAAATAGTTCATTAATTCAAGAAATTAGAAATGTTAAGTTCCAAGATAAATTTCCTAAAAATATTTCACTATTAAATTTGGATCCAAGATGTAATTTTAAATCTAAAAAGATTATTTGTGATTTTGGAAACTGGGAAGCGAAATATAAAGAAAATTTTGAAATAATTTTGAAAAATATTAATGGTGAAAAAATTGAAAAAGAAATAATAAAATCTCAAAAACCAATTTTAAGTGGAAAGTCAGATAATCCATTAGTAACAACAAATTTTACACTAGAAAATTTTAAAAAAGTTTTTTACGAAAATAATTTTGTTGAGTTACTTTTAACTACATTTTACTTCACTTTTTTTGGTACAGTGGGAGCAATAATTTTTGGGATTTTAGCAGCGCAGTTGGTAAATCAAAACATTCAAGGACGATCTTATATGCGTGGCATTCTTCTTTTCCCATATGTAGGCCCTGTTGTTGCATTAGCTTATACTTGGACATTATTACTAGATCCTAATAGTGGAACTTTAAATGCTCTATTGGTCAATTTTAATATTATTGAGTCCCCAATTAATTTATTAGGCCAAAAATATATTACAATAAGCGTTTTGGGATTTGATTTCAAATTGAGGCTGGCATTAACGACAGTTATATTTTTTGAGATTTGGCGTTATTTTCCTCTAGCTTTTCTATTCATCTTAGCAAGGTTACAAGCTATTCCAAAAAGTTTGTATGAAGCAGCCGAAGTAGATGGAGCAAGCCCAGTTAAAAAATTTATACATATTACACTTCCTCAAATTACAGCGATAATTTCTATTTTGTTTATGATTAGATTTATTTGGAATTTTAATAAATTTGAAGATATTTTTTTATTAACTGGCGGAGCATCCGGAACAAGAACGTTACCTATAAATGTTTATCAGCAAGGGTTTGCTGTTTCAGATATTGGTATGGGGTCAGCTGTCTCAATTGTTATAGTTATGTTGCTTTTAGCATTTATGATTATTTATTTTAAATTAATTGGAAAAAAAGCAAATGAAATTTAAATCTATAACAATATTTTTAGTCATTTCGTCTTTTTTTCTTACATGCATTTTGTCAATTTGGAAAATCATGTCTACCCTTCAAGGTTTAAACTTTACAAATCTCAATATCACAGGAGTTTTTTTTAATGGGATTATTTTGTCTTTGTTATTTGTATTAATTGGAAACAGAATTAATCACTTAATTAAAATATTTTCATTATCATTATTATTTTCATTTTCATATTTTTACTTTAATGAAACATCTCCATATTGGTATAAATTTGGAGTTTTCTTGATAATACTATTTTTTACTAACAAATTAAAAAAATATAATACAAAATCTCTTACCGAAGATTTTATATCCGAAAAAATTATTTTTGATTTTATCACTTTATTTGGCATTGTTTTTTTTGCTTTTGTAATTTTATTTCCGTTTTATATTATGCTGGTTACAAGTTTTAAAACTCAAATTGCTTTATTAGTCAATCCACTTGATTTTAGTCTAGACTTTTCTAAAAGTTTAACAGAATTATTTAAATCTTATTTTGTAATTTTTGAAACCTACAATTTTAGTAGATACATTTTAATTAGTTCAGCTGTTTCTATCGGGACCGTTATTGTTACATTGTTATTTGCAATTCCAGCAGCCTATGCAGTAGCTAGGTTAAATTTTTTTGGTAAAAATTTTTTATCAACTTCAATTTTAATTATTTATATGTTTCCAGCTATAGTTTTAGTAATCCCATTGTATACTGTGTTTAGTCAACTGGGCTTAAGAAACTCAATTTTTGGTCTATTGATAGTTTATACAGCTACAACTCTTCCAGTAGCTATTTATATGTTACAAGGCTATTTTAAAAGCATCCCCAAAGAAATTGAAGACGCAGGTATTATGGATGGCCAAAATTGGTTTGGTATTATTTTAAAAATTATTATTCCATTAAGTTTACCAGCTATTTCATCAGTTGCTTTATATGTTTTTATGATTGCATGGAATGAATTTCTTTTTTCTTTGATGTTTTTAGATAACCCTAAATCTTTTACATTATCGAGGGCTATTCAATATTTAAGTGGGGATGCAGAAACCCCTCGCCAATATTTAATGGCTGGATCCGTTATTGTTACTCTACCAGTTCTTTTTATTTTTATATATTTTGAAAAATATTTGGTTAGTGGCCTAACATCTGGTAGTGTCAAAGGGTAGTGCTTAAATAAATTATTTTTATTTCTTTAAAACTCTTGTGTATTAATATATTAACAATATCAACAAATTATGACTAAAGCCCTCGTGGTGAAATTGGTAGACACAAAGGACTTAAAATCCTTGCCCTTTTGGGAGTGCCAGTTCGAGTCTGGCCGAGGGCACCACTAATATGGAAAAATTTCATTTCGTTTTTGATCAAAATAAAAAATCTCAAAATTTTAAAAAAAAACTTTTTAAAAAATTTAAAAATTTTTCTCCTCTGAAATCCTCTTGTATTGTGGTTTTTGGTGGTGACGGTTTCATGTTGAAGAACTTAAAAAAATATTACAAATTTAATAAACCTTTTTATGGAGTAAATTGTGGAACATTTGGATTTTTGATGAACAATACAAACATTGATTATTTAGAGCGCAAGATACTAAAATCCAAAAAAACCATTATTAATAGTCTTTCTGTAAATTGTTCTTATGGAAATGGCTTGAAAAAAAAATTAATAGCAATAAATGAAATCTCAATTTTTAGACAGAGTAAACAAACTGCCTCACTAAATATTTCGGTAGGAAAGAAACAAATTATAAAGAAACTAATAGGTGACGGAGTACTTGTGTCAACACCAGCAGGTAGCACCGCTTACAATCTTTCTGTTCATGGTCCAATACTATCATTAAACTCTGGAAAGTTAGCTATCACTCCCATTAGTCCCTTTAGACCCAGAAGATGGAAAGGTAAAATTATTTCCAATAAATCAATTGTTAAAATAAAAAATCTTAATTCAAAAAAAAGGCCAATAGCAGCTGTTGCTGATAATATTGAACTAAGAAACGTTAAAAGTTTATCTATTCAAAGAAATAAAAAAATAAATATTAAATTATTGTTTGATACTAGCAGAAGTTTAGTAAAAAGAATTAGAAGTGAGATTAAGAGACAACAAAGCTCTAGAAGATAATAATATTCAAATGAATTACAAAGCTATTCTATTTTATTTAGGTCTTTTCATCTTTCCTCTGTCTGGACTCTCCTTTTTAAATATTCTTTATTCAACATATTTTGATTACTTTTTAAGCATAGACTCTTACACTGCAACTTTTTTTCTTACTTTGATGATCGGATCTTTTTTTTGTTATTATGGTAAAAATTCTATTAAAAAAATTAACTTTTACGAACAACTGTTATTAATTATTTTAGTATACTTAATTTCATCTATTTTTATCGCTTTACCTTATTATTTGAGCAATTATCAAATAACTTTTTTTGATTCAGTTTTTGAGAGTTTTTCAGGGATAACTTCAACAGGATTTTCTATATTTGAGAATATAAAATATTTAGATCCAACTTTAATATTATGGAGATCATCTTCACAGTGGATAGGAGGTTTATATTTTCTTATATTTTTAATTATTATTTTTTCAAATAATCAGTATAATTTTAGACTCAATCAGTTGGTGTTCACAGGAAATATGGGGTCCTTTTCAAAATCAAACACCAAAAATATTTTAATTCAAATTTTTTTAGTTTATTCGTTGTTAACATTATTAATTTTAATAATATTAAATATAGGAAATGTAAGATTATTTAATTCGTTGAATCTCTCAATGACAATAATTTCAAATGGGGGTTTTCTTCCTACTAATAGTTTAGATCAAGTATTTTTAAAAGATAATCGTTATATTCTAGCAATAACCCTTCTTATCCCAACAGTTAATATTTTTTTCCTATTTAATTTGTTTAATAAAAAGAGAATTATTAACGACCATCAAGAAGATTTATTTTTAATAGCGTTCATATTAATCTTATCTCTTGTAATGTTTTATTCTTTAAAAAATGTAGATATTAGTGAAATTTTAATCAATATAATTTCAAGTATAAGCAATTCTGGTATTTCTTTTACAAAGTCAAGTAGTGGAACAATTATTTTTATTTTTTTATGTGTGATGGGTGGATCATTAATCTCAAATTCCTCTGGAATAAAGTTTATAAGAATTTATATATTGATAAAATCGGCAGCAGCAGAAATAATAAGACTAGTAAGACCTAACAATGTTTTTAACAATTTAATTTTTTATTCTGAAAAAAAAATAGATAATCAAATAATAAACTTATCCTTTTTGATTTTTATATCCTTTTTTATAAGTATTTTTATCTTATCTAGCATACTAGTTTTAGATGACATAAATTTTGAAAGTTCTTTTAAATTGTCTATACTTACATTAACAAATACTACAAATTCCTCACTATATGGCGTGAGCGATATCAATTTTGCAAATCTTTTGAATAGTACAAAATTATTTTTAATTATATTTATGATTATTGGAAAAATTGAGTTAATATCTATTTTAATTTTGTTCAAAAAACTTTTATTTAAAGAATAAATATGTCAAAGATCATTATTATCGGTGCTGGCGCTATGGGATCAGCATTTGCTTTACCCTGTATAGACAATAATCATGATGTTAACATTGTTGGCACGCATTTAGAAAATGACTTCATTGACAGTTTGAAAGCTAAGGAAAATTTTCACCCCGGGTTGAATGTAAAATTAGATAAAAAGATCAAAATTTACAAATTTGATAATTTTAACAATTTACTAAATAACGGCGCTGACTTAGTTGTTTTAGGAATAAGTTCTAAAGGTATTGAATGGGTTTCAGAACAATTAAGTCAAATTTTTAAAGATAAAAATATTCCAAATTTACTAATGCTTACAAAAGGTTTGAGTATTTTTAAGAATGATTATGAGTTATTAGTTGATAAATTAAAAAGATTATTATCAGATAAAGGAATAAAAAAAGCTAATATATCCGCTGTAGGAGGTCCTTGTCTTGCTGCAGGATTAGCCAACAGAGTACACAGCAGTGTTGTTATCGCCAATGAAGATATTAAAATTGCAAAAAAAATTGCTGATATGCTTAACACTAGTTATTATCACACTTCTTTTTCAGATGACATAAATGGTGTAGAGGTTTCAGCTGCGATAAAAAATATATTCTCTATGGCAGTGGGTGCAGCGAAAGGTTTATGTAGCAAGGATATCCCAAATGATGTGAGAGAAAAAAACTACTTAAATACATCTTCAGCTTTAATAAAACAATCGATACATGAGATGGAAGTATTTGTTGAGCACTTAAAAGGAAAAAAAGAAACAGTAAAAGGTTTAGCAGGCTTAGGTGATTTGTATGTAAGTTCAGGAGGTGGAAGAAATGCTAAAATGGGATCCTACATTGGTGAAGGACTAACTTTTTCTAAAGCCAAAAAAATGAAAATGGAAAAAGTAACTGTAGAGGGTGCTGATTTAGCAAAAGAAATTGCAAAAAAAGTTAATGAAGATTTTGACAATAAAAAATTACCTTTAATGTTGGCTATGATTAATGCAATAGTAGAAGATAAAAAACTAGAGATTGATTGGGAGGCTTTTAGATAATGAAAAAATTTATAGTTTCTATAGATGCCGGAACAACTTCAAATAGAGCAATACTTTTTGATTTAAAAGGCAAACCTGTTTTTTCATCACAAAAAGAATTTACACAATATTTTCCTAAAAGTGGATGGGTAGAACATAACCCAGAAGAAATTTGGAACACTACAAAAAAAGTCTTAAGAGATGTAATTTCGAAAGCAAAAAAATTTCGGGGCGAAGTGTTAGCAATTGGAATTACTAATCAAAGAGAAACAACAGTCCTATGGGATAAAAAAACGGGCAAAACAGTTTATAAAGCAATAGTTTGGCAGGATCGTAGACAAGCTGAATATTGTAAAAAATTAAAAAAACAAAACAAGGAAACTCTAATATTTAATAAAACAGGTCTTCCTATTGACTCATATTTTTCAGGAACAAAAATTAAATGGATATTAGATAATGTCCCATTAGCCAGAAAATTAATGAATAAAAAACAACTTCTTTTTGGAACAATTGATAGTTTCTTGATTTGGAGATTAACTAAAGGCAAAGTCCATGCAACAGATGCAACGAATGCAAGTAGAACTATGATTTTTAATATATCAACAAACAAATGGGACGATACAATTTTAAATATATTAAAAATTAAAAAACACATTCTTCCTGAGGTAAAAAATTGCGCTGATGATTATGGTTCTACACATCCAACAATTACAGGCAAATCGATACCAATTGCTGGAGTTGTGGGAGATCAACAGTCTGCATCAATAGGTCAATGCTGTTTTGAACCAGGCTCATTAAAGAGCACTTATGGAACAGGGGCTTTTGTATTATTAAATACTGGTTACAAAAAAATTTATTCCAAAAATAGACTGCTCACTACAATTGGATATAGAATTAACGGAAAAACTACTTATGCTATGGAAGGATCAATTTTTATTGCAGGAGCAGGTGTTCAGTGGTTAAGAGATCGAATGAAATTCTTTAAAAAAGCTTATGAAACTGAAAAGATTTTAAAGTCTTTAAAAGACAATAAAGATGTCTATTTAGTTCCAGCCTTTACAGGTATGGGTGCGCCATATTGGAATCAAAACTCAAGAGGAGTTTTAAGTGGATTAACAAGAGACACAGGTCCAAAGGAAATAGTAAGGGCCACGATAGAGTCAGTAGCATATCAGACACATGACTTGTTTGAAGCAATGAAACACGATGGTTTGCGACCAAGAATGGTTAAAGTAGATGGAGGAATGGTCATGAATAATTGGTTCTCACAATTTTTATCAGACATAGTGAACGTCAAAGTCTATAGACCTAAAGTTCATGAAACTACAGCATTAGGCGCAGCATTCATGGCTGGATTAAAAATTGGAGTGTATAAATCTTTAAAAGATATTTCTAAAAATTGGAGTCTAGAGAAAAAATTTACTCCCAAAATGAGAAACAGCGACAGAAAATCACTTCTGTTAGGCTGGTCAAAGGCTATTAAAAGAGCACTCATTAACTAAAACAATTTATAGTTGTATAAATTTTAAGAATTAAGTCTGTACAATTAAGTTCTATTTTGCTTCAATTAATAAATTAACAAACAACAGAGGGGAATTAATGTTTAAAACATTGAAAACTATAATAGCTGTTGCTGTTTCATTTTCTATACTTACTATTTCGAATGCGATTGCAGACGGTCACATGGCTGCAATTAAGAAATGGTCTAATGGTGAGTTTAGTCTTTCTACGCTTTCTGCAAAAGAAAGAGAGAAAGAACTACAATGGTTTCACGATGCTGCAAAGCCATTCAAAGGAATGTCTATTAAAGTATTGTCAGAAACTATTCCTACTCACGAGTATGAATCAAAAGTTTTAACAAAAGCTTTTGAGGAAATTACTGGGATTAAAGTAAATCACCAGTTACTTGGAGAAGGTGACGTAGTAATGGCAGTACAAACACAGATGCAAACTAACGTAAGTATTTACGATGCGTACATCAATGACTCAGATTTGATTGGTACTCACGCTAGAATGCAACAAGCTGTAAACCTAACAAAATGGATGGCTGGAGAAGGTAAAGACGTTACTTTACCAACTTTAGACTTAAACGATTTTATTGGTAAACAGTTTACTACAGGTCCAGATGGCGACTTATACCAATTGCCTGACCAACAATTTGCTAACCTTTATTGGTTTAGAAAAGATTGGTTCGACAGACCTGAAATTAAAAAAGGGTTTAAAGCCAAATACGGATACGACTTAGGTGTACCTTTAAATTGGTCTGCTTATGAAGACATCGCTAAATACTTCTCAGAAGACGTGAAAAATATTGACGGTGTTAGAATTTACGGTCACATGGACTACGGTAAAAGAGCTCCCGACTTAGGTTGGAGAATGACTGACGCGTGGTTATCAATGGCTGGAGCAGGTGATGTTGGAAAACCTAATGGAATACCAGTGGACGAGTGGGGAATAAGAATGGAAAAAGGTTCTTGTAACCCTGTTGGAGCTTCAGTAACAAGAGGTGGAGCTGCAAATGGTCCTGCTGCTGTATACGCAATCAGAAAATGGGATGAGTGGTTAAGAAATTACGCTCCTCCAGGTGCTGCGGCTATGGACTTCTATCAGTCTCTACCGTCACTATCTTCTGGAAACGTTGCTCAGCAAATTTTCTGGTACACAGCGTTCACAGCTTCTTTAGTAGGAAAAAATCCTAACAATAAAGTTGTTGATGATAAGGGTATGCCGTTATGGAGAATGGGTCCATCACCAAAAGGACCTTATTGGGAAGAAGGCATGAAGCTTGGATATCAAGATGCTGGATCATGGACTTTATTTAAGTCTACACCAGTTAAAAATAGAAAAGCTGCATGGTTGTACGCTCAATTCGTTGTATCAAAAACAGTAGATCTTAAGAAAAGTCACGTAGGTTTAACTATCATTAGAGATAGTTCAATAGACCACAAATCTTTCACAGAAAGAGCACCAGCACTTGGTGGACTAGTTGAGTTCTACAGATCAAACAACAGAAATATTTGGTCACCAACAGGTGTAAACGTTCCGGACTATCCGAAACTTGCACAAATCTGGTGGCAACAAATTGGAGATGTAAACTCAGGTGCGTTTACTCCACAACAAGCTATGGATCGTCTTGCAGAAGAGATGGACTTAGTTATGTCTCGTATGGAAGCTGCTGATAAAGGTAGCAATGCATACGGTGGATGTGGACCAAGACTTAATAAGCCAAGAGAAGCTTCTTTTTGGCTAAATAAGAAAGGTTCACCAAAAGCTAAACGTGATGAGAAACCTCAAGGAAAAACTGTTCCATACGCGAAAGCTTGGAAATAGCAAGAGGTTAATCTAAATTGAAAAGGGGGCACTAGCTGCCCCCTTTTTTTAAAACTAAACTTTAAATTATGAGTCTAGAATTAAAAAATGTAGAAAAAAAAGTTGGAATAGATACTCATATTCATACTACAAGTCTTAAATTAGAGAAAAATACAATAAATGTACTACTCGGTTCCACACTAGCTGGCAAGACAACTTTAATGCAAATAATGGCAGGGTTAGATAAACCAACTTCAGGTGAGATATGGTTTGATGGAAAAAATGTTACAGGCATGAAAGTACAAAAAAGAAATTGCTCTATGGTTTATCAGCAATTTATTAATTATCCAAATTATACGGTTTATGAAAATATTGCTTCCCCCTTAGTAATTACGGGAGTTAAAACTGACGAAATTAAACAAAGAGTAGGAAAGGTGGCTGAGCTTTTAAAATTATCAGCAATGTTAAATAAAAAACCTGATGAATTATCAGGCGGACAACAGCAAAGAACAGCTTTAGCAAGAGCACTAGTTAAGGATTCTGATTTAATTTTATTAGACGAACCACTTGCAAATTTAGACTTTAAACTAAGAGAGGAGTTACGAGAAGAACTACCAAAATTATTTGAAGATAGAGATTGCATTGTTGTTTACGCAACAACAGAGCCTTCAGATGCATTAATGATAGGTGGGAATACAGCAACATTATTAGAAGGTAAAGTTATTCAGTATGGTAAAACTCTAGAGGTTTATAATAAGCCTGAAAATTTAATTTCAGCTAAAGTTTTTAGTGATCCACCAATGAATATAGCTGAAATCACCAAAAGAGGTGATAATTGCAAATTTACAGATAATGATGTTCAATGGAAATCATCAGCAAAAATTAAAGATGGCACTTATAAAATAGGTATAAGACCACATAATATTACTACTTATAAAGAGGGAAATAATTCAGTTGAAATTAACGGTAAAGTTCAAATTTCTGAACTTAGTGGATCAGAGAGCTTAATACACTTTACAAACGGAAATTTAAGCTGGGTTTCATTGTCTAATGGTACCCAACAAAAAAATGTTGGAGAAGATACTAAACTATACATGAACACAGACGAGTTTTTATATTTTGATCAAAATAACAGATTGGTGAACAATGGCTAAAATTACTTTAAAAGATTTAAGTCACAGCTATTTAGAGCAACAGAATAGTAATTCTGATTGGGCTTTAAGAGATGTTAATATTGATTGGAAAGACGGTGGAGCATATGCACTTTTAGGTCCATCTGGATGTGGAAAAACAACTTTGTTAAATATTGTTTCAGGCTTATTAAAACCAACAAAAGGTAATGTCTTGTTTGATGACAAGGATATGACATTACTAAATCCAGTTGAAAGAGATATTGCACAAATATTTCAGTTTCCAGTTATTTACGACACAATGTCAGTTTACGATAATTTAGCTTTCCCTTTAAAAAATAGAGGTCTTTCTGACTCACAGATTGCCTCTAAAGTTAAAGAAATAGCTGAGATGCTTGAGTTAACAACTACACTAAACAATAGAGCATCTGGGTTAACAGCTGATGGTAAGCAAAAAATTTCCTTAGGTAGAGGGCTTGTCAGATCAGATGTAAATGTAATTATGTTTGATGAACCATTAACTGTTATAGATCCACATTTAAAGTGGGTTTTAAGATCTAAATTAAAAGAACTACACCAAAAAATTAATCGTACTATGATTTATGTGACACACGATCAAACAGAAGCCCTAACTTTTGCAGATCAAGTTGTAGTCATGCATGAAGGTCAAATTGTTCAAACTGGAACACCTGTTGAATTATTTGAGAAACCCAAACATACTTTTGTTGGACATTTTATTGGTTCACCTGGAATGAATATACTTCCTTGTGAAATTAAAAATGGTGAAATAAATTTCAGTGGTCAAAAAATTCAAAGTCATAAGACTATAAAAAAATCAAATTTTAGTAAAACTCAAATAGGCATTAGACCTGAATTTATAAATTTTTCAAAAGATGGGATTCCAGTTGAAATTAAAAGAGTAAGTAATACTGGAAGACATAAAATTATTGATACAGAATGTAATGGGGGTAATATTAAAATATTATCCAACGCCTCTACTGAAATTCCAAGTGGAAGCGCCCACATAACTTTCAATCAAAAATATACTTATGTTTATGGAGATAACTGGATTATAGAATAATGAATAAAACTATTAATCAAAAAGCTTGGTATTTTGTAATTCCCGTATTCGTTCTTGTTGCATTTAATGCAGCTATTCCCTTAATGACAGTCGTCAATTATTCATTTCAAGAAACTTTTGGAAACAACGTATTTGCTTGGGAAGGCACAAGGTGGTTTAAACAAATCTTGTTATCCGAAAGATTTCATGCTTCATTAGGAAGACAATTTGCTTTTACTTTTATAATACTTCTAATCCAAATACCTCTAGGAATTGCTATTGCACTTACAATGCCAAAAAAAGGATGGGGTGTACCAGTTTGTTTGATTTTGATGTCTATGCCGCTTCTAATTCCTTGGAATGTTGTTGGAGCAATGTGGAATATTTTTGCACTCCCAGATATTGGTTTTCTTGGTCATTCATTAAACGCAATGGGTTTTGATTATAACTTTACCCAACAACCTGGTGATGCATGGTTCACAACAATTTTAATGGATGTTTGGCATTGGACATCTTTAGTTGTTCTTTTGTCTTATGCAGGTCTTAATTCAATTCAGCCTGCGTACTATCAAGCTGCAGAAATTGATGGTGCTAGTAGATGGGCAACTTTCAGATATATTGAATTACCAAAAATGAAAAAGGTTTTAACTTTAGCAATTTTATTAAGATTTATGGATAGTTTTATGATTTATACCGAGCCATTTGTTTTAACAGGAGGTGGGCCAGGAAATACTACAGCATTTTTATCTATTGACTTAGTTAAAATGGCTTTGGGTCAATTTGATTTAGGACCAGCAGCTGCAATGTCATTAATATATTTCTTTATCGTACTTTTAGTTTGTTGGGTATTTTATAATTTAATGATGAAAAATGAGGCACAGTCATGAAAAAATATAAATGGTTAGTACCTACATTATATATAATTTTTTTAATGCTACCGATTTATTGGTTAATAAATATGTCATTTAAAACAACTACTGAAATTATAAATACCTACTCGTTGTGGCCACAAAAATTTACAACAGAAAATTATGTAAAAATTTTTACAGATAGTACCTGGTATATGGGTTACATTAATTCAATTACCTATACAGTATTCAACACCGTTATTTCTGTTGCAGCAGCTTTACCAGCAGCTTATGCGTTTTCTAGATATAAATTTTTAGGTGACAAGCATTTGTTCTTTTGGTTATTAACAAATAGAATGGCTCCACCAGCTGTTTTTGCTTTACCATTTTTCCAGTTTTATTCATCTGTAAACTTGTTTGATACTCATATAGCCGTAGCACTGTCTCACTGTTTGTTTAATATTCCTCTTGCAGTTTGGATATTAGAAGGATTTATGTCTGCTGTTCCTAAAGAATTAGATGAAACAGCTTACGTAGATGGGTATTCTTTTGGTAGGTTTTTCTTTAAAATATTTGTTCCAACTATTGCAGCTGGAATAGGTATAACCATGTTTTTCTGCTTTATGTTCTCATGGGTAGAGCTTTTATTAGCCAAAACATTAACAGCTACTGCAGCAAAACCAATAGCAGCTACTATGACTAGAACTGCTAGTACCTCGGGATATGAACTTGGTTTATTAGCTGCAGCAGGAACATTAACAATCATTCCTGGAGCAATTGTAATTTACTTTGTTAAAAATTATATTGCAAAAGGATTTGCGATGGGAAGGGTTTAATGTTTACAAAATTATACGCAGCTACTTGGGGCGATGTGGGTAAAGCAAAAGAAAAAGGCTTTTTTGACTTTGATTTATTTTCATGGATGGCCTGGACATGGCAAACAGCTGCTTTTTTTATTTTTATAGCCTTATGTATAATGATAATGCTTATTTGGGAAAAAAAAGTACCTGGAGGTTCTCCAAGAAAAGGTATTTTAGGTTTAGATACAACTAGAGGTGATAGACTATTTGTATCTTTGTTGGGTAGTGCGTTTATTCATTTAGCTTGGTTAGGTTTAGTAGGCAGTCTCTTGTGGATAGCATCAATTATTTGCGTTGCTTATTTTATTGTTGTATTTAAATACGTATAACACATATGGTTAAAGTAGGAATTAATGGTTTTGGTAGAATAGGGCGGCTTATCTTAAGAGCTTTATTAGAAAATTATAAAGGAAAAATTCAAGTTGTAGGTATTAATGATCTTGGTTCCATAGAAGCTAACGCTCATCTTATAAAATTTGACAGTACACATGGAACATTAAACCATGATGTAAAAACTACCAAAGATGGTTTTCAAATAGGAGATCAAAATATCAAAGTTTTTGCTGAAAGAGATCCAGCCAAATTACCTTGGGGGAAAATTGGAGCAGATGTAGTTTTAGAATGCACAGGTTTCTTTTTAGATAAAAAATCGGCTGGTAAACATATAGAGGCTGGCGCTAAAAAAGTAATAATTTCAGCTCCAGCAAAGGAAGTAGATTTTACTGTTGTTCAAGGAGTAAACAGCAAAGATTTGAAAAAAGAACATAATATAATTTCTAATGGCTCTTGTACTACAAACTGTTTAGCACCAGTTGCTATGGTTTTAGAAAATACTTTTGGTATTGAATATGGATATATGACTACTATTCATAGTTACACAGGAGATCAAAAACTTTTAGATACACTTCATAAAGACTTGAGAAGAGCAAGAGCGTCAGGTGACGCCATGATACCAACTTCTACTGGAGCAGCTAAAGCTATGAGTTTGGTATTACCTAGCTTAAAAGGAAAACTAGACGGAACGGCAATTAGAGTACCAACACCTAATGTTTCTTTAATTGATCTTACATTCGTGCCTAATAAAGAAGTAACGGCTGAAAGCATAAATGATGCCATGAGTAAAGCAGCTAAGGGACCTTTAAAAGGAATATTAGCAACTAACTCAGCTCCTTTAGTTTCCAAAGATTTTAATCATAACCCGCATAGTTCAATTTTTGATTTAACGCAGACTCAGGTTATTAAGGGAAAGTTTAGTAGAGTATTATCTTGGTATGACAATGAGTGGGGTTTTTCAAACAGAATGTGTGATACTTCAATTCAAATTGCAGGATTGATTTAGCCTTTTGATTTTTCTGCTTGTTCAATTAACTTAAGAGTATTTGTGGGTATATCGTTATTATCGACTTTTTTTTTCACTTCAATTTGAGTATTGACCTTAACTTCATTAATTTCATTTACAGCATTTAAAATTTCATTAATAGAATATTTTTCTTCCATTATGAACCAACCTTATAGAGTCTTATCATATTAGTCATAGTCGCATTACCAAAAGGCAAACCCGCAGTGATAATCACAAAATCATTTTTTTTAATAGATTTATCTTTTTTAATTATTTGCCGCGATATATTTATCATATCTTTCCAACCACTAGCATCTTTACTTTTTATAGATTGAACACCCCACAATAAAGACATTTGTCTACTTACTATTATATTTGGAGATATAGTTATAATTTTAACTCTAGGCCTTACTGCTGATACTAATTTTGCGGTAGTACCAGAATTAGAAAAAGCAATTATTGCTTTTACAGATGGGTTGTAAGCAAGATCTTTTACAGATAATACAATTGATTTAATAGGGTCTCTCTTAACTTTAATAGAACTCTTAAAATCTTCAATGTGTTCTTTTTTATATGCTTCCGTTGAAACAATTGTTTTAAACATTGTTTTTACTGCTTGCACTGGATATTTGCCTACTGCTGTTTCAGCAGACAGCATTACTGTATCAGCACCCTGAAATATTGCAGTAGCAATATCATTTATTTCTGCCCTGGTTGCTGTAAAATTATTTATCATACTTTCAAGCATCTGTGTTGCCACTATGACTGGTTTAGAATTGTTATTACATTTTTTTATTATACCCAACTGTATTTTTGGAACTTCACTATGGCCTACATCTAAGGCCAAATCTCCCCTTGCTACCATAATCGCATCCGAAGCTGTAATAATTTCGTCAATATTTTTTACTGCTAATTTATTTTCAATTTTTGAAATTATACCAATATTTTTTCCCAATAATTTTTTCGCCTTGTAAATTAATTTTGCGTTTTCAACATAAGATAAAGCAACCCATTCACAACCAAGTTTTTTAGCAAGTTTAATATCTAATTTATCTTTTTTAGTAAAATTATTAAAAGGAATTGATAGATTTTTAATATGAACACTTTTCATATCACTTATAGTAAAGTCCTGACTTAAATTTTTTGTTATAACTGATAAAGAATTTCTTTTTATAACCTTAAAAGCATATTTTCCATCATCAACTAGGATAATATGGTTTTTTTTTATCTTTTTAAGTAATTTTGGATAAGGCAATGTTACTCTGTTTTTATCACCAAGTTTATTTTTTAAATCGAAAGTAAAAAATTGATTTTTTTTGATAACTTGATTTTTTTTCTTAAATCTTCCAATACGGATTTTAACTCCTTGCAAATCACCTATAATAGATACATTTTTTGATGTTTTCTTTTCTAAGCTTCTTATTTGCTGAATAATTTTTTTAATATTTGTTAAATCATGACTAAAATTAATTCTAAAAGCATCTACACCTAAACCAATGATCTTTCTTAGGGTGCTTAATGAGCTTATGGATGGTCCTATAGTAGCTATAATTTTTGCTTTTTTTTCCATTGTTTTAAGAATTATTTACATTATCATCAATTTTTTTAAATGAAACAAGTCTTTCATGAAATAGAAATTAATACTAATGGACAGAAACTTTACGATTTTACATCTGACGTAAAAAAATGGATTAAAAAAAATGAATTTTTCAATGGCATTATTAATTTGAGCATTTTACACACTAGCGCTTCATTAATTATACAAGAAAATGCTGACCCTGATGTTCAAAAAGATATTTTAAGTTTTTTTAATAAATTAGTACCTATGGACCGAAGCTATATTCATGACACTGAAGGAAAAGATGATATGCCAGCACATCTAAAAACTATTTTAACCTCAACTCATCTTTCTTTATCAATAAAAAATAATGATTTAATTTTAGGTACATGGCAGGGATTATACTTATTTGAACATAGAATTGAAAAGCATATAAGAAAAATTAATTTTCATTTTATTGGAAATTGATAAATATGAAATTATTTTTCCCAATCAAATTTTGGGAAAGTGTCAAAAACTTGTAAAACTTTATCTGACCATTGGTTGCAAACTTTTGCATAATCATCATCAGCAGTATTCAGACATTTTAAATAGCACATTTTTTTTTCATCTTTTTTATAAACAGCTATATCAATAGGCGGTCCAACTGTAAGATCACTTTTAAGAGTTGAGTCCATAGAAATTAATGCACACCTTGATGCATCTCCAATAGAAACACTTGGAGTAATTACTCTATCTAAAATTGGTTTTCCGTATTTAACTTCACCTATTACTAAGTAAGGCTTACTATCAGCAGGTCTAATATAGTTGCCTTGAGGATAAACCATGTACAGTTCTAGTTGTTGTCCTCTTATCTGTCCTCCAATAATAAAAGTAGATCCCAATACTAAACTGTCTGTATTTACTCCATCAGGGGACGAGTGTTTAACATTGAGTTTTCCAATATATGATGCAATTTGTTCAAAATCTTTACAAGTATTTAAACTTAACGAGCTATCTTTATTTTTTATATCTTTTTCTAATGATTTAAAAACTGCTTGAGAGGTAGCTAAATTTCCAGATGTTACTATAATTATTGTTCTATCTCCTACATCATAAGTCAACATCTTAGAGTAAATATTGACGTTATCTAATCCAGCATTAGTTCTTGAGTCCGATGCCAAAACTACGCCTTCGTTTGTTTTTATACCAACACAATAAGTCATAATTAATGTTAAAATATTTAATCTATTATAGATAACCCAAATTACACATGCCAGACATCTATTTCTTGCATTTGATTAATTGTCTAAATAATTAATAATTTTAACTTATGGTTGATATATGGAAAAAATATAACTCTAGCAAGTCTTATGATGAGTATTTTAACTTAGATAATAAGCTTAGAAAACAAGCTAAAACTATATCAGGCATCCTAGAAAGATATGGAATAAAAAAATTAAATGAAATTGAGAAAAACTGTCAAAGCACTATTAATGCCAGAGGTATTAATTTTAAAGTTTATTCTGCTGATAAAAGACAAGACGAAAAAAAATGGCCTTTAGATATTATCCCAAGAATTATAGAAAAAAAAGAATGGAATAAAGTTTCAAAGGGATTATTACAAAGAGTCAAAGCGCTCAATCTTTTTATAGATGATGTGTATAATGAAAAAAAAATCTTTAAGGAAAAATTAATTCCTGAGGAATTGGTTTTCAAATCTCCTTATTATTTAAAGCAATGTGAAGGATTTTCACCTAAGCACAAAGCTTGGTCTAATATATCAGGTGTTGACTTAATTAAAAATAAAGACGGAGAGTTTTTAGTTTTAGAGGATAATCTAAGAGTTCCATCAGGTGTATCTTACATGCTTGAAAATCGTATGGTGATGAGAGATGTTTTTCCAGAATTATTTACAAGATACAAGGTATCTTCAATTCATCAATATCCAAATAAACTTTATAACTGTATGCAAGAATGCGTACCAAAAAAAACTAAAAATCCACATATGGTTTTACTTACACCAGGTATATATAACTCGGCTTATTTTGAACATGAATTTTTAGCTGATCAAATGGGTATAGCTTTAGTTGAAGGTAAAGATTTATTCGTTGAAAAAGATTATGTTTACATGAAAACGGTTAAAGGTCCGTTAAAGGTAGATTGTATTTATAGAAGAATAGATGACAATTTTCTAGATCCAAAAACTTTTTATAAGAAGTCACTTTTAGGTGTTGCCGGTCTATTCAAATCTTGGATTAAAGGAAACGTAGGAATAGTCAACGCACCTGGAACAGGAATTGCGGACGATAAAGCTATTTATTCATATGTTGGTGAAATGATAAAATTTTATTTAAATGAGGAGCCAAAAATTAATCAAGTTGAAACTTTTTTATGTAGAAACAAAATAGAAAGAGAGCATGTTTTAGAGAATATTTCAGAACTAGTAGTAAAACCAACTAATGGATCTGGAGGAAATGGTATTATGATAGGACCCAAAGCTTCAACAAAAGAAAAAAACGATTTTATAAATAAGATTAATAAAGATCCAAAAGGTTACATTGCCCAACCCCTTGAAGTTTTGTCAACAACTCCTACAATTTCAGAAAACTCAATTGAACCAAGACATCTTGATTTAAGACCTTTCGTTCTTAGTGGCAAAACTTCATGGGTTACAACTGGTGGCCTTACTAGAGTAGCTCTTCGAAAAGGAAGCACTATAGTTAATAGTTCACAAGGCGGTGGTTCAAAAGATACTTTAGTTATTGAAGTATAATCTTACTATTTTTGTGTTAAAAGTTTAAATGTATTCAAATTCTTCCATTTTAATATTTACCGATTTAGATGGAACACTTTTAAATAGAGATACTTTTAAGTTCGACAGTATTAAAATTTTCCTAAAAGAGTTAAAAAACAAAAATATTATAATTATACCGAATTCTAGTAAAACCGAGGATGAAATAAAAGAATTTAATAATGAAGCCAACTTTAAATTTCCATTTATCAGTGAAAATGGATCAATTATTCATAACCTAAATTTTTTAAGTAGCGAATTCCCAAACAAAATTATTCTAGCTAAAAATGTTTATGAAATTCAAAATATTTTTAATAAAAATATAAATCAAGATTTAAAATCCAAATGTAGAGTTATTTCAAATCTAACAACGCAAGAACAAATTCAAATATTTGGTTTACCAGAAAATAAGCTTAAGCAGGTATTTAAGAGAACATGTACAATACCGATAAAATTTGAGGGAAATAACAAGGAAAAATTACGTTTAAAAAATATTTTATTAGAAATCGGTTTAGATTTCAAAGATGGTGGAAGGGTTTTAAATTTAGGTGATAGAGTTAATAAAGCTGATGCCATGAAGAAAATAATTTTTATGCTTGAAAATAAATATAAATCTAAACCAAAAACTATAGCAATAGGCGATAATCATAATGACCTAGAAATGCTAAAAAATTCAGATATAGCTTGTTTGGTAAAAAATGATAAATTTATAAATAAAGATCTACAAATTAAAAATTTGATAATATCAAAACAAACTGCACCTGAGGGTTGGGTTGAGGTTGTCAAATTGGCACTAGAAAAAATAAAATAAAAGGAATAAGTTTTGTTATGGGTGACTTTTCTCAAAATGGAATAATTTCAAATCTCCACGATTTTGGGACTAAAACTACAGCTGATATAGAAAAAGAACTATTAAAATTTTCCAAAGAAAGAAAAATGGAATTAATTTTACCAAGTCTATATTCTGAACTAAAAGGAGATGCATTACCTAATATTGTAAAACAAATTGGAGAAACAAAATATCTTAACCATATCATTATTGGTTTAGATAAGGCTACAAAATCAGAGGCTATCAAGGCTTGGAAATTTTTTAAAAGTTTAAATACACCTTTTACAATTTTATGGAATGATGGACCTAAATTAAAAAAATTACATGAAGAACTTAAAGAGAAAGGTTTAGCACCGAGCGAGAAGGGAAAAGGTAGAAATGTTTGGTATTGTCTTGGCATGTGTATTGCAAGAGATGAAGCTAGATCTGTTGCTCTTCACGATTGTGATATTAAAACTTATGATAGAAGAATGCTAGCAAAATTATTTTATCCTGTTGTAAATCCTTTTTTTAACTTTGAGTTTTGTAAGGGATATTACCCAAGAATAGCTAATGGGAAAATGAATGGTCGAGTCGCAAGATTACTTGTGTTTCCTTTATTAACTGCTTTAGAAAAAACTATTGGAAGAAGTGATTATTTAGAATTTATGAAATCATTCAAATACCCTCTTGCAGGCGAGTTTTCATTTAGAAGAAATGTTTTACCAGAGCTTAGAATATCATCAGACTGGGGTATTGAAGTTGGTATTCTGTCAGAAATGCAAAGAAATTTTTCTCCCCAAAATATTTGCCAGGTTGATTTAGCTGACAAATATGATCATAAACATCAGGACTTATCAGCAAATAATGAAAACAAAGGACTATCAAGAATGTCTTTAGATATTATTAAAACTTTAATTAGAAAACTAGCAACACAAGGAAATACTTTTAGCCCTGAAACTTTTAGATCATTAAAAGCTACATATTATCGATATGCATTAGATTTAATTGACATCTATAGAAGCGATGCTGAAATGAATGGTTTTAAATTTGATTCTCATACTGAGGAAAAAACAGTCGAATTATTTGCTTTAAACATAATGAAGGCCGGCGATTCTTTTTTAAAAAGCCCTATGGATACGCCGTTCATACCTACATGGAGCAGAGTTAAAAGTGCTATTCCCGATTATTTGAAAAGACTTAAAGAAGCTATTAATGAAGATAACAAAAATTTTAGCTAATGTTAAAATTATTAATCTTAACAACCTTTGAAAGATTTAGACATATTTCTGATCAAATCAAAATACAATTTTTTTCCTGGATTTAGAGTTGCTCCTAAAGGATCTATAACTCCAGTTTTAATATTTGTATCTTTTGCTACCGCTTTGATTATATCTGGGTTAAATTGAGGTTCAGAAAATACACAACTTACTTTTTCATGTTCAATTACTTCTCTTATCTCAGATAATTGTTCTGCACCAGGTAATACATCTGTATTTACTGTAAAAGCTCCTAAAACATTAACATCAAATCTTTTTTCGAAATACTGGTAGGCGTCATGAAAAACAATTGATCTAAAGTCTTTATTTAAATCAGATTTAACTTTTTTTGTTAGTTTGTCTAACTCTTTGTGTGCTTTTTTTAAATTAGCTTTATATTTTGATGCATTTTCTTGATCGTTTTCAATTAGATGCTCTGCCATTTCACTTAAAATTACTTTCGCGTTCATTGGGTCAAGCCAAATATGTGGATCATGTTCACCGTGAGCATGCTCGTGATGATCATCGTGTTTATCCTCTTTATGACCGTGTTCTTTGTGATCGTCATGTTTAGCTTCTTTATGACCGTGTTCTTTGTGATCGTCATGTTTAGCTTCTTTATGACCGTGTTCTTTGTGATCGTCATGTTTAGCTTCTTTATGACCGTGTTCTTTGTGATCGTCATGTTTAGCTTCTTTATGACCGTGTTCTTTGTGATCGTCATGTTTAGCTTCTTTATGACCGTGTTCTTTGTGATCGTCATGTTTAGCTTCTTTATGACCGTGTTCTTTGTGATCGTCATGTTTAGCTTCTTTATGACCGTGTTCTTTGTGATCGTCATGTTTAGCTTCTTTATGACCGTGTTCTTTGTGATCGTCATGTCCATGGTCATCATGGCCTTCGAATATGTTTCTTTCTCTAAATTCTAATTTTTTTAATCCTTTAATTTCCATTAATTCTATTTTTTCAGCTTTTTTTGCTACTGATTTTAATGGTTTTTCTAAAAAAGTTTCTAAGTCTTCACCAACCCAAAAAACTAGGTCAGCATTTTGTAACATTTTAGCGTGCGATGGTTTTAATGCAAATCCATGAGGAGAATTATATCCATCTACAATTAAATCTGGTTTACCTACACCATCCATTAAATAGCTTGCCAATGAATGTATAGGTTTAATAGAAGCTACAACTTTAATTTCAGCATTTGCTGAAAAATTTATGGCAAACGTAAAAAATAAAGTAATTGTAAGCTTTAAAAATTTGTTTATCATAGTGTTATAATGTAACATTTGTTATAATATAACATATTTAAGGTCAAGGATTTTATTATGGAAAATAAAAAAAAAGTTCTACTAAAGGTTGAAAATGTCGGCGTTTCTATGAATGACAAATCTTTAGTTAAAGGTGTTTCATTTGAGGTTAAACAAGGTGAAATAGTTACGTTGATAGGTCCAAATGGTTCTGGAAAATCAACAACAGCAAAAATTGCACTGGGAATATATAAAAAGATAGATGGCAAAGTTAAAACGTACACTAATAAAATTGGATACGTGCCTCAAAAAATTTCAATAGATTGGACCTTACCAATTAGAGTTTCGGATTTTATGACTTTGACAGAAGAATTAACTCAGGATCAAATAAATATAGCTTTAAATTTAACAGGTGTTGAACATTTAAAAAATAAAAGTTTAAGTAATTTATCTGGAGGAGAGTTTCAAAGAGTATTGATAGCAAGAGCCATCTCTAAACAACCAGAATTATTAGTTCTTGATGAGCCTGTACAAGGTGTTGATTTTAAAGGTGAAATCGCCTTATATGAATTAATCAAAAAAATTTCAGACAAAATGAAATGTGGAATACTTTTAATCTCACATGATTTGCATGTAGTAATGTCTGCTACTGATTATGTATTATGCTTAAATGGACATGTCTGTTGTTCTGGAACACCACATCATGTTGTTCAAGACAGCAAGTATAAGGAACTTTTTGGTGATAGAGCTTCAAATATCTTATCCCTTTACGAACATAAACATGACCATACTCACTCTCAAGATGGGACAATAGATCAAAAATAACATGCTTGATGATTTTTTTATAAGAGCTTTACTTGCTGGGATTGGAATAGCTTTAATTACAGGTCCAATAGGATGTTTTGTAATTTGGAGAAGATTGTCTTTTTTTGCAGGTACACTTGCACATTCAGCTTTATTAGGTGTAACTATGGCTTTGGTATTTGAACTTAATATCGCTTTATCAGTTTTTTTAATATCAGCGGTTATAGCTATTTTCCTTCTTCAATTACAAACTAAAACAAACCTTCCTAACGATGCTTTACTAGGTTTATTAGCCCATTCATCACTAGCAATAGGACTTGTAATCATTGGATTTTTAACAACTATTAGATTTGATGTGATGGGATTGCTATTTGGTGACATACTAGCTGTAAGTCAAAGCGATTTATTATTAATTTGGGGTGGCGGTATATTTATCTTAATAATTTTAAAAATTATTTGGAAACCTTTGTTTGCTTCAACAATAAATTATGATTTAGCCAAAGCAGAAGGAATGAACCCTGATAGATATAATGCGATATTTACAATTTTGATGGCAGCAATAATTGCTATTTCAATAAAAATAGTGGGTCTTCTCTTAATAACTGGAATGCTAATTATTCCAGCTGCGTTAGCAAGAAATATCTCTAATAACCCTGTACAAATGTCTCTTTTATCTACTATTGGGGGGTTATTATCAATTTTAATAGGATTGTTTTCTTCTTTGAAATTTAATACAGCATCTGGTCCTTCAATAATAACTGCAGCATTATTACTATTTTTAATTTCACTTATTAAAATAAAAAAATTTTCCGAATTGAAAAAATGAAAGTTAATTGATAAAATATAACATGGCTCAAACTCAAACTCTTTCTAAAAATCAAAAAATAATTCTAGATATTATCGAAAAAGCCAACGAACCTTTAAAAGCTTATTCAATTTTATTTAGTGTACAAAAAAAAGGCATTAAAGCGCCTCTACAAGTTTATAGAGCTTTAGAAAAATTAATTAAATTAGGAAAAATTCATAAAGTAGAAAGCAGAAATGCATTTGTAGCTTGTAAAAATTCAAATTGTGAAATTTCAAAGGCTACCGCTTTTTCAATTTGTGAAACATGCGAAAAGGTAACTGAAATTAGCGACCAAAAACTTTCTAAATATTTAAAAAATTTTCATGACAAAACTGGCATGATCTATAAAAAATATAATTTAGAATTTTATGGTTTATGTACAACCTGTAAAAGAAATTAATTTAATACTGCGACAAATCTCAATTTTCAATATCTGTTAAATTATTTTAATCTTTAGAAATGAAATTTATTATATCTATTATAACTGCGCTTTTTTTCTTAACCTCATTAAATGCTAAAGAAGTTAAAATGGGAAAAGCTGATTGGGATACAGGTTATTTTCAAGCAGAAATATATAAAAAAGCTCTTGAAAAAATGGGTTACAAAGTAACTGGACCAACAGTAATGAAGCCTCAAGTTTTTTATGTGGCAGCTGCTGCAGGTGATATGGATTTATGGGTTAATGGATGGTTTGATAATCATAATACCTATGTGACCGAAGCAATGGGAAAAGTTAAGCCAGTAGGATATGTTGTAGAAAAAGGTGGCTTACAAGGCTATCTGATAGATAAGAAAACAGCTGACAAATTCAATATAAAATCAATAATGGATATCAAAAATCATGCTAAAGAATTCGACACTAATGGCGATGGAAAAGCTGATTTAGTAGCATGTCACCCAGGGTGGGGATGCGAAAAGATAATTACAAAACATTTTGAAGAACTTGGTCTTGGGGATTTTATTAATCCATTAAAAGCTGATTATTCTGCATCTATGGCTGATACAATTTCCAGATACAAAAATGGAAAATCAATCTTATTTTATACTTGGACGCCAAACTGGACAGTTGGAACATTAAAATTAGGAGAAGATGTTGTTTGGATTGAGGCGCCTTACAGCGAAACAAAAGAAGTTAAAGTACCAAATGCAACGAAATCTAAATTAAATATGGGTTTTGGTGTAAATGATATCAGAGCTGCAGCAAATGTTGATTTTCTTAAAGCCAATCCAAAAGTTGAGAAAATGTTAAAAAAAGCCTCTATACCATTAGCAGATATTGCAGAACAAAATCTTAAAATGAATGCTGGTGAAAAAAGTGAAAAGGCTATAAAGAAACACGCTGAAGAATGGATTAAAGCTAATCAAAGCACTTTTGATAGCTGGATTAACTAATTTAACTTCAAAATAAATCTCAAATTAACCACTATTTACCTTAGTTTTTGAAATAAAACTCACCTTTTAGTTGTATTACGGTTACATTTAATAATTATACATGCTAGTTTTTTCATAAAAATAAGGAGTATACATGAAACATTTTAAAATTATCGTTGCTTTGATTGCAGCTTTGTTCATAACAAAAGCAGTTAATGCTAACGAAATCAAAATGGCTAAAGCAAACTGGGATACTGGTTATTTCCAAGCTGAAATATACAAACAAGCTTTGGAAAAAATGGGCTACAAAGTAACTGAGCCTAAAGCAATTAAGCCTTCAGTATTTTATGTTGCAGCAGCAGCAGGAGATCTTGACCTATGGGTAAATGGATGGTTTGGAACTCATGATGGATATATCAAAGAAGCTAAAGGTAAAGTTAAAAAAGTTGGTTATGTAATGAAAAAAGGTGGCTTACAAGGTTACCTTATCGACAAAAAATCAGCTGACAGCCTTGGTATCAAAAGCGTAATGGATATTAAAAAACACGCAGCAAAATTTGACTCAAATGGTGACGGTAAAGCAGACATGGTAGCTTGCCCTCCAGGTTGGGGATGTGAGAAACAAATCACAAAACACTTTGCTGAACTAGGTTTAGGTGACTTTATAAATCCAGTAAAAGCTGACTATTCAGCATCTATGGCTGACGTAGTTGCTAAATATAAAAACGGTAAGCCAGTATTATTTTATACTTGGACACCGAATTGGACAGTTGGTGCTTTAAAACTTGGACAAGATGTTGTTTGGATAGAAGTTCCATACAGCGCTACAAAAAAAGTAGCAGTATCAAATGCAACAAAATCTAAAATAAATATGGGTTTTGGTGCTGATGATATTCGTCCAGCAGCTAACTCTGATTTCTTAAAAGCTAATCCTAAAGTGAAAAAAATGCTTTCTAAAGCATCTATTCCACTAGCGGATATCGCAGCACAAAACATGAAGATGAATGCTGGCGAGAAAAGTGAAAGAGCAATCAAGAAGCATGCTAAGGAGTGGATTAAAGCAAACCAAAGTACGTTCGACAGTTGGATAAAATAAGTTTTAGGTAAGTGAGCTTAAAACTTTCACCATCTGACTACGAAGTATACGTTCCGATAGCAGAATGGATTGAAAAACATATTAAGGAGTGGTTGTTCATGCAACGACCACTCTTTAAAAAGTTATCAGCTCCAATAGATTCAGTTTTAAACGGTTTAGACACATTATTTAACTTCATACCATTTCCGATAGTAATTCTTATATTCATGGCTTTTGCATTTAAAACTAATGGATTAAAATTCGCATTATTATCAGCACTAAGTTTAATTTTTATTGACCTTGTTGATTTGTGGCAAGAAACAATGACAACGTTAGCAATGATATTCACAGCAGTTATCTTTTGTATGATAATTGGAATACCTTTGGGAATTGTTGCATCACGAAGTAATTTATTTGAAACTATATTAAGGCCTATACTCGATATAATGCAAACTATACCAAGTTTTGTTTATTTAATTCCTGTTGTGATGTTATTTGGAGTAGGGCTGACACCGGGTGTGGTTGCAACTATTGTATTTGCTTTGCCACCAATTGTTAGACTAACGAACTTAGGAATTAGACAAGTTGGTAAAGGATTTAAAGAAGCTGGTGCGAGCTTAGGTTTATCAAGATTTTTAATTTTAACTAAAATAGAAATTCCTTTAGCCATGAAAACTATTATGGCAGGAGTAAACCAAACGTTAATGTTAGCTTTATCAATGGTAGTTATAGCCGCTCTGATTGGAGCAGGGGGATTAGGATTAACCGTATACGTTGCTTTAGGCAGATTAGATATTGGTGGCGCCGTTGTAGGAGGAACTGGTATTGTAATATTAGCAATTATTTTAGATAGAATTACTCAAAAAATTATTCCTCAAGATAATATTAAATCAAGGTAAACAAATAAGTTACAAAACAAAAAACCACAAAACAATAAACCCAAAATATTATAATTTTTTTTAAACTAGGTTTTTCTAATCCTTTTTTAGTAGTTTTCCATGGAATGAAAGTATAAGTAGTTAAAGTAACAAGAATTAGAAATAATAATATATTTGTAAGTTCCATTTAATTAATTTTTCTTACTACCAAAACAAAAATGATTGATGTTACAAACATAATCAATGCATAAGCAGCTGTAGGAACCATAAACACAATATCGTCAAATAATTGAGTTGCTACAAACACGGCTAACGTTCCATTTTGTAAACCGCATTCAAGAGAAATACATTTTCTCTGGGCAATTCCTGATGCCAAAAATTTAGCAATGTAATAACCTAAGAAAATCATAGTTAGATTTAGAATAAAAGCTATTAAACCTGCTCTAGTGATAAAACTAATTATTCTGTCCCATTCTTCAATCCAAATAGATATAAAAACAATTAAAAATAATATTACTGATAGCCTTTGAATTAATAAAGTTTTGGATATTATAAACTCAGTCATTAAACTTCTAACAATCATTCCTAAAAGTACTGGCACAGTTACTACAAAAAACATTTTGAATGCAATATTTATCATTGAAATTTCTTTAACTATTTCAATACTTAAATAATTAGCTGAATTAAATACAATCAAAGGGACAGTAATTATACTTAGTAAGCTTACAACAGCAGTTAATGTTACTGATAAAGCAACATCTCCATCAGCAAACTTAGTTAATATATTTGACGTTACTCCACCTGGTGCTGCTGCAATAATCATAACACCCATAGCAATTTCTATAGGCAAAGAAATTAAACTTATCAAGATAATAGCTACTATAGGAAGAAGAATAACTTGTGATAAAAAGCCTATAAGAAAATCTTTAGCATTTTTTAATACTCTTAAAAAATCTTGAGCTGTTAAACCTAGTCCAAGACCGAACATAATAATAGCTAAACATATTGGCGCTATACTTTTTGCGATTTCCACTTAATTCCCCTCGATGTTATAATGTAACAAATATATATATAAAAAAAGCCCAAAATGAAACAATCTTGGGTTGTACCCAGTTCAACTTATGTTAGATTCGTCTTATATGAGAATCTTAGCTTCAAGAATTAAAAACGCTAAAGAGCTAAAGTACGGTAAGTTAAAAACTAACCTAATTAAGCCAAAAAATAATCTTCAGTCAGACTTCTACTATCTCTTTAAGAAGAAATCTCTAATCAAAAAATAATTAATTAAATCATTTTTCCCGTATACGGTGCGACATTATTGATAATGATAATTATTCTCATTCTCAGATAATTGAGAACCATTCGCAAAACTATGAGGGAGATAAATGAGAAAAATAATATTAGCAGTTTCAGCATTATTTTTTGTTTTTGGAAATCTTTTAGCTAACGAAGTAAATATATTCAGTGCAAGACATTACGATTCTGATGTTCAATTGTATGAAAAATTTACAGCTAAAACAGGAATAAAAGTAAATGTTGTATCTGGAAAATCAGGCGCATTAGAGAAAAGAATAATCGCAGAAGGCGGCACAGCAGACTTATATATAACAGCTGATGCTGGTAGACTTGGTGCATTTGCAGCCAACTTACAAGGTGGTTTAACAAGCGACACAATAAAGTCAGCAGTTCCTAGTAATTTTAGAACATCTAAATGGGTTGGAATAGCTAAAAGAGCAAGAATAGTTTATTTTGCTCCGGAAAGAGTTACAGGCGCAGAGTTAAGAGGTCTGACTTATGAAAGTTTAGCTGATCCTAAATGGAAAGGCAGATTAGTTATAAGAGCTTCTAACAATATTTATAACCAGTCACTGGTTGCTTCATTAATTAAAAATAATGGAAAAAGCAAAGTAGCAGAGTGGTCAAAAGGAATGATTTCGAATATGGCTAGATCTCCAAAAGGTAATGACAGAGCACAAATACTAGCTGTAGCAGCAGGAGAAGCTGATATTGCAGTAGCTAATACATACTACTTAGCTCTTATGTTATCAGGTAAAAAAGGTGCTGAGCAACAAGCTGCAGCAAAAAAAGTAAAACCTTTCTTCCCTAATCAGGATGGTAGAGGAACACATATGAATATCAGTGGTGCAGGTTTAGTAAAAGGAGCCCCTAACAAAGCTAATGCAATTAAGCTTGTAGAGTTCTTACTAAGTCAAGAGGCGCAAGAGCATATTGTTAACAATACTTTTGAATATCCAATGATAGCAGGTGTTTCACCTCATCCATTAGTAGTTAATATGGGTTTAGATTTTAATCAAGATCTTAAAACTAAAGTCGTTAATTACGGAAAAAGACAAGCTGATGCATTAGAAGTAATGACAGCAGCAGGTTGGAAATAGTTGTTAATTAATTATTCATGGCGTTTAAAGCGCCATAAATATTAAAGAATGAAAAATAAATTAAATACTTGTAAAAAGGGGTGCAAAACCTGTAATGATGATGCTAAGGATATGCAAAATCAACTTCAAAATAGAGATCCAAAAGAATTAAATTTTGAAGAAGCAAAACAAATTTTCTTTCCACTCAAAGAGAAGATTAATTCAAAAAAATAAATGACTAAATATAACTTCTGGTTTTTCAGTTCATTAGCTATTGCGTTAATAGTTGCAATGCCAATTATCACTGTATTTTTTAGTTTTTTTGCTGAAACAAGTAATTACCTTATAGTATTAAAAAATACTTTTCTATTTGATTATATAAGTAATTCTTTAACTATTTTAATTTCAGTTTTACTTATAACTCTTTTATTGGGTGTTATTTCAGCTTATTTTATATCATTTTACGAATTTCCCTTATGTAATTTTTTTAGTTGGGCTTTAATTTTAGCGTTTGCAATACCAGGATATATATTTGCTTTTTCAATAATTGCTTTTTTTGAAAACTATGGAACAGCTTATACAATACTGACGAATATATTTGGTGAATATAATTATAACCCTCATATACCTAAATTAGATGGAAAATTAGGATCAATTATAGCTATTAGTTTTTCTTTGTTTCCTTATGTATACGTATTAACAAGATCATCATTTTTCTTTCAATCAAACAACTATATTGAGGTAGGTCAAAATTTAGGTTTATCAGAGAAAGAAACTCTTTTTAAGATTATTTTACCTTCAGCCAGACCAGCAATTATTGCCGGTTTAGCATTAGTTGCTATGGAATGTTTGTCTGATTTTGGAACAGTATCAATTTTTAGTGTTTCCACATTAACTACGGGAATTTATAACTCCTGGCTATCATTTGACGATCTAAATACAGCAAATCAAATTTCATTTATATTGTTACTATTTATTCTAATTCTTTTATCTATAGAAATTTATTCAAGAAAAGAAGCAAGGTATCATCAACCAGGAAGAGGTTTTAAACCAATAAATAAGATTAAACTTAGCGGTAAAAAATCTTTATTAGCTCTTTCATTTTGCTCTATAGTATTTTTTATAAGTTTTATTTTTCCGGTTTCACAGATGATCTACTGGACCTTAAAATTTCCAAAATATATCCAAGACATTAATATTTTGAAAATTAATTTAAATACAATGTATTTAGTCGGTCTTGCTAGTATAGTTTTAGTATTTATTTCATTATTTGTTAACTATGGAAGCAGGATTTCCAAAAGTAAAATTTTAAATTACTTGACTAATTTTTCAATTTCGGGGTACGCAATTCCAGGTGTGATTTTAGCCGTAGCTTTTATAACTTTATTTAGCAATCTTAGTGAATTATTAATAGAAAATACAAATTTAGGAAGCACTAAGAAAATATTTATAGGATCTATTTTCGGTTTAGTTCTAGCATACTTTATAAGATTCTTTTCTCTCTCTTTTAATGGAATTAAATCTAGTTATGAGAAAATAAACAATTCAATTGATGAAAGCGCATATTTACTTGGGTATTCAAAAATTAAAACTTTTTCAAGTATTCACGTTCCGTATTTAAAAAACAATATAATTTTAATAGTTGTGCTTATATCTTTAGAAATTATAAAAGAGTTACCCATTACTATGATATTAAGACCTTTTAATTTTGAGACTTTCGCTACACAAGCTTACGTTTATGCATCACAAGACCTTCTAGAGGCTGCGGCATTACCTTCTTTATTTCTTATTAGTTGGGCAACTATCCTCATAATATTTTCTTCAAAATATATACTTTCGCAAAAAAACTAATATAATCAAAAAATGTCAAATCGATTTTTTGAAATTAAAGATGGCAATTTTGTTGCCAGTGAAAAAAACAAAGTTAACAATGTAAACCTTAAAATAGAAAAAAAAGGTGAAATTATTTCTTTGTTAGGTCCATCTGGTGTTGGCAAAACAACAATACTCAGAACTATTGCCGGGTTACAAAAATTGAGTGCTGGTGAAATTTATTTAAAAGATAAACTAATATCTTCTAACGAGGTTCATGTTGAACCAGAAAAAAGAAATATAGCTTTGTCATTTCAAGACAATTCATTATTTCCAAATTATAAAGTAATTGACAATATTAATTTTGGAAAAAAAAGGTCTAATGGTAATGGTTTTTCTTATGAAGCAGAGGACATTATTAAATTACTTCATATTGAACCAATTCTGGAAAAATTTCCCCACCAAATAAGTGCTGGAGAAGCTCAACGAGTATCTTTAGCAAGATCATTAATGTCTAAACCGGATCTATTATTATTGGACGAGCCTTTTTCAAACATTGATCAAAGTCTTAAAGAAGAAATACAATATTCTGTAAAAAAACTACTGAAAAAAATTAATTTAACAACTATAATTGTAACTCACGACTCTTACGAAGCATTTTCTCTCGCTGATAGGTGTGGAATAATACTTAATCAAGAGTTAAAACAATATGATGTTCCCTATAATGTTCATCATGAACCCAATTCATTAGAGGTTGCGAAATTTTTAAATAAAGGTGTTTTTGTTGACGTCAAAGTTGTGACAAACGACTGTGCTGTACATAGTTTACAACATAATGAGTTAGGAGAGATAAGGGGGAAACTACTAAAGAATTATCCAAAAGGAGAAAGTGTAAAATTATTATTACAACCTGAGGATCTTATTCATGATGATCAGAGCAAACTTAAACTCGAGGTAGTTGATAGAAAGTTTAGAGGCACAAATTTTATTTACACTTTAAAAACTCAAAAGGGTGAACATATTCCAGTCTTTGTGCATTCCCATCATATTCATCAACACGAAAAATCTGAAAAGTTTGGTATTAAAACCCCTATTTTTATTGACCATTTAGTATGTTTCTAATTAAATAGTAAAATGAAATTTTCATTAGAAATAACCTCTAAAACAGAGCTATCAGTTCTACCTGGTTTAAAGGATGTTTATATTACGATGTTACCTGGCACCGATTACAGAGAAGTAGCAAACAAAGCTGACGAGCTAATTAAATCTGGGTATAACCCAATCCCTCATTTCCCTGCAAGATCGATAAAAGATTTAAATGAGTTAAAGGACTATGTAAAAATGTGTAAAGATTCAGGCGTAAAACAAGCTTTAGTAATCGGCGGAGGGAGAGAACCTGTGGGTGAATACCACTGCTCGTTGCAATTACTTGAGACTGGATTATTCGAAGGAATGAAGATAGGAATTGCTGGACACCCTGAGGGTTCCCCTGATATATCCGACTCAGAATTAGAAAAAGCTATGAAAGAAAAAACTCCTCTTGCAGATTATATAGTAACGCAATGGCTTTTGGATCCAACAGTAATAGCTAATTTTATTTCAAAACAAACTCTCCCAGTTCATGTTGGAATTACTGGTCCCTTAAAAATAAGCAGCTTGTTAAAGTTTGCGAGTATTGTTGGGGCAAAAAATTCTTTAAATTTTCTTAAATCTAATACAAAACAAGCTTTAGATTTATTGAAGCCTAGAGATCCTAACGAATTGATAAACAGCTTAAAGAAAGTAACAGAACACTTTCATATTTATACTTTTGGTGGTCTTAAGGAAACAAATAAATGGTTGGTAGCAAACAATTATGCCAAAGAAAAATAAAAAAATAAAAAAAAATAAACCAAAGAAAAAATTCAAATTAATATCTTTAAAACCTGAAAAAGTTAATTATGACAAAGTCCGTCATGAGACTTCGGTTGATCAGTCTGATAGGCAAGTTCCTTATAATCTTAGACAAAGCGGACCAACTAAAGTTGAAATGTTAATTTCTACAAGAGTAAGAAAATCTCCTTATTGGCACTTGTCAATGAAAGCAGGTTGCTGGAGAGCTACTGTATACAACAGAATTTATCATCCAAGAGGTTACGTAAGACCTGAAAAGGGAGGAGCAATGGTTGAGTATGCAGCAATAAAAAACCACGTTACAATGTGGAACGTTGCTGTTGAAAGACAAATAAGAGTTAAAGGACCAGATGCAGAAAAATTTGTCGATTATGTAATTACAAGAGATGCAACAAAAATCTCAACAATGAGAGGTCGTTATGTAATTTTATGTAATTATAAAGGCGGAGTTTTAAATGACCCTGTTTTGTTAAGAGTGGCTGATGACGAATTCTGGTTTAGTCTATCAGATTCCGATATTGGTCTTTATTTGCAGGGAGTAAACGCAGATAAAAGATTTAATGTTGAAATAGACGAAATAGATGCATGTCCAGTTCAAATCCAAGGTCCAAAATCGAAAGCTCTGATGAAAGATTTAGCAGGTGATCAAGTGGATTTTGATAATATGCCTTTCTATGGTTTAGCTGAAGCAAATATAGGCGGTCGTAGTTGCGTTATATCACAATCTGGTTTTTCTGGAGAAGCAGGTTATGAAATATATTTAAGAAACGCAACTTTGTACGCTGAAGATATGTGGAATGCAGTTTTAAAAGCAGGAAAAAAACATAAACTTATGGTTATTGCACCAGCTCATCACAGACGTATCCAAGCCGGCATTCTCTCATGGGGACAAGATTTAGATCATGAAACTAACCCATTCCAATGTAATTTAGGTTATCAAGTTTCTCTATCTGGAAAAGGTGTATGGGAGAAGAAAACTGATTATATTGGCAAAGAAGCTTTAGAAAAAATGAGAGATCAATTAAGAAACGGTGACAAACCTTATAAGTTACAATTAGTTGGTTTAGAGCTTGGGGGTAAACCTATAGATGATTATGCTAATGATTTTTATCTAATCTCTAATAGCGATGGAGGTAAACCAGTTGGTTATATTACTTCTCCGTGGTACCATCCAGAAAAGGGAACAAATATAGCTATGGGATATGTTCCTTATGAAGGACATTTAAGTGCAACAGGTTTTCCGATAGGTAACTTAGGTAAAAAATATAAGGTGCACTTACCAAAGAAATACTCAAGTAAGGCAGTAGATGCTGTTGTAGTTAAAATTCCATTTACTCAGTCATTCAATGCCAATACTAGAGAAGTCTCTTAGAGCGCCCTTAGCTCAGTTGGATAGAGCATCGGTTTTCTAAACCGAGGGTCGTAGGTTCGAATCCTTCAGGGCGCGCCACATTTTTAAAGGTCAATTATTATTTCAATTATTCTGGATTTTTTTTATAAATAGTGTGAGAATTTTAAGATGAAAGAATCAAATTTTAAAAAAATTTCTGTTATTATTGTCATTTATTTTATATTAGATCTATTCTTAACAAACTTAATATTTAAAAAAACTAAATTATGGAAAAGCACCAATAAAGTCGATTATTATTGGAGGATAAAATCAGAAATTTATCATCATGATCTTATGCCAAACATAGATGTCATAGAGCATTGGCAAAAATTTAAATTAAGACTTGTGACAAATTCAATTGGATTTAGAGATTTTAAAAAAAAGAAAATAGAAAAAGAGAATAAAGAACAAAAAAGGGTTTTGCTTTTAGGAGACTCTTTTATAGAAGGATCAGGTTATGATTATAAATATACGATTGGTGGATTAATACAAAACAAATTAGATGATAAGTTCGAGGTGCTTAACGGTGCAGTAGGTTCATATTCACCAGGAATTTATTATTTAAAAACAAAACATTATATTGATCAAGGATATAAGTTTGATTATGCCTTAGTATTCTTGGATGTCTCAGACATTTATGATGAATTATTTTTAAATTACTCAAAAGACAGGACAAAAATAATTAATTATGAATACACTAAACCAATTTATAAAAGATCTTTCTACAAAGTTGGAGAATTTTTATCCACTAATACACTTTTATTTAGATCTCTTTTACTATTATCTGATCGTACGGAGGTTTTTAAAAATTATATCAAGTTAAAATATAAAGCTTCAAAAGAATTTAATAAACCTTTTTTTAAAACTACAAAAGAAGATACCTTATTTTTTAGGATGCTTACAATAGATAGAGGTTTTTGGACTTTTAATGAGAAAACGTATTTTAAAGTCAAAGATGGACTTAAAAAGTCAGATTATTTTCTAAAAAATTTATATGATCTTTTTGAAAAAAATAAAATCAAGTCTTACTTGATTGTCTATCCTTGGCCAACTCAAATATTTTACGGTGATAATAAGCATGAAACTTATTGGAAAAAATTTTCAAAAAAAAATAATATTAATTTTATCAGTTTATATGATCAATTTCATAACGATAATAAAAGAAAATTTATTTTAGACAATTTTATATTAGGGGATATTCACTGGAACAAAGATGGCACTATTAAAATTTTTAATGGTTTAAACAAAAAAGATATATTTAATGAAATTAGCTCATTAGAATAAAATTTATCCTCTGTATAATTCAATCAAATGAAAAAAAAATTTTATTTTGGAAGAGTAAAATCGAGAAAAATTTCAAAAACAAAAGAAAATAACTTCAAATATTTTCTAAAAAAAAATGATATCAATAAACTTAATTTAAAAAAAAAAGTATTATTAGAAATAGGTATTGGCATGGGTGAAAACTTAATTTATTTATCTAAAAAAAACGTAAAGAAAAATATAATTGGCGTAGATCCTTTTAAGAATGGCATGTTAAACGTTTCAGATTATTGTATAAATAATGATATAAGAAATATCTATCTTTATCCATTTGTTTTTCAAAAGTTCATAAACAAATTCAAAAAACTTCGTTTTAATATTATATATATTCTTTTTCCGGATCCATGGCCCAAAAAAAGACACCACAAAAGACGTATTGTGAATGAGTTATTTTTAAAAAAAATTTTAAAAATTTTAAAAAAAAATGGAAAAGTTTATTTTAGCACCGATAATCATCAATATTTTGAATATGTTAAAACTATTCTTAAAAAAAACACTAAAATTAAAATTAAACAAATAAATAAAATTGTTACAATTAAAACTAAATATTATTTAAAAGCTGAAAAAAAAGGGAATAAAATAAATTCTCTTATGTTTAGTTCTTATTAGTTATCAATCTTGTTCAATCTATTCTTTAGCTTTATCGGTAAATTTTTGAACCACTTTTTTTCTTTTCCAGATTGAGGAAGTATTTCTCCATATTCTATCATTTGGCTAGGTTTTAAATCTAATATATAGATCCAGATATTATCTTTATCTAATTTGGTATTCTTTCTAATAATTTCTCTTAAACTTGTTATTAATCTATTTTTAATCTTGGCTGTTCTACCCGATCTTATGTGACCGTATATAAAGACTTCTGGTTTTGAGACTATTTTACCACCCATATAGTGATCTCCTTTTTTAGTATCATAAAAAATAACTTGTGCAAAATATTTATTTGCACCAGTAGCTTCATTATGAACTTGTGTTATTTTTTTTGCTAATTTTTCTTTAATATTTTTTTTAATTTTAATATTTGATGAGTTAACGAAATATGTTGGCATAAGAAATTATAACTTAGAACTTGTGTTATAAAAGAGGTGTATAATCGTATATTTGGTATTTTTGAATTATTACATCTATATCTTGTGGTTATTTTATCAGATTGAAATTAATAGATAGATTCTTCATACTTTATTCTTTGAAATTTTAATTTCAAAATATTGTTAACAATAAAATGAGGGAATCATAAATATGATTAAATCAATTAAAACTTGGATTTTAGTTGGATTTGCATCTCTATTGCTTGTGGCTTGTGGCCAAAGTGGAGGCGGTGCTGGTTCTAAAAAATCTAAGACTTTAGACAACACTAAGAAAGCTGGTTTTGTAAAATGTGGAGTTTCACAAGGACTTCCAGGATTTTCAAATGCTGATGAAGCAGGAAACTGGACCGGCATAGATGTGGACGTATGTAGAGCTGTAGCAGCTGCTGTATTAGGTGATGCTGACAAAGTTAAATATACTCCATTAAGTGCAAAAGAGAGATTTACTGCATTAACTTCAGGTGAAATCGACGTACTTGCACGTAACACAACTTGGACATTATCAAGAGATGCTGACATCGGATTAACATTTGTTGGTGTAAACTTTTATGATGGTCAAGGTTTCATGGTTAGAAAAGCATCAGGAATCAATTCTGTAAATGATTTCAGAGACGGTATTTCTGCTTGTACAAACACAGGTACAACTACTGAGCTTAACATGAGAGACTTCTTCAATTCTAAAAATATCAAGTATGAACCAATTGCGTTTGAAAAAGCAGACGAAGTTGTTCAAGCTTATGATGCTGGAAGATGTGATACTTATACTACAGATAAATCTGGATTAGCTGCTCAAAGAACTAAGTTGAGTAACCCAGATGAGCATAAAGTATTACCAGAAACAATATCAAAAGAACCATTAGGACCTGTTGTAAGACAAGGTGACTCTGTATGGGAAGACATTGTTAGATGGTCTCTAAACACTATGATCGAAGCAGAAGAATACGGTGTTAATTCATCAAACGCTTCAAGCTTAAAAGACTCTGATAATCCAGCTATTAAAAGATTAGTTGGTGCTGAGGGTGAATTAGGTGCAGCTTTCGGTCTAGACAATGATTGGAGCTTAAGAATTATCGAGCAAGTTGGTAATTACGGTGAAAGCTATAAAAAACACATAGCAGACACAGGAATTTTACCTAATAGAGGTCCGAATGAGTTATGGACAAAAGGTGGGATTCTTTATGTACCACCAGCAAGATAATTGCTAATTAAATTAAAAAGGGCTGGATTTATCTGGCCCTTTTTTTTATTCTGCATAAAATGAATTTTAAAAATCTTAAATTAAACCTAAGTAATAAAAACAAAGATTTAATACCTCAAATTTTAACAGTTGCATTTTTAATTTTAGTTGTAATTTATTTTACTATTAACGCCCAAAGCAATATGGGAAACAGAGGGATTTCATTTGGATTTGGTTTTTTATCTCAAGAATCCTCTTTTGATATCACTTTTTCACTCATAGATTATGATGGGTCTCATACATATGCTAGAGCGTTTTTGGTCGGTCTCTTAAATACTATTTTAGTGTCCGCAATAGGAATTTTCTTTGCCACAATTTTAGGGGTAACAATTGGTATAGCAAGACTTTCTCAAAATTATTTAGTAGCAAAATCAGCAGAATGGTATGTGGAAATATTTAGAAATATACCTTTAATACTTCAAATTTTTTTCTGGTACTTCGCTGCATTAAGGGCCTTGCCTTTGACAGTAGATTCAATCAATTTTTATGACATTAGTTTTTTGAATGTAAAAGGGTGGTATGTTCCAAAATTTGTTTGGACTAACTTTTCTATATTTATTTACTCAATAATTTTTGCATTTATTTTAATTTACTTTTTAGCTAAATACGCACAAACTCAAAGAGATAAGTATGGTAAACAAATTCCAACACTGTATATATCAATTTTATTAATTATTGGTTTACCATTTTTAACATTTTTAATTGGTGGAGTAAGTTTATCATTTGAAATTCCTGAACTAACTCAATTATCTAAAACTGTTTATGTATATCGAGGTGGGGTTAGTATTATCCCTGAATTAATTTCGTTAGCCTTAGCTTTATCAATGTACACTGCAACTTTTATTGCTGAGAATGTCAGAGCGGGTATTTTAGGTGTAAGCAAGGGTCAAAAAGAGGCCGCTGCCTCTATTGGATTAACTAAAGGACAAATTTTAAAACTTGTAGTAATGCCGCAAGCTTTAAGAATTATAATTCCGCCTACTACTAACCAATATTTAAATTTGACAAAAAATTCATCATTAGCGGCTGCTATAGCATATCCAGATATTGTTTTAGTGTTTGCTGGAACTGCATTAATGCAAACTGGTCGAGCGATTGAAATTATTTCAATTACAATGCTTACCTATTTATCATTAAGTCTTTCTATTTCAGTATTTATGAATTGGTATAATAAAAAAATGGCTATAAAGGAAAAATAATGAATCTATCAATACTAAAATCTGACAAAAAAAATCTAAATTCCTTCATTGCTGCTGGAAGTGCTCTTATATTTATTGGTTTTATAGACATTATTTTAAGTTCTTTTTTTAGCACAAATATAACTGCATTTTTACCCAGCAAAATAAGTTATTTAACTCCCTTATTATTTGGACTATTCGGTCTTTATTTAATAAGAATTGAATTTAGTGGAAATAAACTACTTGATAAGGTTAACACAAATTTTAATTCATCTAATTTTAATGCATTATTAACTCTTCTTGTAATATTTGCTCTTATTAAATACATCCCACCTTTATTAAATTGGTTTGTGTTTGATGCTAATTTTGCAGGTAATACAAAAGAGGATTGCACTAGTGGCGGAGCATGCTGGGTATTTGTCAAAGTTTGGTTAAACAGATTTGTTTATGGACTGTACCCTGACACAGAACAGTGGCGTATAAACACGGCTTTTTTAACACTATTTTTACTTGTTGGAGCTTCATTTTTTGTCCCTCAAAAGTTTAAAAAATACATCATTATATTTTTATTATTTGTATATCCAATAATTGGTCTAAAACTTATATCAGGTGGAGATTTTGGTTTAAAATATGTTGAAACTGGTGCTTGGGGTGGACTTTCATTAACATTTATAGTTTCAGCATTTGCTTTAATACTTTGTTTTCCTATAGGAACAATTTTAGCATTAGGAAGAAGATCCAAGCTTCCTGCAATCAGATATACGTCCATAGGATTTATTGAATTATGGAGAGGTGTTCCTTTAATTACGGTATTATTCATGTCAGCAGTTATGTTTCCAATGTTCTTACCAGACGGAACTTATGTTGATAAATTGATAAGAGTTTTAATTGCGATTACTTTATTTGAAGCCGCTTATATGGCTGAAGTTGTTAGAGGAGGGTTACAAGCTTTACCTAAAGGACAATATGAGGCAGCCAAATCACTGGGAATGGGTTATTGGAAAATGCATTTTTTAATAATTCTTCCCCAAGCTCTTAAACTTGTCATTCCAGGAATAGCCAATACATTTTTGGCATTAGTAAAAGATACTCCATTAATATTTGTTGTTGGTCTTTTAGAGCTTGCTGGTATGGTAAATTTAGCAAAAACTAATCCAAAATGGCTAGGAATGGCCATGGAAGGCTATGTATTTGCTGGTTTAGTATTTTGGGTAATATGTTATGTTATGAGTAGATATAGCCAAAATTTAGAAAAGAAATTAAAAACTGAAAGATAAATGAGTAAAATTATTGAATTAAAAAATGTAAATAAATGGTTTGATAAGTTTCAAGCTCTTAAAGATATTAATCTTGAAGTAAATCAACAAGAAAAAATAGTTATTTGTGGACCATCAGGATCTGGAAAATCTACTTTGATAAGATGCATTAATAGGCTGGAAGAACATCAAGATGGTCAAATTATTGTAGATGGAAAAGAAATTTCAGAAAACACAAAAGATCTTGAAAAAATTCGTGCTGAAGTTGGAATGGTTTTTCAACAGTTCAATTTATTTCCTCACTTATCAATTCTTGACAATTGTACGTTAGCTCCTATTTGGGTGAAAAAAATGCCAAAAAAAGATGCAGAAGCATTAGCGATGAAAAATTTAGAGAGAGTTCAAATTGCTGACCAAGCAAAAAAATTTCCTGGACAATTATCAGGTGGCCAACAACAAAGATCTGCTTTAGCAAGAGCTTTATGTATGGAACCAAAAATTATGCTTTTTGATGAACCAACATCTGCACTTGACCCAGAAATGATTAAAGAAGTCTTAGATGCAATGGTTGATCTTGCAAAAGCGGGAATGACAATGATAGTTGTCACACATGAGATGGGTTTTGCAAAAGAGGTAGCAGATAATATGATTTTTATGGATGAGGGGAAAATAGTTGAAAAAGCTAAAACCAAAGACTTTTTTGAAAATCCTAAATCAGATAGAACAAAGTTATTTTTAAGTCAAATTTTATAACCACTTAGGTATTGGTAAATTTTTACTTTTCAAAAACTCTTTATTAAAAATTTTACTAGCGTACCTTCTTCCATCATCACATAATATAGTTATAATTGTTTTACCTTTACCTAATTTTTTCGCTAATTTAATAGCGCCTGCTATATTGATACCAGATGAGCCACCCAAAACAATTTTTTGTTTTTCGATTAAATCATATACAATATTTAAAGCTTCTTCATCGTTAGTTTGAAAAGCTTCATCTATTATTGCTTTTTCAAAATTTTTAGTAATTCTTCCAGTTCCGATTCCTTCTGTAATGGAGTTACCCTTACTTTCTAATTTGTTATTTTTAATGTAAGAGTACAATGAAGAACCCATTGGATCCGATAAAGCTATTTTAATATCTTTATTTTTATTTTTTAAACCAATTGATACTCCTGCTAAAGTTCCACCTGTACCTACTGCACAAGTAAAACCGTCCACTTTACCAGAAGTTTGCGACCATATCTCTTCCGCTGTTGTTTCGATATGGGCTTTAGTGTTCACGATGTTATCAAATTGATTGCCCCAAACGACTCCAAATTTATGCTTTTTTGATAATTCCTCGGCAATTTTTTTTGATTGTTTAATATAATTATTAGGATTTGAGTATGGAACTGCTTCAACTTCAATAAGTTCTGCTCCCAATCTCTTTAAAGTATCTTTTTTTTCAATTGATTGGGTCTTTGGTATGACTATCTTTAAATTTAAACCATATTCTTTACAAACAACAGCTAGACCTATACCTGTATTTCCAGCAGTGCCTTCGACTATTATACCCCCTTTTTCAATTTTTTTCTTTTCGAATGCATCTTTAACAATATAAAGGGCCGCTCGATCTTTAACAGACTCTCCAGGGTTAAAGTATTCAGCTTTACCATAAATATTGCATCCGGTTAATTCTGAAACTTGTTTTAATTTGATTAATGGTGTATTACCAATTTGATTAATAATATTCGTTATTTCCATATTAAAAATTATATGAAAAAAATACTAGTTTCAATTATTTTATACTTTTTTTTAAACACAAATTCTTTTGGTCATTTAGAACATTATTCCAAACTAAAATATTTAGAATATGATTTATTCAGAAACAATGAACTAATTGGCTCACACAAGTATGAATTTTTAAGAGTTAATGAAAATTTGACCGTAAAAAGTGTTGTAAACTTTAAAATCACTAAACTTGGCATAGATTTATATAAATATTTTGCAGAAAGCGAAGAAAACTATGAAAAAAATGTATTTTCTTCTTTTAGTTCTAAAACTATTCAAAATAAAAAAGAAAAATATGTAAAAATAAACTTAAATAAAGATGAAAATAAACTTTTTATTGATGGATCTTCATATAAAGGTGATGCAGACATAAACTATATGGTTGGTACTTGGTGGAATCATGAAATTGTAAAAGCAAAAGCTCAAATAAGTGCAATTTCGGGAAGAATTATAGAGCAAAAAGTTGAATTCTTAGGAAAAAAACAAATTGAAGTAGACGGTAAAAATTATGAAGCACTTCATTTTAAATTTTTATCTTCTGATAATTCATTACCAGACAACAAAAAATTAAATACCGATATTTGGTATGACGAAAAAACATTAATTTGGTTAAAAGCAAGATTTGTAAAACAGGGCAATTGGGAGTACAGATTAAAAAAACTTAATTAATTTGTATTTTTAGCTGTTTTTTTTCTTAATATGTCAATAGTGTTTTTATGTTTTTTTTGCATTTTTGACCCCCAAAACAGGCAAAAAAAAATCAACCCAAGTTGAACTTAGCTGTTGCATAAATAGATAAATTAATGTTGAATATTTGAAATTGGGAGATGGGATGGAAGAAAATTTTAACCTACATTTAGGAAAAAAACTTAGAATGAGAAGACTATCTCTTGGCCTCACACAAACTAAAGTAGCAGAAGCAATAAACGTAACATTTCAACAAATCCAAAAATACGAAAAAGGGACGAACGGAGTTAGCTCTAATAGATTAATGCAGCTTTCAAACTATTTAAAAGTTCCTATCACTTATTTTTTTGAAGATTTTAGAAACTTTAACGATAATAAAAATTTACAAGATGACAGTGAAGATTTGAATTATTCTTTTTTAAGCAAAACTTTTTCATCTTTATCTAAATCCCAAAAGGAAAAAATCCTTCAAATACTTAAAAACACAGTGTCATTGGAAAAAACTGGTTAGTGGCTCCTCGGGCAGGACTCGAACCTGCGACCAATTGATTAACAGTCAACTGCTCTACCAACTGAGCTACCGAGGAATGAAAAAGACCATACTTTTTTTAAAATAATAAAACAACCAAATTTTTGGAGGCCACGCCCAGAATCGAACTGGGATAAAAGGATTTGCAATCCTCTGCGTAACCATTCCGCCACGTGGCCAATAATGCTTCTTTTAAATCATTTAATAGCTTCAATAAAGCAAAATCTAAGTCTTTTAGGTTTTTCTCCATTTGATATAAACTATATAAATCATAAAAATGGAATTTAAAAAATATAATCACCAACAAGAAGAAAAAAAAATCTCAGATTTTTGGATAAAAAAGGGTTTATTTAAACCTAAAAAAAATAAGCTTAAAAAAAATTTTTCCATAGTAATTCCACCACCAAATATAACTGGAAAATTACACATGGGCCATGCTTTGAATAACAGTTTACAGGATGTGCTTGTAAGATTTAATCGTATGAAGGGATATGAGACTCTTTGGCAACCGGGAACTGATCATGCCGGCATAGCAACCCAAGCTGTAGTTGAAAATAATTTAGAAAAAGAGGGAATTAGTAAAAATGATTTGGGTAGGGAGAAATTTATAGAAAAAGTATGGGCTTGGAAAAAGGAGTCTGGAGGTATAATTTTAGACCAACTTAAAAAATTAGGGTGTTCATGCGACTGGTCTAGAACCAGATTTACAATGGACGAAGACTTATCCAAAGCAGTTATTAAAGTTTTTGTAAGTCTTTATAAGAATAAATTAATTTATAAAGATAAAAAACTTGTTAATTGGGACACAAAGCTTCAAACTGCTATATCAGATTTAGAGGTTATTCAAAAAGATGTACAGTCACAACTATATTATATTAATTATCAATTGGAAAATTCTGATGAAAAAATTACTATTGCTACAACTAGACCAGAAACTATGATGGGCGATACAGCAATCGCTGTAAATCCAAAAGATAAAAGATACACTAATTTAATTGGAAGAACGGTCACTATTCCAATAGTAAATAGGAAAATTAAAATAATTAGAGATCATTATGCAGATCCTAATCAGGGTTCAGGAGCTGTAAAAATCACCCCGGCTCATGATTTCAATGATTATGATGTAGGAAAAAGAAATAGATTAGAAATAATAAACATTTTTGAGAAAAATGGTAAAATTAACAAAAATGGTATTAAAGAGTATATCGGTCTAGATAGATTTGAAGCTAGAAAACTCTTAATTTCTAAATTAAAAGAAAACGGGAGTCTTGTTAAAGTTGAGTCAATAAAAAATAAAGTACCTTATGGAGATCGATCAAATACTATTATAGAACCATTTTTAACTGAACAGTGGTTTGTAGACGCAAAGAAATTATCCAAGAAACCAATAAAAATTGTAAATGAAGGAAAAACTTCTTTCTTTCCTAATAATTGGACTAAAACTTTTTTTCAATGGATGAAAGATATAGAACCTTGGTGTATATCTCGTCAGATTTGGTGGGGACACAGAATTCCAGCTTGGTATGATAATCATCATAACCTTTTTGTAGCAGAAAATAAAACAGAAGCTTTAAGTCAGGCTAAGAAAAAAAATAAAAACAAAGAGTTCGTCCTAAGACAAGAGACAGATGTTCTAGACACTTGGTTTTCGTCTGCTTTATGGCCTTTTGCTACATTAGGATGGCCTACAAAAACTAAGGAATTAAAAAAATTTTATCCTACATCGGTACTTGTAACAGGTTTTGACATAATATTTTTTTGGGTAGCAAGAATGCTTATGATGGGTAACTACTTTAACAAATTAACTCCATTTAAAAAGGTCTATGTTCATGCACTAGTTAGAGATGAAAAAGGACAAAAAATGTCAAAGTCAAAAGGTAACGTAATTGATCCTCTTGAACTTATAAATGAATATGGAGCTGATAGTCTGCGCTTCACTTTAATTTCTATGGCATCACCTGGCAGAGATGTAAAATTGTCAAAAGACAGAGTAATAGGTAACAGGAATTTCATTACGAAAATATGGAGTGCAAACAATTTTCTACAATTGAATAAATGCAAATTAGATAAAAAAATCAATCTATCGACTATTAAACTTCCAGTTAATCAGTGGATTTTTAATGAATTTATAAAAACTAAAGATTTAATAGCAAAAAATATAGAAACGTTCAGATTTGATGAAGCGGCAAAACATACATATCAATTTGTATGGCATTCATATTGTGATTGGTATTTAGAATTTTTAAAACCAACTTTTAATTCAAAAAATAAGTCTGATATTAAAGAAGCTAAAACTTTTTCATCTTTTATGATGGCTAATATTTTAAAAATTTTGCATCCTTTTATACCTTTTTTTTCAGAAACAATTTGGTCTAAAAATAAATATAGTATAATTTTCAAGAACAACCTTATATCCTCAGACTGGCCTGATTATAAAATGTCAACTAAATTTAATAAAAATCAAACCGATATAAATGATTTAATTGAAATAATATCAAGTATAAGATCAACAAAAGCTGAATTAAAAATTACACCTAAATTATTTTGTGATATTTCCTTTATAGATAAGTCAAAAAAACTTAAAAATTTAATCAACAAAAATTTAAATTTATTAAAACAAGTGGGTAGAGTAAATGATATTGTTAAGGTGCAAGCAAATACTAAAAATTCTATTGATATCTTAATTTTAAAGGAAAAAATCTCTTTAGCTTTTAATGAAAATGTAAATTTAACCTCTCAAAAAGAGAGAATTTTGCAAAAGATTGAAAATATAAATAACCAAATATCTAACTTAAAAAATAAGCTTAACAATAAGGCTTATGTAAAAAATGCTCCTAAAGATATAGTTAATAATGATAAAAACCTTATTAAAGAATTAACTGTTGAAGATGAAAAATTAAGAAGTATTGTATCAAGTATTAATTAAATATGTCAAAAATAAACAAAAAAAAATTACCCAGTCGACATACGTCGTTAGGCCCTGATAGAGCCCCTCATCGTTCATTCTATTATGCAATGGGAGAAACGGAGCAAGATGTTGCTAAGCCATTTGTTGGTGTAGTATCAACTTGGAATGAAGCTGCTCCATGCAATACAGCGTTAATGAGACAAGCTCAGTCAGTAAAAAAAGGCGTAAAACAATTTGGGGGAACACCAAGAGAATTTTGTACAATTACGGTTACAGATGGCATAGCCATGGGTCATGAGGGAATGAAGTCATCATTAATTTCTAGAGAAATTATTGCTGACTCAGCAGAACTTACAGTAAGAGGTCATTGTTATGATGCTTTAGTTGGTATTGCCGGATGTGATAAATCGTTACCAGGTTTAATGATGTCAATGCTAAGACTAAACGTACCTAGTGTTTTTATCTATGGTGGTTCAATCCTCCCTGGCAAATATAAAGGCAAAGATGTAACAGTGGTTGATGTTTTTGAAGCTGTTGGTAAACATTCCTCAGGTAAAATGTCTTTAGATGAACTAAGGGAACTTGAACTAGTTGCATGTCCAAGTGCAGGTGCATGCGGTGGTCAATTCACTGCAAACACAATGGCATGTGTTTCAGAAGCAATTGGTCTTGCTTTACCTTATTCGGCAGGTACTCCAGCACCATATGAAGAGAGAGACAAGTATGCATTCGAAAGCGGTCAAACTGTTATGAATTTATTAGAACAAAATATTAAACCAAGAGATATAGTTACAAAAAAATCTTTAGAGAATGCTGCCACTATTGTTGCTGCAACAGGTGGTTCAACCAATGCTGCTCTCCATTTACCAGCTTTAGCAAATGAAATTGGTGTAAAGTTTGATTTAATGGATGTAGCAAAAATTTTTAAAAAAACACCATATCTCGCAGATTTAAAACCTGGCGGAAAATATGTGGCTAAAGATATGTGGGAAGCTGGCGGTGTACCGATGTTGTTAAAAACTTTGTTTGATGGTGGATTTATACATGGAGACTGTATGACAGTTACGGGAAAAACGATGAAAGAAAATCTCAAAGATGTAAAATTTAATGTTAATCAAAATGTGTTAAGAGAATTTAATAACCCTTTATCTCCAGATGGAGGCGTGGTTGGTTTAAAAGGAAATTTGGCACCAGATGGTGCAATAGTCAAAATAGCTGGTCTTAAAAAATTACAATTTACAGGTAAAGCTAGATGTTTTGATAATGAGGAAGACGCAATGAAAGCAGTGCAATCAAAAAAATATAATGATGGCGATGTAATTATAATTAGATATGAAGGACCTCGAGGCGGCCCTGGTATGAGAGAAATGCTTTCAACAACTGGAGCAATATACGGTCAAGGCAAAGGTGAAAAAGTTGCATTAATTACAGACGGGAGATTTTCAGGTGCCACAAGGGGATTTTGTGTAGGCCATGTAGGTCCTGAAGCAGCATTAGGAGGTCCAATAGCATTACTTAAAAATGGCGATGTAATTGATATCGATGCAAAAAAAGGAAAAATTAATGTTAGATTAACTAAAGCTCAGTTATCAGCAAGAAAGAAAAAATGGAAAGCAAAAAAATCCTCATTCGGATCAGGTACTTTATGGAAGTATGCGCAAACAGTTGGGCCTGCTTATTTAGGTGCACCTACACACCCAGGTAAGAAAAAAGAAGTTAAAGAATATTCAAAAATTTAATGAAGATTAGACCAGTTATTTTATGTGGTGGAGCAGGGACCAGACTATGGCCTGATAAAATTAGAAATCAAGCTAAACAGTTTATTGACTTCGGAGGATGGACACTATTAGGAAAAACGTTGGACAGAATTAAGTCACCAATATTTGATGCTCCAATAATAAGTACAAATTCAAAATATCTAAAAGAAGTGAAAAAACACCTAAAAAAGAAAAATTTTAAAAAATACAGTATTGTTTTAGAACCAATTAAAAAAAACACAGCTCCAGCTATTCTTTCAGCCTCTCTAATAGAGGACATTCCAAATAAACAACCGATAATTTTTTTATCGGCAGATCATTTAATAGAAAATTCAAATGAATTTAACAAAAAAATCAAGCAAAACATAAAGAATTTAAACGAAAATAATATTTTTATTTTTGGCATTAAACCTAATTCACCATCAGATCAATATGGATATTTTATAACCTCAAAATTAAAAGGAGGGAAAAATAAAGTAAATAGATTTATAGAAAAACCAAATATAAAAAAAGCTAAGAAACTTATTAATCAAGGTGGATATTGGAATTCAGGTATGTTTTTAATTAGAAAAGATTCAGTTATAAATAATTTTAAAAAATATCAAAAAAAAATGTTTTTAAATACGTCTCAAGCTGTTCAAAAAGCAAAAATTAAAAAAAATACTTATTATTTAAGTAAAAAAAAATTTAATAAAAATTCATCAAAATCTTTTGATTTCGCTATTTTAGAACAAACAAAAGATATCAGAGCAATTAAACTTGATATAGTTTGGTCAGACATGGGCAGTTGGAAAGAAATTCTTTTAATGTTTAATAAGAATAAAAAAAAATACTACAAAAGAAATAATACTTTTTTTAGACCTTGGGGTGGTTATACTAACTTATATAAAGGAAACAATTTTTTAATAAAAGAATTATTTATTAAACCAAAAGGAATTTTAAGTTTACAAAAACATTTTCATAGATCGGAACATTGGGTTATAACAAAAGGAAATCCAAAGATTGAACTAAATAAAAAATTTTATTCCAAAAAAAAGAATGATACAATTTTTATTCCTAGGGGAGCAGTTCATAGAATTCAAAATCCAGATAAAAAGTTAGCAAAAGTTATGGAAGCTCAATTAGGCTCAATTCTTAAAGAAAGTGATATAGTTAGATTTGAAGATATTTACGGTAGAGCTAGTTAATTATAAGTTCAATTGGTGTATGATCAGACGGTTTTAATTTTGACCTAGGTTTTTTATTTATATTAATTGATGAAATATTTTCTATTAAATTATTTGATAACAAAAAATGATCAATTCTCATTCCATAATTTTTTTGCCAAGATCCAGCGAAATAGTCCCAAAACGTATATTCTTGTTTTTTCTTATTTTTAATTCGATAAACATCAACAAAACCAATATTTAATAATTCCCTAAATTTTTTTCTAATCTCTAATCTTCCTAAAGCGTCGTTCTCGTATCTTTTAAAATCATATACATCAATTTCTTCGGGAATAATATTGAAGTCACCAGCAATAATAATATTTGAACCTGACAAAATCTTTTTTTTAACTTGTGCTATGAATTTTTTTAACCAATTTTTTTTATATTCATACTTTTCTGTATCAATAGGATTTCCATTAGGCACATAGATGTTTATAATTTCTATCTTTTTTTTCTTTAATTGGATTTCACCATTTATAACCCTAGCTTGTTTTTTTTCGTCTTTTATAAAATCTTTTGAAATATTTTTTATAGGTAATTTTGAAATTATTGCTACGCCGTTATAGCTTTTTTGACCAAAAATATAAGAGTTATAACCAATATTTTCAAAATTCTCATAAGGAAAATTTTCATCTTGAGTTTTAATTTCCTGAAGAAGAAGTATATCTGGTTTGTCGTCTTTTATATATTTTGTAATATTGTCTATTCTTGCTCTTACAGAATTAACATTCCATGAGATAATTTTCATTAGACAGAAAATGACAAACCACAACCGCAGGAAGCCGTAGCTTTAGGATTGCTTATCACAAATGACTCACCAATCATTTCAACTTTAAAATCAATAGTTGAACCATTGATAATGTCCAATGAAGACTTATCAATTAATGTATTTTCAAACTCTACATCATCAACTTTTTTCGAGTCGTCAAAACTAAAACTATACTTAAATCCAGAGCACCCACCACCTTTAACAGAAATTCTAAAATACTTTTTAGACTTAGATTCACTAGTTATTTTTTGAATTTGATCTTTAGCTTTATCTGTAAATACAATTTTTTTTGTCATTATTATGTAGTATATATTTTAATATAGTTTTATGCAAAGCAATACAATCTCAAATTTATCGACCTCTATCAAATCTAAAGGAAGATTCTATTTTGAAAATAAGAGTAAATTGAGGTCACCATACCAACGAGATAGAGATAGAATACTACACTCCACAGCTTTCAGAAGACTAAAACATAAAACCCAAGTATTTGTTAATACAACAGGAGATCATTACAGAACAAGAATTACACATTCTCTTGAAGTATCTCAGATAGCCAGAACTCTAGCAAAATATTTTAACCTTAACGAGGATTTAACTGAAACATTAAGTTTAGCACATGATCTAGGCCACACACCTTTTGGCCATGCCGGTGAAGAAGCTTTAAATGAATGCATGAAAAGAAACGGTGGTTTTGACCATAATATACAAACTGTAAGAATAGTAACGCTTCTTGAAAACAGATATTATAATTTTAAGGGGTTAAATTTATCAATTGAAACTTTAGATGGACTTGTTAAGCACAATGGCCCCATAAAAAACAAAATAAAATATAATAAGATTTTAGGAAAAAACTTTTTCAAACAAAAAATTAATTTTAATAACAGCCCTAGTTTAGAAGCACAGATAGCCTCTATTTCAGATGATATAGCTTACAATAGCCATGATTTGGAGGACGGGTTAAAGGCAAATTTGTTCAAATTAAATGATATTAAAAGAATTCCGATTTTAAATGTTTTATTAAAAAAACACATTAATAAAATTAAAAAATATCCTCATGATATTGTTTTAAGACAAATAGTAAGAGAAATAATTGATGAAATGGTAAGAGATGTCATTTTCAACACACAAAAAAATATTAAAAAAAATAAAATAAAATCGGTAAAGGACATTTATAAATCAAAATACCCTCTAGTTTGTTTTTCAAATAAGATGAAAAAATTTGATATAAACATCAAAAAATTTTTAAAAAAAAATATGTACTACAATAAAAATGTTATCCACAAAACTAATTTAGGGAAAAAAATTGTAAAAAAATTGTTTTTTATAATTAAAAAAAACCCAAAAAAATATATTAAAATTGATAAATCAAATAATGCTGATATAGAAAGATCAATATGTGATTTTATAGCTGGAATGACTGATAGATATGCAATAAATCTATATAATAAAATAAAATGAACATTTTTGAAAATTATCTTAAATCCATACTAGAAAATATTAATCATCATTACAAAGAATTAGGCATCAATAAGATAGAAAACTATAAAGGGATTAATTTAGAAAAGCCTCCACCAAATTTTGACTGTGATATCTCAAGTAATGTAGTTTTAATTTTAGCTAAACAAAATAAATGTAATCCTATTACGTTAGGAAAAAATATAAAAAAATTGTTAGAAAAAAACATAAAAGACTTTAAAGACATTGAAATCGCAGGCCCTGGTTTTTTAAATATTACCCTTAAAAATGATGCAATAACTTTAATTATAAATAATATTTTAAAAAAAAATGAAAAATTTGGATCTCAGAAAGACAGCAAAAATTACAACATAGAATTTGTCTCTGCGAACCCTACAGGTCCTATGCATGTAGGACATTGTAGAGGGGCAGTATTTGGTGACACATTATCAAATCTTTTGAAGTTTAATGGCAATAAAGTAACTAAAGAATATTATATTAATGATTATGGAGGTCAGATTACAAATTTTTTAAAATCTGTTTATTTAAGAATAAGGGAAATTAAATACAACGAAAAATTTCCAAATGACAAATCATTATATCCCGGGGAATATATTATTGAGATTGCTGATAGTATACAGAAGAAAAGAAAATCTGAATTTAAAAACTTTGATGATGAATATGAATTTTTGCAGTTGGAAGCTTTAAATCTTTCGATGAAAATGATCAAATCTGATTTGAGCATGCTTGGAATATCTCATGACAATTTTGTTTCAGAAAAATCGGTAGTTGAGTCAAAAACACTGGATAAAGCAATTAATCTCCTCAAAAAAACGAATTACGTCGATGAAGGTTATTTAGATCCTCCAAAAGGTGAAGAAATAAAAAATTGGAAAAAGACCAAAAGACTTTTATTTAAGTCAACTTTATTTGGCGATGATTCTGATCGGGCTTTACAGAAAAATGATGGATCATGGACATACTTTGCAAATGATATAGCTTATCACTTTAATAAAGTTTCAAGAAATTACGATAAATTAATTAATATTTTGGGAGCAGACCACACGGGTTATATTAAAAGGATTGAAAGTGCTGTTAAAGCACTTTCTCAAAATAAAATAATTTTAGAATGTAAAGTTTGCCAGCTTGTTAAATTATTTAAAAAGGGAGAGCCTTTTAAGATGTCGAAAAGATCTGGAGAATTTATCTCAGTAAATGATTTATTGTCTGAAGTTAATAAAGATTCAATTAGATTTATGATGCTGAATAGGAGTAATGACGTTGAACTCGATTTTGATTTTGATAAAGTTTTGGAAAAAAGCAAAGATAATCCAGTTTATTACGTCCAGTATTGTCATGCTAGAATTCAATCTCTATTGAGATCAACTAATAATACCTCGCTTAAACAAAAGATTGTAAAAATAGATAAAGATTTTAATAAGTATGAAAGAGAAATATTAAGAAAAATTTTTGAATGGCCAAAAGTTGTAAAGATTTCTTCGCTTAAATATGAGCCTCACCGAATACCTTTTTATCTATATGAGTTAGCTACTCTTTTTCATTCCTATTGGAGCAAAGGCAATGAAGACGAAAAATATAAATTTATAAAAAATGGGAAAATAGCTAATAATATTTTGACAATTATAAGTCTTTTACTTTTAGTGCTTAAAAATGGAATGGGTATTTTAAATGTTTCCTTACCTGATAAAATGTAATGATGAATAATATAGTAAGGTTTTTGATAGCTATCATAATATTCTCTTTTTTTATTTTCACATTCAATTATTATGTATCAGACAAGAACATAAGCACTGTGAAAAAAAATAGAGAAAATTTAGAGTCGAAAATACTTAAAAGCACCTCTGTTTTACCAATTCTACCAAATGACACAAATGATGTAATCGAATTTAACTCTGGGTTCGATAACTCAAATGAACAAAATTTTAAAAGAAGTTTTTGGGAACTTTTTAAATAAAAATGGTCAAGAAAGCTATCATAATAAGTTTAAGTGGTTACAAACTTACAAAAACTGAAATTAATATTTTTAAAAAGTATATACCTTGGGGAGTTATACTTTTTAAAAGAAATATAAAAGATTTTTGCCAGTTAAAAAAGTTAATTTTATCAATTAAAAAAATTACTAGAGATAAAAAATACCCAATTTTAATAGATGAAGAAGGCGGTGATGTTTCCAGACTACAAAATATTATAAACAATAAAAAATTTTCACAAAAGTATTTCGGTGAAATTTTTGATTTAAATCAAAGATTTGGGTCTAATATATATAAATACTACTTAAAAGAGATATGTATTAATTTAAATTTTCTGGGAATTAATATAAATACTATTCCGGTCTTGGATAGGCTATATAAATTTACACATAAATTTTTAAAAAGCAGAGTTTACTCTTCAAAAATAAAGACTATCAAAACACTTTCAAATATTTGCATAGACGTTTGTAAATTAAATAAAATAGCAACTGTTATCAAACATATTCCTGGGCACGGTTTATCCAAAATAGATTCACATAAAAAATTACCAGTAGTTAACAAGGATTTAAAATACCTAATTAAAAACGATTTTAAGTGTTTTAAGAAAACTAAATCATTATTTGCTATGACTGCTCATATTTTGTATAAAAAAATTGATAGCAAAAATTGCGCCACACATTCGCCAATAATAATTAGAAATATCATTAGAAAAAAAATTGGTTATAAAGGAGTAATTATATCAGATGATATCAGTATGAAATCACTCAAACATGATATCACAAAAAATGCTTTAAAAGCTTTAAGAGCTGGTTGTAATTTAACTCTGTATTGCCAAGGAAGATCTGCAGAATCGTTAAAATTACTTAAAAAAATTCCACCTATAGATGAATTTACTAAGAAAAAAACTTCAGAATTTTATAAATTTTTAAGATAAGATTTAGCATGGAGTCGAAGTTAAACAATTCATTTTCTATTGACATACCGAATTACACCGGTCCTTTGGAAGTACTTCTTGATTTAGCTAAAAACCAAAAAGTTGATCTTGCAAATATATCAATTACTAAATTGGCTGATCAGTTTTTAGAATTTGTAAAGAACAATAAAAATTTAAATTTGGAAACAGCATCTGAATTTTTATTAATGGCTACTTGGTTAGCTTATTTAAAATCTAAATTACTATTACCAGAAGACGAAGATGACGATTTTAAAGCTTTTGAAGTTGCCGAACGATTGAAATTACAATTAAAAAAACTTGAACTAATAAGACTTCTTTCAGATCAATTGCTAAAAAGAAAAAGAATAGGTAAAGATATATTTTTTAGAGGAATGCGTGGAGGAATAAAATCTATTTATACTCCAGTTTATGAAGTAAGTTTATATGAATTATTAAAGACATATGCAAATATTAATGCTCAAATATCCTTTCAAAGAGTAAATATTCCTAAGTTACCAGTTTTAACTACTGAGCAAGGAATAAATAATATTAAAAATCAATTAGATAATCTTAATGACTGGAAAAATATCGTTGAATTAATACCTGAAAGTTATAAAGAAAATCCTCAAAAAAAAAGAACAGGTTTGTCAGGCATATTTGCTGCTAGTTTAGAACTTACGAAAGAGGGAATCATCAATTTAATGCAAAAAAAAACTTTTGATGATATCTTGATAAAAAAAAATAAATGAAAAAAAAGAATAATAATATAATTAAATTTCCTAGTTCTATTTCAAAGATTGAAAGAAAAGTTGAAGCAATTTTGTTTGCAGCTTCAGAACCTTTAGATTTAGAAACTATTGAAAAAAGGCTTCAAAATGCAACTAATATAAAAAAAATATTAGAAAAAATTCAAAATGACTATAAATTAAGAGGTATAAATTTGGTTTGCATAAGAAACAAATGGTCATTTAGAACAGCATCAGATCTTTCAAATACAATGGCACTGCAAAAATCAACACAAAAAAAACTATCAAAAGCAACAATAGAAACACTATCAATAATTGTTTATCATCAACCTGTTACTAGATCTGAGATTGAACAAATACGAGGTGTAGCATTTGGTTCAAATACCATTGAAATATTAATGGAGTTGGATTGGGTGAGACCCGCCGGTCGAAAAAATATTCCTGGAAAACCAATTCAGTACGTAACAACTGAAAATTTTTTAAATCATTTTAATATTCAAAAACTATCTGATTTGCCAACTATTGACGAATTAGGAACTGCCGGATTAATTGATACTTCAGCCGTTAATTCTTCAATATTCGGTACTAGCAAGTTTTTTTCAGAGCAATCATCTAAAACTAAAGAGGATATATACTCAGATATTGAAAGTGTCATAGATGATAGTGAAAAATTGACTGAATAAAGTTATTTATTTAGCTTAAATTATTGTATATAAGATCGTTATGAGTATTGGTTTTTGGCAAATTGCTATCGTAGTTGTACTAGTGGTCCTTTTATTTGGGCGAGGTAAAATCTCTGATTTAATGGGAGATGTCGCAAAAGGTATTAAAAGTTTTAAAAAAGGTATTTCAGAAAATCCAGACTCATCAAATAAAGACACAGAAGATAAAAATAATTCTAATAGTAATTAATTTAAATGCCACAGATTGGTTGGTTTGAATTACTTGTAATAATAATAGTTGCAATTCTTGTAATTGGACCCAAAGATTTCCCGATTGTTTTAAAGAAAATAGGCTCATGGGTTGGGTCTATTAAAAGATATTTTTCCGATGTTCAAAAAAACGTCAATGAAATTACAAATTTAGAGGAAGACAACAATAAGAAAGATAAATCTGATGAGTAAAAAGCAAGAAAGTCAAAATACTTTTGTTAGTCATTTGTCTGAGTTAAGATCGAGATTGGTAAAATCATTCATTTTTTTAATCATATCATTTATAGTTTGTTATTTTTTTTCAGAAGAAATATATAGATTTTTAGTTAAACCTTACTCAGATGCAGTTTTAGAAAATAATCTTGACCGAAGATTAATATTCACTGCCTTACACGAGGCATTTTTAACTTATCTTAAGGTAGCGTTCTTTGCTTCAATTTTTATTACTAGTCCAATTTTTTTAAGTCAAATTTGGAAGTTTATTGCTCCGGGACTTTATGCAAATGAAAAAAAAGCTTTGCTACCTTATTTAATTGCTACACCAATACTTTTTGTTTTTGGAGGAATGCTTGTTTATTATTTTATAATGCCTTTAGCGATAAAATTTTTTCTTGGATTTGAAAGCATTCAAGACTCTGGTTCATTAGCAATTCAATTAGAGGCAAAAGTTAATGAATATTTATCTCTTGTCATGCGCTTAATATTTGCTTTTGGAATAAGTTTTCAACTTCCAGTGGTTTTAAGCTTGTTAGCAAGAATTGGGGTAGTAGACTCAAAATATCTTAAAGAAAGAAGAAAGTATTTTGTGGTTATTATTTTTGCTGCAGCTGCTATCTTAACGCCACCAGACCCAATTACTCAAATAGGTTTAGCATTACCTTTGTTATTGTTATATGAATTATCTATTATAACTGTAAGATTAATAGAAAAAAAAGATAATGCATAATATAAAAGAAATAAGAAAAAACACGGAACTATTTGAAAGAAAAATTAAAGAAAGAAATTCAATTATCGATTTAAAATCTCTAATTAAGCATGATAAAGAAAATAGAGAGCTTATACAAAAAAAAGAAAAATTAGAACAAGAAAAAAAATTATTATCCAAAAAAAAAGACCCAAATAATTTTAATAAATCAAAAAATTTAACAAACCAAATTGAAGAATTAGAAAACTCTCAAAAAAAAATACAGGAAAAAATTAATATTATTCTCTCTTCAATACCGAATTTAGCTTTGGACGACGTTCCAATCGGTAACGATGAAAAATCAAATAAAATTATAAAAAAATCCTCTGAAATTAAAAAATTTAATTTTAAAATAAAGTCACATACTGAATTAAGTAAGAATTATATGGATTTTGAAACTGCTACAAAATTATCGGGTTCTAGATTTGTTGTATTAAAAGATAAACTGGCGCTTTTAGAGAGAGCACTAATAAACTTTATGATAGATGTTCACACGAAAAAGTTTGGATATGTTGAAATATCACCGCCATTAATAGTAAATGAAAAAATAATGTTTGGGACTGGACAGTTACCCAAATTTGAAAAAGATCAGTATGAAATTTTTTCTGAAAAAGAGGAAGAGCGAAAATTCTTAATACCTACCGCAGAAGTTCCTCTGTCAAATTTATTTAATAATTCTACGATAGATCAAAAAAAACTTCCTTTAAGATTTGTTGCTGGAACTCCTTGTTTTAGACGTGAGGCTGGTAGCTATGGCAAAGATACTAAAGGTATAATGAGACAACATCAATTTTATAAAGTTGAATTAGTTAGTTTAGTGGAACCAAGCAAATGTAACGATGAACTAAATAGAATGTTAAATTGCGCAGAAGAAATATTAAAGATGTTAGAGCTGCCTTATCAAATAGTTCTTCTATCTTCTGGAGACATGGGTTTTAGTGCAGAAAAAACTTTTGACATAGAAACTTGGATACCTTCTGAAAATAAATTTAGAGAAATTTCTAGCTGTTCTTCATGCGGGATGTTTCAAGCCAGGAGAATGAAGACTAAATTTAAATCTGGTAGCTCATCAGATTTTATCGGCACACTTAATGGCTCAGGACTTGCGACAGGCAGATTAATGATAGCGTTGATGGAATATTATCAAAATTCTGACGGTTCTGTAACAATACCGGTGCCATTAAAAAAATACATGGATAATATAGAAAAAATTTAATTATAATTTTCTTGTTTAAAAATGTCTTTTAATATAATTATTCACATAATATGAATTCTTCAGGATTTGCACAATTTATACCTTTAATACTTATATTTATAATTTTTTACTTTTTTTTAATTAGACCTCAACAAAAAAGAGTGAAAGATCATAGAGCTATGGTACAAGGCTTAAAAAGGGGAGACGAAGTTATTACATCAGGAGGTATAATAGGAATTGTCGACAAAGTTCATGATGATGATAAAATTGATGTAGTATTATGTGACAACGTCAAAGTTCAAGTTATAAAGTCTACTATAACAAGTTTATTAAAAAAAGAAGCTCCAAAAAAATAAAAGGTCTTTGTGCTTAATTTCACAAAAATAAAAATAATTATAATCTATTTAATTTTGTTTTTGTTAACGTTTTTTGCATCACTTAATCTTTTTTATGATGGAAATCCCATTTTAAAAAAAAAAGTAAACCTAGGTTTAGATTTGCAAGGGGGCTCTTATTTGTTGTTGGAGATTGACACTAAACCATTAATAAAGGAAAGATTACAAGATAAAGTTATTGAAATTAAAAAATTTCTAAAAAAAAATAATTTTAAATATAATGCTTTTACAATTAATGAAAATTCAATAAGCTTTAAAATTGAAAACGATGAGAATAAAAAATTTCAAAACTTATTCTTTTCAGTAAAAGATAATACAATTAACCAGTATATTGATCAGTATCGAACACATCAATTTGATTTGGAAGTTAAAAATAATATTTATCAAATAAAGTTTTCTAAATATGGATTGTTAACTTTAAATAACGCTGCAGTTAATCAATCTATTGAAATAGTTAGAAGACGAATAGATGATTTAGGTACAAAAGAACCAACTATAATACAAAGAGGTGAAAAAAGAATTGTAGTTGAACTTCCAGGTCTTAAGGATCCTTCCAGAATAAAAGATTTATTGGGAAAAACGGCCCAATTAAATTTCAGACTAATAACAGATAAAAAGGACGACTTCGGATCAGAGAAAATGACCTCAGAAACTGGAGAAGAAGTTATCGTAAATAAAAAAATTATTATGAGTGGTGAAAATCTTGTTGACGCCCAGCCAAGAGTAGATAATCAATCAAATAACCCAATGGTCGCTTTTACCTTAGATAGGTATGGCGCTCAAAAATTTGGAAAAGTAACTACAAATAATATAGGTAAACGATTAGCAATAGTATTAGATAACAAAATTATTAGTGCTCCAGTTATAAGAGAGTCTATTACTGGAGGTAGCGGAACTATTTCAGGAAATTTTTCATTTCAGGAAGTTACAGATTTGGCTCTTTTGTTAAGATCTGGAGCATTGCCTACGCCAATCAACATTGTTGAAGAGAGAACGGTCGGACCAGATTTAGGTAGAGACTCAATTATTTCAGGTGCAATTTCTTTGATAATTGGATTTGTGCTTGTAGTTATATATATGTTTTATAAGTATAGAATTTTTGGATTAATAGCCAACATCTCTTTAATTTCAAATTTATTAATGCTTATAGGTATTCTAACTATCTTAGAAGCTACTTTAACACTTCCCGGAATTGCAGGAATAATTTTAACAGTGGGAATGGCGGTTGATGCAAATGTTTTAATTTATGAAAGAATTAAGGAAGAACTTCGAACTGAAAAATCAATAATTCATGCATTTGACATGGGTTATAGTAGAGCTAAAATTACAGTTTTAGATGCAAATATCACTACTTTGTTAGCTACCGTAATTTTATTTATTTTTGGAACTGGTCCAGTTAAAGGTTTTGCTGTTACTTTAGGAATAGGAATAATAACAACACTTTTTTCAGCATATTTCATAGCCAGACATTTAACCTCTTCCTTTGTTTTAAGAAATAGGGAGAATATTAAGTTATGAAGTATAATTTTAATTTTGTAAATTATTTCAAAAAATTTAATTTTGTATCATTAATATTAGTTTTGTTGAGTTTATTTTTTGTACTTTTTAAAGGTTTAAACTACGGAATAGATTTTAAAGGTGGTACACTCATTGAAGTAAGAGTCCAAAATAATGATATAAGAGTTTCAGATATCAGAAACTCTCTTAACAAGTTAAATTTAGGTGATGTAAATGTTAAAAATTTTGGAGAAAAAAGTGATTTTTTAATAAAAATTGAAAAAAAATTAAATAATAATGATTCTTTGATATCTGAAATTAAAACCTCTTTGGATCAAGATCTCAATGAAGAAGTGAATTACAGAAGGGTAGAAAGTGTTGGTCCAAAAGTAAGTGCTGAGCTATTAAGGTCGGGTGTAATCTCTATAGGTTTAGCTTTACTAATGATGTTATTTTATATCTGGTTTAGATTTGAATGGCAGTTTAGCTTAGGTTCTATTATCGCTTTATTTCATGATGTGATCATTACCTTAGGAATATTTTCGCTATTATCTATTGAAATTAATTTATCAATTGTAGCAGCTGTATTAACTATAGTCGGTTATTCAATGAACGACACAGTTGTAATTTATGACCGTATTAGAGAAAATCTATCTAAATTTAATAAACTTGAAATTGATCAAGTCTCAAATTTGTCAGTTAATGAAACTTTATCAAGAACTTTAATAACTTCAGTAACAACTTTACTAGCTTTGTTTTCAATATTCATACTTGGCGGTGAAATACTAAAAGGTTTTTCTTTTGCAATGATTTTGGGTGTAATTATTGGGACATATTCATCTATATTTGTTGCATCTCCAGTTCTTAGATATTTAAGAGTTTCATCTAAGACTCTTGAAAAAAAAGAAGATAAAATTGTTCCTTAATTAATAAAGATTTTGAGCAGCTACCATTGTTAAAAGCATTGGAATCGATAAAAGAGTATTTACTCTAGATGTTAACATGGCTTTCTTTGCTGCGATTGGTTTTTCTTCCGCTGAGGTATCTACAATACCTAAGGCTTTTTTTTGATTAGGCCAAATAATAAACCATACATTATACGCCATTATAATTCCTAACCACATGCCTATACCAATAGCTGTATTTTTTCCGCCTCCACTACCAATTCCTAAAGTCATTGACTCATGTAAGTATCCATTAAGATAAGCTACAATTAATCCTGTTAATATTGTTGCGAAAGCCGCCCATCTAAACCAAAATAAAACTTTTGGAGCGATAACTTTACTTATTGCTGGTTTTTGTTCATCTGGAATATTAGGCATGCTAGGAATCTGAACAAAATTCAAATACCAAAGTAGGCCTATCCACATTATTCCAGCTAAAACATGTAAATATCTAAATAGCCAACTAAAAAAGTATTGATCAAAAGCAAACCCATCTCCGCCAAAATACAATCCTAGAAATAGTAAAATAGCTATAACAAGCGAAAGATGAACTGTTTTTGATAAAGATTGTAAAATATTAACCATAAAAAATTATAACATAAAAATAGCAATTATGCAGTTTTTTTCATTTTCGGAGTGCTTAAAATGTCCTTTAAAAATTGTCCAGTGAAACTACTTTTTTCAGTTGAGACTTTTTCAGGGGTGCCTTGAGCTATAATTTCACCACCTGATTCTCCACCTTCCGGACCCATATCTATTATATGATCAGCTGTTTTTATCACATCTAAATTGTGTTCAATTACAACAACTGTATTTCCAGTATTTACAAATGCTTGCAAAATATCGAGAAGTTTTTTTATATCATGCGAGTGAAGACCTGTAGTTGGTTCATCTAAAATATATAAAGTTCTTCCCGTTGATCTTTTTGATAATTCTTTAGCCAATTTAATTCTTTGTGCTTCACCTCCAGACAGAGTGGTAGCTTGTTGTCCTATTTTCATATATCCGAGACCGACATGTTTTAAAGTTATCAGTTTTGATCTAATTGATTGTATATTTTCAAAAAAATCACAACCTTCCTCTACTGTCATATCTAGAATGTCAGCTATGTTTTTATTTTTAAATCTAATTTCTAAAGTCTCTCTATTATATCTCGCTCCTTTGCATGTATCACATGGAATAAACACATCAGGTAAAAAATGCATTTCATAAGTTAATACACCATCACCTTCGCAAGTTTCACATCTTCCACCTTTAACATTGAATGAGAATCTTCCAACTTTATAACCTCTAGCTTTAGACTCGGGTAAGTTTGCAAACCAATCTCTTATTGGTCCAAAAGCTCCTGTATAAGTCGCTGGATTAGATCTTGGCGTCCTTCCAATAGGTGATTGATCAATATCTATAATTTTATCAATCAATTCAGTTCCTCTATAATTTTTAAAAGATTTTGGTAACTTTCTTGATTTATTATTATTTAAAATTAAATTTAAGGCATTATAAAGAGTGTGTAAAACTAAAGTAGATTTCCCACTACCTGATACTCCTGTTACGCAAGTAAAAGTTCCTATAGGAATTTTTAAGTCAACATTTTTAAGATTATTACCTGTTGCTCCATTTATTTCTAAGTAGCGACCATTTTTGGCTATACGTCTTTTTTTTGGAATGCTGATATTTTTTTCACCAGATAAATATGTTCCTGTAATACTTTGCTTTTCTTGAATAATATTTTTAATTTGTCCTTCTGCAATAATTTTACCACCATGAAGTCCTGCTTCGGGACCTATATCTATTATATGATCTGCACTTTCCATTGTTTCAATATCATGTTCAACAACGATAACTGTATTTCCTAAATCTCTCAGTTTCTTTAAAGCAGTAATTAATTTTTTATTATCACGCTGGTGCAATCCTATAGATGGCTCATCCAAAACATATAACACACCAGTTAATCCAGATCCTATTTGTGATGCCAATCTTATTCGTTGAGATTCACCACCTGACAAAGTGCCAGACTCTCTTGAAAGAGTAAGATAGTTCAGACCCACATTTAGCAAAAATGTAAGTCTTTCATTTATCTCTTTTAGAATGTGTTGAGCAATTTTGTTTTGTTTATCATTTAAAAAGGCTGGTAATTTATCAAACCATTTTTTTGCATCTTCAATAGATTTATGAGTTATCTGACTTATATTTAAATCATTAATTTTAACGCATAAAGCTTCATCTTTTAGTCTTAACCCCTTACATTTATCGCAATTAGACTCAGATTGATATTGTGATATCTCTTCTCTTTTCCACTCACTATCAGTTTCTAAATACCTTCTTTCTAAATTATTAATAACACCTTCAAATGGTTTTTTTGTTGTATATGTTTCATAATTATCATCATAAGAAAATTTGATTTCTTCATCATCAGACCCGTACAAAATAATTTCTTGAATTTTTTTTGGAATTTTTTTCCATTTATCTGTTAAAGAAAATTTATAGTGCTTAGCCAATGAAGCTAAAGTTTGAGCATAATACAAACTTGAACTTTTAGACCAAGGTACAATAGCTCCATCTTGTAGTGATTTGCTATCATCTTGTATAACTAATTTTGGATCAACGTTAAGATTACTACCAATACCCTCACATTCTTCACAGGCACCGTACGGTGAATTAAAAGAAAATAATCTAGGTTCAATTTCTTCAATAGTAAAACCACTTTCAGGACATGAAAATTTTGAAGAGAAAGTAATAGACTCAATTTTTCTAAACTTTTTAGGCAAACTTTCATTTTCATATTCAACATTTAGTAGCCCATTTGACAAATTTAAGGCTGTTTCAACACTATCGGCAAGTCTGTTTCCTATTGAAGAGCTGAGCACCACTCTGTCTACAATAATAGATATATCGTGTTTTACCTTTTTATTTAAATTTGGAAAGTCATTAATTTGATAGTATTTTCCATCTACTTTAATTTTTTGAAAACCCCTTTTTTTATAGTTTAAGATTTCTTTTTTATATTCACCTTTTCTTCCTCGAACAATTGGCGCAAGTAAATGGATAGTACTACTCTTTGGAAGAGTCTTTATTTTATCAACCATTTCACTGACTGATTGAGAAACAATTGGCTTTCCCGTAAACGGAGAATAAGGTACGCCAGCTCTAGCAAAAAGAACTCTCATATAATCATAGATCTCAGTTACAGTGGCAACAGTTGATCTGGGATTTTTCGATGTGTTTTTTTGTTCAATTGAAATAGCTGGACTCAAACCTTCAATAAAATCTACATTTGGTTTTTTCATTTTATCTAAGAATTGACGTGCATATGCAGATAAGCTTTCGACATATCTTCTTTGTCCTTCCGCATAAATTGTGTCAAAAGCTAAAGAAGATTTTCCTGATCCAGATAAACCAGTTATCACAACTAATTTGTCTTTTGGAATTTCTAAAGAAACATTTTTTAAGTTATGTTCTTTTGCGCCTTTTATAACGATTTTTTTAAGCATTTTTTGTTAACACAATTAATAATGAGCTTATAAATAACATACATTTATGATATAATTTTTAACAATATAATTAGAAATCAACAAGTATTCAAAAAATTTATATGGCCGGAAGTCTAAATAAAGTTCAATTAATAGGCAGATTAGGGGCAGATCCTGAGATTAAACAAATGGTTAACGGCAAAAACGTCGCAAGACTAAGTATTGCTACAAGCCAATCATGGAAAGATAAGAATTCAGGAGAAAGAAAAGAAAAGACTGAATGGCATCGAATAGTAATTTTTAATGAAGGCCTTGTAGGGGTAGTACAACAATATCTTAAAAAGGGAGCTAACGTTTATATTGAGGGACAATTAAGTACTCGAAAGTGGAAAGATGAAAGCACAGGTCAAGATAAATATTCTACAGAAGTAATATTGCAGGGATATAATTCAAACCTAACAATGTTAGATGGAAGAAATAAAAATGAAAATTCCAACTTGGTCTCTGAGAATAAAAGCTCTTTACCTGATGAAAATTTGAGTCAAGACAAAAACGATTTAGACGACGAAATTCCATTTTAATTTATGGAAAAACAAAACATCAAACAAAATAATAATTCAAAACCTATATTAGTAAGAAATGAAATGAGTTCATCATATCTTTCTTATGCAATGAGTGTAATTGTTAGCCGGGCGTTGCCTGATGTACGAGACGGATTAAAACCAGTTCATAGAAGAATAATTTTTGCAATGTATAAAGGTGGATATGACTGGTCAAAGAATTTCAGAAAATCTGCTAGAATTGTAGGTGATGTAATTGGTAAGTATCACCCCCACGGTGATCAAGCTGTGTACGATGCTTTAGTAAGATTAGTTCAAGATTTTTCTATGAGCTTACCACTTTTAAAAGGACAAGGTAATTTTGGATCTATAGATGGAGATCCTCCAGCTGCAATGAGATATACTGAAACAAAGTTAGGAAGAATTTCTCAATACTTAACAGAGGATTTAGAAAAAAATACAGTTTCTTTTAGAAATAATTATGATGAGACTGAAAAAGAACCCACGGTATTACCCTCTCAATATCCAAACCTGTTAGTGAATGGAGCTGGAGGAATAGCTGTGGGAATGGCAACAAGTATCCCGCCACATAATTTAGGTGAGGTTATTAATGCTACAAACGCATTTATAGAAAATCAAAATATTACAATTTCTCAACTTATGAAATATGTGCCTGGTCCAGATTTTCCAACCGGAGGACTTATAATTGGAAAAGATTTTATTAAACAAGGTTATAATAAAGGCCGCGGCTCATTTAAAATAAGAGGTGAAATTGAATTCGAGGAAAAGAAAAACGGAAGATCAATCTTAGTCATTAAATCTATTCCTTATCAAGTAAATAAATCCATTTTAAATGAGAAAATTGCCTTATTAGCCAGAGATAAGAAAATAGAAGGAATTAGTGACATCCGAGATGAGTCTAATAGAGAGGGAATAAGGATAGTAATTGAATTAAGAAGAGGTGTTGAACCAGAAACAATCAGAAGACAATTATACAAGCTGACCAATATTGAGAGCTCTTTTGGTTTTAATTCTTTAGCATTAGTAGATAACAAACCGAAGTTACTAAATTTAAAAGAATTTATTTCTGAATTTATAAAATTTAGAGAAATAACTGTCCTTAAAAGAGTAAAGTTTGATTTAAAAAAAGCAGAGAAGAGAGCACATATTTTAATAGGACTTGCAACTGCAGTAGAAAATATTGATGCAGTAATTAAGATAATTAAAAATTCAAAAAATAACGAAGAAGCTAAAAAAAATTTATTAAGCAAAAAATGGAAAATAAAAAAAAGTTCAAAATTAATATCTACTATAGAAAAGAAAAAAAATGTTCAATCTTATTCCTTATCAAATGAACAGGTTATAGCAATTTTAGAATTAAGATTACAAAAATTAACTGCTTTTGGAATATCTGAAATTGAAACAGAAATAAGTAAGCTCGCAAAACTTATTATTGATTTAAACAAAATTCTCAATTCAAAAAAAGAGTTATATAGTTTAATTAAAAATGAACTAAATAATATTAAAGATAAGTATGCAGTTCCTAGACGAACTAAAATTATTGATGCAGTTTTAAATTATAATATTGAGGAAACAATTCAAAAAGAGTCCGTTGTAATTAATATTACCAATAAAGGTTACATTAAACGTAGTCCTCTTACATCTCTGAAGGCACAAAAAAGAGGAGGAAAGGGTAAAACAGGTATTACGACCAGAGAAGAAGATTTTGTTGTTCAAATTTTTACAGCTAATACTCATACACCCATGCTATTCTTTTCAACTCAAGGGCTAGTTTATAAAATTAAGGCATATAAAATTCCTGAAGGAACTTCTGCTTCAAAAGGCAAATCTATATTTAACATTTTACCTCTTAAAAATCATCATTCTATAAGTTCAATAATGCCATTACCAGAGGATGAAAATGAGTGGAAAAACCTTCAAATTATTTTTGTAACTTCAAAAGGAAACATTAGAAAAAATTCATTAGAAGATTTTATAAATATAAATGCATCTGGTAAAATTGCTATGAAATTATCTGAGAATGATAAAATTATTGGTGTTAAAATATGTAGCGAGGATCAAGATATATTATTGAGTACTAAATACGGCAAATGCATACGATTTATGTCAAAAAAATTAAGACTTTTTAAGGGAAGATCGTCAAAAGGGATTAGAGGTATGCAACTTACTGATGGAGACGAGATAATTTCTTTATCGATTCTTGATAATAGTAAAATTGATAACAAAAAAATTAATAAAGATCCTAAAATTAAAAAAGGTTTGGAAAAATATATTCTTTCAGTATCAGAAAATGGTTATGGAAAAAGATCATCTTATTTTGATTACAGGGTTACAAATAGAGGAGGAAAAGGAATTATTGGTATAATTAACTCATCTAGAAATGGAAACATTGCTTGCAGCTTGGTAGTTGGAGAAGAAGATGAAATAATTTTATCTACTGATAAGGGTAGTATAATGAGATGTGCAGTTAAAGAAATACGAGTTGCTGGAAGAAATACGCAAGGTGTTAGAATAAAAAAACTTAAAGGTGAAGAAAAGGTTGTCTCGGTTATTAAAATAGAAGATAATATTAATTAATGAGAAACACTGCCATTTACCCAGGAACATTTGATCCAATTACTTTTGGTCATATAGATGTAATTAAAAAGTCTCTTAAAATCTTCGATAAAGTTGTGGTAGCAGCTGCAGAAAATATAAATAAAGATTATCTTTTTACTATAGATGAAAGAGTTGAAATTATTAAGGATTCTTTGTTTAAGGATTTAAAACTGAGTAAAAATAGGATTTTAGTTATACCTTTTAATACTTTAACAATTAATTTATGTAAAAAATACAAAGCAAATGTCATTATAAGAGGTCTTAGAGCTGTATCGGATTTTGAGTATGAGTTTCAATTAGCTGGAATGAACAAAAAATTAAATGAAAAAATTGAAACTATATTCATGATGTCTGACGTTGAAAATCAAATTATCTCATCAAAATTTGTTAAAGAAATAGCTAGATTAGATGGAAAAATTGACAGGTTTTTAACAAAATCTATAGTAAAAAAATTAAAAAATAAATTAGAATGAAAAAAAAATATATATTAGTATTATTTTTCTTTTTAATTATTAATAAACTTTATTCGGAGGAAATTATGATAATGGAGCTTAAAGATGGTATAGTAGAGTTGGAACTTTATTCGGATATTGCACCTAATCATGTCGAAAGATTTAAAGATCTGGCTAAAAAAGGATTGTACGATGGAGTTGTTTTCCATAGAGTTATTGAGGGTTTCATGGCGCAAAGTGGAGACGTTAAATTTGGAAATTCTAATTCTAAAGATTTCAATTTATCTTTAGCTGGCACAGGTGGTTCTGACATGCCAGATTTAAAATCAGAATTTTCTGATGTACCACACGATAGAGGCGTTCTATCTGCAGCAAGATCAGCAGACCCTAATAGTGCTAATAGTCAATTTTTTATTTGTTTTCAACCAGCTCCCCACTTAGATAGGCAATATACTGTTTTTGGAAAAGTGGTAAAAGGAATGGAATTTGTAGATAAAATTAAAAAAGGAGAAGGTCCTAACGGTTCCGTTAGAAGTCCAGATAAAATTATAAGTTTAAAGTTAAAATAACTTTAGATGAAAAAAAAAGAGCTTTCTTTTAGTGTAATTACGAAATTTAAAAAAGCTAGGTTAGGTAAGATTAAAACATCTCGAGGTGTCATAGATACACCTGCATTTATGCCAGTTGGCACTCTTGGTACAGTTAAAGGTTTGTTTGTAGAAGATATTAAAAAAACTGGATCTCAAATTATTTTAGGAAATACTTACCACTTAATGTTAAGGCCTGGTGCGAAAATTTTAGATCAATTTGGAGGTCTTCACAAATTTATGAATTGGGATAAACCGATATTAACAGACTCCGGTGGGTTTCAAATAATGTCATTATCAAATTTAAATAAAATTGATCAAGATATTGGAGCAACGTTCAGATCTCACATTGATGGTAAAAAAATAGTATTGAGTCCCGAGCAAAGTATAAAAATTCAAAAATCAATAAATTCAGATATTTTGATGGTTTTAGATGAATGTCCAAAATTAACAAATAATAGAGAGAAATTAAAAAGAGCTATTGAAACATCAACAAAATGGGCCAAAAGATGTAAAATTGAATTTGGAAATAATAAAAAAAAAGCTTTATTCGGCATAATACAAGGAGGTTTGTATAAAGATTTAAGATTTGAAAGTTTACAAAAACTATTGGATATAAATTTTGATGGGTACGCGATTGGAGGTTTAGCAGTAGGTGAATCTCAACAAGAAATGTTCGAAACAGTTAAAAATATTACTGATAAAATGCCAGAAAATAAACCGAGGTATTTAATGGGTGTAGGAACACCATCAGATATATTAGGCGCGATAAAGGAGGGCGTAGATATGTTTGACTGTGTTATGCCAACTAGATCAGGAAGAACAGGTTTAGCTTTTACTTGGAATGGCAAAATAAATCTTAAAAACTCTATATATAAAAATGACAAATCTCCTCTAGATCAAAAGTGCACCCTGAGAAATTTAAATAAATACTCAAAAAGCTATTTAAATCATCTAATTAAGACAAATGAGCTACTAGCATCTATGTTGATTTCTTTACATAACATTAATTTTTATCAACAATTTATGAGCGAAATAAGAAAGAGTATTAAGAGTCGCACATTCACCAAATTTTATAACAAGTATATTAAATTATTTAACTAATAAATCTTATTGAATTTTTAATCATTTGTATGTAAAAGAAATTTCTTTGGGCCCTTAGCTCAGTTGGTAGAGCACCTCCCTTTTAAGGAGGGTGTCGATGGTTCGAGTCCATCAGGGCTCACCAAATCAGCTTTATGTTGATATTGGTGGATACTTTATTATTACTTCTCTTATCCAATTTTCTAAATTTTCAATTCTTTTTGCACTTGAAGGGTGTGTGCTTAAAAAAACTGGCGGTTCTTTACCTTTGTTTCTTTCTGCCATTCTCTCCCACATTTTAACAGACTCTCTAATGTCATATCCTGATAAAGATGAAAAAATTAATCCTAAATAATCAGCTTCAGTTTCTTGTTTTCGACCAAAGGGATTCATTATGCCTATTCTGTAAATATCCATACCAGTTGTACTACTAACTTGATTCCTGGCTTGACTTACAGCGCCTCCAGTAAAAATATCTGCAACTGCGGTACCTATATTTATTGTCATTGCTTGACTAGCTCTTTCGACAGAGTGTCTGGCAACAGCGTGTGCTATTTCGTGACCCATGACTATTGATAAAGCGTCAGTATTTTTTGTAACTTTAAGTAACCCTGTATAAACAGCAATTTTTCCTCCTGGCATGCACCAAGCATTTACTACCTTGTCATTATCAACTAAAATATAATCCCAACCAAAATTAGCTGTAGGATCTTTCTCTCCCTTATTTAAAAAAAAAGCACTTACAGCATTTTCCATTTTTCTTCCTATTTCTCTAATTTCTTTTAATTGGGATCCTGTTGTTATTAATTTAGTTTTACTTCTAAAATTTTCATATGCAGCTGCAGCTTGTCGATTTATTTTACCTTCAGGAATAAGGCTTAATTGTTTTCTTTCGGTGATAGGAACAGTCGCACAAGAGGGCATTAATAATGAACAACAGCCACCACCAAATAAGCCAAGAAATTTTCTCCTATTTATGTTATGCTTCATATGACTCATGATTTTAAATAATAAATTATTAATTGCAATTTTTATATTAATATTAATATTTATAGTATATTCAAGTTATAACTAATGGCTCAAAAAGGAAAAAAAACATCAATTTTATCAAGGTTAAGAAACAATTTTTTTGCTGGGGCTGTAGTTCTTATTCCAATAGGAATAACTCTTTATTTGTCTTTGTTTATAATCAAGATATCTTCAAACATTCTTCCTAAAGAATTAAATCCAAATAACTATTTACCTTTTGAGATACCTGGTATTGAAATTATAATCGCAGTAATCATAATTACATTTATAGGTTGGTTATCGTTATCATTTTTAGGTAAAAAAATATTTGAATTAATCAATAGGATTTTAAAAAGAATTCCAATTTTGAGAACTATTTATTCTGCAATTAATCAAATGACAGAAAGTTTAACAAAAAGTGATAACAAACAAAAAAGTGTAGTTTTACTTGAATACCCCAAAAAAGACGTTTGGGCAGTTGGATTTGCTACAAAAGAAAATAAAGGAATTATAAATGATAAGATTGGCAATGAACTAGTTAATGTTTTTGTTCCAACTACACCAAATCCAACAAGTGGTTTTTTGTTAATGGTACCAAAAAAAAATTTAATTTTTTTAGATATAACCTTCGAACAAGCATCTAAATTTATTGTATCTGCTGGCACATCGGATATTGATTAATCTTCTTTAGAGTAAATAATTTCCGCTCTATCGTGTAATTTTACCAAAAAATCAAATTTATCTAAATTTTTATTTTCTATTTGTTTTAAATAAGTTTCAGCATAAATAAAAAGATCACTATGATTAATAGGATTTGCAATTTTAAAAAATTTTTCACCACTTTGTTGATAACCTATAATATCACCAAACCCTCTCATTTTCATATCTTCTTCAGCTATATAAAAACCATCACTTGATTCTTTTAAAATTTTAATTCTTTGGACGCTATTTTTCGAAAGATTATCTTTAAATAATAATACACATTTTCCTTGTTTATGACCTCTACCAACTCTTCCACGCAATTGGTGCAACTGGGCCAAACCAAATTTATTTGCATTTTCAATAATTATTAAATTTGCATCTGGAAAATCAATCCCAACTTCTATAACTGTTGTAGAAACTAATAATTTTATTTTCTTTTTCAAAAATTTTTTCAATACTAAATCTTTCTCATTTTGTTTTAACTCACCATGTAAAATACTTGTTTCATTAGGAAACTTTTTTTTGAGCCATTCAAATCTCATTTTGACAGACGAATAATCTAAAATTTGAGAATCCTTTATCAAAGGACACACCCAAAAAACTTGATTATTTTGAGCTAAATTTTTTTTTATAATGTCAATTAGTTCATCAATTTTTTTTTCAGGTTTAGAATAAGTTAATATAGGTAGTCTACTTTTAGGTTTTTCAGTTAGTCTTGAAACATCCATATCCCCATAAATTGTTAACATCATAGTCCTTGGTATAGGGGTAGCTGACATTAATAAGACATCACAATTTTTTCCACCCTTGTTTGCCAAAGACATTCTTTGCTTAACTCCAAATTTATGCTGTTCATCTATCACGATGTACCCTAGATTTTTAAAATCAATTTTTTTTTGGAATAAGGCATGAGTTCCAATTAACAAATCAATTTTACCATTCCTCAAGTCATAGAGTATCTCTTTTTTTAATTTTATTTCAGTTTTACCAGTTAAAAGTTTTATTCTAATTTTGGTTCCATCAAACACTTTTTTTGCTAAATTAAAATGTTGATTGGCTAATATAGCAGTAGGTGCCATTAAAGCTGATTGGCAACCTATTTCTAGAACGTTTGCTATAGTCATAAATGAAACTATAGTTTTTCCAGAACCAACATCACCCTGAAGAATGCGAAACATTTTCTTATCAGATCTTAAATCTTCATTAATTTCTTTTATTATTTGTTTTTGATTTTCGGTAAAATTAAAATTTAGATTTTTAATTATTTTTTTGGCCAAAGAATTGTTAAATAATTTACTTTCTTTTTTTGACTCTTTAAACTTTTTTCTGTTCTTCGAAAGAACTATCAAATTCGATAATATTTCATCGAAAGCTAATCTTCTTATATATTTGTTATTAATTTTGTCAGTATTTTCAAAATTATGAATTTTTAGAATTGACTCATTCCAAGACTTAAATCCAAACTTTTTTAATATTTCTTTATCATGCCATTCCTCTAAATTGGGAAGATTATTAATAACTTTTTCAATTATTTTTCTATAAGATTTTTCATTTAATCCCTCAGTTAAAGAATATTTTGGAATATTTTTTTTTACATACTCCATATTATCAATTGATGTAATATAACTAGGATTTGTTATTTGATATTTAGTTTTATAAAAATTAATTTTTCCACTTACTAAAACCCATTTGTTTATTGGCAAGATCGACCTTATATATCCTTCTCTACTATTGAAGAAAATAATGTCTATTTTACCGAATTCGTCTTCGCACATTACTTTGTTTGGTAAATTTCTTATTCTTGGAAAATTATATTTTAAAACCTTGACTTTAATTGTTTGTATTTTTCCTACTTCCAATTTATCAAGGGTTGTCATATTTGATCTGTCCGTTGACGAATATGGAAAATGCCACAACAAATCATTAATCTTTTCAATTCTTTTATTTTTTAAGTATTTGGTAAGTTTGGGGCCAACTCCTTTTAAAAAAGATATTTTCTTAAAAAGATCATCTTTATTTTTAAAAATGGTCATAGTTAATATATAATACATTAATTAAATGATTGAATTAGAAACTTTAAAGAAAAAAATAATTTATAGAGCAAATTATCGCGGTACAAAGGAGATGGATATTTTACTTAGTAAATTTGTTGATAAATATATTAACAAGTTTTCTAAATCAGAGCTTGAAGATTTGTTTGACTTTTTAAATATGGAAGATGAAGTTATCTATAATTTTTATCAAACAAAAAAATAGATAAGAGAATTAAAAAAAATAAAATATTAGAAATTTTCAGTAAATTTAAATTATAATGGCGGAGAGGGTGGGATTCGAACCCACGAACGAGTTGCCCCGTTGCTGGTTTTCAAGACCAGTGCTTTCAACCGCTCAGCCACCTCTCCTTAAAGAGAAACTTAACAAACTAATACTATTATTAAGAAAAAATAACAATAAACTTATATATATTTCAAATACTAGTTAAAATAAATTATTTATGATAACTAACAAAATGGCTAAATTCATTATTAAATTAATTTTTTTCTTACAGTTATCGTTATTTACGAATTCTCTAAATGCATCAGATATTAGTTTTAAAAATTGGTTAGAGCGTTTCAAAAAAGTAGCTTTAAGTGAAGGTGTGTCCGAAGGTACTATAACTGACGTTCTTTCGAATGTTAAGTTTTTACCAAAAGTAATTGAATACGACAGATACCAGCCTGAGTTTTATGAAGATACTCATACATATATAAATAAAAGAACCAACAATAAGAAAGTTAAAAAGGGTTTAATTTTATACTCCAAAGAAAAAAAATTAATTAACCAAATTGAAAATAAATTTCTTGTAGAAAAGGAACTGTTATTAGCATTAATGGGAATAGAAACAAATTTTGGAAAATATCTTGGTAAAATGGATATTATATCTTCATTGGCAACATTAAGTTATGATCAAAGGAGAAGCGCTTTTTTTACCGGGGAGTTATTAACTTTATTAAAACTTATTGATAAAAAAATAATTGATAAAGATATTCTCTTTGGATCGTGGGCAGGTGCTTTTGGAAATTTTCAATTTATGCCATCAACTATAAAAAACTATGCTATCGACTATAATAATAATTCAAATATTGAATTGAAGAAAATCGAAGATTCTTTTGCGTCAGCGGCAAATTATATAAACAAGATTGGCTGGAAGACTAACTCACCATGTTTTCTTAAAATAGATTTAAAAGAAGGTGTTCCAAAAAAATATCTGAATACATCGGCAAGAAGTTTAAAAAATAAAAAAAAAGTTAAACATTTAAAAAAATTTTTAAAAAGACCTGATATTTATTCGTCTTACGATAATATGACAGCAGCAATAATTACTCCAGATAAAGATATTATTCCAGGTTCTAGTACGCTAAAACCAGCATATTTGGTTTTTAATAATTATGAATTAATCTTAAAGTGGAATAGATCACTTAGATTTGCATTAGCTGTCTGCACATTAAAGGATAAATTTAAAAATGAAATATAATTATTTTTTTGTCTTTCTGTTTTTATTTTCTTGTACATCAGTCAGTGTAACTAAATATCAAAAACCAGTTTTAAACTCACAAGGTTTCGCATATATTTATTCTTTTGAAGATTATGAAAATAAATTTATTAAAAAAAAAATTAATTCAAATGAATTAATAATTGCTCATAATAAAGTAAAAAGAGGTGCTTTATTAAAGATTACAAACCCTAAAAATGGAAAAAATATAATATTAAAAAATTCTTTTAGATTAGATTACCCCGATTTTTATAAAGTTCTAATTACGAAACCAATCTCAAATCAAATCGGTTTAAATGAAAATTTTCCATATGTTGAAGTAGAGGAGTTAAAAAAAAATAAATCTTTTATTGCAAAAAGAGCAGAAACCCATGATGAGGAAAAACAGTTAAATGTAAAAGCACCTGTTGAAAAAGTAAAAATAAATAATATCAGCAAAACAATAACTAAAACTTCTAATGAACAACCTAAATTTGTTATTATTTTAGGCAATTTTTATTCACAAGAGTCGGCTAAACTTTTAATAA
>CACDFZ010000002.1 GCA_902552185.1 uncultured Pelagibacteraceae bacterium | reverse complement strand
TAATTCCCCCCGCCACCATTAATTTTTTTAGACCAGCTTGTTGAAACAAATTTTTTTGAGCTTTTAGAATCTTTTTCAATTTTTTCAAAATGATTACAAATTTGTGCTTGCAAATATGAAAACCATTTATCTGAATATAATTTTCTATCTTCTAAATCCATATTAAAATATTTTAATTTGTCTCAAAGCTTCTGCAGCCGATATTGAAGCGGCAACTACCACATTTAAAGATCTTGTTTTATCAGATATTGGAATTCTCAATTTATTTTTAAGTTCTTTATGAACATTCTGAGGCACTCCTTTGCTCTCCCTACCTAAGAGGATTATATCATTTTTTTTAAAACTAAACTTAAATAACGACTTTTTTGCTTTTGTAGACAATAATATCACTCTTGATTTTTTATTTTTATTTAAAAGTTCTTTAAAATTATCATATCTTATAATACTACTATGATTTATATAATCCATTATTACTCTTTTAAATCTAGTGTCGTTTAAATTAAAACCACATGGTTCAATAATATGCATTTTTAATCTCAGACATGCGCAAAGCCTCAAAATTGAAGCCGTGTTTTGTGGAATATCAGGTTTATAAAGAGCAATACTTATCATTTTCAATTATATTATGTGTCATTCTGACCCTAGAAAATATTAATTTTGTGTCTTATTTAATAAATAAGAGTATAAACATCAATATGGACAAATCAGAAAAAAAAACAACAAGAAGAGATTTTTTATTTACCACGAGTTATACAGTTGGTGCAGTAGGTCTAGGTGCAGTTATATGGCCCTTAATAGATCAAATGAATCCAGATAAAGCCCAAAAGGCTCTTGCAACAACAGAAGTTGATATAAGTCAAATTGAACCAGGAAAATCAATTACTGTTTTATGGAGAGGGAAGCCTGTTTTTTTAAAAAGACGAACTCAAGAAGAAATTTTGCAGGCTAGATCAGTTTCATTAGAAGAACTTCCTCATCCAGAAAAAGACGAAGAGAGAGTTAAAAGTGGAAAAGACGAGTGGCTTGTTATGTTAGGGGTTTGCACGCATCTTGGATGTGTTCCTCTTTCAAATAAAGGTGATTATAAAGGATGGTTTTGTCCATGCCATGGTTCGCATTATGATTTGTCAGGCAGGATCAGAAAAGGTCCAGCGCCTAAAAATATGGAAATACCAAAATATGAATTTGTTGACGCTAACACAATTAAGATCGGGTAAAATTTATGAGTGAGCAAGAATACGTACCAAAGTCGAAAGTTGGAAAATGGTTTAATGATAGATTACCTTTATTGTCATTAGCATCTCATTTAACAGATTACCCGACTCCAAAAAACTTAAACTATTGGTGGACCTTTGGTGGTATATTAACTTTTTGTTTGTTGACACAAATTATCACTGGAATAGTTTTAGCCATGCATTATGTGGCACACGCAGACTTAGCTTTTGCAAGTGTTGAACACATTATGAGAGATGTTAATTACGGATGGTTAATTAGGTATATCCATAGTAACGGAGCATCAATGTTTTTTTTAGCAGTTTATATACATATATTTAGGTCACTATTTTACGGGTCTTATAAGTCTCCAAGAGAAATAATATGGATAATAGGTTTAATGATATACCTTCTTATGATGGCTGCTGCATTCATGGGTTATGTTTTGCCTTGGGGCCAAATGAGTTTTTGGGGAGCTACAGTTATTACAAATTTATTTAGCGCGATACCATTGATTGGCGACAGCATTACCACATGGTTATGGGGTGCATACTCGGTTGACAATCCTACTTTAACAAGATTTTTTAGCTTACATTATTTAATACCTTTTTTAATACTAGGTTTAGTGGTTCTACATATATGGGCATTACATGTACCCGGAAATAACAATCCAGTTGGGATAGATATTAAAAAACCATCTAAGGATACTGTTCCTTTCCATCCGTATATTACTATTAAAGATGCATTTGCATTACTTTTGTTTATGATTATTTTTGCTGGCTTCGTATTTTTTGCTCCAAACGTTCTTGGACACTCAGATAACTATATTCAAGCAAACCCAATGGTTACCCCAGCACACATAGTACCTGAATGGTATTTGCTACCTTTCTACGCAATTTTAAGATCAGTTCCAGATAAACTAGGCGGTGTAATTCTCATGTTTGGGGCAATATTCATTTTATTTGTTCTACCATGGCTAGATACTTCGAAAGTGAGGTCTGCGGTGTTTAGACCAATTTATAGGCAGTTCTTTTGGATTTTAGTTATAGATGTTTTAGTTCTAGGCTATGTAGGAGCAATGCCAGCTGAAGGTATTTATTTAGTTTTAGCGAGAGTTGGAACCGTTTATTATTTCCTTCACTTTATCGTTATATTACCAGTTGTTGGATATTTAGAAAAAACTGAACCTGTTCCTTTAAGTATATCTGATCCAGTCCTCTCAGGGTCGGCTGATTATTCAATGGCGAAGAAGGATAATGAAAAAATTTAAATTATTCTTTTGTATACTATTATCTCTTACTATTTTTAATACTTTAAAATCCGCAGAGCAAATAGATCCAATCAAAGTAGACTGGAGCTTCAAAGGTTTGTTAGGTAAATTTGATAGATCTTCGTTACAAAGGGGATATCAAGTGTATAATGAGGTTTGCGCTTCCTGTCATTCTATGCAGTATTTAAGTTATAGAAATCTAGGAGAACCTGGGGGGCCAGAGTTCTCAGAGGAGGAAGTTAAAGCTATAGCTGCAGGTTTTGAGGTGACTGACGGTCCAGACGCTCAAGGGGAAATGTTTACTAGACCGGGAAGGCCTTCAGATAAATTTGTGAGTCCTTACCCTAATGTTAATGCAGCAGCAGCAGCTAATGGAGGAGCATATCCTCCTGACATGTCTGTATTAGTAAAAGCAAGAAAAGGAGGGGCTAATTATATTTACTCAGTTTTAGTTGGTTATGAGGATCCACCTCCTGGAGTAACGTTAGACGAGGGCGTTTATTATAATAAATATATGATTGGCAATAAGATCAAAATGCCAAATAATTTGTCAGATGGTTTAGTAGATTATGCTGATGGCACAGAGGCAACAGTTGATCAAATGGCAAAAGATGTTACTACTTTTTTAAGCTGGGCTGCTGAACCAGAATTAGAAAGCAGACATAAAACTGGAGTAAAAGTAATTTTATATCTTGTTCTGCTATCAATATTAGTTTTTTTAAGCATGAAAAAAATATGGTCAAGGGTTAACCCTGAAATATAATACGTCACCATCTTTAACAATATAATCTTTCCCTTCTATTCTTAACTTTCCATTTTCTTTACACTTTTCAGCGCTACCAAATTTTATAAAATCTGCAGTATCGACAGCTTCAGCTCTTATAAAATTTTTTTCAAAGTCAGTATGAATAACACCAGCAGCTTTTGGAGCTGGGGTATTTTTTTTTACCGTCCAAGCTCTGCTTTCTTCTTTTCCAGAAGTAAAAAAAGTTTCTAAATCAAGCAAATCATATCCTTCTTTAATAAGCTTACTAATACCCATTTTATTAAGACCTATCTCTCTCATAAATTTTGATTTTTCGTCATCTGTTAAACTAGATAGTTGATCTTCAATATCTGCACAAATTGTTATCACTTTTTCTTTTGGATAAGTATTTATAATACTTAAAGTGTGTTCATTTCCCTCTTTTAAGGTTGCTTCATCAACATTGCATACAATTATTTTGGGTTTTAAACTAAGTAAGCCGGTTTGACGTAAAAATATTTTAAATGATTGATCTAAAGTATCAAGTTCATTTCCACCATTAAGTGTTTCTAGTGATTTTTCCAAAATCTCTATTTCTTTTTTAGAAAGAAGTTTTTTTTTTGATTTTTCCAGTTTTTTTTGAATAGTCTCAATATCAGATAATGCAATTTCTGTTTTAATTGTTTCAAGATCCTCAACCGGATTTACCTTATTATTGACATGCTGAATATTTTGACTTTCAAAACATCTTACTAAGTGAATGATAGCGTCAACCTCTCTGATATGAGATAAAAACTTGTTTCCTAATCCTTCTCCTTTTGATGCACCTTTTACTAATCCAGCAATATCTACAAAAGTTATTGTGGTATAAATTTTTTTTTTTGAATTTGACAATTTTGCAAGGGCATCTAAACGATTGTCCGGTACTTCTACTATTCCAATATTTGGATCAATTGTACAGAAAGGAAAATTAGCTGCCTCAGCATTTTTTGTTGAAGTTAATGCATTAAATAAAGTTGACTTTCCTACATTGGGTAAACCAACAATACCGCACTTAAATCCCATTTAAATTTTGATTAACTTTACTTGAAAATAAATCGATTTTTTTGTCTATTAAAGTTGGAACCAATTTTACAATATTTTCAGTAATCTCTTTTATTCTTTCTTCTTCGTCATCTTTAAAATCTTCGAGAACATGACTATTAACCCTTCTTTTTTCCTTTGGGTGACCTATACCCACTCTCACTCTTGAGTAATCTGTGCCAATAAATTTGTCTATAGATTTTATTCCGTTGTGACCAGCACTTGTTCCACCAACTTTAGCCTTAACTTTACCAAAATCAATATCCAAATCATCATGAAATACGATTACATTTTTTGCATCAATTTTAAAATAATCAATCAATTCTTTTATTGCTGTTCCTGAATTGTTCATGAAGGTTAAAGGTTTAATAGCATAAACTTTTTTAGATTCGATATTTCCAGTAGTTAGAAGGCCTTTAAATTTAGGTTTTTGTTTCGAAAGTTTAAAATGAGAATTGATTGCATCGATTATTTTAAACCCAATATTATGTCGATTATTCTCACTGTCAGGTCCTGGATTTCCTAGTCCAACTAATAAAAGCATATTATTTATTTTTTCTCAGCAGGTTTTTTGTCTGCAGGTTTTTTGTCAGGTGACGCATCTTTACCTTTATCATCTTTTTTAGCTGGCTCACCCTCTTTACCAGATGTTTCTGCAGTTGCTTCCGCTCCCTCAGCCGCAGCTTCACCCTCAGCACCTTCAGCAGCTTCTCCTTCTGCAGGTTTTTCAGGTTCCTTAATAATGGTTGGCGCTGCTACGGTTGCAATAACAAAGTCTCTGTCAATAATTACCGGTGTAACATTTTCTGGCAATTTTACAGATGAAATTTTTATGCTTGTCCCTATATCTGTACCAGCTAGGTCTATAGTAATATCTTCTGGTATATTATCAGCCGGGCATCTCAATTCTACTTTCCTTCTAACTATATTAAGAACGCCTCCTCTTTTAAGACCAGGTGAATCATTATTATTTATAAATTTAACTGGAATTTCAATTACAATTTTAGTTCCAGAGACTATTCTCATTAAATCCAAATGTATCGGCTCATTTGTAGTCACATGGTAAGCTACGTCTCGAGGTAAAACTTTTTCTTTTTTACCATCAAGGTCTATTTCAAATACAGTAGATAAAAAAGACTCATTTTGAATAAAATTTTTTAGATCTTTTTTTGCTATAGATATTTTCTCGTTAGGGTTTTTTCCACCGTATAATATAGCTGGAATAAAACCGTCTAATCTTAATTTATTGGTAAAACCTGTTGTAGATTTTTCTCTTTTGTTAGCTTTTATATTAATCATAAATTATTTATTTTGAAAAGGCTATTTAACTCAACTTTAAAAATAAAACAAGTGTTAATTAAACAAATCTGACACAGATGTTGAGTTAGAAATTCTTTTTATGGCCTCTGCCATTAATGAAGATATAGATAATACCTCAATTTTATTGTTATTCTTTATTTTTTGTGAGTTATCAATTGTGTCTGTTATAATTAATTTTTTTATTTTTGACTTTTTAATTTTATTAGTAGCATCACCACTTAAAACAGCATGAGTGATAAATACATAAACTTCGGTGGCTCCACTCTTTTTTAAAGCATCAACTGCATTTACAATTGTTCCTCCACTGTCAATTATATCATCAACAATAATACAAGTTTTGCCTTTTACATCACCTATTATATTCATCACTTGAGACTTACCTGGTTTTGGTCTTCTTTTATCAATAATAGCTAAGTCAGCTTTAATCTTTGTTGCAAGACCTCTAGTTCTTTGAACTCCTCCAACATCTGGTGAAACACATATTAACTTTTTATTTTTTAATTTTTTTTTGATATACCTTGCAAATAAAGGGGTTGTAAAAAGGTTATCAACGGGCATATCGAAAAATCCTTGAATTTGACCCGCATGTAAGTCTACTGTAACCACTCTACTAGCTCCAGCATCTGTAATTAAATTAGCAACAACTTTTGCAGAGATAGATGTTCTTGGAACTACTTTTCTATCCTGTCTGGCATATCCATAGTAAGGAATAACTGCAGTGATATTTTTTGCCGATGATCTTCTCAAAGCGTCTATACACAATAGCAACTCCATTAAATTGTCATTTGCTGGATTTGAAGTTGATTGAATTACAAATACACTATTTCCTCTAATATTTTCATTTATTTCAATATAAATTTCTCCATCAGAAAATCTTTTAATATTCGTATTAACGAGTTTGAGTTTAAGCAGCTTTGAAATTTCTTTGCTAAGTTTAGGATTACTTGTTCCAGATAAAATTTTCATGAAATGTAATTATTTATACAATTATTTTTTAACCTTTTCCAGCTGTTCTTAATCAATTTGTTGTTGAAGATTTAACGTTAAAGAGCTTTAACAATTATAAATATAACGATTAATTTTGGCTAAACTTTGTCAAAGTAATTACAGAAATACATCTTCCATAATCATTTTGACCTAGTTTTTGAGACCTTCTGTAACTAAAAAAATTACTTTTTTCTCTGAAAGTATCTTTGTTTATATTATCTACTACAACATTTAATTTGATCAACTTATCATTTACATATTTTCGAAGGTTAAATAATTTTTTATTTTTTCTTTTATTTATAAAATAGATGCTATTTCTTTTAGTTTTTGAAATAAATTTTTTATAAAAGGTTAAGTCAACTTCGTAACTTTTATTTCCTATACAAGGACCGATAGCAGCATATATTTTATTTTTTATACTTATTTTTTTAAATCGTTTAATTGTGTTTTCAATAATTCCAGAAAAGGCACCTTTCCATCCAGCATGAATGCATCCGATGATGTGATTTTGCTTATCAAATAGAATAATCGGTACACAATCTGCTGTAACCACACCCAAGCCTATTCCTCTAATTTTTGTAATTATGGCATCAGACTTAAATTTATTTAAATTTTCATTTTTTTTAGTAATTACAATTACTTTATTACTATGTGTTTGATACATTAAATAAAGTTTTTTTTTGTTAATTTTAATTTTTTTAGAGACGAAGTTTAAATTTTTACTAACATTTTTTTTATTATCCTTTGATCCTTGACCGCAATTTAGACTTTTATAAATGCCCTTAGAACACCCGCCTTTTCTTGAAAAAAAACAATGATTAATATTTCTAAATTTTTGGAATTTTTTTGAATAATACATTATTTAAATCCTAGATTAAATTTTGTTTTGTTTTTTGAAGCAAATAAAACTTTAAATAAACTGCCCATTTTTTTTTCACTCAAAAGTCTCTCTAGTCTATAATATAAATCAACCTTTTCTTTGAAACTTATATTCTTGGATAGTATTTCTGCCCTTTCTATTATGCCCAATTTTTTTAAAAAGAAATTTTGGCTTACTATTTTATTTATAATAAGTTTTTTATTTGCAAAAAAATTATTTAAAAGTCCAAAATTAACTAAATATGTGATATCAGCTTTTCCAATATTTTCATAAAACATATTTTTTTTGTGTGTCTTTATTGATTGTAAAGTATCATTACCCTGCGCTTTTGTATAACCATAGTCAATAAGCAAAATACCTCCATTTAACTTATTAATTTTTTTTACAATTGTTTCCAGAATTTTTAAACCCTTCAGAGGGTATTCAATAATTCCTTTTTTTCTGAGCAAATCTAATTTTTTTAATTTTTTCTGAGTGTTTGGCGATACTTTTTTAAAAATAAATTTATTAAATCTATTGTTTTTAAATTGAACAAATTTTTCATAAACAGAGGAATTTCTTATTTCGAATTGTTTAATTGGTATAGAGTCAAAAAATTCATTGCCAAAAAAAAGAGTTGGTCCTTTCTTTATCTGACTCAAGTTTTTTATCCAAGTAACCTTTTTATTTTTTACTGTATTTTTTTGAATTTTAATAAGTGTTTTACTTCTTTCAAATAAAAATATTTTGACTGAGTTTTCAAATGAGGGAAATTTTTTTAAACTATTACAAAATGTTTTACAAAAACTTCCGTCTCCAGGACCTAGCTCAACCAAAAAAAATTCCTTTGGTTTACCAAGATTTATCCAATAAGAAATCACCCATACCAATATCATCTCACTGAATAGCGGAGAAATTAATGGTGCAGTTATAAAATCACCTTGTTTTCCAAATGGATTTTTTTTTGAGTAATAACCGTAATTTTTGTCATATAGAGCACTCTCTATAAATTTATCAATTGAATGAGTTCCATTTAAATTATTCATTTGATCTTAAAATACATTGCAATTCCAATACAAAACATAAAAAAACTTAACAAAGATCCCATGCTTACATAGTTAAAAATGTAACCTATTTGCAAGTCGGGTTCTCTAAAAAATTCTGAAAAAATTCTAAACAAAGAATAAAATATCAAAAACGCAGCAGCACACACACCTTTTTTATAAGGCAACTTTTTTATTATTAGGTTTAAAATTACAAATAATAAAGCTCCTTCAAGAAATGCCTCATAAATTTGTGAAGGATGCCTACCAAAATTGTCAATTAATGGAAAAATTACTGCCCAAGGAAGATCAGTTGGTTTTCCGTAAAGTTCACCATTTATAAAGTTAGCTAATCTTCCGAAAAAAATTCCAATAGGCGCAACACATGAAACTACATCAAGTAGAACCATTTTATCAAAACCTCTTCTCTTTGAAAATAACATAGTGGCTGCAATTATCCCTAATAGTCCCCCATGGAACGACATGCCCCCTTTCCAAATAAAAAAAATTTCTATGGGATTCGAAATAAAATAGCTTAAGTTATAAAATAAAACGTAACCTAATCTTCCCCCGATAATTATGGAGATAATTACATAAGTTATATAATCATCAAATAAATCTAATTTAAAATTTTTATTATATTTATTATTGATAAATAAAATAATTTTTTTTCCATACCACCAACCAAATATTACGCCAAATAAATAAGCTAGAGAGTACCATTTTAGGGACAGGATACCAAAATCAAATATTATTGGATTTAAATTATGAATATACATTATAAAATTAATAACATAATTGAAATAAATTTACTTATCAAATATGATAGGGTGTGTCAGACAAAGAAAAAATATTAAAAACTCTATCAAGCTTGTTAGAAACTGGAATTTTGACTGTAAATGATGTCAAAAAGGAACTTACGACTAACTTAAAATTTAAAAAAGATAGTATTGTTAATAAATTAAATCTTGTTTCTAGAGAAGAGTTTGAAATACTTAAAAAGCTAGTGGAAACACAAGATGCGAAAATCAAAAAATTGTTAAAAAAAACTAAAAAGGTAAAGAAATCTTAACTTGCAAACCATCCATGTCACTTTTTGATAACTGAATATTTCCTCCATGGGAATGGACAATATCCTCAACTATTGCTAAGCCCAAACCTACTCCAGACTTGTTTAAACTTCTACTTTTATCAAGCCTAAAAAAAGGTTTAAAAACGTTTCTGTAATGTTCGGGAGGGATACCAGGTCCGTCATCATCAAACAAAATTACTGCTCTATTAGAACTTTTTTGTACAGTAATATTTATTTTTTTTCCATACATTAGACTATTGTTTATAACATTTGAAAAACATCTTTGAAGTGCATTCTTTCTTCCATAGAAAGAAACATCATTTTCAATTTTTACACTTACATTTGAATTTTTAATTCTTTTCTCAATAATATTAAATAAATCTTTTAAACTAACTTTTTCAGTATTTTCTTTAGCTTGAGTCTTTGCGAATTGAAGGTAATCATTTAACATATTTTCCATCTCATCTATATCTTTAGACATATTACCTGAAATATTTTTGTCGCTGACCATTGCTAATTGTAGCTTTAATCTTGTAAGTGGTGTTCGTAAATCATGACTTATGCCAGAAAGCATTTCAGATCGTTGGTTTAAATGTCTATTTATTCTTTTTGCCATTCTATCAAACTCATACGCAGCATTTCTTATTTCTCTAGCGCCAGACGGTCTAAATTCATTTATATAGTCTCCTTTACCAAATCTCTGAGCTGCTTTAGCTAAATTAGTAAGTGGCTTGGTTTGATTTTTTAAAAAAAGTATTGCTATAAGGATAAGAATTATAGAAGGTAATGTTATCCATAAAACAAACAGTCGAACAGAAGATGTCGCTATTCTCTCTTTTGGAAAGAAAAATTGCAAATGTTTGTTTCCTGATCTTATTCTTACTTCAACAATATCTAGATAATTTACGGTATTAAACCAGTAGTTATCATTTCCAAAGGTCGACTTTAGTTCACGTCTTAGAGATCTATCCATAGGACTAAATCTTCTTTCAAAAACTTCTTTAGGAATTTTTTCGTCTATAGTGTTAATGACAAAGTCAAAATTTTTCTTATAAATATCAGTTAAGTAATTAATTTGGTTTTTGTTGTCAGAATTATAAACGTCGCTCAAAGTTTTAATTTCGCCTACAAGTGATCTAGTCATTCCTTTATTGGCCTTGATCCATATACTGTCAAAAAAAACAATAGTCACGATTAACTGTAAAAGAATTGTAGGGGCCGCAACAATTATTAATGATCTATAAAATAAACCTTTTGGTAAAAATCTTTTAAAAAAATTATTCAATCCAGAGAACATAACCTGAGCCCCTTATAGTTTGTAAGTATTTCGGATTTTTTGGATTTACCTCAATTTTTTGTCTTAAACGAGTGATCATTACATCAATAGATCTTTCCTGTGATATTCCAGATATGTCGCCAATTTGAGATCTTGAGTAAGTTTTTCCTGGGTTAGATAACATTTCTATTAAAATTTTTTTTTCAGTTACATTAATTTTTTTATCAGAATTATTTAATTTTATTACCATTTTATTTAAGTCAATAACAGCCTCACCCACTGAATATTTTTTTTCAAGATCTATCTTAATATTCTTTGAAATTACATTATTAATTCTTAAAAGAAGTTCTTTAGGCTCAAATGGTTTACCAAGATAATCATCCGCTCCTAGTTCTAGACCTTTAATTCTATTTTCAACTTCTCCCTTAGCTGTAAGTAAAATGATAGGCGGACAAGTATCACTTTTAATTTCTTTTACAAGTTCATAGCCATTTTGGCCGGGCATCATAACGTCAAGAACAATCAAATCAAATTTGAAATGGTTCAACTTAATTTTGGCTTCCTCTGAATTTGAAGCTGTAGAGACTACAAAATGTTTTTCGTTTAGATACTCTTTTAGAAGACTTCTTATACGATCATCATCATCTACTACCAAGATATGGTTTAAATTATCCATTAATAATTTTTTTTAAAACCTCTTTGAACTTAACAACTGACTCTGGCTCAGAATTTTTCAAAGCGTTAAATATTCTTTTTTTTTGTTTTTTATATATTGTCTCGAAAAATATCTTTCCATCTTTATCGAGAAATAATTTTTTTTTTCGTGTGTCAGCGTCATCTTTTAGTTGTTTAATCATTTTTGATTTTAACAAATCCCTTATTACTCTATTAATACTTTGTTTAGTAATTTTAAGTTTATATATAAGTTCTCCTAAACTTATACCTGGATTACTTTCAATTAGATTTAATGCTCTTAGATGTGCAGGACCAAAAAATTTTTTTGATAAAATATCTTTTGGATCTGAATAGGTTTCTCTATAGGCGTAATAAAGTAATTGTATAAAATCTTTAATTTGCTCGTCTTTAAGATAAAGTAGGTCCCTCATAAATGGTCAGCTATATTGACTTATACTAATAAGAAATATACTTTTTTCTAACAAAAAAAAAGATATATTATTTTTTTCTATGGAAATGATACCTTACGATAAAAGATCTGGTAAAATCTGGTTTAATGGCAAAACAATAAACTGGAAAGATGCCCAAATTCATGTGTTAAACCATGGGCTGCATTATGCTAGTTGTGTTTTTGAAGGAGAAAGAGTTTACGACGGAGAAATATTTAAACTCGAAGAGCACACAGAAAGATTATTTTATTCTGCTAAAAGAATGGGAATAATAATTCCTTTTAATCAAACAGAAATCAACGAAGCTTGTAAAAATATAGTCAATATCCAAAAAGTAAAAAATGGATATGTAAGACCGGTTATTTGGCGAGGGAGTGAAATGATGGCTATTTCGGCACAAAAAAATAAAGTTCATGTAGCAATTGCAACATGGGAGTGGGGATCATATTTTGATCCAAAATTAAAAATAGAGGGAATAAAATTAAATATATCTAAATGGAGACGTCCAGCACCAAACACTATTCCTTGGGATACCAAAGCTGCAGGATTATATATGATATGCACCTTATCTAAACATGAGGCAGAAGAACAGGGATTTACAGATTCATTAATGTTAGACTTTGAGGGAAATATTGCTGAAGCAACAGGAGCAAATATTTTTTTTAAATCGGCAGATGGTCAATTACATACTCCTGTACCAGACTCATTTCTTGACGGAATAACAAGAAGAGCTGTTATAGAAATAGCTAAGTCAAAAAATATAAAGGTTAACGAAAGAAAAATTGCTCCAGACGAAATGAAAAAATTTGTAGGTTGTTTTTTAACAGGGACTGCAGCAGAAATTACTCCTGTTTCTAAAATTGATAAATATGATTTCAAGGTTTGCGAGCTTATTAAAGATCTAAGCAATAGTTATCAAAATATCGTTAGAAAAAAATCTGCTGCTTAGGATTTATCATCCTCGCTTAAAGCATGATCTATTCCTTTTACCATATAACCATAACCTGTATATAAAGTTATGGCTGCTGATAACCACAAAAGAATAATTCCAATAGTCTGAGCGTTATAGTCCTGAAAGTTAACAATTTTATTCCCGGAGTCTCCTGTTAAAAGAACAGCTATTGCAAACATTTGTATAAACGCCTTAAGTTTAGATAAACTTGTAACAGGCATGGATATACTTCCTTTAGCTAAGAATTCTCTCAATCCAGAAATTATAATTTCACGAGTTATAATTATAATAGCTGCGATTACCTCAAAATTTTTAATTGTACCATTCATTATAAGTAAAAGGAGGGCAGTAGAGACAAGAATTTTATCAGCAATGGGATCCAATAACTCTCCTAGTTTTGACTCTTCTTTAAATAGCCTGGCTAGAAGCCCGTCTAAATAATCTGTGAAACTTGCTAAAACAAAAAGAAAAAAGGGGATTAGATCACCAAAAAATCCTGGCAAAAAGAAAGTAAATATAAATATTGGAACTATTATTATTCTACCTATTGTTAATATATTTGGAATTTTAAATTTCATTTTTATTCATGAAAGTAATCATAAATTTTCTTTGCCATACTTTCTTCAATACCTTCTACAGATTTTAAATCTTCTAAGCTAGCGGATTCTACTGATCTTGCTGACCCAAAATGATTAAGTAAAGATCTTTTCCTTTGTTTTCCTATTCCATCAATTTGATCTAATAAAGATTTACTTAACCCACTTTTTCTTTTTGCTCTATGAGTGCTTATAGCAAATCTATGAGCTTCATCTCTTAATCTTTGTATAAAAAATAATAAAGGATCATTTTTATTTAAAATATATTCTTTATTTTCATGGTATATTTTTTCTTCACCTGCATTCCTGTTTTTACCCTTTGCAACAGCTAAAATTGGCAAATCATGTAAACCTAGCTCATTTAATACTTCTCTACTTACTGAGTACTGTCCTTTACCACCATCTATTAAAATTAATTCCGGCAAGGTAAGAGAACCAGACTTCTCTTTTACTGCTTTTGAAAACCTTCTAAATAAAACTTCCTTCATCATACCGTAATCATCATTTTTGACTTTTTCATTCTTAATATTAAATTTTCTATACCGTTTTTTAATAAAACCTTCGTTGCCAAAACATATTAGAGCCCCAATAGAATCACTACCTTGATTATGACTGTTGTCATAAACTTCAATAAGATTAATATTATTATTTAAATCAAATTGATTGGCTAAGCCTTCTATCAAATTGTTGTTACTTTCAGTTTGATAAAGTTTTTGGGTTAGTGCTTGTTTAGCATTTTTTTCTGCTAATTTTGATATATTGACTTCATCCTTGCTCTTTGCTTTTTTTATCAAGACATCTCGCTTTTCTTTTTGGGAAAAGGCATTTTCTAAAAGCTTTAAATCTTTAACTTCAGTATTCGTTATTATCATACTTGGCACCACTTTATTTTCATAAAATTGGGTTAAAAAGGAAGTCATGATTTCTTTTACATTATCATCTGTGTCATGCTTTGGGTAAAAAGCTTGATTACCCCAGTTTTGTTTTGATCTAAAAAAGAATACTTGTATACACGTTTTTCCCGACTCCTTATAAATACTTACAACGTCAGCTTCATTTAAATTTGTTTGATTTATTTTTTGTGATGTCTGAATTTGAGTTAAGGCTTTTATTCTATCTCTAGCTATTGCAGCTTTTTCAAAATCTAATTCTTTACTTGCTAGTTCCATGTCCTTAGACAAAGATTTTTGTATTCTTCTTGATTTTCCAGAGATAAAATCTATGGCATCCGATACAGTTCTTTTATATTGAGACTCTTCAATGTGCCCAACGCATGGACCAGAACATCTTTTTATTTGATATAAAATACATGGTCTCTCTCTATTTTTAAAAACAGTATCATCACATACTCGTATTTGGAAAATTTTTTGTAAAATTTTTATTGTCCAATTTGCAGATCCTATTGAAGCGAAAGGTCCAAAATAATAACCATTTCTTGATTTTTTTCCACGAAGTTTAGTCAGTTGAGGCCATTTATCTTTGTGACCAATATAAATATATGGAAACGATTTATCGTCCCTCAACAAAATATTAAATCTTGGTTTATGTTTTTTGATAAGGTTGGCTTCTAAAAGAAGAGCCTCGCTCTCATTACTCGTAGTAGTTACCTCAAGGTTATGTGTTAGAGAAAGCATTCTTTCAGTTCTTATTGGTAAGTTTGTGTCAGAAACATAGCTTTTAAGTCTATTTGGAATATTTTTAGCTTTTCCAATATATAAAATTTCTCCAGAAACACTTATCATTCTATAAATACCAGGATTTTTCGGGATAAGCGGAATTTTTTCTTTTATAACTTTCTTTCCTAATTCTAAACTATTACTCATCTCTACTTTTTGACACCTCAACACCCACAGACTCTGTATTCTTGATTATATCTAACTTCTCTAATTTAATATTAACTTTTTTTACTATCTTATTTTCAAAAATCATATCAAAAATATTTTCTGCTAAATCTTCTAAAAGTTCATGGTGTTTTTTTTCTGTAATATAGGTTATTTTGTTTATAATATCCTCATAATTTACTATAGATGCCAAATTATTATTATTAGGCTTAATATTTGAGTTAGTCGAAATATCAATATTAAATCTCACTCTTTGCCTCTTCTTTTTCTCAAAATTATGAAGACCTATTGAAATTTTTAGTATTAAGTTTTTAATACTTACTTTTCTTTTGTATTTATATTTTTTTTTATCTTTAAATTTAATTATTTTCATTCTTTTACATTTATTATGTCAGGCGTTAACCACGCGAGTCTTTGGCCGCTATCAACGTTTATAATTTCTCCAGTTATATTGTCATTTTTTATGAGAAATTTTACTGTTTCACAAATGTTTTCTAAATCCACTTGCTTCTTTAATAAAACCGATTTCCACTGTTTTTTAAAATGAGATTCTGATTGTCTTTTATTCTTAATTGTTGGACCAGGAGATATAGCATTTACCCTAATATTAGGAGCTAATTTCATGGCTGAAGTTATAGTAAGCGTTCCTAAAGCTGATTTACTTAAAGTGTATGATAGAAAATAAGGCGTTAATTTTTCAATTCGTTGATCGATAATATTAATGATAATTCCATCTTTTTTTTTTACATATTTTTTAAAATATTGAGTTAATAAGGCTGGGGCTTTTAGATTAACATTCATGTGTTTTGAAAAGCTTTTATCGTTAAGGTTATTGAGATTGTCATTTTCAAAAACTGAAGCATTGTTAATAAGGCAATCTAAACCTTTCATTTTGTTAAAAGCATCTTTTACTAATTTTTGCACTTGATAAGAATTATTTAAGTCGGCCTTAATTAAAAATACATTGCTACCTAAATCTTCTAATTCTTTTTTTAATTTATTAGCCAGATTTTTCGATTTATTATAATGAATTGCGATATAAATATCGTAACCTGCTAAACTTTTCGCAATAGCAGCGCCAATTCTTGTTGCACCACCTGTAATAATTATCTTTTTGGTTTCCATTTTTTTATTGCTTTCCTTGTCTTAGTGCCCGGCATTCCCATTGTTGATCTACCTTTAGGGTATACTTTATTTTTCAATTTGTACTGGTTTATTTTTGGATTTAAAGATATCTCTAACTCACTTGCTTCCAATTTTCTTATTTCATCACGAATTTTAGCGGCTTCTTCAAATTCCAAATTAGCAGCGGACTCTTTCATTTTTCTATTTAAAGCCTTTAAATGTTTCTTAAGATTTCCACCAACGTTTGAACCTTCGCTTATTTTTACATAGTCTTTCTCATAAACTGACTCTAAAATATCACTTATTTCTTTTTTAACTGACTCTGCTGTTATTTTATTTTTTTTATTATATTGTAATTGCTTATTTCTTCTTCTATCAGTTTCTTTGATAGCTTTATCTATGCTTTTTGTAACTTTGTCTGCGTATAAAATTACCTTACCATCTACATTTCTAGCAGCTCTTCCTATTGTTTGAATTAGAGATGTTTCTGATCTTAAAAATCCCTCTTTATCTGCATCAAGTATTGCGACCAATGCACATTCAGGAATATCCAATCCTTCTCTTAATAAATTTATCCCAACTAAGATATCGAATACACCCATTCTCAAATCTCGTATAATTTCTATTCTTTCCAGTGTATCGATGTCAGAATGCATATATCGTACCTTTAATCCATTTTCATGAAGATACTCTGTTAAATCTTCAGCCATTTTTTTTGTTAACGTTGTAGCTAAAATTCTGAAACCTTTTTTTACGATTTCTTTTGCTTCGTGCATTAAATCGTCAACCTGAGTTTTTGCTGGCCTTATTTCAACGGGTGGATCTATCAAACCTGTAGGACGGATAATTTGATCTATAAATTCATTCTTTGTTTGTTTCAATTCCCATGGTCCAGGAGTAGCAGACACGAATATTGTTTGAGTTCTCATTAAATCCCATTCTTCAAACTTTAAAGGTCTATTATCCATACATGATGGAAGCCTAAAACCATATTCAGCTAATGTGCTTTTTCTGGTTCTGTCACCTTTGTACATTCCGTTAAGCTGTGGCACAGTTACGTGACTTTCATCAACAAAAATAATTGTATTATCAGGAAAGTACTCAAATAATGTTGGTGGTGGTTCTCCAGGTTTTCTTCCAGACAAAAATCGTGAATAATTTTCAATTCCAGCACAAGTACCTGTTGCCTCAATCATTTCTAAATCAAATTTTGTTCTTTCTCTTAATCTCTGAGCCTCTAATAATTTGTTGTTGTCCTGATGTTTTTTTAAAGTGACCTCTAGTTCTTTTTTTATCTCTTGAATAGCCTGATCGATTGTTGGTTTAGGAGTAATATAATGACTATTAGCATAAATTTTAATAATTGAAAAATCATTAGTCTTATCTCCAGTTAAAGGATCAAACTCTTCAATTTTTTCTAATTTATTTAAATTTAAACTTAATCTCCAGGCCCTATCTTCCAAGTGTGATGGAAATATTTCTAAATTTTCTCCTCTAACTCTAAATGTACCTCTAAAAAAATTTTGGTCATTTCTTTTATATTGTAAGTTAATAAATGCCCTAATTAATTGATCTCTGTCATATTCATAGTTTTTTTTTAAAGTTATAGTCATTTTTGAATAAGCCTCTACAGATCCAAGGCCATAGATACATGAAACACTTGCAACAATTATTACATCATCTCTTTCCAATAATGACCTGGTTGCTGAATGTCTCATCCTATCTATTTGTTCGTTAATAGATGCCTCTTTTTCTATATAAGTGTCGGATCTTGGAACATAAGCTTCTGGAGTATAATAGTCATAATAAGACACAAAATATTCAACAGCATTATCAGGAAAAAAATTTTTAAACTCCCCATAAAGCTGTGCGGCCAACGTTTTGTTTGGAGCGAGAACCAAAGCTGGTCTGTTAGATGCTTCAATGACTTTTGCCATTGTGAAAGTTTTTCCTGAGCCTGTAACACCAAGTAAGACTTGTTCGTTCTTTTGACCTCTAAGATTAGCAATCAGTTTTTTGATAGCTTGAGGCTGGTCTCCAGCAGGTTGAAAATTACTTTTAATTTTAAATTTAATACCTCCCTCTAATTTTTTATTTATAGAGTTGTTAGTATTTTCTAAATCTAATATTTTTTCTTGATACGTATTTTGCATTCTGTGATATTAATAATTAAAAAAAACATTATAAAATTCAATGAGCATAATTTCCAACAATTTAAAACGTATAAAACCGTCGCCTACCATAGCAGTTACTACAAAAGCTAGGGAAATGCGGGCAAGAGGGAAGGATGTTATAGGATTAGGTGCTGGAGAGCCAGATTTTGACACCCCAGAAAATGTTAAAGAGGCCGCTATAGAAGCTATCAAAAAAGGTGATACCAAGTATACAGCAGTTGATGGAACTCCAGATTTAAAAAAAGCAATTGTTGAAAAGTTTAAAAGAGAGAATAATTTAAATTATTCAATTGACCAAATTACAGTCGGAACTGGGGGTAAACAAGTTATATACAACACCTTCATGGCAACATTAAATAAAGGAGACGAAGTAATTATACCTGCACCTTTTTGGGTTTCTTACCCTGATATGGTTTTGTTAGCTGGTGGCACTCCTAAGATTATAAAGTGTGAGGAAAAAGATGGCTTTAAACTTTCGGCAAAAAAATTAGAAAAAGCAATATCTAAAAAAACAAAATGGCTTATTCTAAACTCTCCATCTAATCCGACTGGAGCAGGATATACAAAAAAAGAAATAGAAGATTTATCAAAAGTATTACTTAAACATAAAAAAATTTTTATTTTAAGTGACGACATTTATGAACATATTAGATACGAAGGCTTTAATTTTTTTACGATTGCTCAAATTTCGAAACTAAAAGAGAGAACTTTGACTATGAATGGAGTAAGCAAGTCTTACGCCATGACAGGTTGGAGAATTGGTTATGCGGCAGGCCCTAAAGAAATAATTAATGCAATTAGAAAGATACAATCTCAATCTACTTCAAATCCTTCATCTATTAGCCAGGCAGCAGCAGTTGAGGCATTAAATGGGCAACAAAATTTTATTAAAGAAAGAGCAGTGGCCTTTAAAGAGAGAAGAGATTTTGTTGTAAATAGTTTAAATAATATAAAAGGGATCAATTGTTTAACTCCAAACGGAGCTTTTTATGTTTTTCCAAGCTGCAAAGGGCTCTTAAATAAAAAAACTAAACTTAAAACTGACACTGAATTTGTTCAAAAATTATTAGAAAAATCTATGGTTGCTGTAGTTCAAGGATCAGCCTTTGGTTTAGATGGTTATTTTAGAATATCATATGCAACCTCTATGGAAAACTTAAAGAAGGCCATAGCAAGAATTAAAGATTTCTGTGATAGCTTAAATAATTAATTTTGTCTCAAAATTCTTTTTGCTGCATCTGTTTTTTTCACCCACGAATTTGGAATTGATCCCACTCCTTTTAATGCCGCATAATATGCTCCAATAAAGTTTACTCTAGAACAGTTACATCCTCCTGCTTTAATTGTTTTTAAAACAGCACTTTTATAACTAGAGGAGGTTAAAATAGAATGAATAGAGCTCTCAAAAGTCCCGGGGTAACTACAAGCCATTCCAAGTTTTTTCACTACTTGCGGATGAGGTTTCTTTTTTAATCGTTTTATTTTATTTATGTTCTTAACGATGTTTTTAAAATATGATTTATTTTTGTATTTTAAAGTAAATTCTTCTATTGGATTTTTTGAACCTTTTAGAGCTAAATCTATTAAATGAAACTTAGCCAAAGCATACCTTAGACTAATTTTTGAAACTGTGACTAATGAAATAATTTTTTTAAGATTTTTAAAACTATAACCATATAAAAAGTAAGGTAATGCTGCACAGAAACCATCTGATTCATTCACTTTTCTTCCTCCTGTTAATTTTTTCCCCTTTTTAATATTTTGAACTGTTTCGATTATATTTTGATGTATCCAAGGACCTTTTATTATTCCACGCCAGTCTTTAACTTTTCTATACTTTGCTCTTAAACTGTAATTTTTCCAATATATGCTTCCAGGACCAAAATTTTTAATTATATTTTTTTTAAATCTACCTTCAATATCTGTATGTCCCTCAATTAATGTTTTAAACATGACTTGACCAATATCATTGTAACCAGAAACTTTACCAGTTTTAATGTCATAGAAAGGACTTTTATTTGTTTTTAAAAATGTAAAATCTTTTTTTCCTCTAATATAATTCAGTAATTTTTTTTGATTATAAACCCAATGCAAAGGTCTTGCAGCTGCATCTGCAACAGTAGAACCTAAAAATACATGCAAATTGTTTTTCACTTTATTTACTAGATAAATGCTTTTCAGCTTCCAGTGCAGCCATACAACCCATGCCAGCAGCAGTGACTGCTTGCCTAAAAATTTTATCTTTCACATCTCCAGCAGCAAATACTCCTGGTATATTTGTAATAGTTGAGTCTGGTTTAGTAATCAAATAACCCTCTTTATCCATTTTTAATTGATCTTTAAATAAAGCTGTAGCCGGGTCGTGACCTATTGCTATAAATAAACCATCAACCTTAAGCTCAGATGTTTTATTAGTTTTTACATTTTTTATTTTTATTCCATTAACTCCTTTGGGCTCGTTTGTTCCCATAACTTCTTCAACAACACTATCCCAAATAATTTGAATTTTTTTGTTAGCTTTAAGCTTTTCTTGTAATAATTTTTCTGCTCTTAACTCATTTCTTCTATGTATCAAGTGAACTTTAGAGGCAAATTTAGTCAAAAACATTGCTTCCTCTACTGCAGCGTTTCCACCACCAACAACTGCAACCTCTTTTTCCTTAAAGAAAAAACCATCACATGTTGCACAAGCAGATACTCCAAATCCCCTAAATTTTTGTTCAGACTCTAAATTTAACCATCTTGCTTGAGCGCCTGTGGAAATAATAATGCTATCTGCAGTATAAATTTGACCACTGTCGCCATGAGCTGAAAAAGGTTTTTTTGAAAGATCAACTTTTTTAATATGATCTTGAATCATCTCGGTGCCCACAGCTTTCGCTTGACCTTTCATTTCTTCCATCAACCATGGTCCTTGAATTACTTTTGCAAAACCCGGAAAATTCTCAACATCTGTAGTTGTTGTAAGCTGTCCACCCGGCTCAGACCCAAAAACCAATATTGGTTTAAGAAGGGCTCTGGCAGCATATATTGCTGCAGTATAACCTGCCGGTCCTGATCCAAGAATCAACACTTTTGTATGTTTAGATGATTTATTATTCATTCTAATGAAGGTATATAGTAACAAATGTCAAAATTAAAAGCACTCCTTTTAACGCAAGGTATGCACGGTATGGTTAGTCAGGTTGAAGGCTTAGCAAAAGCTTTGAATTTAAACTATAAACATCAAGAAATTAAACTTAAAAAATTTTGGAATTTTATACCACCACTTCTTACACCTATATCTATGAGCATTCTAGAGAGTCAATTTATATTCGATTCGAAAGTTATTATTTCTTGCGGGAGAAAAAGTGTAATTCCTTCTTTAGCTTTAAAAAAAAAATATAAAGAAAAAATCTTTACGATTCATATTCAAGATCCAAAAGTTTCATTAGACAAATTTGACTTAATAATTTGTCCTGAACACGATAATATAATAGGCAATAATGTTATCAAAACAACCGGAGCAATTCATTATCTTTCTGAAAAAGAAATTTCAAAAGAAAACAATTATTTAAGAATTGACAAAGAAAACAAAAAAATAATTGCTTTTATTATTGGTGGGCCAAATAAATATTACACTTATTCAGAAAAAGAGATTAATTTTTTATTTAACAAAATAAAATCTATTTTTACTAGGGATAAATACAAATTAGTTGTAATACCATCCTATAGGACTCCATCAGATATTATTAAAAAAGCTTTTAATTCTTTTGGTCATGATCACATGGTTGTAAAAGATGTAGATAAAAAAGCTTACTTATCTGCGCTTTCAATTTCAGATTACATTGTTGTAACTTGCGACTCTACTTCTATGATTTCTGAAGCTGCAATTACTGGAAAACCAATTTATGTGGCACAAATGAAACCAAGTAAGAATAATTTAAGATTTCAAAAATTTTTCTCCCAATTTAAACAATTAAATATAATAAAAGATTTGACAGATAAAATTGATTTATGGTCATATAGCAAACTAGACGAGGTAAACAGAATATCACCTTTGATTAATGAAAAGATAAAAAAAAATGGAATTATTTAAATCATTAGAAAACAGAACTAGATCGTTCAACGATCCTTTTAAACACTTTGAAATTAATCAACCATTAACTAAAGAAGCTATTGAGGAAATTAGCAATGCAGAAATTGTCGACCCTAAAAAAGAAAACTTAAACTACGACGGGACTAGAGCACTTGATGGCGGAGACGGTGCTTTTCGCTCAGGCATTAAAGATGGAGGAAAAGCAAAAAAAATAAGATGCTACGTAACTAAAGAAAATGCAAAACAATTCCCACACCTTAAAAATTTTATTGAGGAGCTGAGATCTCCTAAAGTTTACAACAAAATTGGTGGCTTGATAGGAAAAGATTTAAGCAATTCTTTCGTCAGACTAGAAGTTATTTGTGATAGAGAAGGTTTTTGGCTTAAACCCCATTGTGATATTAAAGAAAAATTAATGTCTTCAATAGTTTTTATCAACCTTCACAACGAATCTGAAAACTTAGGAACAGATTTCTACGATACTAAATTAACCAAAGTAAAAACAGTTCCGTATAAACATAATTATGGATATTTCTTTACTAGTGGACCCAACTCTTGGCATGGTATGGAAAAAAAAGAGATTAAAAAGGAGCGTAGATGTATTCAAATTAACTACGTCACTTTCGAGACAGACTGGAAAGTAAGATAAAATTTTAAATATCTTGCAGAGAAGTTACTTTTATTTCTTTATTTTTGAGAGACTTAATACCTTCAATACAAACTTTTGCTGTCGACATATTTGTACAATAAGGGACTTTATTTGCTAAAGTTGCTCTTCTTAACGCTAAAGCATCGTTTAGTTGTTTTTCACTATTACCTCCACCAGTATTAATTACAAGAGCAATTTTTTTTGCATTAAGAACATCGACAATATGAGGTGACCCTTGATTAACTTTATTTATTTTTTTACATTTAATTCCATGCTTATTAATATATTCAGCTGTTCCTCCAGTACCGCAAAGTTTGAAGTTAAGCTTATTTAGCTGTTTTGCCAAATCTACACCTTCGTTTTTATGACTATTTTTTAGTGATATAAATGCTAAACCTTTTGTAGGAAGCGAGTTAGAAGCTGCCATTTGACTTTTGGCAAAAGCCATACCAAAATTCTCATCGAAACCCATTACCTCTCCAGTAGATTTCATCTCTGGACCAAGTATAAGGTCACTGTTTGGAAATTTATTAAATGGAAATACCGCCTCTTTTACTGCAAACATTTTTTTTGTTTTACTTCTTAAATTAAATTTAGATAATTTTTCACCCGCCATTACTCTAGATGCAATTTTGGCTAATGGAAGATTTTTTGCTTTTGATACAAATGGGACAGTTCTGCTTGCCCTAGGGTTAACCTCTATAACAAAAATTTCATCGTTCTTTATTGCAAATTGTATATTCATAAAACCCTTTACCTTAAGTGCTAGGGCCAACTTTTTAGTTTGGCTCTCTATCTCTTTAATCAAAAAAGGTTTAATAGAAACTGGAGGCAAACTGCAAGCCGAGTCACCAGAATGAATTCCTGCTTCCTCAATATGCTGCATAATTCCTGCAACAAACACTTGCTTGCCATCTGATAGCGCATCAACATCTACTTCCATCGCATTATCTATAAATTTGTCAATTAAAATTGGATTTTTTTCTGCCGCCTTAAATGCCTCCTGTACAAAATTCTTAAGTTGTTTTTTTTCATGTACTATTTCCATTGCTCTTCCTCCTAAAACATAGGAAGGTCTAACCATAAGCGGCAACCCTATTTTTTCAGCTATTTTTAATGCTTGTGAAAATGTTTTTGCTATTCCACTTTTAGCTTGTTTTAATTTTAATTTATTCAAAAGATTTCTAAATCTATCTCTATCTTCAGCTAAATCGATCGAAGTATATTGAGTCCCTAATATTGGAAGTTTGTGTTCATGCAAAAACTTGGCCAACTTTATGGGCGTCTGTCCACCGAATTGAGTTATGACACCTACCAAGTTTCCTTTAACTTTTTCTCTTTTAATAATATTAAAAACAAATTCCTCTATTAATGGCTCAAAATATAATCTATTACTCGTGTCATAATCTGTTGAAACAGTTTCAGGATTACAATTAACCATTATTGTTTCATACCCAGCTTTTTTCAAAGCAAAACTAGCTTGACAACAACAGTAATCGAATTCAATGCCCTGGCCAATTCTATTAGGCCCACCTCCAAGAATAATAATTTTTTTTCTATTAGATGGATCCGCCTCACACTCAGAGTAAACAGAAAAATTTCTCTGATAAGTAGAGTACATATATGGGGTAAATGATTTAAATTCAGAGGCGCAAGTATCTACTTTTTTATAAACAGGAAAAATTTTCAATTTTGATCTTATTTTTCTGATATTATCCTCTGTGGTATAAGCTAATTCAGAAAGTTTTTTGTCTGAGAAACCTATTGATTTTATGTAATTAAATTCATTAAACGTTTTTGGTAAACCGTTTTTTTTAATCTTATTTTCTTCATCTACAATTTCTTTTATTTGATTTAAAAACCAGTAATCAATTTTTGAAAGTTTTTGTATTCTTTTAATATTAATTTTTTTTCTAAAAGCCTCACCAATTAGCAATATTTTATTTGGTATATTTTCTGCGAGTTTTTTTTCAATTTGTTTGACTCTTAAATTAAATATTTGGTCTACACCTGAAAAACCAGTTTCAAGAGAAACCAAAGCTTTTTGTAAGGACTCCTTAAAGTTTCTTCCTATGGCCATAGCTTCACCAACTGATTTCATGGATGTACCTAAAACTGCAGCAGATGTTGAAAATTTTTCAAAGGTAAATCTAGGAATTTTTGTTACGACATAGTCTATTGTTGGTTCAAAAGAAGCTGGAGTGACTTTAGTTATTTCATTTTTTAATTCATCTAAAGTATAACCCACAGCAAGTTTTGCAGCTACTTTAGCAATTGGAAATCCAGTAGCTTTTGACGCCAAAGCAGAAGACCTTGAAACTCTTGGATTCATCTCTATGATAACCATTCTTCCATCTTTAGGATTTATTGCAAATTGAACATTTGAACCTCCAGTTTCAACTCCTATTTTCCTTAAACAAGCTATCGATGCGTTTCTCATTACTTGATATTCTTTATCTGTAAGAGTTAATGCAGGGGCGATAGTAACCGAGTCACCAGTATGAATTCCCATAGGGTCAACGTTCTCGATCGAACATATAATTATACAATTATCATTTTTATCTCTTACCACTTCCATTTCAAATTCTTTCCAGCCTTCTAGACATTCTTCCACCAAGACCTGTTTTACCGGTGACTCATGTAGCCCATCTTTTAATATTTTAAAAAATTCCTTTTTATTTTTTGCTATTCCTCCACCAAGTCCACCTAGGGTAAAAGCAGGTCTTATAATTGCTGGAAGACCGATTTGTTTTAGAGCATTTGAAGCTTGGCTAAAATTATTTACAATTTTTGACTTAGGCAGATCTAAGCCAATATCAAGCATATTTTTTCTAAATTTTTTTCTATCTTCGGCGTTTGAAATAGCTCTAGAATTCGCACCAATAAGTTCAATTTTATATTTTCTAAGAATTCCCTTTTTTTCTGCCTCCATAGCTAAATTTAATGCAGTCTGACCTCCCATTGTTGGAAGGATTGCGTCTGGTTTTTCTTTAGCTAAAATTTTTTCTAAAACTGTTAAAGTTATAGGTTCAATATATGTTTTGTCCGCAACATCTGGGTCTGTCATAATTGTTGCTGGATTAGAATTAATTAAAATTACTTTATAACCTTCATCCTTCAAAGCTTTACAAGCTTGAGTACCAGAATAATCAAACTCACAAGCTTGTCCAATAATGATAGGACCGGCGCCAACTACTAAAATTTTCTTAATATCTTTTCTTTTTGGCATTTTGTTTCATGGTTTTTATAAATTCTTCAAATAAATAAACACTATCTTGCGGTCCCGGATTTGACTCGGGATGATATTGTACTGAAAAAACTGGTTTAGATTTAAGTTTAATTCCCTCTATACTATTATCAAAAAGAGACTGGTGAGTAATTTGAATATTTTTTGGCAAATTTTTTCTTACTATTTCAAATCCATGATTTTGACTTGTTATTTCAACATTTCCTTTTATCAAATTTTTTACTGGATGATTAGCACCTCTATGTCCTAAACTCATTTTTTTTGTTTTTGCCCCCAAAGTTAAACCTAATAACTGATGACCTAGACAAATTCCAAATATAGGCAGATTCATATTTATAAGCTTTTTTATAATTGGAATAGCATACTTCCCTGTAGCCGCTGGGTCTCCGGGTCCATTAGATAAAAAAATACCATTTGGTTTTAGTTTTGAAATTTCACTCGCACTTGTTTTACACGGAACAATTGTTACTTTACAATTATAGTTGGAAAAATATCTAAGTATATTTTTTTTTATCCCATAGTCTATTGCTATTACATGTAAATTTTTTTTCTTATTTTTCACAAAACCTGATCCCTTTTTCCAAGTTTTAAAATCCTTCCAAACATAACTTTTTTTGGTTGTAACTTGTTTTGCTAGATCTAAATTTTTTAGACCACTCCATTTTTTGGTAGCTCTCAAAATTTTTTTTAAATTAAATTTACCATTTTTTAAAAAAACTACTGTTCCTTTAGGAGCACCTTTATCCCTAATGAAATTTGTTAAATTTCTTGTATCAATGCCAGTTATTCCAACTATCTTATTTTTTTTTAACCAAAAATCTAAATGCTTTAAGGAACGATAATTGCTTGGATCAGTGATCTCGGTATTTAATATTACACCCTTTGTCCATACTGTATCAGATTCATGATCCTCTTTATTTGTTCCAACATTTCCTACATGAGGAAAAGTAAAATTAATAATTTGCTCCGCATACGATGGATCTGAAATTATTTCTTGATAACCAGTGATAGAAGTGTTGAAGCAAACTTCTCCCGTTGCTTGCCCTTCATACCCCAAACCAAATCCTCTAAATATATTTCCATTTTCAAGAACTAAAATAGCGGTGCAATTGATCTTTTTAAGATTATTTTTTGAGTATATATTTTGATCAATCTGTTTCAAATACAACTCATGAGTTAAAGTAAAAAACTTATAAACATGATTTTGCGAAACATATGAAAAACTTTAAAAATCGTCAAGAAAGATCTTTTTATTTTAAATATAATTTGTGATTAAACTTACTAAAAAAAAATGTCTCTAGAAAAAAAAATAGAAGAAAAATTAAACGAAAGTCTCAAAAATAAAGATAAAACAGTCTTTCCAACTTTGAGACTTATAATTTCTGCTATTAAAGATTTTAAAATAGCTTCTAAAGTTAAGGAAGGTTCTTTAAAAGACCAAGAAATCATCTCAATATTAAAAAAAATGAACAAACAAAGAAATGATTCGTGTGAAGCTTATAAAAAAGCGGGCAGGGAAGATCTACTCAAAAAAGAACAAGAGGAAATTTCAATTATTAATAATTTTTTACCTAAACAAATGAGTGATGAAGAAACTAAAAATATTTGTAAAAAAGTAATTGAGAGTCTTCAAGCAAAATCTATTAAGGACATGGGGAAAGTTATGGGAGCTCTTAAAAAAGAATATGGAGATGTCTTAGATTTTTCAAAAGTAAGTAACATCATTAAAGGGTTACTAAAATGACAATGAAGTATCCAAAAGAATATTTAGATGAAATTAAACTTAGATTAAAAGTATCACAAGTAGTTGGTAAATATGTTCAGTTAAAAAAAAGAGGTAAAGAGTTTATTGGCTTGTCCCCGTTCAAGAATGAAAAAACACCTTCATTTACTGTAAATGATGAAAAGGGATTTTATCATTGTTTTAGCACCGGCGAACATGGAAACATTTTTGATTTTTTAATGAAGACTAGATCTTTAAGATTTGGAGAAGCTGTAAAAGTTTTAGCCTCAGAAGCAGGAATGCAAATATATAAATTTACAAAATATGATAAAGAAAAAGAGGAAAAATATAATAAATATAAAAAAATTATAAAAGAATATTCCGATTATTCTCAAGGTGAATTGTTTAACAAAAAAAATATGTTTGCATTAAATTATTTAAAAGAAAGAAAACTATCTGAAGAAGTAATTAAAAAATTTCAACTTGGATATGTTCCACCTAATAATTTGTTTGATCATTTATCAAAAAAATATTCTTTAGAAGATATTAAAGCGACAGGGCTTTATTATTTTGTAGAAAAAAATCAAAAATTTATAGATAGATTTAAAAATAGAATTATTTTTCCAATACTTAATTTATCAGGAGATATTATTGCATTTGGTGGAAGAATAATTGGAGATGTAAACCTGGCAAAATATATAAACTCTCCCGAAACAGAATTTTTTAAAAAAGGAAGACAGCTATTTAACCTAAACTTTGCAAAAGATGAAAGATCTAATACGAAAGAAGTAATTATAGTAGAAGGTTACATGGATGTTATATCATTATATTCGAGAGGAATCAAAAATGTTATTTCAAATTGTGGAACTGCCATCACAGAAAGCCAAATTAACTTAATATGGAAATTTTTTTCAGACCCAATTATATGTTTAGACGGAGATAAAAGTGGTCAACAGGCAGCACTAAGAATAGCGGAAAGATTATTTCCATTTATAAACGAAGAAAACAAAATTTATTTTTCAATCCTTGATGAAGGTAAAGACCCAGATGATATTATAAAAGATGTTGGCAAAGAAGGTTTTTTAAAATTTTTGGATAATAAAACTATAATTCAATCGTTTATTTGGGATACTTATGTAAAAAAGATAAACACTAATAATCCTTATGAGATAACTAAATTTGAAAAACAAATGAGAAAATTATGCTCTTCTATAAATGATAATACTCTTAAAAAATATATTTTAGAAAATTTTTTAAGTAAAATTAATAGTCTTACACCTAACGTAAATAGTAAAATAAACCATGGTTTTTCAAAACGAAAAAATTTTAAAATGCTAAATGAAACAAAAAAAATACATATGCAAAAAAAGGATCTAACAAGAGAAAATATAATTGAATTTTCTATTCTTTTTATAATGATATTTTATAGTGCTGCAGTTAAGAACATTGTGGAAAGTATATCGACAATTGATTTTTCAAATTCAGAAAATGAAAAACTAAAAATGCTTTTAGTTGATCTTATAAAGTCAGATAAGACAGAAAAAGAGATTGAAAATGAAGTGCTAAAAACTCATTCTAGTTTAGTTAAAAGTATTATTGAAAATTCAAATTTAAGAATGATAATTAATAAAAAAAACTATGACCAGATAAAAGAATTATTTGAGGACTTCACTAATGATCTTTTAGAAAGTCAAAATAAAAAAAAGATAGAATCTTTAGAGAATAAATTAATAAATAATATGGAAGAGAAGGCATATTCAGAACTTCTAAAGCTTAAAAGTCAAATAAATAGGGAATAATTAAAGATAGATTTTTAATATTTAGTGTTTATATATATTTCACTATTAAATTCAGCTTATGGGTGAAAAATTAATTACAAAATCATTTGAAAGAATTCTCGAAAAAGGAAAAAATCGAGGGTTCATAACATATGAAGAACTAGGAAAATCCTTAGGTAAGAGGGGCGGATCTTTTGAAAATACTGAACGAGCTTTTTTAATTATTGCCGACAATAAGATCACATTAGTAGAAAAAAAATCAGAATTTCAATCAAATAAAAAGAAAGAAACTACCAACAATCTAGAGGAGAAAACATCCGAGAAAAGTGATGATCCGATTAGAATGTATCTCCGTGAGATGGGTGGAGTTGAATTACTTTCTAGAGAAGGAGAAATAGCTATTGCAAAAAGAATAGAAGCTGGAAAAGATGTTATGATTAATGCTCTTACCCAAAGCCCAATAGTTGGAAAAAAAATATCTGAATGGAAAGATAAAATTGAAAATCAAGAAATGTTAGTTAGAGATATAATTGACATAGATTCAACCTACGAAGATTTTGAAGCTTCAGATGATGAAGAGATAAAAACGAAAAAAGATTCAGAAAAGAAAATTAAAACAAAAGATGAAAAAAATGACAACGATAAAAATTCAGATGAAAAAGCAGAAGTGACTGAAGAGGACGAATTTAATGTTTCATTAGCGAAAATGGAAGAAGAAATTAAACCCAAGATACTCAAACTATTAGAATCTTTAAATAAAAATTACTTAAAATTGCAAAAATATCAAAAAGAAAATTTAGAATGTATTTTATCAGGAAAGGAACTTTCAGTTTCGAAAAATAAAAATTTTAAAAAGATCCAGTCTATTTTGGTAGATAATTTTAAAAATTTACAAATTGCACCTCATGTAGTTGAGGAGCTAGTTCAATCTCATTACAAAGAAAATAAAAAAATTGTTTCTCTGGAAGGTGTTTTATTACGATTAGCTACGGATAATAAAATCTCCAGAGAAGAATTTTTAAAATATTATATTGGCAATGAAATAAACCCTAAATTTGAAACATTTCTAAATCAAAATCCCGTTTGGAAATCTTTTTTTAAAAAGTTTAAAAAAGACTTCGCAGAAATAAGAGATAGACTAGTAGAATTTAGTAAAAAAATAGGACTTTCAGTAGGTGAGTTCAAAAGACTAGTAAGCAGGATTCAAAAGGGAGAGCGAGAATCTAGAATTGCGAAAAAAGAGATGGTTGAAGCCAATTTAAGATTAGTAATATCAATTGCAAAGAAATATACAAATAGAGGATTACAGTTTCTGGATTTAATACAAGAAGGAAACATTGGTTTAATGAAAGCAGTTGACAAATTTGAGTATAGAAGGGGCTACAAGTTCTCAACTTATGCTACTTGGTGGATTAGACAAGCTATTACTAGATCAATTGCAGATCAGGCAAGAACAATTCGTATTCCAGTTCACATGATAGAAACAATAAATAAAATCGTTAGAACTCAAAGACAAATCATGAGTGAATTTGGCAGAGAACCTACACCTGAGGAGCTAGCAAAAAAACTTGCAATGCCACTAGAGAAAGTAAGAAAGGTTTTAAAAATTGCAAAGGAACCAGTGTCATTAGAGACACCCGTCGGGGATGAAGAGGATAGTAGTCTTGGAGATTTTATAGAGGATAAAAATGCTCTTCAACCTCTTGATACCGCTATTCAGTCTAATTTAAGTGAATCGACTACAAAAATTTTAGCCTCTCTTACACCAAGAGAAGAAAGAGTTCTTAGAATGAGATTTGGTATTGGAATGAATACTGATCACACTTTAGAGGAGGTTGGACTGCAATTTTCTGTAACTAGAGAAAGAATAAGACAAATTGAAGCTAAAGCATTAAGAAAACTAAAGCATCCAAGCAGATCAAAACAACTTAAAAGTTTTCTAGAAAAATAACTTTTTCTAATGTAAAAGAAAATAATGGGCCTGTAGCTCAGTTGGTTAGAGCAGTACACTCATAATGTATTGGTCCCAGGTTCGAGTCCTGGCGGGCCCACCAAAATTTAATTTGAAATAAATTCTTGTAATTTATTCATAAGGGCGTTTACATCATTATTGTTTGAATTTAAAATTGATGCAAACTCCTCTTTTTGAGTTCTTGCCAAACTTAAACCCTCAACAACTAAATCTCTTATTAAAGGTTTTTGTGGATTTTTCGTATAGATTCTCCAATCTATCTTTATCTCTGGAGATTTTAGACTTTCGACTATTTTAGAATTTACAATTGTATAATTTGAACTTTTTTGTTCAGAGCCGTATACTTCAAATTTTTGAGACGCGTAATCAGTCAGTCTAGATGTTAAACTTTTTAAGAAGTATTTTTGAAAAAGTTCTTGATAATTGCTCATTGTGTTTTCATCAAGATTGTTTCTTATATTTCCAAGAGTATAAAGCCCTAATGCCTTAATATCCACGTTTTCTAAAGCAATTTCTTCAATAACCTCTTTTTTTTCTTCTTCAGTTAATGACTTGTCACTTAAAGATTTTATCGCATCATCAACAAGTTCTTGTATAAAAATTTTAGGTTCAGAATTATATGTTACTGCAATTATAGAAGTAAAATAAAAATAAAGAATAGGTATTAAAAAAAATAGTCTTTTTTTCATTGAAAAGATATTTATTTATCTAAATCGCCCCAGGCATCGTCATCTGTACCCGTCTCATTTTTAATTTTTTTAGATCTATTCTGAAGATACAAACTTTTTGTTGCGGCATATAGATCAATAGAATTTTTTTCTAAACTTTCAAAATTAACCATATTATCTCCTCTAAAATCTACAGCTTCGGCTGCTTTTATCCCTACATAATCCAGTTTATTTCCCGAGATACTTTTAATTTCTCTTTCATGCCATGTAACTCTGGCAAAAGCGTCTAAGTAATTATTATCAATTACCATTCCAACAGAGTCTCTTAATGTTGTCGGACCTAAAACTGGTAAAACAAAATAACATCCACCTCCAACTCCGTACGCACCTAAAGTTTGACCTAAATCCTCTTTTTGGTTTTTTAGACCCATTTTTGCAGCCGGATTACCTAAACCTAAAATTCCAATTGTAGAATTAATTAAAAAACTTCCAGTCGCATGACCTGCAGATTTTAATTCACCTTGAAGAAGATGGTTTGGAATTGAGAGTAATGTAGCTATATTTGAAGTGAAGTTTCCTGTTCCATTTTTAACTGGCTCTGGAAGTTTGTTGTAAACCTTAGCCACTGGTTCTAATATAATATTATCAACTCCTTGATTAAACTTAAAAATCCCTCTACTTACTTTTTCGAAACACTCTTTTTCTGACTCAGCGTTTGCACTTACTAATAGAAAAATATTGAGTAATATAGAGTATAAAACAATTTGTATTTTTTTAATTCCCATAGTGGCTATATATATAAAATATTGAGATTTTGCACATAAATCATAGCTTTATTTTAGAGTAATTTGCATATAAATTTAGGTAATTTTGACGTTAAATTGGTATAATTTATGAAAATAAGGGTAAATAAATCAACAAATTTTTCAAAAAAGATTAGAAGTTCAAAAGACATTCGATTTCTAATTATTCATTATACCGGGATGCAATCTGCACGTGTATCTATGGATAGGCTCAAAAATCCAAATTCAAAAGTGAGTTGTCACTATTTTATAAATAGGAATGGTAATATTTATAAGATGGTAGACGATAATAAGATAGCTTGGCATGCAGGAAAATCTAAGTGGAAAAATGTAAGAAATTTAAACAAATGCTCAATAGGTATTGAAATTCAAAACAAAGGCCATTTTATTGACTACCAAAACTTTCCAAAAAAACAAATTTCTTCTTTAATAGTTTTAATCAAATCGCTTTTGAAAAAGTATAAAATTAAAAAATGTAATGTTTTAGGTCATTCAGACATTGCTCCTCTTAGAAAGAAAGACCCTGGTGAAAAATTTCCTTGGGACTTTTTAAGTTTAAAAGGAGTTTCTATTTGGTATCCAAAATTCAAATTAAAAAAAAAAGAGATTAAATCAAAAGCAAAAAGAAGAATATTTTTTAAAAATGTTCATAAAATTGGATATAGATTTTTTAATTTATCTCAAAAATCAAATAGAGATCGTAAGATAATTATGGCTTTTCAAAGAAGATTTCTTCCGAATGAAGTAACTGGAAAAATAACCGATAAAACCCTTAAAATAAGCCAATTATTGGCGTAAAAGTCTTATTTCTCTTGATTTTTGTCTTTTTAAATATTATTTAACTTCTGCCAGATAATTGGACAGTCGCTATTTTAAATAGAGGAAAGTCCGGGCTCCGTAAAGACAATTTGCCAGTTAACGGCTGGCGAGGGCGACCTCAGGGCTAGTGCCACAGAAATAAACCGCCTAATCAAGGTAAGGGTGAAAAGGTGTGGTAAGAGCACACCGAGTTTTTGGTAACAAAAACTGCTAGGTAAACCCCAAATGGAGCAAGGCTAAATAGGGATGACACTGCGTTTAACGCTAAAAACAGTCTTTAGTTCGTCATCCGGGTTAGCTGCTTGAGCATATTTGTAAAAATATGCCTAGATAAATGACTTCTTAAATGACAGAACCCGGCTTATAGATTATCTGGCTAATCTAAATATCAGCCATAAAATGTTCCATTTTTGTACTTTTAAGTTTAAAATTTAATATATTGACTAAGCTATTAAATCCCATATGATCCCAAATAATCCCAAATTGGAGGATTGATTGAATATTAAAAAAACAAAAAGAAAATTTAGAAATTATGTTTTTATCAAGTCACGAAAACAAGATAGACAAAAAAGGAAGGGTGTCAGTGCCTGCAGCATTTAGATCATATTTAACAACTCTGGGTTATAATGGTTTTATCTCTTATCCATCTTTTAGCAATCCAGCTTTAGAGTGTTGTACCCAGGATAGAATAGAAAAGCTATCAGACTCAATTGATACTTTAAATCCGTTTGAAGAAAAAAGAGATTATTTTGCAACTGCTGTTTTATCAGAAAGTTCTAATTTAGTTTTTGATACTGAGGGCAGAGTGCAATTTTCAAAAAAAATTTTAAATTTTGCAAAAATTAAAACTGATATTTTATTTGTAGGTTTGGGTAAAACTTTTCAAGTTTGGGATCCAAAAAATTTTGAAAAATTTAAGTCGTTTGCGAGAAAAAAAGCTTTACAAAGCAGATCAACACTTAAATGGGACAATAATTAAATAATGATAAAAGGGGGAGATATGAGTATTAATGTAGGCGGAGGTGAATTAAAAGAATTAAAACCAAGAATATTAGTTATGGGAATTGGAGGCGCAGGCGGTAATGCAATTAATTCTATGATTGAGTCTGGAATGCAAGGTGTGGAATTTGTTGCGGTAAATACAGACGCCCAAGACTTAAGGGTAAATAAAGCAGAAGCAAAAATTCAAATTGGAATGAATTTAACAAAAGGTCTTGGTGCTGGTGCAAAAAATGATATTGGACAAGCAGCAGCGGATGAGTCACTTAATGAAATAGTAAGTTACATTCAAGGAAGCAACATGATTTTCATCACATCTGGCATGGGTGGAGGGACTGGTACAGGTGCTTCTCATATTATAGCACGTGCTGCTAAAGAGTTAAATATACTTACAGTTGGCGTTACGACTTTACCTTTTGCATATGAGGGACCTAAGAGAATGAGAAGGGCAGTAGCAGGATTAGAGGAGTTAAAAAAACATCTTGATACTGTTATAGTTGTTCCTAATCAAAATCTTTTTAAAATTGCAAACGAAGGTACAACTTTAAAAGAAGCTTTTACTTTATCTAATGATGTTCTCAAACATGGTGTTCAAAGCGTTACAGATTTGATGGTTAGACCAGGTATGGTTAACTTAGACTTTGCTGATGTTGAAACTGTTATGAGTTCGATGGGTAAAGCTATGATGGGAACTGGTGAAGCTGAAGGAGAGAATAGAGCTAATGTTGCTACCGAGATGGCTTTAAACAATCCTCTTATAGATGAGTATTCTCTAAAAGGTGCCAAGGGCCTTCTGGTTAATATTACTGGAGGTGAAGATATTACTTTATTTGAAGTGGATCAGTCAGTAAACAAAATTAGAGCTGAAGTTGACCCTGAAGCTGAATTAATTTTTGGAGCTATACAAGATGAGAAACTTAATGGGAAAATGAGAGTCTCAATTGTTGCAACTTCTTTAGACGGACACAGACCCGAGTCAAAAACTGTTTTGAATATGGTAAATAGAATTCAGAATAGAAATCCAGGTTATTCCGATAATATTTTTAAAAATCCTAATATTGAGCAAAATCCTATAAGTTCAATTGATGGTGCTACAGCTTTAAAACTAGATGAACAATTGGAAATCGACACAACTCCTTCCAATACAAATCAATCATCAGTAGGGCAAGAAATATCTGAAAAACAAAAAATTTCTCAGAAACTTAATCCTAAGGACATTTCGATGGAGAATGCTTCCTATATTGAAAATAATATAGAAGTAGAAAAAGAATTAGACGATATCGGCAGTATCGAAGAGGATACTCCAAAATTATTTTCCGAGGATGATAGTCAAAAATTTGAAGAAGTAGATACTCAAAATGAAAAATTATTCAATCAAACACCTCAAGATGATGAGGAATTTGAAATACCTGCTTTTTTAAGAAAGCAAAAGTTTTAAGGCAAATTTTGACCAATTATAATGAAATTACCCCACACATCACTGGAAGGCAAACATCTTCCAGTGATGATCGATGAGGTTATAAAAATCTGCAATCCTAAAAATGGTGGAAATTTTATGGATTGTACTTTTGGTGCAGGCGGTTATTCAAAAGAATTGCTAAAATTTCGAGCAACTAAAGTTGTTGCATTTGATAGAGACAGCCAAGTAATTGAACTAGCCAATAAATTAAAAGATAATTTCCAATCAAGATTTGTATTTTATAATAAAAAATTTAGCAAAATAGATCTCACTTCACCAAATAAATTTGATGCTGTAATCTTTGATTTAGGATTGTCTTCAATTCAATTAGATGATCTATCAAGAGGTTTTTCCTTTAGATCGAAAAGTGAATTAAACATGTCAATGGGACAAACAGAAATATCTGCTAAGAAAGTTGTAAACACTTACAGCAGCCAAGATCTAAGAGATATATTAAAGATTTTTGGTGAAGAGCAAGATGCAACAAAAATTTCAAGAAACATTGTTAAAGAAAGAATTAAAAATGACATTAAAACAACTGACGAATTAGTAAGAATTATAAAAAGATCAAAAAAAAAAGATTATAAAAAAATTAATGAAAGCACTAAAACTTTCCAAGCTATTCGGATTTTTGTTAACAAAGAAGTAAATGAACTCATTGAGGGAGTAATTAAAGCTACTAAGATTCTTAAACCTGGAGGAAAACTTATTGTAATTAGTTTTCATTCTATAGAGGATAAAATTATAAAATTTTACTTCAAAAATTTTTCTAAAAATCGTTCAAGGTCTAATAAATATTTACCTGAGAATGTGGACTATTTATCTTTATTTGATGACTATAAAAACAAAGTAATTAAAGCATCATCAAAAGAGGTTAAGAGAAACCCGAGATCACGATCAGCAAAGTTGCGTGTTGCAATCAGAAGTTCAGATAAATTTATTGATCCAGAAGAATTAAGAAAAAAATTTAAATATCTTACTGATTTGGAGAAGAGAATTGCCTGATACAAAATTAACAATATCTATAGTAGTTTTTTCATTATTATTATTTTGTACTTCTGTAATCAAAAATAAAACAAACGTAATTGAAAAAAATATAACAACTTATGAAAAACAAATATTCGATTTAGAGAAGGAATTATATGAGAGCCAATTAGAATTTAATTATTTAACGTCGCCAAAAATATTACAGCAAAAATTATCTTTTTTAACTAATGATCAATTCCAAAATATGAATATTTCCAATATTTATTTGGATTATGAAAGCTTTATTTCAAATCAAAAAAAAATTACACAAAAATAATTTATGAAAAAACGAAAAAATAAAAAAATTTTAGATAAAAACCAACAAAGTTTTTTCTTTGAAGACTATTTAAGTACTAATCAAAAATTAAGAAAAGAAAAAGATTATATTATTAATGAAGATAGAATATATATACTTTTTTTCTCCTTTTTTTTTCTTATTTTAATTTTTTCTTTAAAAATTATGTTTGTTTCTTTTCAAAGTTCAAATTTACATATCAATAAAAATTATCAATATAATTTTAATCCTGTTAGAAATGATATCATTGATAGAAATGGAGTTCTATTATCAAGAAATATCACCGCTTATCACGCAGCTATTAAACCAAGTTTTATTAAAGACAAAAAAAAATTTTTAGTTAAAGTCAAATTAGTTCTTCCTGAGATAGACAGTAAAAACCTAATTTTAAATTTAAATAATAAAAAATATTTTTATCTAAAAAAGAGATTGACTAACGTTGAAAAGGATAAATTATGGAAACTTGGAGAAAAGGGTATTATTTTTGAACCTTTTCAAACTAGAGTTTACCCTCATTCAAATCTTTACAGTCATATTATAGGTCAAACTGATTATGACAATAACGGTATTTCTGGTGTTGAAAACTATTATGACAATTATCTAAGGGATAAAAAAAAATTTGATAAACCGTTACAGCTCACACTAGACACAAATATTCAGTATCTCATTAAAAAAGAGCTTGAAGATGCAATAAAGATTTTTGAAGCTGAGGGAGCTGCATCTTTATTAATGGATTCCAAAAATGGTGAGGTTTTATCTCTAGTTTCATTACCTGACTACAATATAAATAAAAGGATTAATTTAAGAGATAAAGCTTACATGAACAAAGTTACAAAGGGTGTTTTTGAACTAGGATCAATATTTAAAACGTTTACGGTTGCGTTAGCTTTAGAAGAGGAAATAGTGGAATCTGAAACAGTAATTAAAAATATTACAAAAAGTATCAAATGTTCAATTCATAATATTTCAGATATAAAGCAATTTCCCGAACAAATGACAGTTGAGGATATTCTTGTCCAATCCTCAAATATCGGTACAATAAAAATAGCTAGAAAAATTGGAGAAGAAAAATATAAAAAGTTTTTAAAAGATTTGAACTTATTCAATAGCCCAAAATTCGAACTAGATGAAATAGGCAGTCCTATTCCTTTCAATTGGAACAAATGTAAACTTGAAACAGTTTCATTCGGCCACGGTATTACAACAACACCTCTTCAAGCTGCTGCAGCTTACGCAACTTTAGTAAATGGCGGAAAGCTTGTATTACCAACTTTAGAAAAGAACAAAAATAATCATTTAAACACTAGGAGAGTAATTTCTGAAAAAACTAGTATTAAATTGAAAAAAATTTTGAGAAAAGTCGTTACTGACAAAAAAGGAACAGCTAGTTTGGCAGATATCTATGGCTATAATGTTTCTGGAAAAACTGGAACATCTCAGTATTACAATGATGAAGGTAAAAATATAAATACTTTTATATCATTTTTTACAGTCTCAAATAAAAGTTATGTTCTTTTGGTAATGTTAGACAATCCTCAGATAGCAGAAAACTTAATCTATGATTACAGGGGATTAAAAATTAAAGGCACAAGAAATGAAGCTGGTTGGAATGCTGTTTATTCGTCGGGCAAAATTATAGAAAAAATTGGACCTATTTTAGCCATAAATAATAAAGAAGTTCCTAATCATCATGTTGTTAAAAAAACTAATTAAAAATTGTTCAAGCAAACTCTCAAATATAGAAGTTAAAGGACTTTCTTCGGATACTAGAAAACTAAAAAAAGGTGATTTATTTTTTGCTTTAAAAGGATCACAAAACAATGGTGAAAAATTTATAAATCATGCCTTAAAACGAGGCGCTTGTGCGGTTATTTCAACGAAAAAAGTCAAAGGAAATTTTAAAATTATTAAAACAAATAACATTAGAGATTTATTAGGAAAAATTTGTTCTAAATTTTATAAATTAAAACCAAAAAATATAATTGCAGTAACAGGCACCAATGGAAAAAGTTCAGTTGCAGATTTTTTTCATCAAATATTAACATTAAACAGTTTTTCTGTAGCAACTATTGGTACTCTAGGAATAAAAACAAAAAAAATTAAAAAAATTAATCTTACAAGTCCAGACATAATTAATCTTCATAAAGAACTTAATAATTTAAAAGAAAAAAAAATTGATAACGTTTTGTTAGAAGCTTCCAGCCATGGTCTAAATCAAGGCAGACTAAACGGAATAAATTTTAAAGCTGGAATTTTCACTAATTTAAGTCAAGATCATATGGATTATCACAAATCAATGAAAAATTATTTTAATTCTAAATTGATACTATTTAGAAAGTTATTAAAAAAAGGTAATTATATTATTACTGATAAGGCTATTCCAGAATTAAAAAAATTAGACAAGATCGCAAAAAAAAAAAAATTGAAAAAAATATACATTGACTATTCAAAAAAAGATTATGATTTAAATCAATTTAAGCCAATTGGAAACTTTCAAAAAAAAAACTTATTAATGGCGATCAAAGCTTGTGAAATACTTGGCTTAAACAAAAAAAAAATTTCTAAATGTATAAGTAAATTGAAAAGCGTTAAGGGAAGATTAGAACTAGTAAAAGAATATCCTGATAATACGAAGGTATTTATAGATTTTGCTCATACTCCCGATGCAATTAATTCTGCTATAGCTTCTCTGAAAACACACTTTAAAAAAGACGTAACGATAATATTTGGTTGTGGAGGGGAAAGAGACAAAAGAAAAAGAGAAAAGATGGGCAAAATTGTAAATAGTCTTTGTAATAAAATTTATGTCACTGATGATAATCCGAGAAGAGAAAAACCAAAATTAATTAGAAAAGCAATCATGAAACATATAAAAAAAGAAAAAGTCATAGAGGTAGGAAATAGAACTTCTGCAGTTCATTTAGCTATTAAAAATTCAATTTCAAACGAAATAATTTTAATAGCAGGTAAAGGTCATGAGAATATCCAGGATTATGGAAGAAAAAAATATAAAATCTCTGATTTTGAAATTATTAAAAGATTTAAAAATAAAAAAGATAAAACAAAAAAAGCAATCAATTCCCAACAAAATAATTTTTTAATAAAAAAAATAATAAATCGAAAATTGAGTAAAGGCTTCAATGGAGTTTCTATAGACTCCAAGACAGTAAAAAAAGGAAATTTATTTTTTGCAATAAAAGGAAAAAATAATGACGGACATAACTATTTAAATGAGGCTATTTTAAAAGGAGCAAGTTATTGCGTAATATCAAAAAATTTTAACAGAATCTCAAAAAATAAATTTATCAAAGTTAGTAATACTTACGATTGTTTAAAAAAATTAGCTATTCTTAAAAGAAATTACACAAATGGAAAAATTATTGCTGTAACTGGTAGCTCAGGCAAAACTACGGTTAAAGATTTAATTGGAAACTTACTAAAGAGATATGGTGATACATATTTTTCACCAAGATCATTTAATAATTCGTACGGAGTACCACTAAGCCTTTGTAATCTTGAACAAGAGCACGAATACGGAGTTTTTGAAATAGGAATGAGTAAAAAAGGTGAAATATATAATCTTTCAAAACTTGTTAAACCCAATATTGCAATTATTACAAATATAGCTGAGGCACATATCGAAAATTTTAAAAATCTAAATCATATTGCAAAAGCTAAAGGAGAAATTATTGATAATATTGCAACTTCTGGCTGTTTAGTAATCGATAGTGATAATAAATTTTTCAATTATTTTAAATCTAAAGCAAAAAAAAGAAATATCAGGGTAATTTCTATTGGATATAATAAAAAATCAGACATTAAAATAATTAAAATTAAAAAATTTCCTAAATATAAATTATTAACAATTAAATCATTTAGAAAGGAATATAAAATTAAAATCAAAAATCAAAATGTTAAAAATATAGCTTTCGCAATAGCAGTGTTAGAAATTTTAAATTTAAACGTCGATAAAATAAAAGATAAAATTAAAGATATTAAAGTTTTAGAGGGAAGAGGTAAAATTTATAAAATTCAATATAAAAAATTAAATTTTAATTTAATAGATGAAAGTTACAATGCAAATCCATTATCCATGAAACAGTCTATTTTGAATTTATCAAGTTTAAATAATAAAAGTCAAAAATATATCTTGCTGGGAGATATGTTAGAGTTAGGAAGTAAGTCCAAAACTTTACATGAGAGTTTATCCCCGATTATAAATCACTCTAAGATAAAAAAAATATTTATTCATGGAGAGCACATAATGAATACTTATAAAAATGTGAATAAAAATAAACGAGGTAATATTTTACAAGAAAAATCTGATTTTAAAGAAATATTACTTCCAATTTTGCAAAATAACGATTATTTGATGATAAAAGGTTCTAATGCCACAGGATTAAAAAAAATTACTGAGAATTTAACCAAAGGGAGAATAAATGCTATTTGAATTTTTAACTTCACTTGTTGATCAGTATTCGTTTTTAAATGTTTTTAAATATCTTACATTTAGAACTGGCTTGTCTTTAATGACGTCACTAATAATTGTTTTTCTGATAGGAGGACCCCTAATTAAATTTTTCTCAAAAATGGATATTACTGGTCCTATAAGACAAGATGGACCTATTGATCATATTGTAAAAAAATCTGGTACGCCAACAATGGGTGGAATTATAATTATAATTGGAATGTTAACCAGCACACTTATATGGGCAGACCTTAAAAATATATATATTTGGACATTGATATTTATCTCTATTAGCCTAGGAACATTGGGTTTTATAGATGATTTATTAAAAATAAAATATAGAAATTCTATTGGATTAAATTCAAAACTTAAATTTATTGGTCAATTTATAATTGGTTTTATTACTTTAACAATATTAATTTTTTTTTCAGATCATGAATATATTAATAATATTTATTTTCCTTTTTTTAAAAATTTAATATTGGATCTTGGAATATTTTTTATACCGTTTGGTTTATTTGTTATTATTGGTTCATCAAATGCTGTAAATTTAACAGACGGATTAGATGGTTTAGCTACCGTTCCTATTATGTTAGTGGCGCTCTCATTTACATTTATTAGTTATGTAGTTGGAAATATTATCTTTTCTGAATATTTGCAGATTCAATATATTCCTGGAGTTGGTGAAACTGCAATTTTTTGTGGAGCAATTGTGGGATCTTGTCTAGGTTTTCTTTGGTATAATGCTCCACCAGCAAAAATTTTCATGGGGGACACTGGATCTTTATCTTTGGGAGGCTCTTTGGCAGCAGTTGCAATAATTGTTAAACATGAAATTGTTCTTGCAATTATTGGAGGACTGTTTGTTCTGGAAACTGTTTCTGTAATAATACAAGTAATATCTTTTAAACTTACTGGGAAAAGAGTTTTTATGATGGCTCCCATTCATCATCATTTTGAAAAAAAGGGTTGGGCGGAGTCCACAATAGTCATAAGATTTTGGATCATTGCTATTATTTTGGCTTTAATTGGACTAGCAACACTTAAATTAAGATAATGCGTGGATCATTTAATTTTAATGATAAAAGTTTTGCCGTTTACGGTTTAGGGCTTACAGGTAAGTCCGTAGTAAAATTTTTAAAAAAAAATAAAGTCAACAAAATCTCAATGTGGGATGATAATTTATTTAAAAAAAATTTAAAATTAAAAAAAAATTTTAGGACAAAATTAAATACTGTAAATTATATTATTTTAAGTCCTGGAATAAATATTAAAAAATCAAAATTTAAAAAGCTTCTAGTAAAACACAAAAAAAAAATTATAACAGATTTAGACTTATTCTTTTTAAAGAATAAGGTAAAAAAATCGATTATAATAACTGGAACAAATGGCAAATCAACTACATGCTCTTTAATTCATCATATTTTAAAAAAAAATAAAATTAAAAATAAATTAGCTGGAAATATAGGAAAACCAGTTCTAGATTTAAAATTTGAAAAAGATTGTATTTATGTTATTGAAGCATCCTCTTTTCAATTAGAGTATTCAAATTTTATTAAACCATATTGTGCAGCAGTGCTTAACATTTCACAAGATCATCTTGATTGGCATGGAACGAAAAAAAATTATATAAAGTCAAAAATTAAAATTTTTAACAATCAAACAAAAAATGATATTGCATATTTAAACGATATCAATCTTAAAAAAATTTACAAAAAAAATAACTTCAGAGGAAAACTGAGATTTTTAAAAAAAAATGATATTAAATTTGAAAAGCATCAAAATAGATATCTTCAGCTTGAAGCCAATAAAGATAACGTAATGTTCGCATATTTTATCACCAAGCTTTTTCAAATTAATAAGAAAAAATTTTTAAAATCGTTAACAACTTTCAGTGGTTTACCACATAGACATGAAATATTTCTTAAATTAGGTAAAAGCATTTTTATAAATGACTCAAAAGCAACCTCTTTTGAGTCTACAAAATATGCTCTTAAATCAAATAACAATATCGTTTGGATAACTGGCGGTCAGCCAAAAAAAAATGATAAAATTAAGATCAATAAATACAAGAAAAAAATTATTAAAGCTTATATCATAGGTAAGCATAAAAGTTTCTTTGTAAAACATTTACATAATAAAATTAAATATGAAGTAGCTAAAAATTTAAAAGAGGCAATAAATAAAATTTTTAAATCTTTTGAGAAAAAAAAAAAGATTACTTTTTTATTTAGTCCTGCAAGTGCTTCTTATGATCAATTTACAAACTTTGTAGAGAGAGGAGAAAAATTTAAATATTTAGTAAATTATTATGCTAAAAAATTTAATTAATCCAGAGAGAATTAGCGACTATTGGAGAAATATTGATAAAAATATTCTTTTCAGTTTTTTAGTTTTATTTTTCTTGGGAATTTTTTTTTCATTTTCTTCAACATCATCATTAGCTGGGGAAAGACTTAATAAAGATTTTTATCATTATTTTTCGAGGCACTTAATTTTTTCTACTTTTGCCATTTTTGTTATGTTTTATATTTCTTACATAAAATTATCTTTTTTAAAAAAATTGATTTTACCTATTTTTGTAATGTCCTTAATATTGCTAATTTTAGTTCATTTTATTGGTGTTGAAATTAAAGGTGCAAAAAGATGGCTTGATTTAATTATTTTTCGTTTACAACCAATAGAATTAATTAAACCTTTTTTTGTTTTAATTACTGCAAACATCATTGCCAGTGGTAAAGATAAAAATCTTAAGTATAAATATTTTCTAAGCCTAATGCTTTTATCTATGATATTAATCTTACTTTTAAATCAGCCAGATGTTGGTCAATCGATTTTATTAATAACAACTTGGGTTTCTTTATTATTTATTTCTGGAATTAAGATAGGGTACATTCTTCTTCTTTTTGGTTTATTAATTATTTGTTCAATTTCTCTTTTAGTAATTTTTCCTGAAAAATTTGGTTATATAATACAAAGATTAAACATTTATTTTGATCCAACTAAGGGAGATAATTTCCAAACAGATAAAGCTTTAGCCGCAATAAAACAAGGAGGACTTACAGGCCGAGGTATGGGAGAAGGCATTTTAAAAGAAAGTGTGCCTGAAGCCCATACAGATTATATAATAGCTGTAATCGCAGAAGAGTTTGGTTCTATTGTATCAATAATAGTAATAACTATCTTTTTATATATTTCTTATAAAATAATAAAAAATTGCTTTAAAACTTCTAATGAAAATTCAAAAATTGCTTTATGTGGACTATCGTCTTTGCTAATTTTTCAAACTTTCATACATGTGGGTGTAAACACTAGTTTGTTACCAACAACAGGTATGACTTTACCTTTTTTGAGTTATGGGGGATCTTCTTTAATAGGAAGCTCTATTCTGGCCGGGGTTATTCTAAATTTTACAAAAAATAGATTTGAAAATGAGTGATTTAAAGGGGAATATAATTATAGCAACAGGAGGCACTGGTGGACATATTTTTCCTGCTGTAAGTTTAGCTGATTTTTTTAATAAAAATGGATTTAATTCGATTATTACTACTGACAAAAGAGGTTTAAAATTTATTGATGAAAAATATTTTCAAAAAACATTTTTAATTAATAGTTCGACCCTAAATAAAAAAAATATACTAGTATCAATTTTAAAAATAATATTAGCTATTTTTAACTCATTATTTTTTCTTATCAAAAAAAAACCTAAATTTATATTTGGAATGGGTGGTTATGCTTCTTTTCCAGTCTGTTTAGCAGGCGTGATACTAAGAATTCCGTTTGTGATTTATGAAAATAATCTATTAATTGGAAAAGCTAACAGATATTTGACACCTTTTGCAAAAAAAATCTTTGTTTCTTATGAAGATATTCAAGGAATAAATATAAAATATAAAAGTAAAACTATAATCATAGGAAATATTTTAAGAGAAAATATTCTTAATTATTCAATAACCAGTAAAGATGAAACACTTAAAAAATTGAATATATTAGTCTTAGGCGGAAGTCAGGCCGCGAAGGTTTTTGCTGAAAAATTACCAGATATATTCATAAAATGTAAAAAAAATAAAATAAATCTTAAAATTTACCAACAATGTTTGAGTGAGCAAAAAATTGAATTACAACAAAAATATAATAATAATAATTTAAGCTACGAACTTTTTAATTTTACTTTTGATATTATTAAATATTATAATTTGGCAAATTTAGTCATTACGAGAGCAGGCTCCTCTGCTTTAGCTGAGTTGTTGAATTGTAAAATTCCTTTCATTTCAATACCGCTTGCATCATCATCAGAGAATCATCAATTAAAAAATGCTCAATATTTTAGTGAAAAAGGTTTTGGTATTATGTTAGAAGAAAAAGATATAGATATTGGTCTATTTGATTTACTTCAATCAATACATAACGATAAATCAATGTTAAAGTCGATTGAATCAAATCAGAAGAAGCACTCTGATAAGAATGTATTTGCAATTATTAGAAGAGAAATAACAGAACTTTTTTATGAAAATTAATATTGGTCAAAAAGAAATTATACACTTTATTGGAATGGGCGGTATTGGTATGAGCGGGCTTGCCCAAATTATGAAAATAATGGGTTTTAAAGTTCAAGGAAGTGATATCAGCATGAATAAAAATATTGAGAATTGCAAAAGATTGGGAATTAAGTTTTTTCTTAGTCAGAAGAAAAAAAATATAAAAGACGCAACTATTTTGGTTAAGTCATCAGCAATTAAAAGCAATAACCAAGAAGTTAAAGAGGCAAAAAAAAGAAAATTACCAATTTATGAGAGAGTAGATGTGCTTGCTAACATTGTTTCATTAAAAAAAAATATAATTATTTCTGGCTCACATGGAAAAACAACAACCACATCGTTAGTTTCAAAAATACTATTAAAGTCTAAATTAGATCCAACAATAATAAATGGCGGTGTAATTAATTCTATTAAAAATAATGCAAAACATGGAAAGGGTGAATGGGCCGTTCTAGAAGCGGACGAGTCAGACGGAAGTTTCCTAAAACTTCCTATTAATTATTCTATAGTAACAAATATTGATTACGAGCATATGGATTATTACAAAAATTATAAAAATCTAGAGGATAGTTTTTTACACTTTATAAACAAAACTCCCCCAATAGGTAAATGTATTATATGCATAGATGATAAAAATATAAAAAAAATCCAAAAAAAAATCAAAACAAAAAATATTTTAACTTATGGCTTTGCTTCATCTGCGGATTATCAAATTATAAAACCAAAATATAATAATAAAAACTGTAAATTTGATTTAAATGTAAAAAATTTTTTAGGGAAAAAAAAGGTTTTTAAAAATATAATTGTAAATCTAATTGGCAAACACAACATATTAAATTCTGTAGCTGCTATTAGTGTATGCCTAAATTTAGGTATTAAAATAGAGACAATTAAAAGTGCCTTGCTTAATTTCACAGGAGTTCAAAGAAGAATGACAAAAATATTTGAAAAAAATGAAAATGAATTTTACGATGATTATGCCCATCATCCAACAGAAATTTATTCTGTTCTGGAGGGAATAAAAAAAGTTGCTAATAAAAAAAAAATCACCTCAGTATTTCAACCTCATAGATTTAGTCGGGTGAATTTGTTAAAAAAAAAATTCTCAAAATCATTTAAATTTTCAGATAGAGTTATTTTATGTCCTATTTATTCTGCTGGTGAAAAAATGGTAAATAAGTTTGATCTGGTAAAGTTTGGTAAAATGATTTCTCTTAATTCCAGCGTTGAAGTTATCATCATTAAAAATGAAAAGGATTTTAAAAATTTTTTCAAAAAAAATTTAATTAAAAATGAAATCATTATTGGTATGGGGGCTGGATCAATATCAAACTGGATGAGAAATTTAAAATTATCATTATGAAATTAGAAAAGAATAAACTATTAGTTAAATTTGGAAAAAATATATCTTTTAAAGAAAACTTATCCAAATATAGTTGGTTTAATCTTGGCGGCCCAGCAGAAATTTTTTTTAAACCAGATAGCATTGAACAGTTAATAGACTTTTTGAGAACTATTAAAAATCTTCATAAAATAATATGCCTAGGCGCTGGATCTAATACTTTAGTTAGAGATGGCGGTTTTAATGGAGTAGTAATAAAATTAAGTCCTAAATTTTCATATATTAATAGAGTTGAGAAAAATATTTTGGAAGTAGGAGCCGGAACTTTAGATAAAACTTTATCTAGATTTGCTGCTGATCATTCGATTGCTAATTTTGAATTTTTATCCTGTATTCCAGGCTCAATAGGTGGCGCAATAATAATGAATAGCGGATGTTATGGGGATGAAATCTCCAATATACTGATTTCAATTAAAACAATAGATTTTAATTGTAATTTAAAAGAATTTAAAAGGGATCAAATCAAATTTGGTTATCGAGGCACTAATTTGCCTCAAAATTTAATAATTCTTTCAGCCAAACTCCATGCAAAAGCCGGTGATAAAAGTTTGATTAATGAAAAAATTAAAAATTATGTTAAAAATAAAAAAAATTCTCAACCAAGCCAAATTAAAACTTGTGGTAGTACTTTTAAAAATCCAAAAGATAAAAAAGCGTGGGAGTTGATTAAAGACTCTAACTGCAACCTTTTATCATTTGGTAAAGCAAGTATATCAAAAAAACATTGTAATTTTTTTGTGAATGAGGGAGGAGCATCGTCCAAAGATATTGAAAAATTAATTGAGTCAGTAAGACAAAAAGTATTCCAAAAACATAATGTTAAATTAGAATTAGAGCTTAAAATAATAGGTGAAACAAATAACAATGGTTAAAAAAAAAATTTTAGTAGTTTTAGGCGGGAATTCAAGGGAACGAGAAATAAGTTTAAAAACAGGAAAGGCTTGTATAGTCGCTATAAAAAAATTAGGTTATAAGGTAAATATATTTGATCCAAAAAAAAAATCATTTTTCGATATTAAAAAAAGTAATTCAGACATAATTTTTAATGCACTTCATGGAGAAGAGGGCGAAGATGGTTATGCACAAAGTTTTTTTGAATATTCTAAGATTCCCTATACTCATTCAGGGGTGTTATCTTCTATGAACGCAATGAATAAATTAATATCAAAAAAAATTTTTGTTAAACATAAAATTACAACTCCAAAGTACGAGGTTATAAACAAAAGGAACTATGTTTTTAAAAATTTAAAAAGAGCTATAAAAATAAAAAAATTAGAATATCCAATGGTAATCAAACCAAACAACGAGGGATCAAGTATTGGCGTTAAAATTTGTAAAAATTTTATTTCTTTAAAAAAAAATATAAATATTCTATTAAATACTTACGATACATTGATAATAGAGAACTTTATTGGCGGGCAAGAAATTCAAGTTGCAGTTTTAAATGGTAAAGCATTAGGAGCTATTGAATTAAAACCAAAAAGAAAGTTTTATGATTACAAAGCCAAATACACAAAATCGGCTAAAACCGATCATATAATGCCAGCTAATATTCCCCAAAAAAAATATTATGAAGTATTAAAAATCGCACAAAGAACGCATAAAATTCTAGGGTGTCGAGGGGTGACGAGATCAGATTTTAAATTTAATAATAATAAATTTTATCTGTTGGAAATTAATACTCAGCCAGGCATGACAGATTTATCTTTGGTTCCAGAAATAGCTAGTTACAAGAAAATTTCATTTAAAAAACTTATTCAAAAATTAATTTTAGATGCAAGTTTAAATAAATGAAAAAGACCGTAACCGTTTTATCATTAATTCTATTAATTATAATGCTTACAACATTTAATCCTAATAATTTAAATTTAGGATTTCAGTTTTTTAAGATTAAACAAATAGAAGTTAAAAATCTTAAATTTCTCGAAAAAAAAAAAATAGAAAATCAATTTTTTAATGAACTATTTGGTTCAAGTTTATTTATTTTAGATGAAATTAAAATTCAAAAAATATTAAATGATAATGATTTTATAAGTTATCTGAAATTTAAAAAAATTTTCCCGTCCAAGCTTCAAATTATTATCAATGAAAAAGAGGCAGTAGCAATACTTAATGACAAACGAGAAAAATATTATTTAACTAGGGATGGGGAAAAAATTAAGTTTTTTGAAAATAAAGATTTGGAAAAATTACCTAATATTTTTGGTAAGCAAAAAAATTTTCTTAAAATTTATTCTATTTTAATGAAAATTAATTTTCCAATATCTAAAATTAAGTCATTTTATTATTTCGACTTAGGAAGATGGGATATTTTATTGAAAAATAAAGTTGTAATTAAATTACCTGTAAAGAATTTTGACATTAGTTTAAAAAATTTTATGGATATATACCAAAAGATTAATTTTGAAAAATATACAATTTTTGATTATAGAATTAAAGATCAACTCATTTTAAAATGAAATGAATAAATTGAAAAAAAAAAATCTTTATATAGAAATTAATGATAAAAGCTTTTTAATTGCTATTGGCGAATACGACGATGAGCTTAACTTTAAAATTATAGAGCATGAATCATATTCACCTTCAGGCTTTAACAATGGGAAAGTAAGAAATTTAGAAACTACAGTAGAAAACTTAAAAAAAGTAGTGAAGAAAATTGAAAATAAATCTAACCTTCTTTTTTCTGAAATTAATATAATAATTAATCAAACTGATTTTGATTGCATTAATATAAGTGGCTTTAAAAAACTAAATGGAAATCAAATATTATCTGACGATATTTCATATATTTTAAATGATGTTAAATCAAAATTATTAGAATCTGAAAAAGATAAAACGATAATTCATCTTTTCAATACGAAATACTTATTAGATAACAAACAAATTAAAAATTTACCTATCGGTCTATATGGTGATTTTTATTCTCATCAGCTAACCTTTTTCTTGATAAAAAATAATGAACTGAAAAATTTAAAAACTTTATTTAATAAATGCAACTTGGGTATAAATAAGATAATTCTTAAAAATTTCTCTGATGGTATAAAAATCATTAATAATTTTAAAAATGATACTTTCATAAAAATTAAAATTGGTAAAAGTGAGTCAACCCTATCATTTTTTTTTGAGTCTGCTTTTTGTTTTTTCCAAAAATTTAATTTTGGATCAGATATTATACTTAAAGATATATCAAAGGTTTGTTCTCTTGAAATTTCCACTATTCAAAAAATAATTTCAGAAACTAGTTTTGAAATTTCAGATAAAAATCTATATGTAGATAAAAAATATTTTGCGGAAAATAGTTATAGAAAAATCAGTCTAAATCACATAATGGAAATTTCTTCTGCGAGAATAGAGGAAATAATTAATATCATATTCAATAAAAATAAAAACTTATATGATTTGAAAGATAAAGAGGTCGACTTGTATTTTGAATTCGAGGATAAAAATGTTTTTAATAAATTTCATTTTATTTTTAAAAATAATTTTAAAAAATATAAATTTAATATTCTCAAACCTAAGGAAGAGGATCCTTTAGAGTCCATTAAAATTTTTGGCCAACTTCTGTCTAAAGGGTGGGCTAAAGAAGCAATACCTTTCGTAAATAAAAAAAAATCACTAATTTCGCGGATTTTTTCTGGTCTATTCGAATAAAAGTGTTATTTATTGAAACATAATTTGTTTTAAGAATATCTATCTAATTTAATATACGTACTGAGATGTTAGCAACTAATCAAAAAACAATTAACAAACCAATTAAATTAAATGGCGTAGGTTTACACAACGGGGTAAACGCTGAATTGATAATTAAACCAGCACCTGAAAATTTTGGAATTAAATTTTGTAGGGTCGATATTGATAAAAATGATTTAATTCCTGCAAATTTTAATAATGTAATTGAACCGATATTATGCACGAAAATAGCAAACACAAATGGTATTTCTGTTTCGACTGTGGAGCATCTAATGGCAGCATTTTTTGGAGAAGGCATAGACAATGCTATAGTTGAGGTAAACGCGTCAGAAATTCCAATACTGGACGGCTCTGCAAGTGATTTCGTTGAAGCTATAAGATCAGCTGGGATCAAAGAGCAAAAAACACAAAGACAATTTATTAAGGTTGAAAAAAAAGTAGAAGTTAAAGAAGGTGAAAAATTTATTTCAATTGAACCTGCAGAAAATGATTTAATAATAGATTTTGAAATTATTTATAAAAATCCATTAATAAGAACGAGAAGAAAAAAATTTCAATTAAGTCAAGATAAATTAACAGACATTTATAATTCTAGAACATTTTGTCTTTATGAAGATATTGATTATATTAAAAGCAAAGGTTTAGCTAAAGGTGGCTCATTAGAAAACGCAATAGTAGTTAAAGACAATGAAATATTAAATGAAGATGGTCTTAGAAATAGACATGAATTTGTTTACCATAAAATTTTAGATTGTATTGGTGATCTTATGCTGTCTGGAAATAGAATACTAGGCCATGTTATCACATCTCAAGGAGGACATGCATTAACAAATAAATTATTAATAAAATTTTTTTCAGATAAATCAAATTGGTCTTTCATAGGCTCTAAATCAATTATTAAAAAAGCTCAAATTGAAGAAACATTCAAAAAACCACTTACAGCAAGTATTTAAAAAAACAAAATTTTACCTAATATAATTTTTTTGATATGAATAAAAAATGTATCGAAAAATATTTTATATTTTTTTTATTTTTTTGTTTATAACAGAATGTTCAAAAAAAGAGGAAATTTCCGTAAAACCACCAGATAATAAAGAATCTTACAAAATATATGGTCAAGCTCTAGAAGCTATGAATGAAGGAGAATTCTTTTTTGCTGCTGAAAAATTTTCTGAGGCAGAAAAAATTTTGCCTGTTGTCGAGCATTCTGCAAAAGCATTACTAATGTCTAGTTTTTGTTACTATACTATTAATTTTCATGAAGAAGCTATTTCATCCTTAGAATATTTTTTAAAAAAATATCCTGCAGATGAAAACATACAATACGCATCTTACTTAGTTGCTCTTTCAAACTATGAACAAATACTTGATGAAAAAAAGGATATAGAACCGCTTTTTAAAACAAAAAAAATAATAGAGGAATACATTGAAAAATATCCTAATACTGATTACACACTCGATTTAAAATTCAAATTAGGCTTAATACAAAATCAATTAGCAGCAAAAGAATTATATATTGCAAAATATTACATTAAAACTCAAAAATGGATTCCAGCGATAAATAGACTTAAAATCGTTGTAAATAATTATGATGAAACTATTTTTATAGAGGAGGCTTTACATAGATTGGTAGAAATTTATTATAATTTAGGTTTAGTCAATGAAGCTAAAAAAACAGCTAAAATTCTTGGTTATAATTACAACTCTAGCAAGTGGTATGAAAATTCTTACGCACTTTTAAATAAAGATTATCAAAAAGAGCAAAAAAATTTAAAAAAAACACAAAAAGTAAAAGAGCAGGGATTAGTAAGAAAAACAATAAACAAAATTCTTAACAAATGAACAAACAAGATATTAAAAAAAAATATAATAAAGAAAAAAAATTATTACTTAAATACAACCATCACTATTTTAATCTTGACTCACCTTTAGTACCAGACTCAACATACGACCAAATTAAAAGTGGGTTAATTAAATTAGAGAAAGAGTTTCCATATTTAAAAGCAAAAAAATCTATTCAAGACCAAATAGGTGCACCAGTAACAAAGAAGTTTAAAAAGATAAAACATTCAAAACCAATGCTTTCGCTATCCAATACTTTTAATACTGATGGCATGGAGGATTTCATTAGTAAAATTTCAAATTATCTTAATATTGAAAATAAAAACTACGATTTTTCTTCGGAACTAAAAATAGATGGAATATCTGCTTCTCTGACTTATGAGGATGGAATTTTAATTAAAGGACTATCTAGAGGTGATGGTATAATAGGAGAAGATATTTTAGAAAATTTAAAAACAATAAATCAAATACCTAGAAAAATAGCTGATATTAATTTGCCTAAATTGCTGGAGATAAGAGGTGAAGTGTATTTAGGAAAAAAAGATTTTAAAAAGCTAAAAAAAAATTTTGCCAACCCAAGAAATGCTGCTGGAGGCTCTTTAAGACAGAAAGATCCGAAAGAAACGGAAAAAATACCTTTAAAATTTTTTGCTTACGGATTTGGAATAATAAATCCCATGATCTACAAAACACAATCTGAGTTTATCTCAAAATTAAAAGAATGGGGTTTTAATGTTAATCCTTATAATATTTTAGTAAATGGAATTCATGAAATTGAAAAACACCATAAATATATTGAGTCATTAAGATCTTCACTTGATTATGATATTGATGGAATAGTTTTTAAAATAAATGACTTAAGCTTACAAAAAAGATTAGGCAATACCTCTAATTCACCTAGATGGGCTACTGCGTATAAATTTTCATCTGAGAAAGCTATATCTGTAATTAAAGACATAGTGATTCAAGTAGGTAGGACAGGCGCTATTACACCTGTGGCTAAAATAGAACCAGTTACTGTGGGCGGAGTCGTTGTATCAAATGCAACTTTACACAATGAGGATGAAATTAATAGAAAAGATGTAAGAGTGGGAGACACTATAATAGTACAAAGAGCTGGGGACGTAATCCCCCAGGTAGTTTCAGTAAAACTTGATAAACGAAAAAAAAATTCAAAAAAATTTATTTTTCCAAACAAATGTTTGTGCGGAAGCAAGATTCAAAAAGAATTTAATTTATCTACTAAAAAAGAAGATGCTGTGAGGAGATGCACTAAAGGTTACGATTGTTCTTTCATTGCTAAAGAGAGGTTAAAACATATTGTTTCTAAAGAAGCCTTCAATATTGATGGTTTAGGCAAAAAAGTAATTGATCAATTTTGGAAATTAAGATTTATAAAAAATCCATCAGATATTTTTGAACTTGACTTTAATAAAATTAAAAAACTAGAAGGGTGGGGAGACCTTTCAGTAAAAAATCTAAAATTAGCCATAGAACAAGCTAAAAATATTTCTTTAAATCGATTTATATATTCAATAGGTATAAGACATATTGGGCAAGAAAATGCGAAAATCTTAGCAAGTTTTTTTAAATCTATCGATCAATTTTCAAATATTTTAAGAAAATCTAATAGAGATGAAATACTTAAAAATTTAAATGATTTAGATGGTATAGGAGAAACTCAAATTTTGTCCCTTAAAAATTTCTTTAATAAAAATAAAAATGTCGAAATTACTGAAAAGTTAATAAAAAAATTAAATATACAAGATTTTAGAGAAATAAACATTAAAGGAAAACTTAGCAACACAAATGTAATGTTTACTGGGGGCTTTGAAAAAATTAGTAGATCTGAAGCTAAAACTTTAACAGAAAATTTAGGTGGCAAAGTTTTGGGATCTGTCTCTAAAAAGTTAAATATTTTAGTTGTAGGAAACTCCAAGCCAACAAAAAAGAAAATTGAAAAAGCAAAAGAAATGAAAATAAAAATCTATTCTGAAAACGAATGGTACGAATTTTTAAATATTTGAACAAGATTTTTTTAAAAAATCTAATTCCTTTTTGTCCATATATTTTTTGAGAGTTTGATAAACTTTTTTATGGTATCTGTTAAGCCATAATATTTCTTTTTTACTTAACAATTCTTTAACAATTAAACTTTTATCAATTGGAGCATAAGTTAGATTATCAAATTCCATCCCACTTTTATTTTTTTTAATAAAAATTAAATTCTCAATACGTATACCAAATTTTCCTTTTTTATAATATCCAGGCTCATTAGAAAGTATCATACCTGGTTTTAACTTTACTTTATTAAATTTAGAAATCGATTGTGGCCCCTCATGAACATTTAAAAAATAACCAACGCCATGACCGGTTCCGTGCGCATAATCTAATTTTATTGATTTTAGATTTTTTCTTGCAACTTGATCTAATATCGATCCAGATGTATTTTTTTTTATTTTAAAATTTGATAAATTAAGATGTCCCTGTAAAACTCTAGTAAAAATTTCTTTTATTTTTTTACTTTTGTTATCTAAAGAAATAGTCCTTGTGACATCTGTTGTACCATAATGGTATTGCCCCCCAGAATCTACTAGGTAAATATTTCCTCTTTCGAGAACCCTATTAGTTCTTTTGGATACATTATAATGTACTACAGCTCCATTAGGACCAGTACTAGATATGGTCGGAAAACTTGGATATTTAAATTTTTTAAATTTTTTTCTAAATTTTAAAAGTTTTTCTTGGGCAGTCAACTCAGTAATTTCTCTTTTTTTATAATTACTTTTTACCCAGAAAAGAAATTTTGTCAAAGCTGCTCCATCATACTCATGTATTTTTTTTGTGTTTTTAAGTTCAATTTTGTTTTTTTGTGATTTTAAAAAATAAACAGGATCTATTTTCTGTGAAATATAATTATATTTTTCAATTATGTTCTTATAAAAAATCGAACATGTTAAATCGTCTATTAAAAAATTTTTATTCTTAATTCTTTGTAAAAAATTTTCTAATTCGTTTATTTTAAGGATATGAATAAAACTTAGTTTTTTTTCAAACTTTGAGTCAACTTTATCTAAATCACAGAATAAGAAAATTCTCATTTTTTTATCAATAATAAGATAACAATTAGGAAGGGGCGAATAATCCGTGTCGTGTCCCCTTATATTTAATAACCAAGCAATATTTTCAGATGATGTTACAAGCATTATATCTATTTCGTTTTTAAAGAAAGTTTTTTTTAAATTATTAACTTTGTTAAACCAACTTTCACCAGTTATTTTATCATCTAAAACATAAAAACTTTTTTTCTTTTTAATATAATTTTTCTTTTCTTTAATAAGCTTTACTAGATTACTATTAACAGCCATACATTCGATACCAAGTTTGTTTGAAAACTTTTTAATAAAATTTTCATTAAAAAGTTTTGGATCGAATCCAATCCGCTTATTTTTAAGATTTAAACTATTTTTTTTAATTAAAAGAGGATGTGGTAAAACTTTAAAATTTCTTCCACTTTCAATACTTGCTTGTATTGTGTACCTTCCATCAACAAATAAAAAGTTATCTCTCTTTAGAATTAACGCCAAACCATATGATCCTGAAAAATTAGTAATATATTGCAAATCATCTTGATGCAGTGGAACGTATTCATTAAAGAATTCATCATTTTTTGGAATTAAATATCCATCTAAATTAAATTCTTTAAATTTCTTTTTGAGTTTTTTTATTTTTTCCATTTTATTAATTTTTTTTTAAGCCTGTTCCATCCAGGACTTCTGTATTCGTCTCCTAATTCAATTGAATTGTCTTGATTAAAATCAAAATCATCATCATTATCTTTTTCAACTACCTCATTTTTTTCTATATTATTTTCTGGCAATTCATTTACAAACCTAGAAGGCACAGCATCCATCCAGTCGCCTTGATAAGCCCTTCTCATTGCAAAAGATAAAAAAGCTTCTTTTTTTGCCCTTGTGATTCCTACATAAGCCAATCTTCTCTCCTCTTCTAAAGCAAAATCACCTTTTTCTTGTAAGGATTTTTGATGAGGAAATAAACCCTCTTCCCAGCCAGGTAAAAAAACAACATCGAACTCTAAACCTTTAGCTGCATGCATTGTCATTAAATTTACTTTTTCTCCTTCCCATTCTTGATCAGCTGAAGTAGCTAAAGACACATGTTCCAAAAAATCCTGTAAATTTTCATAGTCTTGCATCGCTCTTAACAGTTCTTTTAAGTTTTCGAGTCTATTTTCATTCTCTAAATCTTTTTTATTTTTTAATGTAGATGAGTAACCCGATTCATCTAAAATCAATTTTAATAAGTCATAATGTTTGATTTTTTTTGTATCATTCCGCCATTTCTCTATCATCTTAATCAAAAGAGAAAATGTTTTTTTTATTTTTGGTTTAAATTGATCTAATTTGATTAAATTTATTATAGCGTCTTCTAGACATAATTTTTCTTTTGATCCGTATTCGTATATTTTTTTTAGAGTAGCATCACCGATACCTTTTTTAGGCGCTCCAATTACTCTTTCCATTGCTAAATCATCAAATTTTTGATTAACAATTCTTAAATAGCTTATTGCATCCTTTACTTCGGCCCTTTCATAAAATCTTATACCGCCCAAAACTCTATATCCTAAACCGATTTTTAGAAATCTTTCTTCAAATTCTCTGGTTTGATAAATAGCTCTTACAAGGATGCTTACATTATTTAATGAGTATTTTTTCTTAATTTTATTCTCAATAATATCACTTACTCCTGTGGCCTCATCTTTTCCACTGCCATAACAATTTAATTTGACTAGATCTCCATCATTTCCAGAGGACCAAAGTTTTTTTCCTACTCTGTTATTATTGTTTGAAATTAAACTGGATGCTGTTTCTAAAATATTTTTCGTAGATCGATAATTTTGCTCTAACTTATAAACTTTACAATTTGGATAAATTTTATCAAAAGTTAAAAAGTTTTTAATTTCTGCTCCCCTCCAACTATAAATCGACTGATCATCGTCTCCAACACAACATATATTTTGTTTGGAGTTAACTAATAAATTTAACCATTTGTTTTGAATAAAGTTGGTATCTTGATATTCGTCAACTAAAATATACTTAAAATTTTTTCTATATATATCAGCAATATCATTGTTATTCTCGAACAGTTTAACTGTAAATAAAATTAAATCACCAAAATCCATTGCATTTAAATCCTGTGCTTTCTGCTGATAAATTGAATAAACTTTTAAAATTTGTGACTCTAAAGAATTGTTTTTATTAATTTTTACTTCTTTATGGGTTAATCCCTTATTTTTCCAATTATCTATAAAAGAGATAATAAATTGAGGTGATATTTTTTTTGCATCTATATTTTCAGCTTCACATATTTTTTTTATTAATTTCTTTTGGTCATCCGTATCTAGAATTGTAAAATTACTTTTAAAACCAATCGCATCTGCGTGCCTTCTTAAAAATTTTACACTAATCGAGTGAAATGTACCAAGCCAAGGAACAGCGCTATTTTTTCCTTTAATAAATCCTAGAACTCTATTCTGCATCTCTTTTGCCGCTTTATTTGTAAAAGTCACGCATAAGATTTGATTAGGCCATGCTCTTTTTTCACTAATTATGTAAGCTAGTTTTGTTGTAAGAACTCTGGTTTTACCAGATCCAGCACCAGCAACAATTAAGTTTGGTCCCTCTGTATCTAGCACAGCTTTTTTTTGAACATCATTTAAGTTGTTTAATAATTTTTTTTCAGATGACATGACTTCTTGTTAACTTTTATACACTACTTAATATAATAAAAAAGATGATATTTAATACCTTTCTTAAAAAGTATAATAGAACTTATTTAGGCTTGGTCATTTGAATTGGATCCATAATCTTATCATAGTCTTTTTCTGAAATAAGATTAGTTTTCAAAACTTCTTCTTTTAATGTAGTTCCATTTTTGTGTGCTGTTTTAGCAATTTTGGCAGCATTGTCGTAACCTATTTTAGGGGCTAGCGCTGTAACAATCATTAAAGAATTATCAAGTAGGCTTTTGATTCTTTTTTTGTCAGCTTTAATTCCCTTAATACAATAATGAGCAAAAGTTTTTGATGAGTCCGCCATTATCTCAATAGACTGAAGAATGTTATGAATAATTAAAGGTTTAAAAACATTTAATTCAAAATGACCATGAGAGCCTGCCATAGTTATTCCATTGTGGTTACCAATAACTTTTACGCAAACCATAGTAACCGCTTCAGACTGCGTTGGGTTAACTTTTCCTGGCATAATTGAAGAACCAGGTTCATTGGATGGTAATATCAACTCTCCATACCCTGCACGTGGTCCTGAACCAAGAAATCTAATGTCGTTAGCGATCTTCATTAAACAGACAGCTGTAGTATTCATTGTACCTGAAAAATTTACAATCGCATCGTGAGCTGCAAGAGCGGCAAATTTATTTTTGGCTGGTTTAAAGGGTAATTTTGTTATTTTTGAAATTTCTTTTATGATTTTGGTGTCAAAATTTTTTTTTGTATTTAATCCAGTTCCAACTGCAGTCCCGCCCTGAGCAAGATAATAAATTTCTTCTAAAGCATTCTCAATCCTATTTATACATTTTTTAAGTTGCGCATGATATCCTGAAAATTCTTGCCCCAATGTTATTGGTGTTGCATCTTGTAAATGTGTTCTTCCAACTTTAACGATTTTTTTAAATTCTTTTACTTTTTTAAATAGCTCTTTCTCCAATATTTTTAATGACGGCAAGAGTTTTTGTTTAGTTTTTATTGCAATAGAAATGTGCATAGCAGAGGGAAATACATCATTAGTTGATTGTGATTTATTTACGTGGTCATTTGGATGCACAGGTTTTTTTGCCCCAAGTTTTCCTCCAAGCATTTCTATAGCTCTATTTGCAATAACCTCATTCACATTCATATTAGTTTGTGTACCAGATCCTGTTTGCCAAACTTTCAGAGGAAAATGATCGTCTAATTTTCCCTTTATTACTTCCTCCGATGCTTTAACTATGTATTTTGAAATTTTTGTATCTAAATCACCATTATTTTTATTAACAATAGCCGCAGCTTTTTTTATAATTGCGATAGAGTGTATAACTATTGGTCTTACTAAAAAATCACCAATGTTAAAGTACTTATTAGATCTTTCAGTTGAAGCACCCCAATACTTATCACCAGGTACTTTAATTTTGCCTATACTATCAAACTCGTTTCTATACTTCATATATGATTCTTTGATATATTATATTTATATTTAAATTAAAAAAATATAAAGGCGGAAATATGAGTAATTTTGAAAAAGTTGGAAAGTTTATGAAAACATTTGGACAAGAGGTTAAAAATAAAGCTAAATTTCCAGAAGAAAAAATTGTAAATCTAAGATACGACTTAATAGCTGAAGAATTAGAGGAATTTAAAATTGCCTTGAAGGACAGAGACATCAAAGAGGTCGCGGACGCGTTGACTGACATACTTTACGTAACCTATGGAGCTGGTCATGCTTTTGGGATCAACTTAGATAAGTGCTTTGATGAAGTACAAAATTCTAATATGAGTAAACTTGGCAAAGATGGCAAACCAATTTACAACGAATTCGGCAAAGTAATGAAAGGTCCAAATTATTTCAAACCAAACCTAGAAAAGTTTGTTAATGAGAGATAAGTTTTTTTGGATATTAACTGGAATTGCAATTGGTTTATTACTTTATCTAGGAGATAAATATATATTTTAAAAACCCATATTTGACCAATTATCTTTATTTTTAAATCGCTTTAATTCCTCTTTCGACGTTGGTCTTAAAAGATAATAAATCAAAAATAATGCTACTATAATAAAAATTAATTCCATTTTTTAAACTTAAATTAAAATCCATTTTAATCAATGCGACTATTTAATTAATAGGGGCGTTTTGTTTTCAGGTGCTTTTAACCCATTGTTGCCAGGTTCCCTTAATCCAGTCTCTAGAATCCTTAAATAGCACCAAAGTCATGATTGCAAAACACAGAAACTGAAGAAAATTACGAGTCATTACGAGTGACTTTGTGATAAGATAGTAAATTATGAATTTATTACTTGTTGCTTTAGTCTCAGTTATTTTAGCAACTGGAGTTTTCAATACTGAACCTGAAGTTAGTGAGGGAAATAAAAAAACAGAGGTAATTGTAAAGGAATCTTCGGAAACGAAAACAACTGAAGAGGAGGTTAAAGCTGAAGCACAAGCTCAGGCAGAAGCGGAAGCTAAAGCAGCAGCTGAAGCACAAGCTCAAGCGGAAGCGAAGGCTCAAGCTGAAGCAAAAGCACAAGAAGCAAGTAAAGAAATAGATAGCTCGAAAGATTCGGGAACAAATTATTTGAGGTTAGCTCTATATATATTTGGTTCAATACTAGTTATTTCGATAGGTGCTTATTTTTATTTTAGACAACGAGATAATTTGTCATCAAGAAGCGTAACTAGAACACCTGATAGTCCTAGAAGAGATTTTAGAAAAGAAGTCGTAGCTGAACCTCAAGAAGAACAGCCGACCGAAGAGGAAGTAAAACCTGAACCTCAAGAAGAACAGCCGACCGAAGAGGAGGTTAAATCTGAACCTCAAGAAGAACAGTCACCAGAGGATGAAAAAAAATAAAAAAACTTTTAAAATTTAAATGAAAAAAAAAGGCCCTAAAAATGATAAATTGTTTATGTGGGGGACGGCTATATTTTCTTAATATTTTTTGCATGAATTAAAGTATTAATATCATAATCAAGTAAGGGGCGTTCTGTTGCCAGGTGCCGTGAACTTTAAGCAAAAATACAATAAATTTGAATAAATTAAACTTTAAATTTACTTGAAAGAGCGACAATAGGGCGGCAAAAATTTATAATTCTAAATTTTTAATTATATTTCCTAATATTTTAGAAGATTTGCAAGGGGCGTTCTGTTGCCAGGTGCTATACATTAATTCCATAGACCCGTTTCATATGAAATATTATTAAATTTTAAGAACTTTTTAAGATTATCAATTCGGTTCTCAGGTTTTGTATCTTTGAGAAAATCATGAATTTGATCAAAAGTTATACCGTTTAAATTTTTCTTATCAATATCAACGTACTCTTCATATTCCATTCCAGGTATAATTTCTTTACCTTTTTTTGGAGTGATATATTCCCGATACATAATTTTATCTGAAGTCTCACTTAGATAATCTGAATATGAAGCAATTTGATTTTCAAATTTTCTTATTATAACGCTTCTATCACTCATATATTTTATTTGTAAAGGGGCGTTCTGTTGCCAGGTGCCGTTAACCTTTTAACGTTATACAACAATTCTAGATCATAAAAAACGGCTATTTCTTTGCTGGGTGTGATCGTATTGTGATCTATTTAAAAAAAGTTGTGAATTAATAAGTGTTAACGCCAATACGCAGGGGCGTTCTGTTTCTCGTCCCTTGATTAATAATATACAGAATATAACACTTTTTCAAAAACTTCGTGTAAAACTTCGTGTAGTGTTTTGCTCATTTTGCCGATTTCTTGCCTTTCAACTTCGTGTAATTCTTTCTAAATTAATTATGAAATGCTATTCTTAATATAACTATGAAATTAACAGATAATGAAAAAAGAGATGTAGTAAAACTCATAGAGGAGGGTAAGAATTTACCTGAAAAATATAGATTTTTATTATTTGATCAAAATAAGCAAGTTGAACTAAATTGGAATGGCAAATCAGATGATGTTACAAATATAGATTTGCCATTTCAAATAATAGAACAAGTTGATGAACCAAGGACAGAGAAGGTTAAAATAGCACAAGGTTCTTTATTTGGAGGAAAAAAAGAAAGCGGTTGGACAAATAAGTTAATTTGGGGTGACAATAAATATATCCTCTCCTCTTTAAAAAATGGGGTAATGCGAGATGAAATTGAAAAGCAAGGTGGAATTAAACTTATATATATTGACCCTCCTTTTGATGTTGGGGCAGATTTTTCTATGAACGTAGAAATAGGTGAAACCTCATACGAAAAAAAACCAAATATATTAGAACAAATTGCTTACAGAGATACATGGGGAAGAGGAGAAGATTCTTTTCTTGCAATGATATTCGAAAGAATCAAATTAATGAAAGACTTGCTTGCTGAAACCGGTTTAATTTATATACATTGTGATTACAGACTTAATGCATCCTTAAGATTGATACTTGAAGAAGTTTTTGGAAAAGAAAATTTTATCAATGAAATAATTTGGAAAAGAACAAATAATCCCAAAGGTTCTCAATTTAAAGAAAGACACTTTGGAGTCGCAACAGATACAATTCTAGTTTTTTCAAAGACAAAAAATTATAATTTAGAAATTGCAAGAGTTAAAAAAAAACTCTCAGAAGATGAATTATTGGAAAAATATAATAAAGAAGATAAGTATGGCAGATATTATCCTGGTCCAATACTTAGGTCCAAATCAGTAGGTCCAAGACCAACACTAGTTTATGAGTATAAAGGTTTTACTCCACCCCAATGGGGATGGAGACTTGAAAAAAAAAATCTTGAGGAATTAGACAAAAAAGGAAATCTCGGATGGAGTTCGAGTGGTGCGCCATTTAGAAAATTAAGACCAAATGATGATGAGGGCGCTCCAATTTATAACTTATGGGATGAAATTAAAAGAGTATCCTCTCCTAGATATCCAACTGAGAAACCCTCCTCTTTATTGGAAAGAATTATTTTATCTTCATCTAATGAAAATGATTTAATATGTGATTTTTTTGCTGGTTCTGGAGTACTTGCAGAAGTAGCAGAAAAAAATAATAGGAAATGGATTTGTTCAGATCTGGGAAAATTTTCTATTCACACGATTAGAAAAAGAATGATTCAAGTTCAAAGAGATCTTAAGAAAAATGAAAAAAACTGGAGACCATTTGAAATACTTAATTTAGGAAAATACCAAAGGCAACATTATATATATGATGGTAAAACTGAAAGAGATGAAATTAAAATTCAAATTAAAAAAAAAAAAGAATATGAGTTTAAAAAACTTATATTAGAAGCATATAAGTCAGTTGAAATTAATGGGTTTAAAACTATACATGGAAAAAAAAATAATAATTTTGTATCAATTGGTCCAATAAATCAACCTCTCTCAAGAAACCATGTTGAAGAAGTAATAGATGAATGTTTAAAAAACAAAATTACAAATGTAGATATTTTAGGTTTTGAATATGAAATGGGTCTCTTTCCAACTATTCAAGAGGAAGCAAAAATAAAAGGTATTAGTCTTGCGTATAAACAAATTCCAATGGAGGTGTTTGATAAAAGGATAGTTTCAAGGGATGAGGTGAAATTTCATGACGTTGCCTATATTGAATTTAAACCAAAATTCAAAGGAAAAAAACTATCAATAGAACTGACTGACTTTGCCGTATTTTATAATGAAGATAATATAAATATTGATGAAAATCTTTCACCTGGAAAATCAAAAATAGTTGTTGAGAATGGACAAATATTAGAAAAAAAGAAAGATAAGAATGGAGTTATAAAAGAAAATATTCTTACAAAAAAATGGCACGATTGGATAGATTATTGGTCTGTTGACTTTGATTATGAGTCAAAACCAGAGATCATAAAATTTAAAACAAGTGATGGAAAAATTGAGGAAGAATGGACTGGTAATTATATTTTTGAAAATGAGTGGCAGGCATTCAGATCAAACGAAGTAGATAAAAAGTTAGAATTAAAATCTTCAGAGAAAGAAATATTATCAGGCAAAACAAAAGTTGCTGTAAAAGTAGTTGATATTTTTGGAAATGATACAATGAAAGTTCTAGAGGTAAAATTATAATGGGACTTAATAAAGAATTTCCTAAAAACCCATTTGAGATTATTGAACCAGAATTAAGATGGTTTCCAGGTAATGATGCATTAGGTGAAAAAGGTAGAGACAAACTGCTTCCACCACTTGTTAATAAAATTCGTAAAGAAGTAAATGAATGGAGAAAAGAGGGTTATCCAAATATAACCGAAACATCTAAGTCGTTATTAAACTATTGGTTTAATTCTGAACATCCTAATGGATTTCAATATTACTTTGCTCAAAGAGAGTCAGTGGAGACAATTATTTACCTTTATGAGAACCAAAAAATTAGATCGCCATCAGAACTATTGAAATATGACTCATCAAATATACTCGTTGACTCAATGTTTGAGGAAAATTGGTTACGTTTAGTAATTAAACAAGCAACTGGTTCAGGAAAAACAAAAGTATTATCTTTATTAATTGCTTGGTGTTTTTTTAATAAAGAATTTAATGAAAATTCTGAACTCTCAAAAAATTTTCTTATTTTAGCGCCAAACACTATTGTATTGGATAGATTAAAAGTAGACATTGAAGGTCTGAGTATATTTAATAAAGATCCTATAATTCCACCTAATCAGTACGATGGTAAAAATTGGAATTTTTATCCAAAAGTTCATATTCAAGATAATGTAGGTTCTTTATCAAGAAATGGAAATATTTTTCTCACTAACATACAAAGATTTGTAACTAGAGCAGAAAAAATAGACGAAAACAATTCTATCGATTATTTTTTAGGTGAAAAACCTGTTGTAAAAATATCTGATAATAAAGTTCTAGTTAGAGATGTTATAAAAAATCTTGATGATTTAGTGGTATTAAATGATGAGGCGCATCATGTTCATGATAAAAAACTTGCATGGAATAAAACAATAGAAAATATTAATAACAATCTAATTCAAAAAAATTCAAAACTTCAATTACAAATCGACGTAACGGCAACTCCAAAGCATCAAAATGGTCATATCTTTATTCAAACTGTTTCAGATTATCCACTAGTTGAGGCGATTGCGCAAAAAGTTGTTAAATCACCTATATTACCCGATGAAGCAAGCAGAGGAAAATTAGAGGAAAAAACTTCATCTAAATTTTCTGAAAGATATAGAGATTATATTGATTTAGGTTTTACTGTTTGGGAGCAGGATTACAATAATCATAAAAAGTTAGGTAAGAAAGCACTTTTATTTATTATGGTTGATGACACAAAAAATTGTGATGATGTTAAAGGGTATTTAGAAAATACTTATCCAATTTTAAAAAAAAGCACATTTGTAATCCACACAAATAAAGAGGGAAAGATTGATGAAGGAAATTCCTCTAAAAGTCAGAAAGAACTTCAAATTTTAAGAGAGTTAGCAAATAAAGTTGATAGTGATAATAACAAGATTAAAGCAATTGTATCTGTTCTCATGCTAAAGGAAGGCTGGGATGTTAAAAATGTTACTACCGTAGTTGGTTTGAGACCCTTTAGCGCAACATCAAATATATTGCCTGAACAAGCATTAGGAAGAGGTTTGCGAAGAATGTACTTTGGTCAAAATATTACTGAAGAATTAAATGTTGTTGGCACAGAGGCATTTTTAGATTTTGTTGAAAGCATAAAATCTGAAGGAGTCATTTTAGAAAAAAAATCAATGGGTAGAGATTCAGAACCATCTGGTCCAACAATTATTGAAATTGATAAAAAGAAAAATATTGAAGAACTTGACATTGAAATACCAGTTTTGTCTCCAAGGATTTCTCGCGAATATAAAAATTTAGAAGAACTAAATGTAGGTGAGTTCAAATTTGATCCTGCTAAAATTAAAAAATTTACTGCGGAAGAACAAAAAAATATTCTTTTTAGAGAAATTATTGATGACAAAGTAGTTAAAGAGGTAAAAATGAGGGATGATATAAATATAAACGCAACCTCAATAATTTCATTTTTTACCAAAACTATTATGACTGAACTTAGACTTTATGGAGGACAAGATATTTTATATGGAAAAATAAAAGAATTTTTACAAGAAAAATTATTTGCAGAAAAAGTAGAATTAGAAAATCCAAATATAGCAAGGAATTTAAGTGAGACTAATGTTAGATTAATAATAAGAGAAACTTTTAAAAAATACATCAACAAACTAACTGTAGTTGATACAGGAAGCACAGAAGTGCAAAATTATATAAAAGTAAGTAATCAAAAAACTTTTAGTATACCTAAAACAAAAGAATATCTTCCTGCTAAGAAAACTGTATTCAATAAAATAGTAGGTGACAGTCATTTTGAGTTATTATTTGCAGGTTTTTTAGATGCTGCAATCGATGTAAAAAAATTCATAAAAAATTATATGCAGTTAAACTTTAAAATGACTTATATAAATCACGAGGGAGGCATAAGTAATTATTATCCTGATTTTGTAATTCATTTAAATAACGGTGAGAGATTTATTGTAGAAACAAAAGGTGCAGAAAATTTGGATGATCCCAGAAAAATTGAAAGACTCAAACAGTGGTGTGAAGATGCAACTCTATCAACAGGAAAAATTTACAAACATCTTTATGTAAAGCAAGAAGAATGGGATTCATTAGGCATTACACCAAATTCTTTTGAAGAAATAATCCCAGTATTCAAAGATAAAAAATAATATAAAGATCGTTATACACGCAAATGCGACTGTAACGGTTCGGAACTAGACTTCAAACTTCGTGTAAACTTCGTGTAAAACTTCGTGCTGTTCCTAATTTGATATTTCAATTGGATTAACAGTTTCCGTTGGTAAAGGGGCGTTCTGTTGCCAGGTGCCCCAAACCCCGTTCACTTAATTAACAAGTTAATTAAGCAGCAAGTGCAAATTTATTATTTGCATTTATAATTAGCCCGTTACGTCGGAACTATCTCGAACGAAAGAAAAACTTTTAGACACCCGTCGAGCCTAATTCACCCCCTCAAGTTGTAAATGGTGGAGGTGGTGGGTACTGCCCCCACGTCCGCAATGTTTATTACGAGATTCGTTTATCGTCATAGTTGGAAAACCAACATTTATAATATAAAACTCTTTTTTAGAGATTCAATAACTTTATTCAAAATGAAACTAACGAAAGAACAAAATCAAGAAATAGCTGATCAACAGTCCCAAAAAAATCAAACGAAAAGAGTTACTTCACCAGAATTAGAAAAAATTCTTTATGAAGCTTTACCTGTTTTAGACCATGGTTTTGTAAGAGTGATTGATTACATGGGTGATGATACATCAATAGTGCAATCAGCTAGAGTTTCATATGGCAAAGGAACTAAAAAAGTTTCAACTGACGAAGGTTTAATAAAATATTTAATGAGACATTGGCATTCAACTCCATTCGAAATGTGTGAAATAAAATACCATGTTAAACTTCCAATCTTTATCGCCAGACAATGGATACGACACAGAACTGCTAACGTAAATGAATATTCAGCAAGATACTCTATTTTAGATAAAGAATTTTATATTCCTGCAAAAGAACAACTCTCAGCTCAGTCAACTTCTAATAGACAAGGAAGAGGAGATCTAATTACAGGTGATCAAGCAGATGAAGTGTTAAAAATTTTAAAAGATGATGCGACAAGAACTTACGACAATTATGAAAAAATGCTTAACGAAAGATTTGACGGAACTACAATTGATGAGGGCAAAGCAGGTTTGGCAAGAGAACTTGCAAGAATGAACTTAACTTTAAATTCATATACTCAATGGTATTGGAAAACGGATTTATTAAATTTGTTAAACTTTTTATTTCTTAGGGCTGATAGTCATGCTCAGTATGAAATCAGAGTTTATGCAGAAACTATGCTAGAGACTGTAAAAAAATGGGTTCCCATTACTCATTCAGCTTTCTTAGATTATAGAGTTGGAGCGGTACATGTCTCTGCTAAAGGTAAAAAAGTAATTCAACAAATGGCAAAAGGTAAAAAAGTTTCTTATGAAGACTCAGGTCTATCTAAGAGAGAGTGGAATGAGTTAATGAGTTCTTTTGAATTTAAAGAAAAGCTTGTTTAATTTTTTCAGCTATATTCTTAAATATTTTTGAAACTTCATGATCAGGTTGAGAATGAGTAAGAGGATCTCCAATATCAGCTGAATTTCTCAAATCTTGATTTAATGGAAGATGACCTAAAAATTCTTTATTAAATTCTTTTGCTGTTTTCACTACTCCACCTTCCCCAAATATTTTATATTCTTTTCCATCATCTCCTTTAAAAAAACTCATATTATCTATTAAGCCTAAAATTTTAACGCCAGTCTTTTCAAACATTTGTATCCCTCTTTTTACGTCAAGAAGGGCTAAATCTTGTGGAGTAGAGACAATTATAGCACCATCAACTTTTACTTCTTGAGCAAATGTTAACTGAGTATCACCGGTGCCTGGCGGCATATCTATGATGATAACATCTCTGTCTTTCCATAACACTTTTTGTGTCATTGTTTTTATAGCACTGATCACCATTGGTCCTCGCCATATCATTGGTGTTTGTTCGTCAACTAAAAAACCCATTGACATACATTGAGCATTGTATTTTTCAATTGGAATAATTTTATTACCATCTTCAGTTTTTGGCTTTTCATTTAAATTAATTAATTTTGGCAAAGAAGGTCCGTAAACGTCCGCGTCGAGAATTCCAATCTTTAATCCTAATTTTTGTAAAGCAAAAGCTAAGTTGACTGCAACTGTGGATTTACCAACTCCGCCTTTTGCGCTTGAAATTAACAATGTGTATTTTGTTCCACTGATTGGAGTCTTAACAAATTGCTTAGGAGGTGGTTTTTTACTCATAATGTTCATATATTCTGGTCATAATATCGCTATTACTTAACTTGTTTTTACAATAAAAGTCACTATATAAAGTGTCATGAGTTTAATAGGAAGTATATTTAAAAATCAATCACCGTGGGGGTCTTCAGGCCCAACTGGTGGGAGCGGAAATGGCTCAGGATCAAGAAGAGAACCGCCAAATATAGATGAACTCATTAGAAATATTCAGAACAAGATAAATAGATTTATGCCTGGTGGAAAATCAGGCGGTGGCAAACCAATAGTTTTGGGTTTAATAATTTTATTGGTGATCTGGGTTTTAAGCGGTCTTTACAGAGTGTTACCAGATGAACAAGGAGTAGTTTTAAGATTTGGGAAATTTGTAAATACAACACAACCTGGATTGAATTATCATTTACCTTTCCCAGTTGAGAGAGTCCTTAAGCCAAAAGTAACAAAAGTTAATAGAATAGATGTTGGCTTTCGAGGAGCTAGCGACAGTGGAAGATCTTCAGGTGTTGGAGAAGTTCCTGAAGAAAGCTTAATGTTAACTGGAGACGAAAATATTGTAGATATTAACTATTCTGTTTTCTGGGTAATCAAAGACGCTGGCAAATTTTTATTCAATATTCAAAGTCCAGTTGAAACTGTAAAAGCTACTTCCGAAACAGCAATGAGAGAGGTTATAGCGAAGAGTGAAATTCAATCAATTTTAACTGAAGGAAGATCTAACATAGAAATTGAAGTGCAGGAAATTACTCAAAATATTTTAGATGAGTATGGATCTGGTATTCAAATCACTCAAGTTCAAACACAAAAAGCCGACCCGCCAAGCCAAGTTATCGATGCATTTAGAGATGTACAAGCAGCTAGAGCGGATAAAGAAAGATCAAAAAACGAAGCAGAAGCTTATGCTAACGATGTAATTCCAAGAGCTCGAGGAGATGCAGAAAAAATATTACAAGAAGCTGAGGCATATAAAAAAGAAGTTGTAGCAACTGCTGAGGGTGAAGCTTCCAGATTTTTAGCAATTTATGGTGAATACAGAAACGCAAAACAAGTAACTCAAGAAAGAATGTTTCTTGAGACCATGGAAAAAGTTTTAGCAGATATAGATAAAGTTATAATCGATAAAGAATCAGGTTCAGGGGTAGTGCCTTACTTACCTTTACCAGAAATTAAAAAGAAGAGCGGTAGTTAATGAAAGTGTCTAAATTTTTTATACCATTTATTGTTGTTTTAGGAATAACTGCTTTTCAATCAATTTTTATTGTTCAAGAGATTAACCAGGCTATCGTTCTACAATTTGGTGATCCTAAAAAAATTGTGAATAAATCAGGTTTAAATTTTAAATTGCCGTTTATCCAAAACGTTGCATACTTAGACAAAAGAGTTTTAAATTTAGATAACCCACCGGAAGAAGTAATAGCTGCAGATCAAAAAAGATTAATAGTTGATGCGATTGCTAGATTTAAAATTGTTGATCCACTAAAGTTTTACATTTCAGTTGGTAACGAGAGAGTTGCTAGACAAAGACTTGCCACTATTATTAATTCAAGAATAAGAGGTGTTTTAGGTAAACAAGAACTTGCCACTCTATTATCAAAAGATAGAGCTAAACAAATGTCAATCATCCAGAACGATGTAAACACTGAGGCTAAAAATTTTGGAATAGAGATTGTTGACGTAAGAATTAAAAGAGCTGACTTACCACAAGCAAACAGTGAAGCAATTTATGCTCGAATGCAAACTGAAAGACAGAGAGAAGCAAAAGAATTTAGAGCCCAAGGAGCTGAGATAGCTACGAGAATTAAATCTACAGCAGATAAAGAGGTAACAGTAATTCTAGCAAACGCTAAGAAGAAATCAGAAATTATGAAAGGTGAGGGAGATGGCCAAAGAAATAAAATATTTGCAGATGCTTTTGGCAAGGACCCGCAATTCTTCAGTTTTTACAGAGCGATGCAATCTTATGAAAAATCTCTTATAGGCGGAGACACATCTTTAATACTTTCACCAGACAGTGATTTCTTTAAATTTTTTGGAAAATCTGGTCTAATTAAAAAAAACTAATCTAAAATATGAGTGATCTTATTACGGCTATAGGATTACTTTTTTTTGTAGAAGGTCTTTTACTTGCCATGTTTCCGTCAAGAATAAAAAATATGTTAAAAATCATAGAAACTATGTCTGAAAATAAGTTAAGATATTCAGGCATTTTTTTCTTATTAATAGGATTTGTAATAATTTGGTATATGAGGCACTAAATGAGAATATTTAAAAAACTTATTATAGTTTTATTAATTTCTTCTTTTTCTAGTAATATAAGTGCAAATACTAGACCAGACTCTTTTGCCGATTTAGCTGAAAAACTCATGCCATCAGTGGTTAACATTTCAACTACACAAACAATTCGTACAACAAATAACAATCAATTTCCTTTCCAATTTCCTCCAGGATCACCTTTTGAGGATATGTTTAAAGAATTTCAAAGACCAACTGAACGAAAAGCCTCATCTTTGGGATCTGGCTTTATTATAAAAAAAGAAGGTGTTGTGGTAACAAATAATCATGTTATCGCCAATGCTGAGGATATAATCGTGCGGATTGGTGATAAGGAATATAAAGCAGAAGTTTTAGGTTCAGATCCTTACGCAGATGTTGCTGTTTTAAAAATTAAAGATAGCAAAAATGATTTTGAAGTTGTGGAGTTTGGTGACTCTGATAAAGCAAGAGTTGGAGACTGGGTTGTGGCAATTGGAAATCCTTTTGGTTTAGGTGGCACTGTAACTTCAGGAATTATCTCAGCAAGAAATAGAGATATTAACTTAACACGTTACGATGATTTTATTCAAACAGATGCATCGATAAATCAGGGAAACTCTGGAGGTCCTCTTTTTAATTTAAAGGGTGAAGTAATTGGAATTAACACAGCTATAATTGCTCCCGGTCAAGCTGGATCAATCGGAATTGGTTTTGCAATCCCAGCAAACGCTGCCTCAAACATTATTGATCAATTAATAAAATATGGTGAAACAAGAAGAGGTTGGCTTGGAGTTAGAATTCAAGAAGTCACCAAAGAAATAGCAGAAGTAGAAAATTTAAAAAAACCATCTGGAGCATTAGTTGCAAGTGTAGGAGAAAAAAGTCCCGCAGACAAAGCAGGTATAAAAGCTGGAGACATCATTTTGGAGTTTGATGGAAAAAAAATTGATACAATGAGAAAACTTCCTAAGGTAGTTGCAAGCACTGATGTCGGAAAAAGTGTTACGCTTAAAATTTGGAGAAATAAAAAGATGATCGATAAAAGACTTACTCTAGGCAGACTTGAGTCTTCGAGTGAGTTTAAAGAAAAGAAAGCTGAATTACCCAAAAAAACCAAAGAATTAGATGTAGACACATTAAAAATAACTGTAAGAGATTTAAACTCAAATGATATTAAGACAAGAAATTTAAATAAAACTTTAAAGGGAGCAGTCATCGTGGAGATATCTAAGAGAAGCCCTGTAGTAGGTTTATTAAATGTAAATGATGTGATAATTGAAATTCAAAAAAAACCGATACAAAAAATTGATAACTTAGATAATTTAATTAAAAAAGTTAAAGATAAAGGACAACCTTTATATCTAACAATCATCAATAATAATAATCAACGAAGATACCTTGGCGTAAAACTCAAATAGTTTTGAAAAAAAAAATTATTTTATTAGCTGGTCCAACTGCATCAGGTAAAACAAAAATAGCAATCAAATTAGCAAAAAGAATTAACGGTGAAATTATTAATGCAGATAGTATGCAAGTATATAAAGATTTTCAAATTTTATCGTCCAGACCAAGTAAAAATGAATTAAAATTAGCAAAACATCATTTATATGGATTTCAATCTTCTGGAGCTGTTTTTTCTACAGGAAAATGGCTTAAACTTGCTTCAGATAAAATTAATCAAATAGTTAAAAAAGATAAAGTTCCAATACTAGTAGGGGGAACTGGTCTATACTTTAAAGCAATAACTGATGGTATAAGCAAAATACCAAATATTAAATTTTCTGATAGGAATAGCATAAGGAATCTTCATAAAAAAATAGGTCAGAAAGAGTTTTACAAAAAATTAATTAAACTAGACCCTATTTCAAGAAATAAAATTTCCCCATCTGACACACAAAGAACGCTTAGAGCATATGAGGTTAAAAAATTTACAAAAAAATCAATTTACCAGTGGGCAAAAAAAACAAAACCCTTATTTAAAAATTACGCCTTTAATAAATTTTTTATTAATACACCAAAAAATCAACTGCTAAAAAGTATTGAGTTGAGGACTAAATCTATGATTGAAAAAAAGTGTATTAATGAAGTCATAAAGTTTAAGAAAAAAAGGCTAAAAAAATCATTATCACCCAATAAGATAATTGGAGTCCAAGAAATTCAAAGATTTTTGAGCGGAGAATTAGACCAAAAAAATCTCATAGAACTAATGAACATAAAAACGAGACAATATGCTAAAAGACAAAAAACTTGGTCCAGAGCTCATATGAGTGATTGGCATATGATATATTCAAGTAATTCTTCTATTCTTTTAAAAAAAATTTTAAATCTTGTTAGCTAAAACTTGACCAAAAGAGATTCTCCGGTAGATTGTATAAATGCCTAAATTATTTACTGGTGCAGAAATTGTTTTTAAAGCCTTAGAGGATCAAAAAGTTGATTATATTTTTGGTTATCCTGGCGGGGCTGTTCTTCCAATTTATGATGAACTGAAAAATCACAAATCAATTAAACATATTTTAGCGAGACATGAACAAGGTGCTGGACATGCTGCTGAAGGCTATGCTAGATCAAGTGGTAAACCAGGCATCTTATTAGTTACCTCTGGTCCTGGCGCAACTAATGCTGTTACAGCTTTAACAGATGCTTATATGGACTCGGTCCCTTTAGTTTGTATCTCAGGACAAGTACCAACACATTTAATTGGCACAGATGCCTTTCAAGAATGTGATACGACTGGCATTACTCGTCCTTGCACAAAACATAATTGGTTGGTTAAAGATGTTAATGATCTAGCGAGAGTTTTACATTTAGCCTTTGAGGTAGCCACAACGGGGAGACCCGGTCCGGTATTAGTTGATATTCCAAAAGACATTCAATTCAAAAAAGGGAAATATAGTTTTTCTAAAAGCACTCTTAAGAAAAAACTTAATGGCAGAGCTACACATAAAATTTCAAACAATGAATTAGATAAATTTATTGATTTATTAAAAAAATCCTCAAAACCAATTTTCTATACTGGGGGAGGAGTGATTAATTCTGGGCCTCAAGCCAGCGAATATTTAAGAGAATTAATATCTTTAACAGGTTTTCCAATCACTTCAACATTGCAAGGACTCGGTGCTTACCCTGGAGATGATCCACAATTTTTAGGAATGTTGGGTATGCATGGAACATTTGAAGCTAATAACGCCATGCATGATTGTGATTTAATGATTAACATTGGTGCAAGATTTGATGACAGAATTACCGGCAAGGTTGATGAGTTTTCTCCTGGATCAAAGAAAATACACGTTGATATTGATCCATCCTCTATAGGAAAAAATATAAAAGTTGACTTAGCGATTGTGAGTGATGTTTCTGAGTTTTTAAAATCATTAATAAAACGATTTAAAGAAAAAAATAAAAATTTTTTAAGCTCTAACAAACAGAAAACATCGAAATGGTGGAGCACAATTGAAAAATGGAGAGAAAAAAAGTCTCTTAACTTTATTAATAGTAACAAAATAATTAAACCACAACATGCAGTGCAAAGATTATATGAGTTAACAAAAGACAAAGACACATTTGTTACAACTGAGGTTGGTCAACATCAGATGTGGGCTGCACAACATTATAAGTTCAATAAACCTAACAGATGGATGACCTCTGGAGGATTAGGTACTATGGGCTATGGTTTACCAGCCGCAATTGGTGTTCAAATAGCCAATCCTGGCAAATTAGTAGTAGATATAGCTGGGGAAGCTTCAGTTTTAATGACGATGCAAGAAATGTCTACAGCAGTGCAATATAAGTTGCCAATTAAAATATTCATTTTAAACAACGAATACATGGGAATGGTCAGACAATGGCAAGAATTGTTGCATGAAAAAAACTATTCTGAAAGTTATACCGCTGCACTACCTGACTTTGTAAAACTTGCTGAGTCATATGGATGCGTTGGAATGAGAGCAAAAACTCCTGATGAGCTGGACGAAAAAATAAAAGAGATGGTTAATATAGACAGACCAGTAATTTTCGATTGTTTGGTTGATAAAGCTGAAAATTGTTTTCCAATGATACCTTCTGGCAAACCACATAATCAAATGATTTTAGGACCTGAAGAAGAGGAAGAAATTTCTGATGAAGGAAAGATTTTAGTTTAATGGCAAAATCAAAATCAGCGTATAGTGTACCTGGTAAAATTGGAAAAACAGAGCGTCATATCATTGTTGTTTGGGTAGACAATGAAGCTGGTGTTCTCGCTAGAATAGCTGGATTATTTTCTGGCAGGGGTTACAACATTGAATCTTTAGCAGTGGCTGAAGTAGATAAAAAAAAACATATATCTAGAATTACTATTGTAACTGAGGGAACACCTCAAGTTATAGAACAAATTAATTTACAACTAAAAAAATTGGTTCCAGTTCATAAAGTTGCTGACTTTAAACGTGGTGAAAAAGATATTTTATTTAGAGAGCTTGCATTGTTCAAAATGCTTGCTAATGCGAAAAAGCAAGAAAAAATAAAAAAAATATGCAAAAAATTCAATCCTGTTGTTTTAGACAAAACTAACAAGTCTTTTGTAATTCAAGTAACAGCTTTAAGAGCAGAAATTGATAAATTAGCTATTGATTTAAAAAGATTAGGCCTTATAAGCACTTCTAGAACAGGCGCTGTTGCTATGACGAAAGGACCAAAAATTTTTAATTAAATATGAAAACTTATTACGATAAAGATACAAAAAAAGACCTGATTAAAAATAAAAAAGTTGCTATTTTTGGTTATGGAAGCCAAGGTCATGCTCACGCGCTTAACCTTAAAGATAGTGGGGTGAAAGAAGTTGTTGTAGCTTTAAGAGAAGGGTCTTCAAGTATTAAAAAAGCCGAGAGCGCTGGTTTAAAAGTAATGTCACTTTCTGATGCAGCTGCTTGGGCTGACGTGGTGATGATGTTAACTCCGGATGAACTTCAATCAGAAATTTATAAAAATCATATAGAACAAAGAATGAGAGAGGGAACAAGTTTAGCTTTTGCGCATGGATTAAATATTCATTTTGATTTGATTAAAGCAAGAAAAGATTTAGACGTATTCATGGTTGCTCCTAAGGGACCTGGCCATACGGTAAGAAGCGAATACCAAAAAGGTGGAGGTGTTCCATGTTTAATGGCAGTACATAAAGATAGTTCAGGAAAAGCAAAAGAATTAGCTTTGTCTTATGCTTCAGCTGTAGGTGGAGGTAAGGCCGGTATAATCGAAACGACTTTTAAAGATGAGTGCGAAACCGACTTATTCGGTGAACAAACAGTTTTATGTGGCGGCTTAGTTGAATTAATTAAAAATGGTTTTGAAACATTAACCGAAGCAGGTTATCCACCTGAAATGGCATACTTCGAAACTCTTCACGAAGTAAAACTAATTGTAGATTTAATTTATGAAGGTGGAATAGCTAATATGAATTATTCAATTTCTAACACAGCTGAATACGGGGAGTATGTTTCTGGCAAAAGAATAGTAGATTCAAAAACGAAAGAAAAAATGAGAGAAGTATTAAAAGACATACAATCAGGTAAATTTACAAAACAATGGATGGAGGAACATAAATCTGGTCAAAAGAATTTTCTTAAAATGAGAAAAGATTTAGCTGAACATCCTATAGAAAAAGTAGGTAAGGACCTTAGGGCCATGATGCCATGGATTGGAAAAAACAAATTGGTCGACAAAGACAAAAATTAGCCCATTCTGAACTAGATTTTCCAAGTTTTAACTATAAGTATTTGCATATTCTCGTTTTGCTTGTAATATGTTTTTCAGTTTATGAGTGACAAAAACAGAATTATAATTTTCGATACAACAATGCGTGATGGTGAACAATCACCAGGCGCAACAATGAGCTTAGAAGAAAAAATTCAAATAGCTAGATGTTTTGATGAACTAGGAATTGATGTGATCGAGGCAGGTTTTCCTATTGCTTCTCCTGGAGATTTTGAAGCAGTTACAGAGATAAGCAAAGTTTTAAAAAAATCAATTCCCGCAGGACTTTCACGAGCTACAAAAAAAGATATAGATGCTTGCAAAGACTCACTTAAACACGCGAAGAGATTCAGAATCCATACTTTTATTTCCACAAGCCCACTACATATGAAGCATAAACTTAATAAATCCCCTGAAGAAGTTTTAGGACTAATTAAAGAAAGTGTTACGTATGCTAGTAAGTTTACAGATGATGTTGAGTGGTCATGTGAAGATGGAACAAGAACAGATCTAGATTTTATGTGTAAATCTGTAGAGCTTGCTATAAAATGTGGAGCTAAAACAATTAATATTCCTGATACAGTTGGCTATTCAGTACCTTCTGAATTCAAAAAGATAATTGAAACTCTAATTAACAAAGTTCCAAATATTGATAAAGCTATTTTATCTACTCATTGCCATAATGATCTAGGATTAGCTGTAGCTAATTCTTTAGCTGGAGTGATGGCGGGGGCTCGACAAATTGAGTGTACAATTAATGGAATAGGTGAACGAGCAGGTAACGCAGCTTTAGAAGAAGTTGTAATGGCAATGAGAACTAGAAATGATTTAATGCCTTACACTACAGGAATAAATACTCAGCTTTTAAGCAAAGCGTCAAAAATAGTTTCGAATGCAACTGGCTTTCCTGTGCAGTTTAATAAAGCAGTAGTTGGAAAAAATGCATTTGCCCACGAGTCAGGAATACACCAGGATGGAATGTTAAAAAATAGAAATACTTATGAGATAATGACTCCGGAGAGCGTTGGAGTTAAGAAAACATCATTAGTAATGGGAAAACACTCTGGTAGACACGCTTTTAGAGATAAACTATCAGACATGGGTTATGTTGATGTTACTGATGACATAATAGATATCGCTTTTGGAAAATTTAAAGTTTTAGCTGATAAAAAGAAACATGTTTATGATGAAGACATCGCTGCTCTTGTTGATGACAGTTTAATTAAAGAGGATAATGTAATTAAACTAAAATCTTTAAAAGTTTATGCTGGCACTGGTGAGCCACAGAAAGCAGTAATGAAATTAGAAGTTATGGGAGATGTTAAAGAGGCAACAGAATCAGGCGATGGACCAGTTGATGCTATATTTAAATGTATTAAAAAATTATACCCACACGAGGTAAATTTACAGTTATATAATGTTCACGCAGTTACGGAAGGAACAGATGCGCAAGCTACTGTAAGTGTAAGAATTGAGGAAAACGGAAAAACAACAGTCGGACAAGCTGCTAACACAGATACATTGGTTGCTTCGGCAGACGCATATTTGAATGCGCTCAATAAACTAATAATCAAAAGAAAAAAAACCGCTCCAGAACCAATGGACTTGAGTGGTTCAAAATATATAAGGGAAAAAGATGGCACTATTTAAATCATTATCAGGATTGTCTGGAATGTGGTCACAAGATATGGCTATAGATCTAGGCACAGCAAACACTTTAGTAGTTTTAAAAAGTCAAGGAGTAGTTCTAAACGAACCTTCAGTTGTGGCAGTAATAACAGATGGGGGAAAAAAATCAGTTTTAGCCGTGGGTGATGAAGCTAAAACGATGTTGGGTAGAACCCCAGGTAACATAGCAGCTATTAGGCCGCTTAAAGATGGAGTAATTGCTGATTTCGTTGTCACAGAGGAAATGATTAAACACTTTATTAAAAAAGTGCATAAAAAAACAGCTTTTGCTAATCCTAGGATATTAATTTGTGTGCCAACTGGATCAACTCCAGTAGAAAGAAAAGCTATTCAAGACTCGGCACTTGCTGCAGGGGCAAGAAAAGTTCAATTAATAGAGGAACCAATAGCGGCAGCTATAGGAGCTGGTCTTCCAATATCAGAAGCTACTGGCTCAATGGTAGTAGACATTGGTGGTGGAACAACAGAAATAGCAGTTATGTCTTTAGGTGGCGTTGTATATTCAAAATCTTTAAGAGTAGCAGGAGATGCTATGGATGGATCAATAATAAATTATATGAGGAAAAAATTTAATTTATTAATCGGTGATTCAACAGCTGAAAAAATTAAAAAAGAAATAGGAACTGCAGTTCCGACTGGAACCAACACTTTTTTAATGAAAGGTAGAGACATCAGATCTGGAACACCAAAAGAAATATCATTAACCGAGGAAGATGCTTGTGAGGCCTTAATGCCTATATTAAATCAAATGCTAGCAGGTATAAAGGAAGCTCTTGAAAATACTCCTCCGGAACTGTCAGCGGACTTAGTTGATATGGGTCTTGTATTAACAGGCGGTGGGGCTTTATTAAGAAATATTGATAAATTAATTTCAAAAGATACAGGGCTACCAGTAACGATTGCAGATGATCCATTATCATGTGTTGCAGTTGGAACTGGAAAAGCACTAGAAAATGAAGAACTATTTTCTACAATGTTATCTGAATATTAATGGACAAAGAAAAAAATGTCCTCAAGCAGAGATGATTTTGGAATAGCTATTAGATCGGCTCTTTTAAAAAAAGGAGCAAGACAAAAATTTTCTTTAATATTTTTGTTAATTTTAGCAACAATAATATTTCTTTTAGACACCTATCAATTTAAATTTATAAAATTTACAAAAATTTTAATAAATGACGGGATTTATAGAATAACAAATATCTCAACCGCACCTATCAAATTATTACCAAAAATCAATGACAAAATTAAAGAAACTACTTTTGCAATAAAAGAAAATAAAGACTTAAAAGCGGAACTTGAAAATTTAAAAAATAAAGAATTTCAAGTTGAATTTCTTAAAAATCAAAATGATAGTTTAAGAAGGATACTAGAGTCAGATGTAAAAATTAAAGGAAAGAGTATTTTGGCCAAAGTTCTTCTTGATAAAGACAGTCCATTTCTTAAATCAATTGTCATTAATAGAGGATCAAAGTCAGGAATAAACAAAGGCATGCCAGTCGTAGATGGAAATTACTTAGTAGGTAAAATAGTTGAGGTAAATTATTTATCCTCTAGAGTTCTTTTATTAAACGATCTAAATAGCAGGATACCTATTACTTTTGGAGAAGATTCCGTCCAGGCTATTTTATCGGGAAAAGGTGAGAGCAAACCAGTGCTAGAGTATTTGCCAGATTTATATGAACCCTATGGAAATTTGACAGTTTTTACATCTGGAAAAGATGGAATATTTCTTCCAGGAATACCAGTAGGTAAAACCGAAATGGATGAATTGGATGTTAAAGTTAATTTATTTTCTGATCCAAACCAGCTTTCTTTTGTTACAGTTCAATTAATAAATATTAGCAAGGATAATTTTTAATGGCAATTTTATATAAAAATTTAAGATCTAGCTTAATTAATTCTTTTCCCTTAATAACTTTGTATTACCTATCAATAAGTGAGATTGATACTCACTTTAGTAATATGTTTGAAATTTTATCATTTAACCTACAAATTATAATTATTTACTATTGGATGCTAAAAAACTCTAGCGTTTTGGGAAATGGACACATTTTCTTTGCAGGTATAATTAATGATGTTGTAATGGGCTTACCATTGGGAATAAGCTCAATATCTTACTTAACTGTTTCTTTCGTTGCATCTTACATTCGTCAAGTTACTGTAAATATGTCCTTATTTACAGATTGGTTTACTTTCATACTTGCAATATTTTTTTCTAATTTAGTTTACTTAGTCTTAATTTTAAACTTTTCTGATTTGCAACTTTCTTATGTAGATATATCCTATAATGCATTTTTTACTTTTTTATTTTACCCATTTATTTGGGCAATATTTAATTTTTATAAAAAAATAATGTACTTGAGAGCAGATGATTAATTTTGGATCAGGAAATACCGTTATCAAATCTAAGTTAATAAGCAGACGAATGTTTGTTTTGACTGCCGCTAAAACAATTGTTTTTTGTGGAATTTTTGGCAGACTGGTTTCATTACAAATAAATGAAGCAACTAAGTATAAAACATTATCAGACAAAAATCGTTTCAGAGAATGGAAATTAGCACCCCAAAGAGGAATAATTAGAGACTATTTCGGTAAAGAAATCGCAGCTAATGAAAAAGTTTATCAATTACATATAACACCCGAAAATTCACCAAATTTAGAAACACTCTTTTTTAGACTTAAAACAATGCTTAATCTTTCTGATAAGAGAATATTTTATTTAAAAAGAAAAATTGCTAAACAAAAACCTTGGGAGCCGATAATAGTTTCAGATAATTTAACCTGGTCAGAGTTTTCTCGAATAAATTTGTTTTTACATGAATTACCCGGTGTTGAACCTATCGTGTCTGTTGCTAGACAATATCCTGATCAATCCACGGCCCATTTAGTTGGTTATGTTTCTCAAGTTAGCCAAAAAGACCTTCAAAAAAAAGAATATTTGAAAGATATGTCAGTTGGAATAGCTGTTGGAAAAACTGGATTAGAAAATAAATTAGATAAAGATATTATAGGGAAAGTTGGATTTCAACGTTATGAAGTTAATGCTTTTGGAAAAAGAATAAAACAAATTCAAATCGATCCAGGAGAGTCGGGGAAGAATTATAGAACTACATTAGATCTTGAGGTACAAAAATATACTTCTGAGGTTTTAGAAGATAAAGCAGCTTCCGTATGTGTTATGGACATCTATAATGGTGATATAATAACAATGGCCTCTTCGCCCAGTTATGATCCAAACTCTTTCGTTCATGGAATTGATAAAAAATATTGGAATCAATTAATTTCAAATGAAAAGAAACCTCTTAATAATAAAGCAATAGCTGGATTATACCCACCAGGTTCAACCATTAAAATAATTGTTGCATTAAGTGCTTTAGAAAACGGTATATGGAATCCCAAAAAATATTTGAATTGTAGTGGAGTAACAGAGTTATATGGTGAAAAGTTTCACTGCTGGAAAAAAAAAGGTCACGGCCCTATGAATATGAGATCAGCAATACAAAGATCTTGCGATGTTTATTTTTATGAAGTAGCGAGACTACTTGGTGTAGATAGATTGTCTGAAACCGCAAAAAAGTTTGGTTTGGGAAAAAAAGTTTTAGATGGGTTCATAGAGGAAAGAACAGGAGTTGTTCCAAGTACCGCATGGAAAAGAAAATTTATAGGGAAAAATTGGTATTTAGGTGAAACTTTGCACTCTGGAATAGGTCAAGGTTATTTTCAAAGTACTCCGTTACAATTATGTTTAATGACCGCTCAAATTGCTAATGGTGGATTTGAAATAAAACCTAGAGTTCTTACAAGTGAGAAAAAAAATAATTTAAGAGAGTATATTAAATATAAAAATGAAAATCCAAACGAGCCTTTACCGATAGATATGTTAGTTTCAAATTTTGATCTTAAACCCCTTTTTAGAAATCAAGAAAACATAAATTTTGTGAAAGATGCAATGTTTGCGGCAACTAACGAAGCGGGAGGAACATCTTTTAGATCAAGATATAATGATCAAAAATTTATGTTTGCTGGAAAAACTGGGTCTTCTCAAATTAAAAGATTTACAGAATTACAAAGAGAGCTAGAAATTAAACAAAAAGATATTGATTATAAAGATCGAGACCATGCACTATTTGTTGCATTCGCACCTTATTCTGATCCAAAATATGCAATAAGCGTTGTCGTAGAGCATGGAGGAACCGGAAGTGGTTCGGCTGCTCCTATTGCAAAAAAAGTAATTAAAAAAGTTTTAGAAAGAGATCAATTAAGGGAAAATGTTAAAAATTTAAGTGGGGAAGAAATATAATGTTTCAGCCTAGATCAATTCAATCATCAATGACATTAAGAGATAAAATCATGTCTATGGATTATGTTTTAGTATTATCAATATTACTATTAGGCATCATAAGCATGTTTGCAATGTACTCAACGGATGGAGGAAAGTTTGATTATCATACCAAAAGTCATATTTTAAGATTTGGAGTTTTCTTCTTGATGTTTTTAGTAATATCTTTGTTTCAAATTAGATTATGGTATCAAACAAGTACTCTTTTATATCTTTCATTTTTTATTTTACTTTTAGGAGTTAAATATTTTGGTCTAACTTCTTCTGGATCACAAAGATGGCTTAATTTCTATTTCATGAATCTTCAACCATCAGAATTAATGAAAATTGGTTTAATCTTATTTTTAGCAAAATATTATCATCGAATATCTACACAAGATGTAAACAGAATAAAATTTTTATTCCTTCCTGTAGTAGCATTAGTTGCACCAGTTTTGTTAGTTGTTGCTCAACCAGATTTAGGAACTTCAATTCTTATAGCTTTAGGAGGAATTACTGTCTCTTGGCTCGCAGGAGTACGTGTAAAATTTTTCGCTTACGCATCAATCTTATTTATATCATTAACACCTATAGCTATTGCATTTTTAAAACCTTACCAGAAGGCAAGAATTTTAACGTTTCTAAATCCTGACAGAGACCCACTAGGAGCAGGATATCAAATAATACAATCTAAAATAGCCATTGGATCAGGTGGTATTTTTGGCAAAGGGTTCTTAAATGGATCCCAAAGTTACTTAGATTATCTTCCTGAAAAGCATACGGATTTTATATTTACCCTATTTTCTGAAGAATTTGGATTTGTTGGCTCCCTATTTATACTAGTACTTTATAGCATAATAATATTTAGATTAATAAACATAGGAGATGTTACCAGAAGTAGTTTTGGGAAACTATATTGTTACAGTTTTGCCACGGCATTCTTTATATATGTAGCAGTAAATATGGGCATGGTTCTTGGTCTTTTACCAATTGTAGGTGCTCCATTGCCAATTATGTCTTATGGAGGATCTTCAATGCTGGCAATAATGCTAGGTTTAGGAATAGCGATGTCTTGTAAAATTTATAAGGACACACCAGTCAATTAATTTAATTCATAAAGAAATTGGACCAAAATGAACCTAATTTAAAAAAATTAACACTTGCTTTAATATGGTTTAGATGATCTAATTTTGTAAATTAAATTATGTTTGGTGATAAAAAATCGTTAAAAGACTCAGAAAGATCATTAATTAGTGAGACAGTGAGCATTGATGGTACTGTAAATAGTTCAGGAGCTATAGATGTAGCTGGTTTAGTTAAAGGACCAGTATATTCAAAAGAGATTGTTATTAAAGAAACGGGCTCTATTTCAGGCGGTGTCGAAGCAGAAACAGTTGAAATTCATGGTCATCTTGATGGCAAAGTTTCAGCAGACAATGTTGTTATAGGTTCTTCGGGAGTTGTAAAAGGTGATATCGAATTTTCTAACAATTTGAGAACTGAAAACGGAGCTGACATTGAAGGATATATCAAAAAAACTGCTGCAAAAAGTAAAATCACTGGAGATTTTCTATTCTCTAAAACAAAAGAAGAAAAGAAAGCTAAGAAAAACGGAAAACCCGAAACAGGTGTAAATAAAGAGAGCGAAGCTCTTATTTAGTCTAATCTATCGCACTATAAAATTCACATTTTTTAAATTATATTTATATCATGAACAATTATAAATGTAATTCTGTTGGAATTATTGGTGCTGGCATTCAAGGTGTATGTATAGGACTACAACTTACAAAAAAAGGAATTCCAGTTACTATCTTTGATAGAGAAGACCCAGGAAGCATGAGTTCTTATGGTAACGCGGGTCATTTCTCGCCTTACGCAGTCGTTCAACTTAACAGACCGGATGTAATCTACGACATACCCAAAATGTTGTTAAGTTCCTATGGACCGTTAGCTTTAAAATGGAATTATATTCCTAAAATGATCCCATGGATTTTAAAATATTTAAAATCATCAACCAAAAAATCAATGATGCACACAACAAAATTTATGCATCAAATTTTAGATTTATCTCTTGATGCATACGATGAAATTTTAAGCGAGATAGATACTACTAATTTGGTTGAACGGAAAGGAATTATATATATTTGGACTAACAAAAACTTAAAAAGTAGAAAGATGGAAATTAAAATCAGAAATGATTTAGGAATTAAGCAAAGACTTTTAAGCAGAGAAGAGGTTTTAGAACTAGAACCCAATCTTAATCCAGTTTTTGATGCTGGTGTTATTTATGATTACGCATATCATGCAAGAGATCCAAAAGGGATAACAAAAAAGCTCTTTGAACTTTTTTTAAAATTGGGTGGAAAGTTCAAAAAAGAGGATGTTACTAACGTAGAACAAACAAGATTTAACCAGACGCAAGTAAAAACTAATTCAGGAATTTTTGAATTTGAAAAAATTGTTTTAGCCTGTGGTGCTTTTTCAAAAAAACTTACTGATCAATTAGGCGAGAAAATTCCTTTAGATACAGAAAGAGGATATCATATTCATTACAAAAAGATGGATCACCTTCTCAAAAGACCAGTTATTTTTTTAGATAGAGGTTTTGGCATGACTCCAATGAATCAAGGTTTGAGAGCGGTAGGCACTGTTGAGCTTGGTGGATTTGTTAATCCAATATCAAAAAAAAGAATTGATTACATAGATAAATGCGCGAAAGAGTTGCTGCCTCAACTTGGAGAATTTCAAGATGAATGGTTAGGTTTTAGACCCACTCTTCCAGATTTCTTACCTGTTATAGGACCTTCTTTAAAAAATAAAAATATCATTTACGCTTTTGGACATCATCATTTAGGCTGGACTTTAGGAGCGATTACTGGAAAGATTGTATCTGGAATAATTAATGAGGAGAAGACTAATTTAGATTTAACTCCTTACAGTTCCGCTAGATTTAACTAAGGATTAAATTGTCAAAAAATTACTTAGCATATTCACTACTTGTGTTTGCGACATTATGTTGGTCAGGCAATTTTATTGTAGGTAAATTTGCCTATCTATTTGAAGTACCTCCATTAACTTTAAATTTTTTAAGATGGGTTTCAGTTTGGATAATTTTAATTCCATTTACTTATAAAGAAATTTTCAACAATTTTAATTACATAAAAAAAAACTGGATGGTAATAAGTTTTATGGGAGTTATTACTATTAGTACGTTTAACTCTGTAGTATATTTTGCGTTGAATTATACCCAAGTAATAAACGCAGTATTAGTTCTTGCTGCAATTCCAGCTGTAACGATAATTATTTCATCCTTAATGAAAGTAGATAAAACAAATATTTTACAAGTAATAGGATTATTATTATCAATTATAGGAATTAGCGCAATTATTTCAAATGCTGACCTAAATAGGATCCTATCTTTAAGCTTTAATAAAGGGGATATATGGATGTTGGTTTGCGTTCTCTCTTGGTCAATTTATTCAACATTACTTAAGAAACATAGTTTTAAATTTTCTCAATTCACTTTGATACAATTAATGGTCACGGTTGGAATAATATTTTTAATTCCACAATTTTTTTATGAAAGATCAATCGGTCTTGAAGTAAATTTCAATAAAGCGTTTTTCGTTATTCTTTTTTATGTTGTAATTTTCCCTGCGTTAGCAGCTTATTACTGCTGGCAGAAAGGTGTAGAGATAGTCGGACCAAATCGAGCAACAATGTTTGTTCAATTAATGCCATTACTGAGCGCTATATTAGCAATTATAATATTTAGAGAAAAACTTGAATTATACCACTTTATAGGTGCCTCATTTATTTTGTCAGGTATTTATTTATCAAACAGGAAATTAAATGCTTAAAGTTGCAGTTTTAGACGACTATCAAAATATTTTTAATCAGATAATTAATTTAGATGAATACAAATCTAAATATGAGTTCACAATTTTTAATGAACCTTTTCAAAACGAGCTAGAAACTATAGAGGCTTTAAAAAGTTTTGAAGCTCTATTTATTATGAGGGAAAGGACAAAAATTACAAAAACTCTTATTTCAAATTTACCTAAGTTAAAATTTATAATGACCTCTGGAACTAGAAATAAAGCTATTGATCTAAGTGCAACAAAAGAAAAAAAAATATTAGTTTGTGGTACTGATATTAATCCCAATCCAGCTGCAGAAGTAACTTGGGCTTTAATACTTGGATTAATGAGAAACTTAAAGCAAGAAATTGACAATATGTTTCAAGGATATTGGCAAACAACAATTGGTTATGAGTTAAAGGGAAAAAGATTAGGAATTATAGGCTTAGGTAAAATAGGATGCCAAGTTGCTAAAATCGGTCAAGCATTTGGTATGGAAGTTTCAGCATGGAGTGAAAATTTAAATTTAACTGAGGCTAATAAATTAAATGTTTTACCAATGAGTAAAGACGATTTAATAAAAACCTCAGATATTTTATCTATTCACGTTGTTTTAGGAGATAGATATAAAAACTTAATCACAAAAGAGGAATTTAAAAAAATGAAAAAATCCTCTTTTATAATTAACACCTCTAGAGGTGAAATAGTTAATGAGAAAGATCTTATAGAAGCTTTAGAAAGCGATGAAATTGCTGGCGCTGGTTTAGATGTTTATAATCAAGAACCTTTGCCTCAAGACCATAAATTAAGATTTTTACCTAACGCTTTTTTATTGCCGCACTTGGGCTATGTTACTGTGGAAAATTACTCCAAGTTCTATTTTCAGATGATTGAAAACCTCAATTCATGTATGAATAATAAGCCGATTCGGGAAATTAAGTAAAAATACTTTACAATTTCTGGTTGTTTTTGATAAGCTCAATGTGAGCAAGTTTATATTTTATGTGTGAGAAAAAACATGTAAGCATTTAAAAAAAAAAGAGGGATACTTGAGAAAAATTTTAATTAGCTTGTTGCTAACTTTATTTGTTTCTGGCTGTGCCGAGACTATGGCTTTGCTAGGTCCGGCATCTACATCATTAGGTGGTGGAAACGTAGCTCAATCAGCAATTTCGACAGCAGTAAATTATGGTGTAAAGAAACAAACAGGTAAAAGTCCAATGGAACATGCCATTGCATACGCAGAAAAACATAATCCAGAAAGAAAAAAAGTAAAATGCGTAAGTTTTCTTGAAATCACAGAAACTGAAGTTTGCTCTCTTTTAAAGAAAAGAGTTTCTGAGTTGAGAAGAAAAATAGACGTTAATTCAAAAATAAAGATTTTAGATTAATTCACTGGCTGACATTAAATTTTTTTGGTACCTTTGGTTGTGAAAAAAAAATATTCAATTAAAAGCTTAATTAAAAATTCACTTTCAGATAATGAAAATTGGGGAAAAATGTGGAGAAACCCCAATCCAAAAAAACATTACGATGTTATTATAGTTGGAGGCGGTGGACATGGCCTAGGTACTGCTTACTATCTTGCTAAACATCACGGAGTAAAAAATATTGCAGTTATAGAAAAAGGTTGGTTGGGTAGTGGGAACACAGGACGAAATACTACGATAATAAGATCTAATTATCTTTGGGATGAAAGTGCAAATCTATATGACCATGCAGTTAAATTATGGGAAAATTTATCTGAGGATTTAAACTACAATATGATGTTTAGCCAAAGGGGAGTTTTAAATTTAGCGCATAACGAACATGATATAAAAGAAATTAAAAGAAGGGTATCTGCTAATAGACTAAATGGTTTGGATACTATGTGGTTGGATAAAAACGAAGTTAAAGATTTAGTTCCAATCATGAATACAGACAATTTAAGATATCCAGTCCTTGGAGCGGCATATCAACCAAGAGGTGGAGTGGCCAGACACGATGCTGTTGCTTGGGGATATGCTATGAGAGCTGATGAATTAGGAGTAGATATAATTCAAAACTGTGAAGTAAAAGGAATTAAGACTGATAACTATAAAGTAGAAGGAGTTGAGACCACGAAAGGTTTCATTAAGTCAAGCAAAATTGGTGTCGTAGCTTCAGGTCACACAAGTGTTCTTGCAGCAACAGCAGGAGTAAGACTGCCATTACAAAGTAGACCTTTGCAAGCTTTAGTTTCTGAACCAATTAAACCAGTTATAAATACAGTAGTTATGTCTAACGCTGTACATGCCTATGTTAGCCAATCTGATAAAGGCGAATTAGTTATTGGAGCTGGTACAGACGGTTACAATTCTTTCACCCAAAGAGGTGGTTATGATGTAATTGAGGAAACAGTTAGAGCAATTGTTGAGCTATATCCGATTTTTGGAAAAATGAAAATGTTAAGACAATGGGGAGGTATAGTAGACATTTGTCCAGACGCAAGTCCAATAATAAGTAAATGTGATGTTGAAGGTTTATATTTTAATTGTGGTTGGGGAACTGGCGGCTTTAAAGCTACTCCTGGAAGTGCAAATGTATTTGCACACACTATTGCAAAAGATGAACCGCATAAAATAAATGCTCCATTTGCTTTAAGTAGATTTTCTGATGGAAGATTAATAGATGAGCACGGCGCTGCAGCTGTTGCACACTAGGTATGATTTTAATTAAATGTCCATATTGCGGTGAAAGAGATCAATCAGAATTTTCTAATGGTGGGGAAGCTCACGTAATTCGTCCTAAAAATCCAGGGAGTTTATCAGATAAAGATTGGGGAGAATATGTTTTCTATAGAAACAACCCCAAAGGAATTTTTTATGAGAGATGGGTTCATTCTCACGGATGTAAAAAATGGTTTAATGCAGTGAGAAACACATCTACCGATCAAATATTGAGGGTTTATAAAGTGAATGAAAAAAGGCCAGATCTGAGTGATTTTAAAAATACTTTAAAATCACCTTCTGGTGAGCCATTAGTAGGATCAGGAAATTTTGCAGTAAAGAAGTAAAGTATGTCAGCTATAAATAATAACTGTGAATATATCTCAAAAAAACAAATTAAAATTATTTTTGATGGAAAAACTTATGAAGCTTATGATGGTGATACTATTGCCTCTGCACTTTTAAGAAATAACATCAGATTAGTTGGTAGAAGTTTTAAATATCATAGACCTAGAGGAATATATACTTGTGGAATTGAAGAGCCTAATGCATTAGTTCAGATAATAAGTGAACATAATGAGCCTAACACTCGAGCAACGATTAAACGAGTTTATGATGGAATGGAGATTACAAGCCAAAATCGATGGCCTTCCTTAAGATATGACTTTGGAGCAATCAATAACATTCTTTCACCGATATTCTCAGCTGGTTTTTATTACAAAACTTTTATGGGTCCAAAAGGTTTTTGGAAAAATCTTTATGAACCTTTAATAAGACGTTCAGCTGGATTAGGTAAACCACCAAAAAATTTCAGATCTAAAAGTACTCACCAATATCACAATACTGACGTAGTTATTATAGGGGGAGGGTTGAGTGGGTTAGCTGCAGCAAAAAAATTTATAAATACAAAATATAAAGTTTTGCTTATCGAACAAGATAGCTATTTGGGAGGTGTACTAAAAAATTCAAATAAAATTAAAACCATAAATGGTTTGACTCCTCAAGAGTGGATCAGTGAAACTGAGGAATTAATTTTAAATTCAAAAAATATTAATATATTAAAAAATACTTTAGTAACAACATATAACTTTACAAATCATCTTATAGCTTTAGAAGACAAGTTTGCTGGAAAAAAAATTGATTTGAATAAATCAGAGCTCACACTTCACAAAATCAGAACTTCAAACACAATAATAGCCAACGGTCATATAGAAAGATTTATTTCTTTTAGAAATAATGATTTGCCAGGAGTGATGTTAGCATCTTCATTTGAGAAATATATTCATAGGTATGGTGTTGTTCCTGAAAAAGAACCAGTTATATTTACAAACAATTCGTCATCATTAAGCCTACTTAAAACTTTAATTAGCTTAGGGTGCAAACCAAAAGCTTACGTTGACTCTAGAAAAAAAGACAATATTGAGACTGAAATAAAAAAGATTTTAAAAGATAAAGAAATTCCATTTTTCAGTGATGCAGAGATAGAGGGGTGTGACGGTAATAAAAAAGTAGAGACAATTTTTATAAGACAGGGTAAATCATTTACTAAACTCAAGTCTTCAATGTTATGTGTTTCGGGTGGATATAATCCCGATATACATTTATTTACACAATCAAAAGGTTTGGTAAAATGGGATAAAAATATACTTTCATTTAAACCTGATACACCTTTTCAAAAAACCATCACCTTAGGATCAACAAGTGGAAATTATAATTTTAAAAAGTTATGTGATGAAATTAATGAAAAGCTTTCAATTTTTAAAACAAAAAAAGTGTCATTAGATATTAACTTAAACGTACCAAATAAATTTTCAATTAAGGAATTGTGGGAAACAAAAAAGAAGAACAATTCCAATTGGTCAAAATCTTTTATTGACCTACATAACGATGTTACAACTAAAGATTTGAAACAGGCTATAACAGAGGGATTTGATCGAATTGAACATTTAAAAAGATATACAACAAATAGTATGGGAACTGATCAAGGTAAAATTAGTAGTATTAATTCACTGGCGATAGTTTCAAAGATGCTAAAAAAAGAGATATCAGAGGTTGGCACTACTACTTATAGACCGCCTTATGCACCACTAAGCTTTGCAGCTATTGCAGGAAGAAGTACTTACGAATTTTATGATCCTGAGAGAAAAACCTCAATTCATTCATGGCATTTAAAAAATAATGCTGTTTTTGAAGATGTAGGACAATGGAAACGACCTTGGTATTTTAAAGCAAGTGAAAATGAAACCATGCATCAAGCAGTGCAAAGAGAGTCAAAAATGTTAAGAGAAAATGCTGGAATTTTAGATGGTAGCACCTTAGGGAAAATTGAAATTAAAGGAAGAGATGCTTTGGAATTTATGAATTTAATGTACACCAATGCATTTTCAAAAATGAAACCAATGACATCTAGATACGCTATGATGCTAGGTGAGGATGGCATGATCAAAGATGACGGAATAATCTGTAAGATAAGTGATCAGCATTTTATAGCTACTACTACATCAAGTGGAGCACCAAAAGTACTTGCTGATATGGAAGAATATTTGCAAACTGAATGGCCTCATTTACAAGTGTATTTAAACTCTATTACTGAACAGTTTTCCACATTTAACATTAGCGGACCTAAAACGAGGGAAATTATGATGAAAGTATTTCCTAATATTGATTTTAGTAACGATGCTTTCCCATTTATGACTTTTAAAAACTTTGATTATAAAGAAACTAAAATCAGAATTATGAGAGCTAGCTTTACAGGTGAATTGGGTTATGAAATTTATATTCCTCCAAAATTTGGCTTAGAGCTCTGGGAAGAAATATTTTCTTGCGGAAAAGAGTATAATTTAATTCCATATGGAACAGAAACAATGCATTTACTTAGAGCGGAAAAGGGCTACATAGTTATTGGTCAAGAAACCGATGGCACAGTCACCCCTATAGACCTCAATTATAATTGGATGATAGGTAAAAATAAAAAAGACTTTATTGGTAAAAGATCTCTATCCCGTCCAGATACTTCTAGAGAAGATAGAAAACAACTTGTTGGTCTTTTACCGATCAATAAAAAAGATATTATAGAAGAAGGACAACATATAGTCGAATTAAACGAGTTACCAAAAAAAATTACAAATCCGATAAAATATCTTGGACATGTTTCCTCAGGTTATCACAGTCCAAATTTAAATCACTCAATTGGTCTTGCTATGATAAGAGGTGGTAAAAATTTACTTGGGCAGAAATTTTTTGTCACTGCCACTGGAAAGACTAAAAATATCCCAGTGGAAATAGTAAATCCAGTATTTATTGACCCAGAAAATAAAAGGTTAACTTCATGACAAACATATTATCAATACCTGGTGTTAAAGTTTCCCAAAAAGATTATCATCAAATAATTATTAGAGGGAATGGACTTGAAAAATTTAATAATACAATAGAAGAGAAAACCTCAATTAAGCCTCCAACAAAAAACTTGGAGATTAAGTACGATTTAAATTATCTATTTGCAAAAAATTCTTTTGATCAGTGGAGTTTAATTTTAACAGAAAAAAAAGAACATCATCAAATTTTAAACTTAGTATCATCAATTAATACTAACGAAAATATACTCGCCTCTGATTATTCTTATGGACAAGTTTATTATGAGATTGAAGGAGAAAATAAAGACAACTTTTTAAACAAATTAACTCATTTCGATTTAAGAGAAGAAAAATTTCCAAAATCAACTATGGCTCAGACTGTAATAGCAAGAATTGATTGCTCAATATATAATTTAGGAAATAAATATATTATTACATGCAATAAATCTTTTGAAGATTATTTTCAGCAAAGACTTAAAGATACTGCTAGCTTAAATTAATTTTTTTTATTTTCAGTATTAGACAAATCAACACCTGTCTCTGGATCTAATTCAATTCCCAATGGAGTAATATTGGTTGGCAAAGGTGTAAAAGTTGAGTCAGGATTATCTTCATATTTTCTTTGCTTCATTCTGTATAATCCAAAAATAATTATTAAAATAAAGAAAATTAAAAAGTGGATAAATAATCCGTTTGGTCCAAGTAAATTCATCAACGCTGAGCACATTATTGGTCCTGCTATCGCTCCTATTCCAAAAATAATATTAAGACCTCCTCCTGCGGCAACGAATTTTTCTTTAGGTATTTGGTCATTTACTAAAGCCAAGTTTAATGAGAATAGAGGAAGTGTAGTTCCAGATAAAAGAATTATAAACAAAAAGAGTTTTGTTTTATCCATTGTGGTTGAAAAATAATTAAAACTTACTGTAGTCTCGACAAATAAATTTGGTATAGAAGCACCTGCACCTGAAACAATTACAGCAAAAATAGCAAATATCGAGGCTGCAATCGAAGATCCAATAATAATTATTCTTCTGTCATATCTATCTGATAAAGATCCAATCGGCCATTGAAACAAAGCTCCAGCTAACATTGTTCCAACAAGTAACAAAGAGGTTTCAAATATAGAAAGTTTCATTGTAATCGCATACACCGATAAAAGCGTAAATATTGGCGCAAATATAAATCCAGTGCAAATCATAGAAAAACTACCAAAAGGGGAAATTTTAAATAACTCTTTAATTTTTATTGAGGTAGTTTTTTTAAATTTAGGAGGTTTTCTTTTTGTTAACAGTATTGGAATTAAAGCTATAGAAAACAATAAAGAAATTAAGATAAATGGCTCGTAGTTTTTTGGATTACTGACGTTAAGCAACAGGTTTCCAAGAGCAAGGCCAGCAAAAGTGATAAACATATATAAAGATAATACTTTTCCTCTAGTTTTATTATTTGCTCTGTCATTTAACCAACTTTCAACGATAACAAATATACCTATCATGCTAAATCCAGTTAAAAATCTTGCAAGCACCCAAACCAAAGGTTCAACAAAAACTACATGCACTAAAGAGCTTAATGAGGCCATGGAAGCAAATGCTGCAAATACTCTTATGTGTCCAACTTTAGATACCAGATTAGGTATGATGTAAGCTCCCACAAAAAAACCTGCAAAATAACCAGACATCATTGTTCCAGTTGCTATGTAATTAAAATTTTCTAAAACTGATCTAATTCCTAAAAGGTTTCCCTGAAATCCATGAGAGATAATGATAATTGTAAAGCCGGTGAAAAGAGCCCAGGAATTTTTTATGATTTTGTACATTACCAGCCGTATAGACCAATCCAATACAAAAGCAACAAGAATTATTTACATATTGCCATATTTGGGTCCACCGCCACCCTCAGGACAAACCCAAGTGATGTTTTGAGAAGGCTCTTTAATATCACATGTTTTACAATGGATACAGTTTTGAGAATTAATAACAAACTTCTCTTTTTGGACTTCATACACTCCAACTGGGCAATATCTTTGAGCGGGCTCATCATATTTTTGAAGTGTATACTTAATTGGTAATTCGGGGTCCTTTAATTTTAAATGGACAGGTTGATTTTCAGTGTGGTTTGTTCCTGTTAAGTAAACTGAGCTTGTCTTATCAAAAGTTAGTTTACCGTCAGGTTTTGGGTATTCTATCTTAGGCATTTCTTTCGCCAGTTTTAAAGCTTCATGGTCTGCATGCTTATGCTTTAAAGTGAATGGCAATTTTCCCCTAAATAAAATCTGATCGATACCTGTAAAAATTATACCTAATATCAACCCCCAACTAAAACTTGGTTTAACGTTTCTAGCTGCATGTAATTCCTTATATGCCCAGCTATCTTTAAATTTCTTTTCGTAAATTGATAGATCAGCTTTGTTTTTTATATTTTCTACGATTGCTTCTGCAGCAACTATTCCACTTTTCATGGCAGTATGAGAACCTTTTATTTTTGGCATATTTAAGGTTCCAGCATCACAACCTATTAACAATGCTCCAGGCATATACATTTTAGGCAAACTTTGAATTCCACCTTCAATTAAAGCTCTTGCACCAAAAGAAATTCTTTTACCACCCTCAAACATTTTTCTTATCGCTGGGTGTGTTTTAAATCTTTGAAATTCATCAAAAGGAGAAAGGTAAGGATTTTGGTAATCTAAACCTATTACATAGCCTAAATATATTTGCCTATTTTCTGCATGATAAATAAAACTTCCACCATAAGTTTTGCTATCTAATGGCCAGCCTGCTGTATGCATAACCAAACCTTCTTGATGTTGTTGTTCACTTACTTCCCAAATTTCTTTAAGTCCGATACCGTATTGTTGAGGGTTTTTTCCATCATCTAAATTAAATTTTTTAATTAATTGTTTTCCTAAATGACCTCTGCAACCTTCTGAAAAAACAGTAACTTTAGCATGCAATTCCATACCTTCTTGATAGGTATCTTTTTTATTACCTTCTTTGTCTAGACCCATATCTAATGTAGCTACACCTTTTACAGATCCATCATCGTTATAAAGAACTTCACTTGCTGGAAATCCAGGAAAAATTTCTACACCCAATTTTTCAGCTTGTTCTGCTAACCAACGACAGAAATTAGCAAGACTAATAATGTAATTTTTATGATTTTTTTGTACTGCTGGCAAAAGCCAAGTAGGCCAACTTAAAGATGATTTTTTACCTAAAAATAGGAATCTCTCCTTTGAAACTTTTGTTTTAATTGGAGCATTTTCATTCCTCCAATTTGGAATTAACTCATCAAGAGCTTTAGTTTCAAACACATTTCCACTTAAAATATGCGCTCCAACTTCAGAACCTTTTTCAAGTATGCAAACACTTAAATTCGGATCGAGTTGTTTAAGTTTAATCGCAGTAGTTAATCCTGCTGGACCTGCACCAACGATAACCACATCATATTCCATTGCTTCTCTTGCCATGAAATGACTATATCAAACTAATTATTTTTGGATAGTATTCAGTTTGTTCAACTCAGCTAAAAACTCAGGAAGAGCTTTAAATAAATCTGCTTCTAAACCATAGTCTGCAACACTAAAAATTGGAGCTTCACCATCTTTGTTAATTGCGACAATTATTTTACTCTCTTTCATACCAGCTAAGTGTTGAATTGCACCAGAGATTCCTACAGCAATGTATAAATCGGGAACTACAACTTTACCTGTTTGCCCAACTTGGTGATCGTTACTTATGTAACCTGCATCCACAGCAGCTCGTGATGCGCCAACAGCAGCATTAAGCTTATCAGCGATATCTGTAATTAATTTAAAATTTTCTCCACTTTCTAATCCTCTACCACCTGAAACAACTATTCTTGCAGTTCCAAGTTCAGGTCTTTCTGATTTAGTTTCTTCTCTTTTAATAAATTTTGATGAATTCGGCACATCAACAGCTTCAATCTTTTCAACTTGTGCAGAGCCACCAGTTTTTTCAGCAGGATCAAAAGAAGTTGGTCTTATTGTTACACACTTCTTTTTGTCATTGCTTTTGACTGTAGCAAAAGCATTCCCAGCGTAAATAGGTCTAATAAAAGTATCAGGACTTGATACTTTAATGATATCACTTACTTGTGAAATATCTAACGCAGCAGCTACTCTTGGCATAAAATTTTTTCCAAACGTATTTGCAGATGCTACAATGTGATCATATTTTTCAGCAGTCTTTGTTACTAAAGGTGCTAAATTTTCAGGTAAATAATTTTGATAATTTGGCGAGTCACACCATAAAACTTTTTTAACAAGCGGAACACTCGCCACTTCTTTTGTAACATTTTCACAATTTGCTCCAGCTACTAAAACATGAACATCACTATCAATTTTCGATGCTGCTGTAATAGCATTTAGAGTAAATGGTTTTAATTTTGAATTATCATGTTCTGCAATTAATAATACTGACATTATAATACCTTAGCCTCATTTTTAAGTTTACTTACTAACTCAGCAACGTTTGCAACTTTAATTCCTGCTTTTCTTTTAGGCGGTTCTTCAACTTTTATTTGCTGAATTCTATTCGTAAGATCTATTCCTAAATCTTTTGCATTTATTTGTTCCATTGGTTTCTTTTTTGCCTTCATAATATTCGGTAAAGAAGCAAACCTTGGTTCGTTTAATCTCAAATCACAAGAAACTACAGCTGGTAAATTTACTTCAATTGTTTCTAGTCCTTCATCAATTTCTCTAACTATCTCAACAGACTTCTCTTTTAAATTTACCTTAGAAGTAAAAGTAGCTTGAGGCCAATTAAGCATTGCAGCTAACATTTGACCAGTTTGATTACAATCATCATCAATAGCTTGTTTGCCCAAAAAAACCATATCCGGTTTTTCTTTTTCTACAATTTTTTTTAATATTTTTGCTATTCCTAACGGCTCTATGTAGTTATCAGCTTTAACATGAATTCCTTTATCAGCACCAACTGCAAGAGCTTTCCTTATTGTTTCTTGTGCTTTATCTTCACCAATTGAAATAGCGACAACTTCTTTTACTTTGCCAGATTCTTTAAGTTTTACTGACTCTTCCACAGCATTATCGTCGGGAGGATTAGTTGACATTTTTACATTATCTGTATGGACACCAGAGCCGTCCTCTTTAACTCTAATTTGAACGTTGTAATCAATAACTCTTTTAACTGCTACTAAGATTTTCATTAAGCTCTGAGTAATTTATTTTCGGCATCGTAAGGAGAGTCTTCTACTATAGAAGCCTCATGCATTTTACCAAGAATATCTATTTTTAATTTTTTTCCTACTTTTGCTAGCTCAGGCTTAACCATTCCTAAAGCTATAGATTTGTTTAATCTAAATCCAAAATCACCACCTGTAGCTCTTCCAACTACTGATCCATTATCATAAATTGGATTATTCCCTAAAACATCAGCATCTGTAACACCGTGAATCTCCATAGTTACTAATTTATTTGAAAAGCCTTTAGCTCTCCATTTGTCTAATGCCGCACGACCAATAAAATCTCCCTTATTAGGATGAATAAATCTATCTAAACCAGACTCGTAAGGAGAATATTCAATTGATAATTCTGTACCCACTAGTTTGTAAGATTTTTCAACTCTCAAACTATTCATAGCTCTTATACCATAAGGTTTAATAGCGAATTCTTTTCCAGCCTCCATAAGTTGATCGAAAATATGATTTTGATACTCAATCGGGTGATGTAACTCCCATCCCAATTCACCTACAAAGTTTACTCTCATAGCGTTACAAGGAGCTAATCCAATATTAATATTTTGAGCACTTAACCATTTAAATCTTTCATTAGAAAAATCTGATCTGGAAACCTTTTGCATTAACTGTCTTGCTTTAGGGCCTGTTACTACTAATACCCCCATGCTATTTGTTAAATTTTCATATTGAACAGTACCATCCTCTGGCATCCATTTATGTATCCAATCGTGATCAAGTCTTTGATATGCACCAGCAGAAACTAAATAAAAACTATCTTCAGCTTCTCTCATTATGGTAAACTCTGAATGAACCCCACCTTTTGTATTTAATGCGTGACAAAGATTAATTCTTCCTATTTTTTTTGGTAATTTATTAGCAACTAGTTTATCTAAAAACTCCTCAGCTCCAGGACCTTTGATTCTACATTTTCCAAATGCAGTCATATCCAGCAATCCAACATTCTCTTTAACATTTTTGCATTCACGCTCAACATTTTTAAACCATTTAGACCTTCTAAATGACCAGTCATCTTCTTGTTTCTCTCCTTTTTCTGCAAAAAAGTTTGCTCTTTCCCATCCAAACTTTTGACCAAAAACAGCTCCAAGTTTTTTTAATCTATCGTAACAAGGAGCTTGTCTTAATGGTCGACCAGCTTCTCGTTCTTCATCTGGGTAGTGTACAGTAAATACATTTGCATAAGCTTCCTCATTTTTTTCTTTTAAATAAGATTTAGTTACGTAAGCACCATATCTTCTTGGTTCTACACCCAACATATCGATTGTTGGTTCTCCGTCTATAATCCACTCAGCTAATTGCCATCCTGCACCACCTGCTGCTGTAATACCAAAACTATGTCCTTCATTTATCCAGAAGTTTTTTAAACCCCAAGCAGGTCCAACAATTGGATTTCCATCAGGCGTGTAAGCTATTGCTCCATTATAAACTTTTTTTACACCAACTTCTCCAAATGCTGGCACTCTTTTTATTGCTCCTTCTATATGTGGAGCCAATCTATCTAAATCTTCTTGAAATAATTCGTACTCGCTATCTTTTGAAGGTCCATCGACATAACAACATGGAGCGCCTTTTTCATAAGGACCAAGTAATAATCCGCCAGCTTCTTCTCTCATGTACCAAGAGTTATCGCTATCTCTTAAAACCCCCATCTCTGGTTTACCTTCTTTTTTTCTTTTTTGAATTTCTGGATGTGGTTCAGTTACTATGTATTGGTGTTCGACTGGCATAACTGGAACTTCTAATCCTACCATTCTTCCTGTTTGTCTTGCAAAGTTACCACTACAAGAAACCACATGTTCACAAGTTATATCTCCTTTATCTGTCTGAACTACCCAGCCGTCTTTAGTTTGTTTTATTCCTGAGACAGTTGTGTTTCTATAAATTTCTGCGCCATGATTTCTTGCACCCGTTGCCATAGCTTGTGTCAAATCTGCTGGCTGAATATACCCGTCTTCTGGATGCTGAATTGCTCCGACTAAACCCTCTATATTACATAAAGGCCAAATTTCTTTTACTTGTTCTGGTTTTAAAAATTTTACATCAACTCCAATTGTTTTTGCTACACCTGCGTATTGATGATATTCATCCATTCTATCTTGAGTTTGAGCTAATCGTATATTTGAGACCACACTGAAACCGACATTTTTTCCAGTTTCTTTTTCTAAAGATTTATAAAGTTGAACAGCGTATCTGTGGAGTTGACCCACAGAATAGCTCATATTAAATAAAGGCAATAAACCAGCTGCGTGCCAAGTCGAACCAGATGTGAGCTCTTTTCGCTCAATAAGAACTACGTCTGACCATCCTTTTTTGGCTAAATGATAAAGCGTACTGACGCCAACAACACCTCCACCTACTACGACTACTTTAGCTTTTGATTTCATAGAAATAATATGAAATCTTATTTTGAAGATGTTGTAACGTCAAGCAAATCTAATTCACAAAGCAATTATGCAGCTAAAGCTTGTTCAATATCTGCAATAATATCGTCAGGATGCTCAATACCGATGGACAATCTGACGTACCCAGGTGTTACACCAGCTTCAGCCAACTGTTTGTCATTCAATTGACTATGAGTTGTTGATGCCGGGTGAATTGCTAAACTTCTAGCATCACCAATGTTTGCAACATGATAAAGCAGCTTTAAATTATCAATGAATTTAGCGCCAGCTTCTTTAGTTCCTAAATCCATACCAACTAAAGATCCATAGCCACCTTTCATGTATCTTTTAGCTCTTTCTCTGATTTCACCTTGGTGATTAGTTGGATAAATTACATTCTTCACTTTTTTCTGTGACTCGAGAAATTTAACCACTTTTTCTGCGTTAGAACAATGTTGCTTCATTCTCAATGCAACAGTTTCAAGTCCCTGTATAATTTGAAAAGCATTAAATGGTGACAACGGAGCTCCTAAATCTCGCAAGAGAACTACACGAGCTCTGATCGCAAAAGGAATATTTGCTCCAGTTAGTTTTGGAACATCTCTTCCCCATACCGCTCCATTGTAACTTGGATCAGGTTCATTAAACAAAGGTTGTCTCTTTGGATCTTTTACCCAATCGAAAGTTCCGCTATCAACTATTATTCCACCAATCGATGTACCGTGACCAGCGATGTATTTAGTTAAAGAGTGCATCACTACTGCCGCTCCGTGTTCTAAAGGTTTACAAATTACAGGTGCTGCAGTGTTATCGATAATTAATGGTATACCATGTTTTTTACCGATGTCAGCAACTTCCTTAATTGGAAAAACTCTTAGATAAGGGTTAGGGCATGACTCACCATAATAAGCTCTTGTTTTTTCATCAGTTAATTTTTCAAAGTTTTTTGGATCAGCAGGATCTGCGAACCTTACTTCGATACCTTGCATCCTTAATGTATTTTTGAAAAGATTTACTGTTCCACCGTATAAATCTGTTGAAGAAACAATATTATCACCAGCCTGACAAACGTTTTGAACACAGAAAGCCGACGCAGCTTGACCAGAACCCACTGCTACAGCAGCCATTCCGCCTTCTAAAGCCGCAACCCTTTTTTCTAACACATCACAAGTTGGATTCATTATTCTTGTGTAAATATTTCCAAATTCTTTCAATCCAAATAAATTTGCAGCTGTTTCTGCATTTTTAAATTGATAAGAAGTAGTTTGGTAAATTGGTACAGCTACAGATGTTGTTGCAGGATCAGCTCTATATTCTCCACCATGCAAACCTATTGTTTCTGGATGTTTTATTTTACTCATTTTTTTTCCTCCTTTTTTAGTACTTCGACGAAATGTCAGGTGTACAATACAGTTCAAATACCCGGTTTTAATTTTGTTAAAAAAAAACCACCGACTAAAGCGGTGGTCTGAGACTTAACGCTTTAGCTGGATTTGTTAAGCGCCCGCAATTTGTATTAACTCGGCGCTATAGATTAATTATATCAAGTTTAATGAATACTAGTCAATGACTAATTCTTCATTGTTTTCAGCTCTAAAACGTTACCGTGTGGATCTTCTATAAAGAACGTTTCTTGTTCCTCTTTTTGTCCCTTAAACCTAGTGTAAGGATTATCAAGATAATTAACTTTATCGTGTTGTTCTATATTTTTCTTAATTTTATTGAATACATCTGAAGTTAAATGAACTCCAAAATGAGGAACAGGAACTTTTCCCATATCTACGTCATGTCTCTCTCTTGGAAGTTTAGTTTCAGTTTTGTGCAGAGTAAGTTCATTGCCCCAAAAATCAACATCAATCCACTTATCTTTTTCTCCATTACCTAATTTGCATCCAAGAACGTTCTTATAGAAATCAATAGCGGTATCTAAATTACCTGCTGGGATAGCTAAATGAAATGGTTTGCTCATAATTTGTGACTTTATAAATAATTCTTTAAATTTTTCAAGTAGTCATTATATACATAGTATGATCGATTTTTTAGAATCTATTAAATCTAGAGATCCTGCGGCAAAATCTTTAGTGAGTATCATTCTCACTTACCCAGGTGTGAAAGCTGTATTTTTTCATAAAATAGGAAATTTTTTCTTTGTTGCAGGATTTGATTTAATTGCCAGAATTATTTCTCAAACAGCAAGATTTTTTACAGGGATTGAAATACATCCAGGAGCAAAAATTGGAAAAAATTTATTTATAGATCATGGAATGGGAGTAGTGATAGGTGAAACTTCAGAAATTGGAGATAACGTTACAATTTATCATGCCGTTACATTAGGAGGTATTTCACCTAGTATCGATAGCGAGAGACAAAGGCATGAAAAAAGACACCCTTCGATTGGAAACAATGTTGTAATAGGATCAGGTGCTCAAATTTTAGGTCCAGTAAAAATTGGAGACAATGCAAGAGTAGCTGCAAACGCAGTTGTTGTTAATGATGTAAAAGAAAATGCAACAGTGATAGGAATTCCTGCTAAAGAAATTAAAATTGGAAACAAAGGCACATTCAAACCTTACGGCGTTGATGACAAAGTAAAAGATGAATAGTAAAGATTGGGATAGTAATTTAACTCCTGAGCAAAATTATATATTAAAGCAAGAGGGCACAGAGCCTCCAGGATCAAGTCCTTTAAATAATGAAAAAAGAGAAGGCACTTATTATTGTGCTGGATGTGGAATAAAATTATTTGATTCTAGTATGAAATTTGATAGCGGAACAGGGTGGCCGTCATTTTTTAAATCACTTCCGAATGTATTTGAAACAAAAACTGACAACTTGATTGGTTATCCAAGAACTGAATACCATTGTAAAAATTGCAAGGGTCATCACGGACATTTATTTGATGATGGTCCAAAGCCTACAGGCAAAAGATATTGTAATAACGGCACATGTTTAGTTTTTAAACCTAAAAAATGAAAAAAATTTTATTATTTCTAATTTTTTTTCAACTCTTTACTTATCAAAATTTAAGTGCGAAAGATTTATGGGCTGAAGCAAAAGAGGGAGATAAAATAATATTAATTAGACATGCGTTAGCCCCAGGAGGTGGAGATCCACCTGGATTTAAAATTGATGATTGTAAGACACAACGAAACCTAGATAAGGTTGGAATTGAACAATCAAAAGTAATAGGCAAACTATTTAAAAAAAATAAAATTCCTGTAGATAAAGTTCTAAGTAGCCAATGGTGTAGATGTAAAGATACTGCAAAATATGCTTTTAATAATTATTTTGAATTTCCTGCTTTAAATTCAACCTTTCAATCATCTTTTGCAAAAAATGAACCAAAACAACTTAAACAACTTCAAACATTTGTAAATAATTGGGATGGTGATGGAGGTAATTTAGTTTTAATAACTCATTACAGTATAATAACTGCTATTACTAATGCAGTTCCTAGTTCAGGCGAAATAATAATAACAGATAAAAAATTTAATGTTCTAAGCACTATCGCTACAGATTAAAAGAAAACAAAATATACAATAAAGGCGATCAAAGCATATTCAAATACTGTTTTTATTTTAAGAAGGTTTTCTTGTCCTATTTTTTTACTTAAATAACTAGATAAAAAGAAAAAACTTATATGAACAATAATCACAGCCACAGCAATTCCAATTAATGTTGCTTTAAATGAAAAGTTTTTGTAACCAAAATAACACGCTGCAATAAAAGTAAACCAAGATACTTTTGAGATAAAAACTTTAAACAATAATGCGGTTTTATTACTAAAAATTGATTGTGTTCTAATAAATGAGTAGGACCATATTAGCCCTAGTAAAAAACTTAAATATTTAATAATCATTATGATAATTGTATCATTAAAATATGTTAATTAAATCTTTCTTAGCGTTCGGTGCAGGTTTTATCAGTTTCCTAACTCCTTGTGTTTTACCAATAATACCAGGTTACATATCTTATATTACAGGAAAAAAACTTGATGAAATAGATAAAGACAAAAAGATTGTTTTAATCAAAACAATTATTTTCGCATTAGGATTCTCTTTTGTTTTCATTAGCTTAGGAATGGCTGCTTCGTTTTTAGGAAATGTTTTAATCTTTTTTGGTAAAGAACTTAGGATAGCTGCTGGAATTATAATTATTTTATTTTCATTAAATTTTATAGGTATATTAAATTTTAATTTTCTAAATCAAGATAAAAAAATAGACACGGGAAGTTATAAAGATAATTTCGTTTTCCCTTTTGTCGTTGGATCCGCATTTGCCTTTGGATGGACGCCTTGTATAGGTCCCGTATTAGGTTCAATTTTAGCTTTGTCAGCTACTGAAACAACTATAGTCAGTGGAGTGATATTACTCTCTTTTTACTCACTTGGTTTAGCAATACCGTTCATACTTTCTGGATATTATATGACAATTTTTCTAAACTCCAAAAAGGGGTTTAGCAAACATTACTCAAAAGTTAAAAAAGGTGGTGGAATAATTTTATTGATCACTGGTGTCTTAATACTTACAAATTCAATACAGGTAATAAGCTATTATATTTTGACAACTTTTCCTTTTCTCACTAAGCTTGGTTAATGAGTGAAGTTACTGTTCTAGGTATATTTGTTGCAGATTTAAGTTTTTCAGCAAATAAAATTCCAACAATCGGTGAAACTATTCTTGGTGATAAATATAATATTGGTCCAGGTGGCAAGGGCTGCAATCAAGCAATAGCTCTAGCAAGGTTAGGATGCAATGTTAATTTTATTTCTAAAATTGGGGATGATGACTACGGAAAACTTGCTTTAAATTCTCTTGAACAAAATAAGATAGATACGTCCAACATTATAATTTCAAAAGAGCATCAAACAGGAGTAGCAGGTATTCATGTTGATAGTAATACTGGACAAAATGCAATTACCGTTATTAGAGGGGCACCAGCGAGTTTTACCATAGATGACATAGACATTAATATAATAAAAAAATCGAAAATATTCTTAACACAATTAGAAATACCAATAGAAGTGACATTGCATTGTTTAAAAGTTGCTAAAGAAAGTGGTTTAATTAATATTTTAAATCCTGCCCCTGCATGCAAATTAGATAAAGAATTTTTTAGTTTATCTGATTACTTTACTCCAAATGAAGCTGAGGCAGAATTTTTTACCGGGGTTAAAATAAAAAATGAAAACGATGCGAAAGAAAGTGCAAAAAAACTTTTAGCATTAGGACTTAAAAAAGTAATAATTACTTTAGGTGAAAAGGGACTTTTTTATTCTGATGGTGAAGAAGAAATCTATATTAAGGCTCTACCATTTAAAAAAGTTGAAGATACAACAGGTGCAGGCGATGCTTTTAACGGTGGTCTGGCATATGCCCTATCAAAAAATAAAAGTATTAAAGATTGTTTAAATATTGCAAACCAAGTGGCAGGTTTATCAACTTTAAAACTTGGAGCAGGTAACTCGATGCCCTTATTGACAGATTTAAAATAAGATTAGGATAATAATTTATCTAATTCACCACTTCTATTTGCTAACTGAAGCTTATCATTACCACCTATATAATGGTCCCCAATAAAAATTTGCGGAATTGTTCTTGCCCCGTTTGTTCTCTGCAACATTTCTTTTGCTTTTGCAGGATCTTTCCAAATATCAAATTCTTCAATTTCAACATTTTTTGTTTTTAAAAGTGCTTTTGCAGCTTCACAAAATGAGCACGGGCTTCCTGTATACATGGTAACTTTTTTCATAATTAACTTATATCACTTATCCTTATTTTTTCTCTGATTTTTTTTCTTTCAAACTTAAATTTTTTTCTATGTTTAATACTAGTGTTGTGAACTCTTTTCCTCCAAAGTCTAAATGCAGAAGGTTTCAAGTTTTTCCTCATTATTTTAATTACATCTGACTCACTATTTCCAGTTTTCTCTTTTATTTCTTCAAAAGTAATTCTATCTGCCCAAGCAGCCCAAATAACCCAATCAGTGCCTTTCTTTTTTGGCTCTGGATTTTTAACTTTAGTTTGCGGAATATAACTTTTCTTCTTCATATATTTATATATAGTCATAAAAATAATGTTTCCCACAGATTTTTTAATTTTCTTACAAATAATTTTATTTTTGTTTATTACTCCAGGGCCACCTCGTGTTGTCATAGTCTCTCATACTTTGAATTATGGAATAAATAAGTCTATTTGGACTGCCATAGGTGATATCTCTGCAAACTTTTGTCAGGGTATACTTGTTGTATTTTTTATTGGTACATTCTTGAGTGATAATCCCGATATATTACAAATGTTGAAATGGGCGGGTATTCTTTATTTAATATATTTAGCCTACGATACTTACACATCTAGAATTAGGATCGTTGAAAGTGGAAATAAAAACTTAAGATCTATATTTTCTTTTTATAGAGATGGTTTTCTAGTTGCTGGACTTAGTCCAAAATCAATAATTTTTTTCGGAACAATATTTACTTCTTTTATAGACTTTTCATCTAACTACTTCGCTCAGTTTTTAATTTTAATAATTACTTATGTCATTTTAGATTTTACTACTTTAATGATTTATGCTTTTGCAGCTAATAAAGTTTCTATCTGGCTTAAAGATAATCCCAAAGTTTTAAATACAATCTCTGCGTGTGTATTAATAATTATCGCAGTTTATGTCGCGGCTTCTCAAAACTATTAGTAGATTCTAACTGTTGTTATTTTTATAAAATCTTGTTTTAATAATTCATTAATTAATTAATTAACAGAGAGGAAATAATGAATAAATTAACAAAACTATTTATTACATTTATTTCAGCTATCACATTAATGCTATCAAGCATGTCATCTTCTTTTGCAAAAGTTGATGGTGAGTACATAGTGTTAGGTGCTGCAATTTCTCTAACTGGAAAATATTCTTCAAATGGAGTTCACACTCAAAACGGTTACAACTTAGCCGTTGACAGAATCAACAAAATGGGTGGAGTTGAAGTTCAAGGGAAGAAGTATAAATTTGAAATCATTTATTACGATGATGAGTCAAATCCAAAGAGAGCCGCACAATTAGCTGAAAGACTAATTAACCAAGATGGTGTTAAGTATATGCTTGGACCTTACAGTTCAGGTTTAACAAAAGCCATCGCACCAGTAACCGAGAAATATAAAATTCCTATGGTTGAAGCGAATGGTGCATCTAGATCTTTATTTACAAAAGGATATAAATATTTGTTTGCTGTGTTATCACCAGCTAACCAATACCTTGAAGTAGCTATCGATTTAGCGGTAGAGAAAAACGGTGGTAAGCCAGTAAGAATTGCTCAAGCATTTGAACAAGATGCATTCTCACAAGACGTGAGATTAGGTATCTTAGATGCAGCAAAGAGAACTGGATCAGAGATTATTATCGATGATAAATTACCAAAAGAACTTAATGATATGGCAGCTACACTAGCTAAAGTAAAAGCTACTAAGCCAGATGTGCTTGTTGTATCAGGTCACACAAAGGGTGCATTGACTGCAATCAGACAAATAGCTGAAATGAAAGTAGATGTCCCTATGTTAGCGATGACACACTGCGACGCTGCAAAACTTTCTAAACAACACGGAAAGAAATCAGAGTACGCGTTATGTGCATCACAGTGGCACAAAAACTTAAGCTATAAAGATAAGTTTTTTGGAACTGGTAAGAAGTATGACAAAGACTTTAAAAAAGAATTTGGATATGCTCCACCATACCAATCAGCTGAATCTTCTGCTGCTTTATTAGTATTCAAAGATGCGTTCGAAAGAGCAAATTCTTTTGATGGAGATAAAGTAAGAGACGCTCTTAAGACTACTGAAATGCAAACTTTCTATGGAAATATTAAATTTGGACCTGGCGGACAAAACACTGCTAAGCCTATGATTTTATTCCAAGTAAGATGTAAAGGTGATACGTGTGAGAATAAAGTTGTTGCTCCAACGAAATGGGCTTCAGACAAATTCTACCACCCAATCCCTAAGTGGTCTGAAAGAAGTTAATATCTAATTAGATTTGAAATGCCCCCTAGTATTTAGGGGGCATTTCTTTTATAAGTTTTAGGTTTTTATGGACTTTCTTATTTTTAAAGCTCCAATCCTTATGGTTCAGGCTTCTCTGGACGGAATTCTTCTAGGAATTTTATTTGCTTTAATTGCCTACGGTATGGCTCTGCAATGGGGAGTAATGAATATAATAAATATTGCGCAAGGTGACCTAGTAATTCTTGGAGGCTATATTGCTTATACAATGTATCTCGCTGGAATTCACCCAGCATGGGGAGTTATCGTTTCCCCAATTATAATGTTTTTTGTCGGATGGGCACTTTATAAGTTAGTTATTAATAAAGTCGTAGATCGCGATTTATTTATCTCAATTTTAGCAACCTTTGGTATCGCCATTATATTTCAACAATTAATGAATTTTATTTTTGGTGCAGATGTTGTTGTTGCTCAATCGGAATACGGAACAACAATGCTATTTGATAATTCAGTAACGTTACCTAACTCAAAAATTTTCTCTGCTGTGGTAAGTATTTTATATGCAATTGCTTTAGTAATATATATGAAAAAATCTAGACTTGGACGAGCAATTAGAGCCACAGCACAAAATGCTAGAGCTGCAAAAATTTTAGGTGTTGATACAGAAAAAGTTTATGCAGCAACTTTTGGTATTAACGCAGCATTGTGTGGAATTGCTGGTGCTTTAATTGCAATTACACTTACCCTCCACCCTTACGTAGGCCTTCCTTACACAGTTAGATCTTTTATGATAGTGATTGTTGCAGGTCTTGGAAATTTACCTGCGGTAGCAATTTCTGGAATGGGTTTAGGACTTTTTGAGGAATTTGCAGATTATATTTTAGGCACAGAATTTAGAATTGGAGCGGTGTTTATGCTGCTTGTTTTCATATTAGTTTATAGAAGATTTAAACTTTCAAAGAAAAGGGAGTATTTGAAATAAATGGACAAAGTGAAACAAAAAGATTTAATTTTATACTCTGGCTTAATAATCTTAGGACTAGCTGCTCCATTTTTATTCCCAGGTTTTAAAGTTCAGCTTACAATACTTTGTGTTTTAATAGTATTAGCTATGACATGGAATCTGCAAGGTGGAGAAATGGGTTATAATACTTTTGGAAACATTCTTTTTTATGGTCTTGGAATGTATCTAACTGCATCGGTTCAAGTTGGAATGTTTTTTCCATTAGCTGAATGGACGGAAAGTGGTGGTGAGAAAACATTTGTACACACCACATCTCAATATTTTCAAGGTATGGGCGTTGGTTTATTAGTTGCTGCGTTAGTTCCGACTATTATTGCAGGCGCTATTGGTTACGCAATTTTAGGATTAAGAGGCCACTATTTTGCTATTTGTACTTTAGGCTTAGGTATTGCTGCAGGTGAAATTGCTGGAGGAATAGAAATCATTGGGGCAGGTCAAGGATTTACTACTCCACCATTTCCAAAAGATATCGTTGATCCTGGAGCCAGAGGAGATTTTTTCTACTTTTTAAGTTTTGTCCTATTAATTGGAACATTTGTTTTTATCAAATGGATTTATGGATCCAGATTTAAATTAATTTTAAACGCAATAAGAGACAATGAAGACAAGGCTGAAGCTATGGGTATTCAAACAATGAAATATAAAATTGTAGGATGGATGGTGTCCGCTTTTTTTGCTGGTCTAGCTGGAGGAATAATGGGTGGACTAATCGGTTATATAGATTCTACAGATGTTGCTTTTGATGGAAGAGAAATGGGTGTGTTCATGGTCTTAATGGCAATTCTAGGAGGTAAAGGAACTTTATGGGGACCGGTTATTGGTGCAACCTTATTCCATTTTTTAAAAGAGGGTTTCTGGACTTTAATTTTAGGTTGGCAATATGTTGCTTTAGGAGTTTTAATTGTAGTAATTGTAATTTATTTCCCTGAGGGACTAATGGGTTGGTTAAGAGAAAAATATCCTGAAAGATTTGGTGAAGTAATTGATGAAAAAGATCGTAAAGCGCAGGTTGAATTAAAATGAGTATTTTAGAAGTAAAAAATGTAAGTAAATCTTTTGGTGGTGTCCAAGCCAACGTAGATATTTCTGTTTCAGTAGAGCAGGGATCTATAGTCGGTTTAATAGGACCAAACGGTTCTGGTAAAACAACTTTATTTAATTCTATTGTAGGAACTCACCCAATAGATAAAGGATCTATTGTATTTGATGATACTGAGGTTTCTGAAATGCCTGTACCAGCAGTAGCAAAACTAGGCTTATTAAGAACTTTTCAACAAACACGAATTTATTCAAAACTGAACTGTGTAGAAAATATGCTTATAAGTCATAAAGCTAGCGACTCCGGATTTATATTTGCAAAAGTGCCTACTGAGTTGACTGAAAAAGCGGAAAACCTTCTTAACTTTGTTGGTCTATATCAGAAAAGAAATTTAAGAGCAGGAGATTTATCATTTGGACAGCAAAAATTACTAGAATTAGCTATGGCATTAATGAATGAGCCAAAAATGCTTTTATTAGATGAACCAACAGCAGGAATAAATCCAACGTTAATAAATGGAATTATAGATAGGTTAATTAAAATAAACAAAGATTATGGAATTACGTTATTAGTTATTGAACATAATATGAGAGTAATAATGAGCTTAGCTCAAAAAATATTCTGTTTAGCACATGGAAAAATGTTAGCAGAAGGTTCACCAGATCAAATTAAAAATGATAAGCGAGTTGTTGATGCTTATTTAGGAGCACAGTAATGGCTAATCAATATGATGTTTTAGGTAAAGCTCCAGGGTTAGAAGAATTAAATAAACTTTCTCCAAACAATGTTCATTTAACTATAAGAGGGTTGAACGCGGGTTATGGAAAAATGGAAATTCTTCATAAATTTGATTTAACAGTGAGTAAAGCCCAATCGTTATGTTTAATTGGACCAAACGGGGCAGGAAAATCTACAATTCTTCACTCTATATATGGTTTCACAAATATCTTTGATGGAAAGATTGAATTAGAAGGCAATGAAATTACCAAGCTTACTCCTGCAGAAAAATTAAGCAAAGTTGGTATTGCATATATTTTGCAGGATAATTCTGTTTTCCCTGACATGACAGTGGAGGAAAACCTTTTAATGGGAGGATATATTAAAGATAAACAAGACGAAGCTTACGAAGAAGCTGAAAGAATTTTTCAAAAATATGACAGACTAAGAAATAGAAGAAATCAACCTGCAAAAGTTTTATCAGGCGGAGAAAGAAGACTATTAGAAATCTCTAGAGCTCTAGTCATGAAACCTTCGGTGCTACTAGTTGATGAACCTTCAATTGGTTTAGAACCTAAGTATATAAGTATGGTATTTGAAATTTTAGAAGATCTCCAAAAAGCAGAAAAGAAAACAATTATCTTAGTTGAACAAAATGCAAAAAAAGGTTTAGAATTTGCTGACATAGGATACGTTTTAGTTTCCGGTCAAACAGCGATTGCTGGTAAAGGAAATGATCTTTTAAAAAATCCAGACGTAGGCAGATTATTCCTCGGAGGATGATAAATTCAAAAATTTTTTTTAAAGGACTTAAATCATTAATAGGAGTAAGAAGTCCAGCGATACCTTTAGCTGCATGCTTTATTGCACTAGGAGCTTTACTTAAGGATGCAGGTTTAAACATACATCAAAGTGCTGCATCAAGCTTTTTTACTTATGCTTTACCAGGCCAACTTGTTATGGCCGAGTCTTTATTAATCGGTGCATCAATAATTAATATTTTTATAGCTGTCTGGTTAGTAAATTTTAGACTATATCCAATGACCGTTTCTCTTTTTCCTTTACTTAAACATAAGTCGCAACCAAGATGGAAATATTATTTATCATGTCATTTTCTTGCAATCTCTTCTTGGCTGATTGCTAAAGACACCTATAAAAAAATTGATCAAAAATACAGAATTGACTTTTGGATGGGTATAGGATTTGGAACATGGACCACTGCAATTTTAGCAACCTTAATTGGTTTCACCCTAGCAGACTATCTAAACAAAGATATTATTATAGGTTTAGCAATTGTAAATCCTGTTTATTTCTTTTGCATGATGATTGGTGCAATGAATAATTTTAAAATTTCTTTAGCTATCATATTAGGAACTATTCTTGGCCCTTTAATTTATTTATTTTCAAGTGAGTGGGCTATTCTCTTTGCTGGTTTAACAGCGGGGTCAGTATCATATTTATTTGGAGTGATAGATGGATCCTAATCAAATTATTTTATTAGCTATTATCGCAACATCTGTTGCAACATTTATATCACGTTTTTTAGGAGCTTTAACTTCAGAAAGAGTTGATGCTAATTCAAAAATTTTTGATTGGTTTAATTTAGTTGCTTACTCAACTTTAGCAGCTTTATTAGGCAGAATTATCATTTTTCCTAACGGAGTATTAGCTGATGCAGATATTATTATACGTTTGATAGTCCTTATTACCTGTATATTTGTTTTTATAATAATGAAGAAAAATTTAGTTATCCCAACCATATTTTCTGCTATACTTTTATCTGTTTTAACAAGTATATGAGTTTAAAAATTGAAGATCATAAGAATTCTAGGAGAGTAAAGGTAATAAAAATACCAGAAGAAGATTTGGATAGATTAGTATTTCCATTTAAAAAACACTCAATTACATCACTAGAATATAAACCTTTTTCAAGATTTACTATTGCAAAAAGCTTAGATGAATTATTTAAAAATGAACTTGGCAAACTTCTTAATAAAGTTCTAAATGATAGAAATTCAGGCACTGCAATTATTGAACCTGAGATGAAGGGTAATAAATTTGATAAAGAATTTTTAGTTAAACTATCAACGTCCTTAGCTTATCTTGTCGGCATTCCTAATTTTGACTCAATGTCAGGTAAATACTACGCAAGATTTGAGGTTAAACATATTGATCAAAGCGACTCTTATTTACGAAAAGCATACAACAATTTAGATCTTCATACAGATGGTACTTTTGTTAAAGAAAAAACGGACTGGTTAATAATGACTAAGATGGAAGAGCAAAACGTTTCAGGAGGAGAAAGCGTGATACTTCACCTAGATGACTGGGAGTATTTAGAAGATTTAAGCAAAGATCCAATAGGTAGACAAAATTTTATTTGGGGCTCACCTAAGAGTAAAAATGTAGATTACAAAGTAGAGCATCCGGTGTTTTCTAATGATGAAAAAGGCAAGCCTATTATTTCTTATATTGATCAATTTCCTGAGCCCAAAAATATGCAGCAAGGTCTGTACCTACAAAAGTTATCTGATGCATTGGAAGAAAGTAAAAACAAAATAGTTTTTCCATTACGAGTTGGTTCCACGATTTTTTCAAACAATTATTTTTGGCTACACGGTAGAAAAGCATTTAGGGAGCATTCAGGTTTATCCAGAGAATTATTGAGAATACGAGGTACTTTTTTTAACTAGGTAATAATTTAAAATTTCTCAAATAAAAACTGGATAGTTGCAAAAATATCACATTAAAAGTCAATAAAATAGAGGCTTATTTAAACTGAAAGGCATTAATTTTGTTGACCCCCAAATTGATTATGATATCTGTTTCTTAAGTTAATTTATAAATTAAAGGAAAAGAATGAAAAAAATAATAACAATATTGTTATCTTTTTTATTTATATCATTTCAATCTGTAAAAGCTGAGATAGGTGTTGGTATAACTGGAGCTTATCACATGTTTGAAGCAGACGGTACAGAAACAACACGTACTAGTAACGAGAATAATACTGGATCACACTCTGAGGACGTATTAGTTCCAGAATTGTTTCTAGAAGCTACTTATGATAATGGCGCTGCAGTAGGAATTTCTTACATCCCAACAAGAGATGTGGGAAGCAAATCACGTTCAGACACAAATAGTGAAGGTGATACAGGAACTTACAAAGCAGCTGCTGAGCTAGATAATGTAGTTCAATTTTACGTTGATTACCCATTCGCAGATGCTTATGGAGCAACTATCTACGGTAAAGTTGGAGTTCAACACGCTACAATAAAAACTTTAGAATCTCTTAATTCTGGATCAACTTATCCAGATGAAGATGTCTTAGGGTATACTTTAGGTTTAGGTGCTAAAGGTGACATTCCATATGGAAATAATCTTTATTACAAAACTGAAGTTGCTTACACCGACTTTGAAGAATATTCAGAGAACGATGAAGATGGAACTGGCAACAAAGTTACAGCTGATTTAGAAGATGTAGCTATAAAATTATCAGTAGGATATAAATTTTAAGGATCTAAAAATTATTAAAAAGCCCGCAATACTGTGGGCTTTTTAATCTAACAATAAATAATACCTCACTAAATCATATTGACTCTTACTCATTAATTATTTTTAATAATACTAATTAATAAACAATGGGGGAAACAAATGTTAAGTAAATTTAAAAAACTTATCAGTCTTGTATTTGCTACCGTTCTTTTAACTTCAATCTCATCAACTAGTTTTGCTATCGACAAATTACACTTTGTAATTGGTGGTGGTGCTGGTGGTGGTTGGGATGGAACTGCTAGAGGAACTGGAGAGGCACTTACAAAGGCTGGTTTCTTAAAAAGTGCGTCATTCGAAAATATGTCAGGTGGTGGTGGAGGTAAAGCTTTATCATTCATGATTAATACAAAACCATCAGGAACAGTATTAGTTCAATCTACACCTTTAGTATTAAGATCAATCACAAGACACAAAGGTTACGTGAGTGGTAGTGGCGTTCTTTCATACAAAGACGTTGTGCCGATAGCTGGAGTAATAGGTGACTATGGTGCAATCGCTGTTGCAAAAAATTCACCGTATAAAAACTTTAAAGATGTAGTCGCTGCTTATAAGTCTAATCCAAAATCTGTTAAGATGGCGGGTGGATCTGTAAGAGGAAGCATGGACCATTTAATTGGTGCTTTAGCATTCCAAGAAGCGGGAGCTGATCCAAATAAAGTTGTATACGTACCTTACGATGCTGGCGGAAAAGCATTAGCAGGTTTACTTTCAGGAGAAACGCAAATTCTTTCAACTGGTTTGGGAGAAGTAATGGGAGCACGAGACCAAGTTAGAATAATTGGTATTACTGCACCTAGCAGAGTTGCAGATGCTCCAGAAGTACCAACGCTTAAAGAACAAGGCTTTGATGTTCAGTTCGTAAACTGGAGAGGATTTTTTGGTCCACCAAACATGAGTAGTGCAGATAAAAAGAAAATAGCTAAAATGTTAGGTGATGTTCAAAAAACTCCAGAATGGGAAGCTGTTAGAAAAAGAAATGCTTGGGTTAATATCTATAATCCAGACAAAAAGTTTGTAAAATTTTTAAAAACACAAACTAAAGAAATGACAGCTCTAATGAAAAAACTTGGAGTAATTTAATTACTTACTAATTAGGAGGAGCAGTGCAAATAAGTCCAGTCAAGATTATTTCACTGCTCTTCTTTGTTTTTTCAGGGTTTTATTTATATCACGCATATCAAATTAGAGTATTTGCATTTGATGAAAACGCTCCTTTTAATGCAAAAACTTTTCCAATCTTATTAGGTTACGCAGGAATTTTCTTTTCCGGTCTTTATATAGCATTACCTGAGAAAAGACCTGCTAACGTTAATCTTTCAGTTTTAGATTATAAGAGAACAATTACACTAGTGATTTTAATGATAATTTATGGGGTTACAATTTTAAAAGCAGGATATTTTCTTTCTACTTCAATTTTTTTAGTATTATCATATATAACACTAGGTGAAAAAAGATGGTTTTGGGTTTTTACATTGTCCTTTCCTTTTGTTGCTATTTTTATGTTTCTTTTACACGGTTTATTAGACATTTATTTACGTGACCCGCTTTTAAAATATCTAGGAATTATAGGATGATCGAAGGAATTCTTATCGGTTTAAATACTGCGCTATCAATAAAAAATATCATCATGGTGATGATAGGGTGTTTTGCTGGAACAATAATAGGAATGCTCCCGGGATTGGGACCCATGACAGCAATAGCTCTTATGATTCCAATTACTTATGGTTTTGAACCTTCAACTGGACTAATTTTGATGGCGGGAGTTTATTACGGAGCAGTTTTTGGTGGTTCAACATCTTCAATATTAATTAACGCTCCTGGAATTCCAGGCACTGTAGCTACATCTTTTGATGGTTATCCAATGGCTCAACAAGGAAAAGCTGGTAAAGCTTTAGCGATCGCAGCTTATAGTTCCTTTGCAGGAGGAACAATAGCAGCAATTTTTTTATTATTTGCTGCGCCAAGCTTATCAAAAGTAAGTTTGGCTTTTAGATCTCCTGATTATTTTGGCCTCATGATTCTAGGGTTGACTGCAGTGTCCGCATTTTCTGCAAAAGGACATTTTTTAAAAGCAATGATGATGGTTGTATTGGGATTGATGTTAGCTTCTGTAGGACAAGATACTTTGTCGGATATTCCAAGATTTGTATTTAATAATATGAATTTGGCAGATGGAATAAGCTTCGTTCTTGTGGTTATGGCGACATTTGCAATGAGTGAAGCCCTATCTATTATCTTCAAAGGAAGTGATCCAACACAAGCTGCTAAACAAATCTCATTGTCAAAACTAGGATCAATAAGACTTGATAAAGATGAAACTAAAAAAATGGTCACAACTATACCTAGGTCTTCAATCATTGGTTTTATTGTAGGAGTGTTGCCTGGAGCTGGTTCTACTATTGCTTCTTTTTTAGCTTATGGAATGGAAAGAAATTTCGTTAAAGATGAGGAGAAACAAAAATTTGGGAAAGGAAGTGTAAATGGTCTGTCCGCACCAGAAACTGCTAACAATGCTGCATGCTCTGGTTCTTTTGTTCCTTTATTAACTCTTGGTATTCCTGGCAGCGGTACTACTGCTGTAATGCTAGGAGCTTTACTTGGATTTGGTATACAACCAGGCCCAAGACTTTACCAAACAAATCCTGAAATTTTTTGGTCAGTAATAATGTCAATGTATATTGGAATGGTAATTTTATTAATTTTAAACTTACCTCTAATTCCATATATCGCTAGAATTTTAGCTGTACCGAGAGCTTTTTTAATTCCACTTATTCTATTTTTTTCAGTTACTGGCATTTATCTAATGTCTTTTAATAATTTTGATATTTATTTAATGATAGGAATAGCTGTTGTAGCAACCATTTTACGTTTATACGAATTTCCAATGCCACCTTTAATATTAGCATTTGTGCTAGGAGGGTTAATGGAAGAAAACTTAAGAAGATCACTACTTATAAGCGACGGTTCATGGGCGTTTCTTTGGGATAGACCTTTGACATTATGTATAATGATAACTATTTTATTTATTGTTTTTTGGCAAATATATAATAGCTATTTTAAAAAGAAGTAGATTTTTTATAAACGAACGTATTTTTTTTTCTTCTCCATTGAGAAATCTTTAGCACCGTTAACAACTAAAAATAACATTCCACCTGCAAGACCAATATTTTTTAAGAATGCAATTACTTGCATTTGATTGGAGAAATCTAAATGGAAAATAACAGCAGTTAATAAAGAAAATAATAAGAGGCCTCCAGCGGCAATTCTTGTTTTGTATCCAAGAATAATCATAAGCGGAAATAATATCTCAATTATAATTGCTGGAACTAATAAAAATCCTGGCATACCGAAACTTTCCATCCAGCCTAAGGTACCATCATAGCTAAAGATTTTGTTAATTCCGCTAAATAAAAAAATAGCCGAAATCATTATTCTTCCTACTAGATCAAAAAAATTTGCCATGACAAATTTAACTCTAAATTTTAATTAATGTCAAAAACGAGAGGTTAAAATTAGGTTTTTTTCTGCATTAACCGCAAGATTACTGGCACAATGAACAAGATCATCAATAATCTAATTATGTGGTGAAATGATACAAATTCTGGGTCCAGATCGAAAAAAATTGCAATTACTGCAACTTCATAAATTCCACCGGGACAGTAGGATAATAACAGAGTAAAAAAATTTTTATCTATCACTAAACTTGCTACATATGCAGCTAGAAGACCTAGAGCGACTAAGAAAAATGTAGCTACAAAACTATGTAATGCGTTCTTTCCAATTTCACTAAATGTTTTATTGGCAAATCTACAGCCTACTGATGACCCAAGTATTAATAAACAAAAATCGACTATACCTGGAGATAATTTATAACTTGCAACTTCAGTAATCTGCAATAATCCACTAGCAACAAGTGTGCCAGCTAAAAGTGCCGCCGGGACTTTAATTTTATCAAAAATAAAAATAATAATTAAAGATAAAGCAATTAAAATTAATAAATCGTAATTATTTTGATCAAGAACTTCGTCTATCTTTTCAACTCTATTTTGATCATAAAAACTATCTACCACAAACGGAAATACAGTAATAATAATAATCAACCTTATTAAATGAGATGTTGCAACTTGGCTTAGATCAGATTTTTCATCTTCAGCTAAAATAAGCAATGGACCTAAAGCTCCTGGAGCTGCAGAAAAAATTGATGTTTTTTTTTCATATCCAGAAAATTTTTCGAGGTATTTAGAGACAAATAAAACACTTAAGACAATGTATCCTAACATTATTAAGGAAGTCCAAATCCATTGATGCATTTGTGAAAATAAATTTTTGTCAATGTAGTTTCCAATATAAAGTCCAAGTAAAATTAGAATTATACTAAGGACCAATCTAGGCATTACGAGCTTTAATCCAAAAAGAGACATTAATGACGTAACAACCATTGGACCCAAAAACCATGCTAAAGGAATATTAAAATATTCTGCAGAAATTGCTGCGGGTATTGAAAATATTATTACTAAAACAAACTCTTTTGAAAAAATGAGTTTAAAATTTTCTTTATTAATTGGTATAGACTGGTTATTCTGCATTATTTATGAATATAGGATTTATAGGCTCAGGTCATATTACATCTTCAATTATTGAAGGCATTTTTAAATCTAAGATTAAAATCAAAAAAATTTTCATTTCTCCTCGAAATAAATCAATATCAAAAAAATTAAGTAAAAGATTTAAAAAAGTGATTGTTTCTAATAACAATCAACAAGTATTAGATAGCTCTTCTTGGGTTTTCTTGGCTATCACTCCCAATGTAGGAAATAAAATATTGAGAAGATTAAGATTTAATAAATCTAAAAAAATAATAAGTTTAATTTCAACTATTAATATAAACCAATTAAAAAAAATTACAAAAAATAGAAACATTTCAAGAGTAATTCCTTTGCCTTTTATAGGAATGAGAAAGGGACCAATTATAATTTGCCCAGAAGATAATAAATTAAAAAATTTTTTTAAACACTTAGGGAAAGTAATCGAATTAAAAAGTGAAAATACATCAAAAAGTTTTTGGGCAACCTCTTCATTTATGGCTTCCTTTTATAATTTATTAAATGAGACAAGTAATTGGCTGGTCTCTAAAGGAATAAAAAGAAATGAAGCGGAGAATTATACGAGAGAACTCTTTTTGGCTCTTTCCGAGGATGCAGTGAACAAAAACAAAATATCTTTAAATCAACTGGTAGTAGAATCCCAAACCCCTGGGGGAACCAATGCTTTCGTGCTTAAAGAGCTCAAAAAAAAGAAATTTTACAAAGTCCAACAAAAAGTTTTAAATAGCATCTTTAAAAAATTTTAAACTTTATATGGATACAGCGTATTTCTTACAACAGTTAATAAACGGTGTAACGTTAGGTTCGGTTTATGGCTTGATAGCAATTGGTTACACCATGGTTTACGGCATAATCGGAATGATAAATTTTGCTCATGGAGATATCTTTATGGTGGGAGCATTTATTGCTTTAATTTCATTTATTCTTTTCGCACTTACCAGTATTGCGCTACCAATAGTTTTGTTACTTACTTTACTTATTGCCATGGTATTTACAGCTTGTTATGGCTGGACTGTTGAGAAACTAGCTTACAAACCGTTGAGAAAATCTTTTAGACTTGCTCCACTTATTTCTGCTTTAGGAATGTCAATTGTATTGCAAAATTATGTTCAAGCAGCACAAGGAGCTAGAATTAAAACGTTACAACCTGTTATTCAGGGCGGATTTACTTTTATGGAGGATACAGGTTTTACAGTTTCTTTAAGCTATCTTCAAATATTTATAGTTTTAGTGACAATAATTTTAATGGCAATTTTCACTCTTCTAATTACCAAAACTGCTTTGGGGAGAGCGCAACGAGCTTGTGAACAAGACAGGACAATGACTGCATTAATGGGAATTAATGTAGATCGAACTATTTCAATTACATTTATAATTGGTTCTTCCTTAGCATCGGTAGCTGGAATGATGTTCGTCATGTATTATGGTGTCATAGATTTCTACATAGGATTTTTAGCAGGTATCAAAGCATTTACGGCTGCAGTATTGGGTGGAATTGGATCTGTTCCAGGCGCTATGCTTGGTGGATTATTAATAGGTTTAATCGAAGTATTTTGGTCAGGATATATTTCGATTGAATATAAAGATATTGCGGCGTTTACAGTCTTAGTTGTCGTATTAATCTTTTTTCCAACTGGTTTTTTAGGAAAACCAGATATTGAAAAGGTTTAATATGGAAAAAAAATTTTTTCAAACGTCAATTAAAGACAGTTTATTCACAGGTTTAATAGCACTTGCACTTTTTGGTCCAATTGTAGGTTTAAGGACAGTTGCAAAAAATGAAGTTCTTGAAGTTCATCCTAAGTGGTTCATTGTTTTAATTATAGTCGTAGTTTGCGCTGTAGGAAGATTTCTTACAAATCTTTACGTTTACAATCGAGATCAAAAAACTGGAATTCAATCAAGTATAGGTAAATCAATAAGTAATTTTTTAGATACAAAAGGTTATCAAATAGCTTTAACAGCAATAATATTTTCGGTAATTTTTCCTTTCCTTCCTTTTACAGATAGATACCTAATGGATATCGCCATCATGATGTTAACTTACATAATGCTTGGATGGGGCTTAAATATTGTAATTGGTTTAGCAGGCTTATTAGATTTAGGGTATGTAGCATTTTATGCAGTCGGTGCATATTCATATGCATTGTTTGCAATCCATTTTGGTTGGTCATTCTGGATTTGTTTACCTATAGCTGGAATATTTGCAGCTATGTTTGGAGTTCTTTTAGGTTTCCCAGTTTTAAGATTAAGAGGAGATTATTTAGCGATTGTAACTCTTGCTTTTGGAGAAATGATCAGAATTTTACTTTTAAATTGGTATCAACTTACAAAAGGTCCTGATGGGCTAACAGGAATACCAAGACCTTCTTTTTTTGGTTTACCTTTTAAAAGTTTTCCAGATGAAGGAGAACAAACATTTCATACTTTTTTTGGCATTGAATATAATCCAATGCAAAGAATTATTTTCTTATATTACTTAATATTAGTTTTAGCTTTAATTACTAACCTTTTTACAATTAAGATAAGAAGACTTCCAATTGGAAGAGCTTGGGAAGCTTTAAGAGAGGATGAAATTGCATGTAAATCATTAGGCGTAAATCCAAGAAATACAAAACTTACTGCCTTCGCTATTGGAGCGATGTTTGGAGGATTTGCAGGTTCATTTTTCGCAACAAGACAAGCGTTTATAAGTCCAGAGAGTTTTACTTTTATTGAGTCAGCTATAATAGTAGCAATTGTAGTACTTGGTGGAATGGGTTCTCAGACTGGAGTTGTTCTAGCTACTGTTTTCTTAATAGGATTAATTGAAGTTTTCAGGGACTTCGAATCTTATAGGATGATTGCATTTGGTGGTGCCATGGTTTTAATCATGATTTTTAGACCAAGAGGAATTTTGGCCACAAGAAAACCAACAATAACATTAGAAAAGAGTTCATCAAAATGAGTCAAAAATTATTAGATGTAGAAAACTTAACAATGAAATTTGGAGGTCTAGTGGCTATTGATAATTTATCTTTTTCTGCTGATAAAGATAAAATTACTTCAATAATCGGTCCTAATGGTGCAGGCAAAACAACTGTATTTAATTGCTTAACAGGTTTTTATAAGGCTACTGCTGGCTCAATGTTTTTAAATAAAAAAAATGAAAGATTAAACCTGAGAAAATTTTCTGATTTTAAAGTGGCACAAAAAGCTGGAGTTGCCAGAACTTTTCAAAACATAAGGCTTTTCCCACAAATGTCAGTTTTGGAAAACCTTATGGTTGCTCAGCATAACAAATTAATGGATGCTTCTGGTTTTACTATTCTTGGATTATTTAACTCACCTTCTTTTGTAAAAAAAGAAAAAGAAGCGGTAGAAATTTCAAAATACTGGTTAGATATAATTGGTTTAACGCACAGAGCAGACGACGATGCTGGTGATTTACCTTACGGAGATCAAAGAAAATTAGAGATTGTAAGAGCCATGTGTATTAATCCACATTTGTTATGTCTAGATGAACCAGCTGCAGGGCTCAACGCTAAAGAGTCTGCTGAGTTAAACAAATTACTTTTATTTATAAAAAATGAGAAAAAAACAGGCATTCTTCTAATAGAGCACGATATGAGCGTTGTAATGGAAATATCAGATCATGTTGTGGTTTTAAATTATGGAAAAAAGATTTTTCAAGGATCTGCTAAAGAAACAAAAAATAGCCCTGAAGTTATCGAGGCTTATTTAGGTACGGAGGAATAATGTTATCAATTTCTAATGTTGAAACTTTTTATGGAAATATACAGGCCCTAAGAGGAGTAAATGTTAAAGTGAATAGTGGAGAAATCGTCTCTTTAATAGGATCTAATGGAGCGGGTAAATCAACTTTGCTAATGACAATTAGTGGAGTAAATAAAGCTGCTACAGGTGAAATTAAATTTGATGAAAAAAATATTGAAAGTTTGCCACCTCATGACATTGTAAACCTGGGTATTTCACAAGTTCCTGAAGGAAGAAGAATATTTTCAAGATTATCAGTGGAAGATAATTTGAGATTAGGTGCTTCATCAAATGATAAAGGAAAAAACTTTGATAACGATGTAAAAGATGTTTACGATTTATTTCCAGTTTTAAAAGACAGACTTAGCCAAAGGGGAGGAACATTATCAGGAGGTGAGCAACAAATGTTAGCGATAGGTAGAGCTTTGATGGCTAAGCCGAAAATGCTTCTTTTAGATGAGCCTTCTTTAGGTATAGCTCCAAAACTTGTTAACCAAATTTTCGTGGCAATTAAAAATATAAATAAAGAAAAAAAAGTTACCATTTTCTTAGTTGAACAAAATGCCAAAAAGGCTTTAGAGTTAGCGGACAGAGGTTATGTTTTAGTCAACGGAAATGTAACATTAGAGGGAACCGGTCAAGACCTATTGAAAAACAAGGATATTCAAGCCGCTTATTTAGAGGGTGGTGGAAAAAAATAACATTTTTCCATATTTACAAAAAACCTTGGGTAGTGTTCAATAATCAAAATTAATTAATTAATTAACAACAAAAAGAGGAACATATGTTTAAGATTATGAAAAATATTCTTTCAATAATTGCTTCAATCTTTTTATTAGGATCAATAACTGCAAAAGCTGACGTTGTTGTAGCTTCTGCTGGACCAATGAGTGGTCAATACGCATCTTTTGGTGCTCAGTTAAAAGCTGGTGCTGAAATGTGGTTAAAAGATACTAATGCAAAAGGTGGTATTTTGGGAGAAAAAGTTAAATTAGTAATAGGTGATGATGCTTGTGATCCAAAACAAGCTGTGGCTGTAGCAAATAAATTTGCAGGTCAAGGAGTAACTTATGTTGCTGGACATTTCTGTTCAGGATCTTCTATACCAGCTTCTAAAGTTTACACTGAAGAAGGTATAATTCAAGTATCTCCAGCATCAACTAATCCAGCGTTCACAGACAAAGGTGGACCAAATGTATTTAGAGTTTGCGGTAGAGATGACCAGCAAGGCGAAGTTGCTGGTGCATTCTTAGCAAAAGAATACAGTGGAAAAAAAGTTGCAATTATTCATGATAAAACTGCTTACGGAAAAGGTTTAGCAGATGCTACTAAGAAAAACATGAATAAAGGTGGATTAAAAGAAACTATGTACGAAGCAATCACAGCAGGTGAAAAAGATTATTCTGCTTTAGTTTCAAAACTAAAATCAAACGGTATCGAAGCTGTTTATCTTGGAGGTTACCATACTGAAGGTGGTCTAATCGTAAGACAAATGAGAGACCAGGGTATGAAAACTAAATTGATCAGTGGAGACGCATTAGTAACTGCAGAGTATTGGCAAATTACTGGTGATGCTGGTGAAGGTACTTTAATGACTTTCAGTCCAGACCCAAGAAATAATCCAGAAGCTGCACCATTAGTAAAAAAATTTAAAGCTGCCGGAATTGAGCCAGAAGGTTATGTGCTTTACTCATATGCTGCATTACAAGTATTTGAGCAAGCTGCAACTCAAGCTGGATCACTTGACAGAAAAAAAGTTCTTAAAGCAATGAAAAAAGGTAAATTTAATACTGTGCTTGGAACTTTAAGCTTTGATAAAAAAGGTGACGTAAGCTTACCAGGTTACGTTTTTTATGAGTGGAGCAAAGGTAATTATAAACAACTATAATTATTTAGTTTAATATTTAAAAAGGGGGCGTAAGCCCCCTTTTTTTTATAAGGAGATAAAATGGAAATAAGTTACGAAGACTTTAAAAAAGTCTTAATAAAAGTAGGAACAGTATTAGACGTAAAAAAAAATGAAAAAGCTAAAAAACCTTCTTTAGTAATAAAAGTAGATTTTGGAAAAGAAATTGGCATTAAACAATCTTCAGCTCAAATCACGCATTACTATAATGCTGATAATTTGGTAGGCAAACAAGTCATCGGGGTATGTAATTTTCCAGTTAAAAATATAGCTGGTGTAGTATCTGAAGTTTTAGTGCTTGGAGCAATAGAAAAAGATGGAAAAGTTGTGCTAGTGCATCCTTCTCAAAAAACTGAAAATGGTTTGGATATTGCTTAGTAATTAAAAAAATTTTTTAAATTTATAATATTTTTTTAAGAATTTTATCTTTAAAAATAAAATGATGAGCTATTACTGCAAAAACATGAAGTGCTACAAGCACCAAAAGTAAATAATTAGCGTAAACATGAACATCATAATATGCATCGGCTAAAATAAAATTATCCTTTTTAAAACCGTACTTAAAAAATATGAAATTAAGTGTTTCTCCCATATACAGTTTTTTAAGTATACCTGAAATAGTTATGGTAAATATACTTACATATAACAAAAAGTGATTAGCTTTTCCGATGAACACTTGTCCTTTAAAAAAACTTTTAGTTTCAGTAGGACTAGTATTAAAAAATTTCCAAATTAATCGAAACAAAGTAAAATAAAAAACTGTTATACCAACTAATATATGAATATTTTCAAGTTCTATCCTCACACTTGAAAATTCAAGACCGACTAAATAAAATCCAAATGGAACCTGTAATAATAAAACTAAAAAAGTAATCCAGTGGAACAATTTGCCTAATAGACCATATTCTTTTTTGCTATTAAAAATCTTCATTGTTAACTATAATTTTATATGACTTTAAAAAAAATCACTAAGTTCATTATATTGCTTATTTTATCCGCATCACTTTTTTTTGCTTTTAATTTTGTCGCAGATAAACAAGAAGTACTAGCAAACACAAATAAAAATAAACTGAATGTTGAGGTTTTTAAAACCCCATCCTGTGGATGCTGTTATGGATATGTTTTGTTTCTAGAAAAGGAAAAATTTAATGTAAAGCAGACAGATATGAGAAGCCTTCATTCAATAAAAAAAAAATATAACATTCCACTTGAAATGCAGTCTTGTCATACTACTATTATGGGTAAATACTTTATAGAAGGTCACGTTCCACTTCAGGCAGTTAATAAATTGTTAAAAGAACAACCCGATATAGACGGTATAGCTTTACCTGGGATGCCAATAGGAACTCCTGGGATGCCTGGAGAAAAAGAAGAGCCTTATGTTATTTATCAATTAATTGATGGGAAATTCTCTGTATTCATGACAATATAAAATATGAAAAAATTAATTTTAATATTAATCTTTTTTTCAATCTTTTTTATACCGTCACATTCCAATCAAAGTGTAGAAGAAATTATCAAAGGAAGAAAAGCCATGTTTAGCGCGAACTATCAAAACGCTAAAAAAATATCTATTTTATTAAAGTCAAAAAGAATAGATGAAGCCAAACCTCTTATGGAAAAAATTTCAAATAACTATAAAGAACTGTTAAATTATTTTCCTGAAAATACACAAGAAGGCTTTAAAACAGAGGCTTTACCAAGTATTTGGGAAAATAAAGATGAATTTAATGCATTGATGCAAAAAGCTTCAGACGATATGATTGAATTAACTAAAGCTATTAACACAGTGAAAGATTTTCAAAAAATTCAAAAAGAGTTAATGTGGAATAATTGCTCATCCTGTCATAATAGATTTAGAGCTCCACACTAAACAAAAATGCAAATTCTTCCATTAATCCTATTTGGCATTGCTACAGCTTTTTCACCTGGACCTAATAATATAATGACATCTTATACGGCATTTAATTTTGGTTTTAGAAAAGCTATACCTACAATGCTTGGTGTAATAATTGGATGGACGCTTTTGATTATACTTTTGCAATTAACATCCGCTGCAGTTTTTGAGAAATATCAATTTATTCAAAATACAATAAAAATTCTTGGATCAATTTATCTTTTATATATGGCATTTAAGCTTTCATTTGGCGGCCAAACAAAAGATAATAAAATTAATCCAAAACCAGTAACATTTCTAAATACTTTCTGGTTTCAGTTTATAAATCCAAAAAGCATTATTGTTGGATTAACTTCCATTTCTCTCTTCATAGATACTGAAAATAATTATTTAAGAGACTCAATAATCTTAACGTCGGTTTGGTTCTTTATGGCCGTTGGCAGTCAAACTGCTTGGTGTTTAATGGGAAAATATATGAGAAAATTCGCCACAAGTGATAAATTTATTAAGAATTTCAATTACACCATGTCTTTTTTGCTTATCGTTTGCGTAATTTTGTTTTATGTATAGCGCATGAAATTTAAAAGTAAAAATTCCTTTAAATCATTAGATACTCTTAATTCTTCTGGTAAAGACTATAAATATTTCAATTTAAAAACTGCAGAAAAAAATGGTTTAGAGGGCATATCTAAATTACCAAAGTCACTCAAAGTTTTATTAGAAAACCTTCTGAGATATGAGGACAATGTAACGGTAGATAAAAAACAAATATTAGCTTTAAAAGATTGGCTTAAAAACAAAAAATCGAATACAGAAATTGCTTACAGACCTGCACGTACTTTATTGCAAGATTACACAGGAATTCCGGCTATTGCCGATTTAGCAGCCATGAGAGACGCGGTTAAAGATAAAAATAAAGATCCAGAAAAAATCAATCCATTATCTACTGTTGATTTAGTTATAGACCATTCAGTAATGGTCGATGAATATGCATCCGGAAAATCTTTTAACCAAAATGTTGAAAGAGAATTTTTAAGAAACGGTGAGCGATACTCATTTTTAAAATGGGGACAGAAAGCATTTGATAATTTTAGAGTTGTACCTCCAGGGACAGGAATTTGTCACCAAGTAAATTTAGAATATTTATCCAAAGTTGTCTGGTCATCAAAAAGTGGAAATGATTTATACGCTTATCCAGATACTTTAGTTGGAACCGATAGTCATACAACAATGGTTAATGGGTTATCAGTTTTAGGTTGGGGTGTTGGAGGAATAGAAGCTGAGGCTGCAATGTTAGGTCAGCCAATTTCAATGTTAATTCCAGAAGTCATTGGCGTAGAGCTTAAAGGAAAATTAAAAGAAGGAACAACTGCGACAGACTTAGTTTTAATCATTGTTGAGATGTTAAGAAAAAAAGGTGTAGTTGGAAAATTTGTTGAGTTTTATGGAGAGGGTTTAAAAAATTTAACATTAGCTGATAGAGCAACGATTGCAAACATGGCTCCTGAATATGGAGCCACATGTGGTTTCTTTCCAGTTGATGACGAAACTCTTAAATATTTAAAATTATCTGGAAGAGATCAAGAAACAATAGATTTAGTCGAGCAATATTCAAAAGAACAAGGTCTTTGGGCAAGCAATGATGTTGTGTTCACCGACTCTCTTTCATTAGATGTTGGCAGTGTAGTAACAAGTATTTCTGGACCAAAACGACCACAGGATAAAGTTTTACTTACAGAGGCTTCAACTGCTTTTGCAAGAGTTTATAAAGAAAATGCAAAAAGAGATAAGTCCATCGAAGCTAAGGTTGAAGGGACCGACTTTAATATAAAAGATGGTGATATTGTAATAGCTGCGATAACATCCTGCACAAACACCTCAAACCCAAGCGTAATGATTGGCGCAGGTCTTTTAGCGAAGAAGGCTCATGAAAAAGGACTTAAAGTTAAACCTTGGGTAAAAACTTCATTAGCACCAGGATCACAAGTTGTAACTGACTATTTAAAAAAAGCAGGTTTAAATAAATATTTAGATGAACTTGGTTTTAACCTTGTTGGTTATGGCTGTACTACTTGTATTGGCAACTCTGGACCTTTAAATCAAAATATATCAGATGCAATAAACAAAAATGATCTTTACGCTGTTTCAGTTTTATCTGGAAATAGAAATTTCGAAGGAAGAATTAATCCAGATGTAAAAGCAAATTACTTAGCTTCACCCCCGCTTGTTGTAGCTTATGCTCTGGCAGGTAACATGAATTTTGATATGTATAAATCTGCACTTGGTAAAGATAAAAATGGCAAAGATGTTTTTTTAAAAGACATTTGGCCGAGCAATAAAGAGATTGAAGATTTAATGTTAAGCTCTTTAAATGCAGATATGTTTAAACAAAGATATTCAAATGTTTCGGAAGGACCTAAAGAATGGCAAGCTATCAATACAACAGATAGTGATATTTATAACTGGGAAGCTAATTCTACATATGTAAAAAGACCACCATTTTTTGATGATTTACCGGATCAACCAGAGGGTTTTAAACCAATTAATGACGCAAGAATTCTTTTATTATTAGCTGACACAGTAACTACAGATCATATTTCACCAGCAGGAAGTATTAAAAAAGAAAGTCCAACTGGCGATTATTTTATGAAGCATCAAATACAACAAAAAGATTTTAACTCATATGGTGCAAGAAGAGGAAATCATGAAGTAATGATGAGAGGAACTTTTGGAAATATTAAAATTAGAAATGAAATGGCTCCTGGTACTGAAGGTGGATTTACAACGTTGCAGCCGGAAGGAAAAGTAATGAGCGTTTATGAAGCTGCAATGGAATACAAAAAAAGAAAAAATGATTTAGTTGTAATAGCTGGCAAAGAATACGGAACAGGCTCTTCTAGGGACTGGGCAGCAAAAGGAACTAAACTTTTGGGAATTAAAGCTGTTTTAGCAGAAAGTTTTGAGAGAATTCACAGATCAAATTTAATTGGAATGGGTGTATTGCCTTTACAGTTTGAAAAAGGTTTTAATCGAAAAAAATTAAATATTACTGGAGCTGAATTAGTTTCGGTTATAGATATTGACAAAGGTGTAAAGCCAAGACAAGAAGTAACTTGTGAAATTAAATATCTAGATGGAACTAGTAAAAAAATTCCAATGCTTTGTAGAATTGATACTGCTAATGAAGTTGAATATTATAAAAACGGAGGAATTTTACAGTATGTTTTAAGAAACATGCTTGCAAATTAAATGAGAGATATTAGAGTAAAAGTTCACCCGTCAAAATCAAATTTAAAAAAAGAAGATCAATTAGCTTGGAAAATTGCAGAGATTGCATCAGATAGAGCGAAAATAGATAAAGATGCAGTAGATATGGTTATTAATAGAATTATTGACAATGCATCAGTTGCAATCGCCTCTTTTAATAGAAGCCCTGTTGTTTCAGCGAGAGCAATGGCTTTGGCTCACTCCAGAAAATCGGGAGCTACAGTTTTTGGTTTAAATTCAAAGATTAAAGTCGATTGTGAGTGGGCTACATGGGCTAATGGCACAGCTGTAAGAGAATTAGATTATCATGACACTTTTTTAGCAGCTGATTATAGTCACCCAGGTGATAATATTCCTGCAATCTTAGCAGTTGCTCAACAAAAAAGGTGTAATGGTAAAGATTTAATTAAGGGGATACTTACAGGCTACGAAGTGCAAGTTAATTTAGTGAAAGGTATTTGCTTACATGAACATAAAATTGATCATATAGCTCATTTAGGTCCCAGTGTAGCAGCTGGTTTAGGAAGTTTATTAAATTTAAAAACAGATCAAATTTTTCAATCCATTCAGCAAGCATTACATATAACAGTTTCAACAAGACAATCTAGAAAGGGAGAGATATCTAGCTGGAAAGCTTTTGCGCCAGCGCATGCTGGCAAGCTTGCAGTTGAGGCAGTAGATAGATGTATGCGCGGCGAGGGTGCGCCATCCCCGATTTATGAGGGAGAGGATAGTGTTATTGCCTATGTTTTATCAGGTCCAGATAAAGAATATACAGTTCCATTACCAAATATTAATGAACCTAAAAGAGCAATTCTTGAAACTTACACAAAAGAACATTCAGCAGAATATCAATCTCAAGCTTTAATTGATTTAGCTAGAAGCTTACATAAAAAAATTTCTAATGTTAGAGATATCAATAATATTGTTATTGAGACAAGTCATCATACTCATTACGTAATCGGAACCGGAGCAAATGATCCTCAAAAAATGGATCCAAAAGCAAGCAGGGAAACCTTAGATCATTCTATAATGTATATTTTTGCTGTGGCTCTTGAAGATGGTGCGTGGCATCACGTAAAATCATATACTCCGCAAAGAGCACAAAGAAAAAGCACAGTTGAACTTTGGCGTAAAATTTCTACTAAAGAAGACTCAAAATGGACTGAAAAATATCACGATCCTAACCCTAAAAATAAATGTTTTGGTGGAAAAGTAATCATTACAATGAAAGACGGATCTACGATTTCAGAAGAAATTAATGTTGCAGATGCTCATCCAGCTGGAAAAAGGCCTTTTACACGCAAGGAATACATTAATAAGTTTAAAACTTTAACCGGCGGAATTATTTCACACAAAGAGTCAGATCGATTTTTAAAATGTGTACAAAATCTTCCTAATTTAAAAGCTAAAGAATTAATAGGTTTGAATGTAGAGGTTAAATCTTCTATAAAAGATAAATCTAAAAGCAGTAAAGGAATTTTTTAATTATTTAATTTTTTTTGCAAGATCGTTTGCACTTAGCCAAGCATTTTCAACTTTTGGACCATTAAACCAATCACCACAAATGCCTAAATTATATTTGTTATTCCATAAACTTAGGTAAGGTGTTTTTTCATAATTGTATGAATACTTCCAGCCATGAATTCTTTTAAAGATTATTTTGTTTTTTTCAAATCCTGTTAATTTTATAAAACGTGTAATTAATTGATTCATAATTGATTTATCAATCTTATATTTGTTAATAGTTTTTTTTGACCACATAAGTGTTGCCTGGAGTGTCCATAAACTAATATTTGATTTAAATCTATTTTTACTATTTTCATTTGCAGCCCAAGCTAAAATGTCATCATTAAATTTAATTGAACTTATAGGCAGACTCTTCTGATTTTTCAAAGCAATCATCACAGTAATATTCGGCTGCATCTGAACATTGAGTTTTAAAATTTTTTTATCTAAATATTTTTTGGCTAACTTTTTCAATTGAGGAAATGGGCAAGTTAATATTAAAGATTTAAATTGATATTTAGACTTATCTTTTAAAGTTATTTCCCAAAAATATTTATTAAAACTAACTTTTGTAATTAACGAACTAAACGATTTCTTTACGTTTTTTAAATTATATTTGATAAAATCATTGTTAGCTTTTTTTCCTATATATTTTGAGGAAAAAGTTTTTTTTTCAAATGTAAAATCCAAATGATTTTCATCCCAAGTTTTTAAAATTTTATTTTTATGAAGTTTTTTAATATATTTAGTAAATATTTTAGATTTTGGAGAAATATATTGAACACCATGATCAAAACTTAGATTATTTTTAAATCTTTTATTTGATGAACGGCCTCCAGGACCGCGAGCTTTATCAAAGACATGTACTGAGTATTTTTTAGATAAAATGTTTGCTATTGTGGACCCAGACACTCCGGACCCCAAAACACAAAAATCTATCATATGCTAAATAAGAATTCGTACTGTTCTTTTATTGTAAGGATTTCAAGATTAACTAGACCACCAATGATAAGTTGTAATGCAACAATTATAATTACAAATATTCCTACATAACCTAACCATTTATGATCCTTAATGTAATTAGCAAAATAAGTTGCAAGTGTCGCTACTAAAAAAACTGATAGGAGTAATCCAGTTATCATTAAATAATAGTAGTCTTTTGCTGCACCAACCACTCCTAACACATTATCAAAACTTAGTGTGATATCGGCTATTAAAATTCTATAAACACCAGTCTTAAAGGATACGGGTTCTTTAGATTTTAATTCTGGTGATTTGATTTTGTTCTTACCAAATAAATCTTGTCTAATATTGTAAACTATCCATAAAAGTGCCAACCCACCTAAAATCTTTATCCACGCATATTCAAGCATGTAATCTGTGCCAAAAGCAAAAAATATTCTAAAGATAAAAGCTCCTGCTACTCCCCAAGCAATTATTTTCTTTTTGTTTTGAGGGGCAAAATTTGCAGCTATAAGACCTATAATGATCGCGTTATCAGCGGCCATTACAATATCAATTAGTATGATTTGTATAGCAATGACGAATTGTTCTAACATTTTATTAACTTCTTATATAATTTAATTGTTTCATAATAAAGAATAATTTATCCATAGACATGCTCAGTTTAAGGCTATCTTCAAATGTAACAAAATGGCAAATATTTAAATTATCCATTCCAATTTTTTTTTCAAATTTAGCTATACCTTTGGTTGGTATCGTAGACACAGGTCTTATGGGCCATCTAGAGAGTCAAGAATACTTAATTGCTGTGAGTATAGCATCAACTTTTTTTACAATGATTTTATGGAGTTTTGGATTTTTAAGAATGGGTACGGTTGGTTTAGTATCACAAACATTTGGAAAAAGTGATTATAGAGAATTGGTAAATATAATATTTAGAAATATCTGCATAGCTTTCATCATCGCTTTTTTAATAATTATTTTTAAACCGATTTTGATAAATATTATTTTTCAAATTTTTGCCGTTTCCCCCGAAACTAACTCTTTTATTAAAGATTATATTTCAATTCGTGTATTTTCTGCACCTGCTGAATTAATCATTTATGTATTAGTCGGATTTTTTCTTGGTATTCAAAGAACTTTTATTTCAAGCGTTCTTATTATTACACTAAGCTTGCTTAATATCTGCTTTAGTATTTATTTTGTAAATGTATTAGGTTTAAACGTAAAGGGAGTTGCGTTTGGAACATTAATGTCTGCTTACATTACGGTCTTATTATTTTCTGTTTATATGTATTTTTATATCATTAAAAGATTTAAAGTTATTCCAAGATTTGTGCTTAAAAAATTATTAAATTTTAAAAAATTATTTAAACTTTTTAATATTAATTTTAATATTTTTATTAGAACTATTCTTTTAACCTTCTCCTTTTTTTGGATTACTTATCTTGGTTCTACTCTTGGAGAAGAATATGTAGCTGTAAACTCAATTCTTCTTCAACTAATTTTTATTTCATCTTTTTTTTTAGATGCTTATGCTTTTTCTACTGAAGGAATTGTAGGCTACTCCATAGGGAAAAAATCTTCAAAAATGTTTATTAACACAGTAAAGAATTCCTTAATTTTAAGTTTTATCACTGGAGTATTAATTTCTATTTTTTTTCTTTTTTTTGCGAAAGAAATTATAAATTTGATCACTGATTTAGAATTTTTAATATTCTTAACTTATAAATACTTAATTTGGGTTATTTTAATTCCCCCAATAGCATCTATTGCTTACCAACTTGATGGAATTTTTATTGGCGCAACCCAAACTAAAGAACTTAGAAATGCCATGATAGTCTCTGTTTTTATATATCTTTTTTTATCGGTATTCCTTACCAAACAACTACATAATTATGGAATATGGTTTTCTTTGTTATTATTTATGATATTAAGGGCATCCACTTTACATTTTTATTTTTCAAAAATACTAAATCAATTTAGATGAATTTTATTTACAAAGTACCAGGCTATATACTTTGTTTACTAGGGGGCTTCTTCTTAAGCTGGGGAGGTTTAATAATACGCTCTTTTGAAACTAACGATATTTGGCAAATACTTTTAATAAGATCTCTATTTTTTATGATTGCCTTAACAGCTTTTTTATTTCTAACCTACAAAAAAAATACAATTAATATTATAAAAAAATCAGGATTTCCTGCTATCGTTGCAGGTTTATTTTTATCTCTAAGCTTTGTTGCTTATGTCGTTGCAATGTCTAAAACAACTGTTGCAAATGTTGTTTTTATAATTAGTACGCAAACTATTTTTTTAGCATTATTTGGCTTTTTGTTTTTGAAAGAAAAAATTACTCTTAAAGGATTGATAGCTATAACCTTGGCTTTTGTAGGCATGTTAGTAATGGTAGGAGACTCTATTAATCAAGGAACTTTATTCGGAAATATAGTTGCTTTTGCTATTCCAATTAATTTTACGATACTTGTAATGATAATAAGAAAATTTCCTGATCTCGATATGGTACCTGCTATTTTTTATTCTGGTATTTTTAGTGGAATATATGGTTTACTTTTAGCAAGTAATTTAACTTTTTCATCAAATGATATTATAATGGGTTTTTTATTAGGTGTTCCGCAACTTGCTTTTGGATTTATATGCGTAACAATAGGTACAAAAACTACTAAGGCTGTAACTGTTGGTCTGCTAATGTTACTTGAAACAATATTCGCGCCTATTTGGGTTTGGATTTTCTTGAATGAGGTTCCACCAATAAGTGTATTTATAGGAGGCGCGATAATAATATCTGCCGTTATTTTAAAAAGTTTTGATAAATCACTAAAAATAAGCGACAAAAATAATTGACTTTTTAGTCTCAATGAACGAGAGTCTGCTTGTAACGGGAGAGTCTATTTTATATAGCGCCGAAGGAGCAACCACCCCGGAAACTCTCAGGCAAAAGGACCGTTGCCGTAATAACTCTGGAAAGCAGGCTTTGCCTCACCGAAGGAGTAAATCTCTCAGGTTTCAAAACAGATGGGGTACAAAAGAGTTATTATGGGTGTACAAAAAACAGCTTTATACGATTTGCACAAAAGTTTAGGAGCAAAGTTTGTTCCATTTGCAGGTTATGAAATGCCTATCCAATATAAGGATGGTATAGTCAAAGAACATATTTCTACAAGGACTCATGCAGGTTTTTTTGATGTTTCACACATGGGGCAATTTTTTTTAGAGGGAGACGATACACTAGTTGAAGCCTTAGAAAAAACTATTCCTTCAGATTTAAAATCATTAAAAGTCAATCACTCAAAATATTCTTTTTTGCTAAATGATAGCGGTGGAATTATAGATGATTTAATCGTTACAAAAACAGATAAAGGTTTCTGTATAATTTTAAACGCGGCTTGTAAAGAAAATGATATTAAACATATATCAAAATTTTTAGGTAAAAATCATAAGTATTTTTTGAACAATGATTTATCTTTAATTGCTTTACAAGGACCGAAGTCAGTTGAAATTTTAGAAAAACTTATACGAGGTGTTTCTGAATTAAAATTTATGACAGGAAATAGTTTTAATTATGATAGCGAAAGTCTTTATATAACAAGATCTGGTTATACAGGTGAGGATGGTTTTGAAATTTCAATTTCTAATAAAAAAGTTAAAAAACTAATTGATTTTTTAATTGATAACGGTGTCAAGCCTATAGGTTTAGGTGCAAGAGATACATTGAGGTTAGAAGCTGGACTATGTCTATACGGTCATGATTTAAACGAAAAAATTAATCCTGTAGAAGCTAATCTTAAATGGGCGATTGCAAAAAAAAGGAAAGAAGTTGGTGGTTTTAATGGTTGGAGCAAGATAAAAGATTTATTAACAAATGGAAGTGAAAAGATAAGAATAGGTATAAAACCTGAAGGCAAAGTTATAGCTCGAGAAAATACAAAAATTTTTTCTTCTAATGGTGAAGAGATTGGTTTCGTAACAAGCGGAACATTTGGTCCAAGTGTAAATGGGCCGGTAGCAATGGGTTATGTTAAATCAAAATTTTCTGAAATTGGAACTTCAATACAGCTAGAAGTTAGGGGAAAAAAATATGAAGGTAAAGTTTCAGAACTACCATTTTATAAAAAAAGTTATGTTAAATAATAAGGGAGATAAAAATGAGTGAAAAAAAATTTTCAAAAAAACATGAATGGGTTTCTTTAGAAGGCGACATAGCAACGGTTGGCATAACTAAACATGCAACCGAAATGCTTGGAGATATAGTTTTCGTTGAAGTACCGGACGCGGGTAAATCTATTGAGAAAGAAGGGCAGGCCGCAGTTGTGGAGTCAACTAAAGCAGCTAGCGATGTTTATTCACCAATTTCGGGAGAGGTTACCGAAGGAAATAAAGCTATTGCTGATGATCCAGGTAGTGTTAACGGAGATCCAGAGGGAGCGAGTTGGTTTTTTAAATTAAAGATAAAAGATAAAGGTGAACTTGACTCATTAATGTCCAAAGACGAATACGATAAATTTTGTAAGGAGAATCCAAATTAAATGATTGACGATAATTCAAAAGAATTCATAAAAAGGCATATTGGCCCATCAGATAATGAGCAGTCAAAAATGTTGAAACAAGTGGGATACAACTCACTTGAAGATTTAATGAAAAATACTGTTCCAGAGAAAATTTTATTAAAAGATGATCTTAATATAGATAAGCCGTTATCTGAAAATGATGCTTTAAAAAAATTAAAATCTATATCTAAAAAAAATAAAATTTTTAGAAATTTTATTGGTATGGGATACTATAACTCCATTACACCGAATGTAATATTAAGAAATATATTAGAAAACCCAGGTTGGTATACTTCTTACACTCCTTACCAGCCAGAAGTAGCTCAAGGTCGTCTTGAAATGCTTTTAAATTTTCAACAAACGATTATTGATCTTACAGGTATGGATATTGCAAATGCTTCTTTACTAGATGAAGCAACAGCTGCAGCAGAAGCTGTTGGCCTATCCCAAAGATTAGATAAAACTAACGCAAAAACAATATTTATTTCAAGCAATTGTAATCCGCAGACAATTGATCTTATTAAGACTCGTACAAAACCTTTTGGTTTAGAACTTATTATTGGCGATGAAAAAAAGGAGCTATCAAAAATTAATAAAGATATTATTTGTGGAGTTTTAGCTTATCCTGGAACTCTTGGTGAAATAATAGATCCAAGCGAAAGCATAAGCCAAATTCATAAAAAAAATGGAAAAGCAATTTTAATATGCGATTTATTATCCTTAGCCAGGTTAAAAACTCCAGCAGAACTTGGTGCTGATATAGCTGTAGGTAGTGCTCAAAGGTTTGGGATTCCCATGGGCTATGGTGGGCCACATGCAGCATTTTTTGCAACTAAAGAAGAATTTAAAAGATCAATGCCAGGAAGAATTATAGGTGTATCAAAAGACAGACATGGAAAAAAAGCATACAGACTTTCTTTACAAACACGGGAACAACATATCAGACGAGATAAAGCAACTAGTAACATATGCACGGCCCAAGCATTGTTAGCAATAATATCTGCAGCCTTTGCTATTTATCATGGTCCTGATGGGATACTTAAGATAGCCAACAGGACTTCTAAATTAGCAAAATTATTTGCTGATGAAATTAAAAAAAGTGGTTACCAAATTTTATCAGACCATTTTTTTGACACAATAACCATTAAAACCAACGATAAGACAAACTCTATTTATCAAAAGGCCTTAAGTGAAAATATTAACTTAAGAAAAGTTGATGATAGACATATATCAGTTGCATTTGATGAAGCAAAAAAACTAAATGATGTAAATATATTGTTAAAAATATTCGGAGTTTCTAAAATAATTAATCAGGATGTTAAAGTTGAGCTTAATAACCTTCCTAAAAATCTTTTAAGAACATCAAAATATCTAACTCATCCTGTTTTCAACAAATATCATTCAGAAACAGAGATGCTAAGGTATTTAAAAAAACTTGAAGATTGCGACATAGCACTTAATCGATCTATGATTGCTCTAGGTTCTTGTACTATGAAACTTAATGCAACGGCAGAGTTAATGCCTATTACTTGGAAAGAATTTTCTTTGCCTCACCCCTTTGTGCCAACAGACCAAATGGAAGGGTATAAAATTTTATTTAATGATCTAATAAATGATTTAAAAGAAATCACTGGATATGATGCAGTTTCTTTACAACCAAATTCTGGTGCTCAGGGTGAATACGCTGGATTAATGACAATAAGAAAATTTCACGAAAGTAACCGACAAGGTACCCGAGATGTTTGTTTAATTCCAAACTCAGCGCACGGAACAAATCCAGCAAGCGCTCAAATGAGTGGGATGAAAGTAGTTGTTGTAAACTGTGATGAAGACGGTAACGTGGATCTTGACGATTTGAAAAACAAAGCAGAAAAATATTCTAAAAATTTAGCCGCTTTAATGGTTACTTACCCTTCCACTCATGGAGTATTCGAAGAAAAAATTATTGAAATTTGCGATGTAATTCACAAACATGGTGGCCAGGTATATATGGATGGAGCAAATTTAAATGCTCTAGTAGGTATTGCAAAACCAGGAAAATTTGGACCAGATGTCTGCCATATTAATTTGCACAAAACATTTTGCATACCACATGGCGGTGGAGGACCAGGAATGGGACCAATTGCGTGCGCAAAACATTTATCTGATTTTCTTCCTACTCATGAAATTATAAAAGATGCAGGACCAAAAAACGGAATGGGGGCTGTTTCTGCTGCCCCATGGGGAAGTTCAAGCATTTTACCTATATCCTGGATGTATATAAAGATGATGGGGGCGGAGGGTTTAAAAAAAGCTTCACAAATTTCAATTTTAAACGCAAATTATATTTCAAAGAAATTATCTAAAGACTACAAAGTTTTATACACTGGTAAAAATGGTAACGTGGCCCATGAGTGCATAATAGATATTAGACCAATTAAAGCTAGTTCAGGAATTTCAGAAGAAGATTTAGCTAAAAGATTAATCGATTTTGGATATCACGCCCCAACTATGTCATGGCCAGTTGCAGGAACGATAATGATAGAGCCCACAGAGAGTGAAAATTTAGAAGAAATAGACAAGTTTTGTAATGCATTAATTAAAATAAAAAAAGAAATTGATCTAGTGGAGTCATCAAAATTTGATAAAATTGACAATCCATTAAAAAACGCTCCTCACACTTACATTGAACTAGCTTCAAATGACTGGAGTCATAAATATACCCGAGAAGAGGCGGCTTTTCCAACCGAGTTTGTGAAAAATAATAAATATTGGCCTCCGGTTGCAAGAGTAGATAATGTTTATGGAGATAGAAATCTTGTATGTTCTTGCCCATCTATGGATGAATATAAAGATGAAGCTGCTTAATAAATGAAAATAGCAGTAATTGGCTCTGGGATATCCGGACTATCTTCTGCATACTTTTTGTCAAAAAAATTTAAAGTTGATTTATATGAGAAAGCTGATCACTTTGGAGGACACTCTTTTACATATGATATCAAAGAGGATGATAAAATTGTGCCAGTTGATCTAGGTTTTATTGTTTTTAACGAAGTAACTTACCCAAATCTAGTTAAATTTTTTAAAGATCTAAATGTTCCGTATGAAAAAAGTGATATGTCTTTCTCTGTTTCAATAAAAAATACTAACATAGAATATAGCGGAAGTGGTCTCAGTGGAATTTTTGCAAATAGAATTAATTTATTAAATTTTAAATTTTTAAAAATGATAAAAGAGATAATATCTTTTTACAAAACTGCACCAAATATACTTAAAAATAATATAACAGAGCAAACTTTAGGGGATTTTTTAAATAAAAAAAAACTTTCAGAATATTTTATAGAGTATCACATAATACCTATGGTTGCAGCTATCTGGTCGATGCCTTTCGATAAAGCAAAAAAAATGCCAATAAAATTTTTTTTAAATTTTTTTATTAACCACGGTTTATTTAAATTAAAAAATAGACCGCAGTGGTATACAGTTACAAATAGAAGTAGATCTTATGTTAAAAAAGTTACTGATAAAATCAGCGGTGAAATATTTAAAAATTATAAAGTGAGCAAAATAGTTAGAAGTGATGATAATATTCGAATTATAATTGGAAATGAGTATATAGATTATGATCACGTAGTTTTAGCTTCACATGCTGATGAAAGTTTAGAAATGCTAGAAAAACCGACTACACAGGAAAAAAATATTTTGGGAAAATTTAAGTATGTTGAAAATGAAGCTATTTTACATACTGATGAAAGTCTAATGCCTCAAAAAAAAAGAGCCTGGTCCAGCTGGAATTCTATTTCAGATGGAAAAAGAACATGTATAACTTATTGGTTAAACAAACTTCAAAATTTAAAAACACCTAGAAACTATTTTTTAACTTTAAATCCTATTCATAATGTTAAAGATAACCTTATTGTTAAAAAAATAAATTTTACTCATCCATACTTAAACACTGAGAATACGCTACTTCAAAAAGATTTATATAAGATTCAAGGTAAAAAAAGAACCTGGTTTTGTGGTAGTTATTTCGGTTACGGTTTCCATGAAGATGGATTAAAATCATCAATTGAATTAATAAACAATTTTAAAATTTAATGAACTCTTGCATTTATAATGGTGAAGTTACCCATACAAGATTTAAGCCTGTTAGGCATTTTTTAAAATATAAAACTTTTTCACTTTTAATCGATTTAGATGAGATAAATATTTTGGACAAATCAATAGGTATTTTTTCACATAACAAATTTAATATTTTTAGTTTTTATGACAAAGATCATGGAGATCGAGATGGAGGTAATTTGAAGGATTGGGTAATTTCAAATCTAAAAAAATTCCGGATAAAAGAAAATATAACAAATATTAAATTGCTTTGTTATCCTAGAATACTCGGATACGTTTTTAATCCTTTGAGCATTTTTTTATTGCTATGAAAAAGATAAATTAGTAGCAATTTTTTATGAGGTAAAAAATACATTCAATGAGCAACATACGTATATTTTTAAAATTAAAAACAATGAGGAAATAATTCAAAAATGTAGAAAAAAGTTTTATGTATCTCCGTTTATGGATATGGAAACTTTTTACAACTTTAAATTAATAAATCCAAACGATAAACTATCAGTTTTTATAAAACAAACAGATGCCGATGGAACAATTTTAACTGCAACTCAAACGGGAGATAAAAAAGAATTTAGTTATAAACAGCTTGCAATTAATTTTTTAATGTATCCATTAATGACTATAAAAATTATTAGTTCGATACATTATGAAGCATTACTATTATGGAAAAAAGGAGCAATATATAGGAAAAGAGATGTTAAACTAAAAAATAATTTGAGTTTTGAGGAAAACTAATGAGCTTAACTAAAATTTCTGAAAAATTTGTTTTAAATAAATTAAAAAATATTTCACAAGGGAATTTAAAATTAATTAATTACGATGGAAAAGTTTTTCATTTTGGGGATTTAGAAAGTAAACTGTCTACAGATATCAAAATTAATAACCCAAGTTTTTATTTAAATGTTATACTAGGCGGAAGCTCGGCTTTAGGCGAAGCACATATTAAAAGAGATTTTTACACATCAAATTTAACTAATTTAATCGAACTTACTGCAAGAAATATTAACACTATTTATTCTTTTTCAGGAAGTTTAAAATTACAAAAAATAAAGAATTTTTTAAAAAAAATATTTGCGTCCAATACCAAATCTAAAAGTATAAAATATATTTCAAAGCATTATGACTTAGGTAACGATTTTTTTTCATTATGGTTAGATAAAACTCTTACTTACTCTAGTGCAGTTTATAAAGACGAAAAAGATGATCTAGAAAAAGCACAAAAAAATAAATTTCAAGAACTTATTAATTTACTAAATATTAAAGAAGGAAATAAGATATTAGAAATTGGCTGTGGCTGGGGCGGTTTTGCTGAATATTTAGCAAAGAAATATGATGTAAGTGTTGATTGTATAACGATTTCAAAAAACCAATATGATTATACAAAAAAAAGAATATTTAAGTCAGGCCTGAATAATAAAGTTAACGTTAAATTTTTAGATTATAGAGACTTAAAAGATAAATATGACCATGTTGCTTCAATAGAGATGATAGAGGCTGTAGGTGAAAACTATATGGACAAATATTTTCAAACTATAAAAAAAGTTTTAAACAATAATGGTACTGCTGCACTTCAAGGTATTGTTATAAAAGATGAGTTATTTGAAAGGTATCGAGCAAATGAAGATTTCATTCAAAAATATATTTTTCCTGGCGGTTTTTTACCCTCAATAAATTTTATGGAAAAACTTATAAAAAAAAATAACCTCAAACTTGAGAAAATAAATACTTATTCTGATGATTATGCCAGAACCCTATCTGCTTGGAGAAAAAATTTTTTAGGTGTCTGGGACAAAATAAGCCCACTTGGTTTTGATGATTATTTTAAACGTATGTGGGAATTTTATCTATCTTATTGTGAGGGTGGCTTTAAGTCTAGAAACATTAACTTGATTCAATTCTCTATGTCGAATAGATATTTCTCATGAAAAAATTTATAGGACTTTTTTTACTAATACTAATAACAGGATGTGCAAATAAAATGAAACCAACTGATTTTAAAGACCAAAAACCTAGATTAGTCATAGAAAATTATTTATCAGGCAATGTAAAAGCCTGGGGAGTATTACAGAATAGATCTGGAAAGGTTACAAGGCAATTCAAAGCAGATTTAAACGGAAAGTGGAATGGTTCGAAATTAATTTTAGATGAGGTATTTAATTGGAATGACGGAGAAAGACAAACCCGACAATGGACAATCAATAAACTAGATGAACATAATTATGAGGGAACCGCTTCGGATGTAGTTGGAACTGCAAAAGGTTATTCATATGGCCCTGCTTTTAAATTTGAATATGTTTTACTTGTACCAGTAAAAGGTAAAAATATTAAAATTACTTTTGATGATTGGATTTTTATGCAAGATGAGCGAGTAGCAATAAACAGAGCTACAATGACTAAGTTCGGAATAAAAGTAGCGGAATTAACTGTGATGTTTGTAAAAGATTAATATGTTTGAACTTCCTAAATTAAATTACGCTAATTCAGCCCTTTCTCCAATAATGTCAGAACAAACTTTAGATTTACATCACGGCAAACATCATCAAACATATATTACAAATTTAAATAATTTTATAAAAGGTTCTGAATATGAAAAATTGACTTTGGAAGATATAATAAAAAAATCATCTACTGAGAAAAAATCGGGTATTTTTAACAATGCAAGTCAACACTGGAACCATAATCTTTTTTGGAGGTGCATGAAACCTAATGGCGGTGGAAATGTTCCATCTAAACTTGAAAATAAGATCAAACAAGATTTTGGAAGTTTTGAAAAATTTAGGGAAGAATTCATCAATGCTGGGATTACTCAGTTTGGATCTGGATGGTGTTGGTTATCTTTAAAAGGAGATAAGCTTGTAGTAACTAAATCACCTAATGCTGAAAATCCCATAATTCATAATATGAAACCAATTTTAGGATGTGATGTATGGGAGCATTCTTATTATTTAGATTATAAAAACAAAAGACCAGTTTATTTGGAAAATTTTTTCGATAAATTAATTAATTGGGAATTTGTTGAGTCTCTTCTTTAACTACCTCTTAACGAGCTTGTCTACTAAAAATAAATAAAGTCTATAAGGTAATATTCTTAAAAATTTTAAGGTCAAAGTTAATCCTTTTGGAAAATGAATTTCAAAAGCACTACTTTTTACTAAGCCATTAAAAATTTTTTCTGCTGCATACTCAGGAGTTTTTAAAAATGGCATCGGAAATTCGTTTTTATCAGTCAATGGGGTTTTTATAAACCCGGGTGATACAACTGAAACTCTCACTCCAAATTTTTTAAAATCAAAATAAATGCTCTCACTAAAATTAGTTAAGGCAGCTTTAGATGGTCCATATCCACTTGAATTTGGTAACCCTCTATAACCCGCAATAGATGAAACTATTGAAATATGTCCAGATTTCTTATCTTTAAAATACCTTTCAACAGATTTTACACAATCGATTACACCTATAAAATTTACATTTATTACATTCTTTATTTTGTCAGGATCGATATTTTGTTCGTCTTTTGGCTCATATGTACCGCTAGAAAATAAACATATATCTAATTCGCCAAAATTATCTAGAATATTTTTAAAAACTTCATTAATTTGATTTCTATTTGTAACATCGAGAGGAAAAGATACTATATTAGGATTTTTAGCTAATTCATCAAGAAGTTCTTTTCTTCTAGCTGACACTGCAACTTTCCAACCCTCGTTGGCAAACTTTTCAGCAACTGATTTTCCTATTCCGCTACTTGCACCAGTTATCCAAATTTTTTTCTGTTTTTCTGACATATAAAGTTTATATTTTAATAATGAATAATAAATATTTATCATTATTTATAATATTAACCATTACTTTTTTAGCCTCTGCAATTGGCGGTTTTACTACTTCAGTTTTTAAAGAACCTTGGTACTCACAATTAACACTAGCACCTTTTAATCCTCCAGCATGGGTTTTTGGACCTGTTTGGACAACGTTATATATTTTGATGTCAGTAGCAATATGGAAAATTTGGTTTAATACAAAAAATAAATATATTCTTAAGATTTATTTTATTCATCTTTTTTTTAATAGTACTTGGAGCATTGCCTTTTTTGGATTTCACCAAATAGGTTTAGCATTAATAAATTTAATTATTATATTAGCGTTCATCATATTTCTTTTGAAAGAATACTTTAAAATAGACAAGATCAGCTATTATTTAATGATCCCCTATTTTTTATGGAGCACATACGCATTAATTTTAAATAGCTATATTTTTATTTATAATTAGAAAAATTTTGTTGGATAATTTCTTTTCAATAAATATTTGTTTATTAAAATTGATAAAATAATTATAATTATTGCTCCAGCTGCGACAGGCAAGAAGATAAATTCAAATGATACATCCGATAAAAGGGCTATCAAAGGATTTGCGGCTGCTGGAGGATGCTCAACTTTAAAATACATCATCAAGGCTAAAGCAAATCCAACTGCTAATCCCAAAGTAATAAATGACATTCCAAAAATTTCATTAAATAAGATACCTACTGTTATTGATACAAGATGACCAAAAAAAACATTTTTGGGTTGAGCCATATCGGCTTGATAAAATACTAAAACACTAAAAGTTGTAGCGCCAAAGGAAAATACTAACCAATATCCATAAGGAGTCTCAAAACTCAAAAAAGCCAACACTCCTATGATCAGTGCCGCTGATAAACCTAAAATTATTGGGATTATCTTTTCGTTTATTTTCATATTTAAAAAATTTTTAATTAAGTTATATACTTATATGGACCAGAATAAAGCTATTAAATTTTTATATAATTTATCCTCTAAACTAAATAAGTTTTATAAATCAAATTCTAAAAAAAAATTAATTATAAACAATAAATCAAAAAGAAAAAAAATATTCAATCCAGTAACTAATTTCGATAAAAGTTTTGAAAAGATGATAAGAGGTTATATTGTAAAATCATTTCCCAATGACGGGATTATTGGAGAGGAATTTAAAGAGAAAAAAACCAAAAACAAAAACTACTGGATAATTGACCCAATAGATGGAACTAAGGCATTTGTTGCAGGTCTTCCTACTTGGTCTAATTTAGTTGGCATGATTTACAAAAAGAAATCAATAATAGGTATGGCTAATTTTCCAGAATTAAAAAAAACCTATATAAGCTATAATAACACTTCATACATTTTAGACAAAAATAAAAAAAAAAAATTGAAAACAAATTCGGTAACTAATTTCAAAAAAACAAAAATTTTATGCAATTTTCATAATCAAAATAAAAATTTAAAAATCTTAAAAAAGTTAGATAAATTGAATAAGAATATAAGCAGGATTACACTTGATGCATTCAGTTATTGTTTACTTGCAGAAGGTAAATTAGATGCAGTAATAGAGTCTAATCTTAAAATATATGATGTTGCCGCAATTATTCCAATTGTGGAAAATGCTGGTGGTTTTATTACCACATGGAATAATAAAAATGCTGAAAAAGCAGGAAATATCTTGGCAACTTCAAATAAAAAATTGCATTATAAATTATTAAAGATATTAAAGAGTTAATCTTTGAATGTTTAAAAATTTATTTGATAGAATATTTAGAGCCATCAAAATTGATGTTGAGCTTTATGAAGAGGTGGAGCGAGATAAGTCAGCAACGATTCAAGCTGGCCTAGTCGTTGTACTTTCAAGTATGGCTGCAGGTGTGGGCGCTTTACAACTAGGAGCATCTAATTTTTTATTAGCTCCAATTTTTTCTCTAATCAGTTGGTACGTGTGGGCGTATATTATTTATTTTGTTGGCGTAAAATTATTTCCTGAAAAAAATACCAAGAGTAATCATGGTGAATTATTAAGAACTATAGGATTTTCTAGTGCCCCAGGTTTATTAAGAGTATTTGGTATAACACCAGATCTTATGGCAGTAACTTTTATTGGATCAGCTTTTTGGATGTTAGCTTGTATGGTAGTTGGGGTGAGAGCTGCTTTAGACTACAAATCTTTGTGGAGAGCTTTAGGCGTTGTAATTGTAGCCTGGTTATTTCAAGCGATTTTATTATTTACAATTTTAATTTTATTTAGAAATTTTTAGATCGGAAAAATTGTTTTTGATAGTTTACAGCTATTACAAAATTTAAAACCATGCATAATTAAATTTTGTTTGACACTTTCATCTTCTTTTTTACATTCTTCACAGATAATATTATTTAAATCACTATTTTCATCTATGACAATATGATCATCGTTTTTCATAATAATTAATATATCATCTTTTCAATGAAAAAAATTATTCTAATCTTATTTATTTATTTTATTAACCTCAGCGTATTTGCAACAGAGACTAAAAAAGCATATTTTGCAGGAGGTTGCTTTTGGTGTATGGAAGAGTCTTACGACCAAGTAGATGGAGTTTTATCATCAATTTCCGGATACTCGGGAGGGCATCTTAAGAATCCAAAATATGAGGATGTTATTTACAAAGATACTGGTCACGTAGAAGTAATAGAGGTTACATATAACCCTTTAGTGGTGAACTATAAAGATTTATTAAATGTTTATTGGAAAAATATTGATCCCTTCGATGCTTCAGGTCAATTTTGTGATAAAGGCAAAAGTTATAGATCTGTGATTTTTTTTGAAAATAATAGTCAAAAAGAACTTATTGATCAATCATTTAAAGAAATAGAAAAAAAATTTGATAAAAAAATCGTTACTTTAGTTTGGAAATTTGAAGTTTTTTACCCTGCTGAAAATTATCACCAAGATTATTATGAAAAAAATTTTATTCGTTATCTAATGTACAAAAACGCTTGTAAAAGAGAAGAAACATTAAAAAAGATATGGAATTAAAAAAAATATTTATAACTTTATTATTTGTACTTACATTTAATACTTTAAATGCAGAAATGATTAAACCATCGAAAGATTTATCTGCTTTCGATGTAGTAAAAATTCAACTAGAAGCATTAAAAAAAAATAACAAGTTAAATGATGGAATAAAACAAACTTGGCTTTTTGCTCACCCAGATAATAAAAAATTTACTGGCCCATACAAAAGATTTGAGGGTATGTTGCTTGGTCAGCAGTATAAAATTCTTTTAAACCATTCGTCACATAAAATAAATTTAATTAGTAATAGCCCTAATACTTTTATTTATGGTGTTGAAGTATTAGACAATGATAAGAAATTATTTTTTTATGAGTGGCATGTACAAAAAGGCAGCGATAAAGATTGCAGCGATTGCTGGTTTACTTCTGCTGTTTCACAACCATTTGATCAAGGGAACACTATTTGAAACGTCCTCCTTTCATTTATAGATATATTATAGTTGGATTGATTCTAGTAGGACCGCCAATTTTAAGTGCTCACTATGGTTCTATATACTTAGGAAAAGAAAATGGAGTGCTTCTAGGATTTTCTGTTGGAATAATTTGCGTAACATTTGCTTGTTGGAAATTGTACATAGATGACTGGAGGGATGACGAAGATTAATGCAATTTGTAACCTCGAGATCAGAAGCTTTAGTTAAGCTTAATAAATATATTGAAAACGATATTTCAAATTATAATTCAAAAAGAAATTTCGATTTTGGTGTAAATAATAGGAGCAATGTTTCTTGTTTATCTCCATATATAACTCATAGATTAATTAACGAATATGAAACTGCAAAACTTGTATTGAAGAAATATCCTTTCCAAAAAGTAGATAAATTTATTCAAGAAATATTTTGGAGAGTATACTGGAAAGGATGGCTCGAACTAAGACCAAAAGTTTGGACTGATTTCATAGAAGATCTTAAGAATATAAAAGAAGACGAAAAATATCTTAAAGCCGTAAAAGGAGAAACTGAAATTGAATGCTTTAATGATTGGGTAAATGAACTTAAAAATTTTAATTATCTTCATAATCACACGCGGATGTTGTTTGCTAGTATTTGGATATTCACATTAAGATTACCCTGGCAAAAGGGAGCAGAGTTTTTCATGAAACATTTATTTGATGGGGATGCAGCTTCCAATACTTTAAGTTGGCGATGGGTTGCTGGAATACAAACAAAAGGAAAAAATTATTTAGCCCAATCATGGAATATAAGTAAATTTACAAATAATAAATATAAAAATGTTAAGTTGAATGAGACCGCCTTACCGATTATTGACAAAAGAGAATATAAATTTTCACCCTTTCAAATAAATAAAAGTGAAGAAATAAACGAACAATTGATTGTATTTGAAAATGAAATGCACATTGATTTTTTTGATTTAAAAAAATACAAAAAAAATTTACTTTGTTTTATTAGAAAATAAAAATAGGTCTCTTAAGCTTTCTTCAAAAGTTATAGACTATAAAAAAGCTGTTGT
>CACDFZ010000001.1 GCA_902552185.1 uncultured Pelagibacteraceae bacterium | reverse complement strand
TGACTTCGTAGTTCACGCGGTTGCCTTTTCAGACAAGTCTGAATTGTCAGGTGAGTATTTAAATACTTCGAGGGAAAATTTTTTAAAAAGTATGCTCATTTCATGTTTTTCCTTTACTGAAGTATCAAAAGAGGCATCTAAAATAATGAAAAATGGAGGAAGTTTGTTAACTCTTACTTATGAGTCAAATAAAGCAATTCCAAACTATAATGTTATGGGAGTTTGTAAATCTGCTTTAGAAGCTAGTGTAAAATATTTAGCAAGAGACCTAGGTCGAAAAAAAATAAGAGTAAATGCTATAAGTGCAGGACCAATTAAAACTTTGGCAGCGTCAGCAATAGGAGATGCAAAATTTCTGTACAAATGGAATGAAGATCATTCTTTTTTAAAAAGAAATGTTGATATTCACGACGTGGGTAATTCAGCACTTTATTTATTAAGTGATTTGGCTAATGGTGTTACCGGAGAAATACATTATGTTGACGCTGGATATAACAAAGTAGGAATGCCAGACCCAAAAAACATATCTTAACTTGCAAAAATTACATTACTAAATTGCATAAATAGAAAAACCAAAAAAACTAAAAGAGATTAGAAATAAGGGATTGTATGAAAAATTTAAATAAAAGGGTTAAAGAGAAATTTGAAAACTTCTTTGAATGGATAAAAGGAGCTGAACTGGTTGAACTTAAGTCTTGTGATCCAACAGAAGATCCAATTCGACCAGAGCTTAATAATGATTTTAGGACTAGCTATGGTCGTAAAATTTATGGTGTAAAATATAAAAATGAAATTTGTGCAATAATGTGCTTCGGTTTTACAAATGAGATACCGAAATCTGTAGATGAATTGGATTTAATGACAAAAGATGCACACTTACAAAGTATTAGAAGAGATCAAAAAGTTGGTAAAATAGCAATAGCTTACACAGTATGGTCAAAAAAAAGGGGTGGGGGTAAACTTATTGTAAAAGAGGTATTTAAAAAAATAAAAAAATCTAATCATTTAAATAGATTAGTAACTCTCTCTCCTTTGACTGACATGGCTAGAAATTTTCACTTAAGAAATGGAGCCATTGAACTTCAAGTTAATAAGGAAACTCAAAATTTTGAGTACAAAATCTAAATAAATTAAGCTACGGCTTGTTTAATAGAAAGTTTGACTTTACCTCTATCAAAACCAAGAACTTTTACCGATACTTCATCGCCTTCTTTTACAACATCAGTCACTTTGGCTACTCTTTTGCCTGCAAGTTCAGAAATATGAACTAGACCATCTTGTTTCCCAAGAAAATTTACAAACGCTCCAAATTCCATAATTTTAACCACTTTGCCTTTGTAAATTTTACCCACTTCAGGCTTCGCTATCAAACCTTTAATAATCTCAATAGCAGAGTTTCTTGACTTTTCATCGGGAGCAGCAACAGTCACTTCTCCGGTATCCTTAACATCAACTTTTGCCCCGGATTTTTCAACTATTTCTCTAATAGTTGCACCGCCTTTTCCAATTACTGTCGCAATGTCTTTTTTATCTACTTTTATTGTTTCCATCTTTGGTGTGTGTTTTGAAAATTCTTTTCTTGATGTTTTAATTGCTTTATTCATTTCACCTAAAATACGTTCTCGACCCTCTTTTGCTTGTTTTAAAGCTTGCTCCATTATTTCAAAAGTAATTCCTGTTATCTTAATATCCATTTGTAAAGATGTGATGCCATCTTTAGTTCCGGCTACTTTAAAATCCATATCACCTAAATGGTCCTCATCTCCTAAAATGTCTGATAAAACTGAAAACTTTTCTCCCTCTTTAATTAAACCCATTGCTATGCCTGCTACTGGTTCTTTTATTGGCACTCCCGCATCCATAAGTGATAAGGATGTTCCACACACTGTCGCCATAGATGAAGATCCATTTGACTCTGTTATTTCAGATACAACTCTTAAAGTATAAGGAAAGTTTTCCTTTAAAGGCAATGATGAGTTAATAGCTCTCCAAGCAAGTTTACCATGTCCTATTTCTCTTCTACCAGTACCAATTCTCCCGCATTCACCTACTGAAAAAGGAGGAAAATTATAGTGCAACATAAAGCTTGATCGTTGCATGCCGTCTAAACTTTCAAGTCTTTGTTCATCATCAGACATGCCTAAAGTCGTTACTACTAATGCCTGAGTTTCTCCTCTTGTAAATAAAGCTGAACCGTGTGTTCTTGGCAAAACACCAACTTCACACTCAATTTTTCGAACATCAGCAAGTCCTCTTCCATCAATTCTTTTTTTGTCTTTTAAAATGGCTGTTCTTACAATATCTTTTTCAAGAGATTTTAATTGAGCCATTGCTTGATTCTCAGTAACGTTCTCATCTTCTTTGAACATTTCTTTACATTTAGTGTCGATTTCAGAAATTGCAGTTGATCTTTTCTTTTTATCTACTTCTTTAAAAGCCTTTCTAAGATCTCCTTCAAACTCTTTAGCAATTTTTTTCTTAAGGTCAGTATTGTCAATTTCTTCAATCTCCCACTTAGGTTTGCTAGCTTTTTTTGCTAAATTTTCAATTGCATTAATAATTGGTATAAATTTTTCATGCCCAAATTTAACAGCATCTAACATAATTTTTTCTGATAAGCCTGAAGTTTCAGACTCTACCATTAACACTGCATCTTTGGTCCCGGCTACAACTAAATCTAATTCTGAAGTTTTTAATTCTTCCTGAGATGGATTTAACAAATATTTCCCATCTTTAAAGCCTACTCTGCTAGCAGCAATTGGTCCCTGAAAAGGAAGACCTGATATAGATAAAGCTGCGGAAGAAGCAATTATAGAGAGTATATCTGGTTGATTCTCGCCGTCATAGGATAAAACAGTTGGTAACAATTGAACCTCATTCATAAAACCAGATGGAAATAGTGGCCTAATTGGTCTATCAATCAATCTTGAAATCAAAGTTTCAGCTTCTGTCGGTCTAGCTTCTCTTTTAAAATAGCCGCCTGGAATTTTTCCAGCAGCATAATATTTTTCTTGATAGTTCACTGATAATGGAAAGTAATCTTGACCTTCATTAAGTTTTTTTGCGCCAACGGCTGTCGCAATAACGACTGTTTCACCTAATTTTGCTATAATAGCTCCATCAGCTTGCCTAGCAACCTTACCAGTTTCTAAAGTTAATTTTTTTCCACCGAAATCTATTTCTTCTTTTTGAATTTTAAACATTATTTTCTCAGACTCAATTGTTTTATAATTTTTTCATATGAGTCAGGTTTTTTTCTTTTAAGATAACTTAATAATTTTTTTCTTTTATTTACTGACTTTGATAAACCTACAGTTGAGTGTTTATCTTTCTTAAATTTTTTAAAGTGAATTGCTAATTTCTCAATTTTATTGCTAAGTAATCCGATTTGAATTTCAGCTGAACCTACGTCCGATTTGTTTATAGCGAGTGACTTAATTATATCTTTTTTTGTTCGTTTCATTTTTCTTATTCTCTTTTATTAATCTTTCAATTTTTTCTGCATATTCAAAAGACCTATCTTCAATAAAGTTGAGTTTTGGAAGAAACTTTAAACTTAGCTTTTTTGATAAAGCTTTTCTAACAAGATGCGCGTTATCAGTCAATACACCAACAATTTCTTTCATTTCTATACCGCCTAGTGGTATCACATAAACCCTAGCTGTTTTCAAGTCTGGGGTCATCCTTACTTCAGTAACCGTTATAAATCGCGAATTAAATGATGATATTTTTGTCTCGTTTTTTATAAAAATTTCCCCAATACTCTGCTTAACAAGTTCACCAACTCTTAGCTGTCTTTGGGAAAATCCTTTATTCGACAAGTTGCTATTAATCATATAGTTCTCTCAATCTTTTCTATTTGGTAAGACTGTATTATATCTTTCTCTTTAAAATCTATAAAATCTTTTAAGCTTATCCCGCATTCCAAACCATTTTTAACCTCTTTGACTGCATTTTTTTCTCTAAAAATACTTAGAATTTCTCCATCATACACTACTGTGCCATCTCTTACTATTCTAGCTTTTGACTTATTTTGAATTTCTCCTTCAATTACTTTTGATCCGGCTATTTGACCAAATTTTGAAACTTTAAATATTTTTTGAACTTCAGCAGAACCAAGAGAAACTTCTTTGATATCGGGCTCTAAAAGTCCAGAAAGTCTTTTTTCAATATATTCAATTGCTTCATAAATTATATTGAAATATTTAATTTCTATTTTTTGTTCATCCGAAATCTTTTTTGCCTCTCTGTTAGCTTTCACATTAAACCCGATCAATACAGCATCAGATGCTTTTGCCAGTGATACATCAGTTTCGTTTATCATTCCAATTTCTGACAATATAATTTTTGTTTTTACCTCAGGATGTTCAATTTTTTCAATCGCCATTTTAAGAGCTTCACTGGAACCATGAACATCGGACTTAATTATAACATTTAGTTCTTCTTTATCACTGCCTTGATCAAATATTGTTGATTTGTCATTTAAAAGAATTTTCTTTTTGGAAGAATTTTCATTTTTAAATTTTGAAATTTCCTTAGCTTTGTCTTCATCTTCGGTCACTAAGAATTCGGCTCCTGCAAAAGCTGTGGCATTCATGCCCAAAATTTCTACTGGCATTGACGGATAAGCTTCATTTATAGGGAGTCCATCGTGATTTATCATAGCTCTAATTTTTCCCCATGTTTTCCCGCAAACAAAATAATCGCCTTTTTTTAATTTTCCGTTTGATAATAAAATTGTTGAAACTGGTCCTTTACCTTTATCAATTTTTGATTCTATCACCACCCCAGTAGCTTTATCTGAAATGGAAGCCTTCAAATCTAATATTTCTGATTGTAATAAAATACTTTCTTTAAGCTTGTCTAAATTAATTTTTTTTAAAGCAGAAACTTCTACAAATAATGTATCGCCACTTAGATCTTCAGCTACAAGCTCATATCTCATTAAATCATTTTTTATTTTTGTAATGTTTTTGTTTGGTAAATCTGATTTATTTATAGCAACAATAATTGGAACTTTTGCGGCTTTGGCATGATTAATAGCCTCTATTGTTTGAGGTTTAATTCCATCGTCAGCTGCTACAACTAATACCACTATATCGGTAATTTTAGAACCTCTAGCTCTCATTTCTGTAAAAGCAGCGTGTCCGGGAGTATCAATAAAAGTAATTAATTGATTATTTTCTGCTTTAACTTGATAGGCTCCTATATGTTGAGTAATCCCACCAAATTCATTTGAAACAACATTTGTTTGTCTTAGCGCATCAAGAAGCGAGGTCTTTCCATGATCAACATGTCCCATAATGGTTACTACTGGTGGTCTTTTTTCTATTGTTCCACTCATAGATTTATTTTTATTAATCTCTTCGGGTTGAGAGTTTTCAATTATTGCCTTGTGACCAAATTCTTTTACAATATATTCAGCCGTATCTTTATCAATTGTGTGATTTATAGTTGCGATAACTTTCATATTTAGCAAGAATTTTATAATATCGTTTGATTTTTCTGCCATCCTATTTGAAAGTTCTTGAATCGTAATTTGTTCAGGAATTTTTACTTCTTTTATTACTTTTTTATATTCTTTTTTATCTTCTGCCTCGGGACTATTCTTCTTTTCTTTAAGTCTTGCTCTTTTGACCGCTGCTAAACTTCTTTGTTTAATTTCTATTTCTTCAACATTTAAAGCTCTAGAAACAGTCAATTTAAAATCTCTTTTGTCTATAGGTGTTTTGAGTTTTAACTTACTTTTTCCAGTTGGTTTTTCATCTTTTTTTATAAATGCTTTAGTGGCTTGTTGTTCTATAAACTTTCTATTGAATTTTTTTCCTTTATTACTTTGATTTTTTAAGTTTGGGTCTAAAGAATTAATTTTTTTTGAAATTCTTTGTGGGTTTGAATGAACTTTTTTTGTCATTCGGTATTGAATAAGGTTTTTTTATTTCATTTTTTGATAGATTATTTGAATCAATTTTCTTTTTAAAATTTGATGATATTGTTAATGTTTTTTTCTTTTCTTTCTCTTTATCCATAACTTATTTAAATACAATATTTCTTGCAGACATTATTAGTTGATCTGCCTCCTCTCTAGTAAGAGAAAACTCTTCTAAATATCCTTGTAACCTAACCTTTTTACCTTTTACTTCGTCATACCCACCAACAAGTTCGTCTGTTGACAAGTCGGCAAAATCAGAAAGTTTTTTAATATTTTTTTGCCCCAATATTACTAACATTCCTTGTGTCATACCTTTCAAATTAATTAATTCTTCTTCTACACCCAATTGTTTAAGTCTTTTTCCTACTTCTTCTTTAACTTTTATCAGACTCTCTTTCGATCTTGAAATTAACTCTTTTGCAGTCTCTTCATCTATCGCTTCAATTTTAGAAATGTCTTCTGCATTAGCTTGGGATATCTCATCAATACTTTGAAAGCCTTCGGAAACTAATAACTGTCCTAAAGTTTCATCGACTTCTAAATTTTTTATTAAAGCTTCTGTTTTTTCTTTAAATTCTGCCTGTCTTCTTTCTGAGTCCTCTTTGTCTGTTAAAATATCAATTTCAAAATTTGTGAGTTTAGAAGCCAATCTAACGTTTTGACCTCTTCTACCAATGGCTTTACTTAAATTTTCTTCACTTAAAATAACGTCAATTTTTTTATTGGTTTGATCAATTAAAACCTTTTGTATTTCAGCAGGGGATAAAGACTCTGAAATAAGAGTTGGTAAATCTTCAGTCCATTTTATAATATCAATTTTTTCACCGTGAAGCTCATTTACAATTGTCTGCACTCTACTTCCTCTCATTCCAACACATGCTCCCACAGGATCTATAGAAGTATCTTTTGAATAAACGCAAATTTTAGCTCTACTGCCAGGATCTCTAGCAACTGATTTAATTTCAATTATTCCCTCATAAATTTCTGGGACTTCTTGAAAAAAAAGTTTAGCCAAAAATTGAGGATGGGCTCTTGATAAAAATATTTGATGACCTTTTAGTTCTTTTTTTACTTCGTAACAATATGCTTTCACTCTTTCACCAGTCTTAAGCACTTCTCTAGGAATAAGTTCATCTTTTTTTATAACTCCTTCCGCCCTTCCTAGGTCAACAATAACGTTGCCGTATTCTAGTCTTTTTATAATTCCACTTAATATAAGTCCTTGTTTATCTATAAAGTCCTCATACTGTCTATTTTTTTCGGCCTCTCTTACTTTAGAACTTATAACCTGTTTTGCACTTTGTGCTGCTATTCTTCCAAAATCTATTTGAGGAAGGTCTTCATAAATTTTATCACCTACTTTCAATGTTTCTGATTTATCATTTTTCATAGAATTTGCCTCTGCAGATGTAATTTCACGGCTAGGATCTTCCACAGTTTCGACTACGTCTAGAACCTTTTGAATACTTATATTGCCAGTTTCCCGATCAATTTTAACAAGAATATTATTGTTCTGACCAAATTTTGTTAAAGCTGCCTTTTGTATTGCGCTTTCCATCGATCCAATAACGATATCCTTATCAATCGATTTTTCGTTAGCCACCGCATCAACTATTCTCAATAGTTCAAGTTTGTCTAATCCTCTATTTAACATTTTTAATTCTCCTAAAAAAAAATGGGCTAGTGCCCATTTTGAAGTTTTTAAATTTTACTTATTATTAAAGAAAAATTAAGGTTTTTTCAAGATTACACCTTTTTAAAAAATGACGTTTTATCTGTTTTTTCCCAAGAAAATTCACCTTTATTTGTCGGTTTTCTTCCAAAGTGCCCGTAAGATGACGTTACTTCATAAATAGGCTTATTTAAATTAAGCAATTCTCTTATTCCTCGTGGTGACAAATCAAAATTATCTTTGATAATTTTTTCTACTTTAGATGTTTTACTTTGATCTTTATCTCCTAATTTTACATATATTGATAATGGCTTTGAAACTCCGATTGCATAAGATAATTGAATCAAGCATTTTTCTGTTATACCAGATGCTACAATATTTTTTGCTAAATATCTTGATACATAAGCCGCTGAGCGATCAACTTTTGTAGGATCTTTTCCTGAAAATGCTCCTCCACCATGCGGAGCGGCCCCACCGTAAGTATCAACAATTATTTTTCTTCCAGTCAAACCAGTGTCGCCATCGGGACCTCCAATTATAAATTGCCCTGTAGGATTAATATAAATTTCTGAACTTTGTAGATCACTCAATAATTCTTTTGGTATAGATTTATTTATGTAAGGCAAAATTATTTCTTTGACTTTTTCTTGGTCTAAATCTTTAGAGTGTTGTGTTGAAATTACTACTGAAGTTACTTTTTTTGGTTTTCCATTTTCATATAACATTGTTACTTGACTTTTTGAGTCAGGTTCAATTCCTTTAAGTGCTCCTGACTTTCTATCTTGTGCCATTAGACGTAGAATTTTATGCGAATAAAATATTGGAGCGGGCATTAAATCATCTGTCTCGTTACAGGCGTAACCAAACATTATACCTTGATCCCCTGCTCCCTCATCCTTGTTATCTTTAGAGTCTACTCCCATTGCAATATCAGTTGATTGTTCATGCAGATGGGACTCGATTTTTGTTTGTTCTTTCCAAGAAAAACCCTCCTGATCATAACCTATATCTTTGATACAATTTCTTACTTTATCTATGATTTCATCTTTACCAATATTTGGTCCTCTTATTTCTCCTGCAAGTACTACTTTATTAGTAGTGGTTAAAGTTTCACAAGCTACCCTAGCGAAAGGATCTTTTGATAGATAACTATCTACCACCATATCAGAAATCCTGTCGCATACTTTATCTGGATGGCCTTCAGATACAGACTCACTAGTAAACAAGTAATTTTTTTCAGTCATTATTTTTATATCTTAAAAAGATTAAACAATATGTAAATAAAAGGATAAAAAATATCAAATCATTTTTATTTCCATTATTATTTTCTATTATTGGCAACCTGTACTCTAAACTGCCAGTTTCATTGTTTTTAAGGCTTTTGATGATTTGTCCTTTATTATTTATAATAGCGCTAATGCCTTTATTTGCGGATCTTAAAACGAAAGAGTCACTTTCAATAGCTCTAAAAATTGATTTCGAAAAATGCTGATGCGGACCAATAGAATTACCAAACCAACCGTCTTCTGAAATATTTATTAATAAAGTTTTCTTTTTTTTAATTTTTTGGATTAATTCTGGAAAAATTATTTCATAACAAATTAAAGGTACTACATTTACCCCGCTATAAGAAAAAGTTTCATTAGTTAAACCTTTACTAAAAGATCCGAATCCCTCTGTAATTTTTTTTAACCCAATTTTTTCTAATTTATTATGGAAGGGTAAAAATTCTCCAAATGGAACTAGCTTTACTTTATTATATTGAAATTTTTTATTAAAATTATTATCTATTAAAATAAAACTATTGTAAAATTTATTTTCCTTTTTATCTAAAGTGTTTATTCCAAAAATTATAAAATGATTTGAAGAAAAATTTTCTTTTATCAAGTTTCTATACTTCTCAATTTCAAAAAAATATTTTCCAGATAATGCTCCCTCGGGCCATATGAACAATGTTTTTTTATTTTTTTCAATATCGCTATAAATAATGAGTTTTTTAATTCGCTCAAATGTTTCTTCATCTGATAAATTATATTTTAATTCAAAATTTGGTGATATTATTTTAATAAATATCTGTTCGTTTTCTTTAAGATATTTTTGATTATCAATTTTATTGAAATTTATTACATAATTTCCATACATGTAATTTAAAAAAAAAATCAATAAAAAGGAGCTTAGTATTAAACTTTTATGTTTATATTTTTTTACAAAAAAAATACTTGGTACACAAAAAAAAGTTATTGTTAACAAATTAAATGCAAATAATCCAATAGGGTTTAAAATTTGAATTATTTCATTAAACCAAGACCAGCTATAAGCCCAAATATTCCAAGGGAAGCCTGTTAAGATTTTCGCTCTAAAATAATCTACAGCAGAAATTGTAGCACAAAATAAAATGATAGATGTTAAGTTAAATTTTAAATATTTTCCACAAATTAAAGAGGCCAATCCATAAAATAATCCAAGTGACAAAGGAATTAATATAACTGTAACAGGTATTAAATTTTTAAAAGACTCGTCAAATAGTAGAGAATTAGAAATCCAATATGTACCTGTTAAAAAAAAACCAATACCAAAAAAATATCCTGCATAAAACAAATTAATAAAATATGGTTTTTTTCTGTATTTATTTTTTGATCTCTTATTTATGTAAGATAAAATAAAAAAAAAACATGGAAAAATAATGAAATTAATAAATGTAAAATTGTATGGTTGAAATGAAAATACAGAAAAACAGCCTAATAAGAAAGGTGTTACAAATATCAATAAAACTCTGCTGTGTAAAAAATAATTAATCATCTAATTTAATTTTTTTAGTAATTTATTTTCTATAGCGTTCATTTTTTTATAATTGTTATCTTTTTTGTGATCATATCCAAATAAGTGTATCAGTCCATGAATCCATAATACATCTAAGTGCTTTTTAAATAATTTTTTCGATGATGTATTCATTTTCTTAGAATTAATTATTATGTCTCCTAAATATATTTCTAAATTTGATTTAGATAATATTTTAAGATCTTTTTTTGTTTTGACTCGGAAAAGACAAAATATCTGTTGATTTATTTTTTTTTCTGAATTTTTTATTAAGGTATTTAATCTCTTTTGTACCAGATAATAAAACACTTAAGCGATATTTTCTTTTTTTAAAAAAGTTATCTCCTTGAATGATTTTTATCTTTTTTTTTAAGTAATTTTCTGGATTTTTTATAAATTTAAGCCAGGTTTTATCTTTAACAATAACATTAATCTTTATCATCAATATTTTTGTTAAAAGCTTGAATAATTTTTGTAACCAATGGGTGTCTAACTACATCTTTGTGATCAAATTCTATTAATTTAATTTCTTTTACCTTGTTTAATATTTTTTTGGTTTTAATTAATCCTGATTGAGATTTATTTATTAAATCTATCTGCGAAGGATCACCATTCACTACAATTTTAGAATTTTCTCCTATTCTTGTTAAAAACATCTTTATTTGAGTAAGAGTAGCATTCTGAGCTTCGTCCAGTATAGCAAAAGAATTCTTTAAAGTTCTTCCCCTCATAAATGCTAAAGGAGCAATTTCAATCTCTCCTGAATCAATCTTTTTATTTATTTTTTCAAAGCCAAAAAGATCATAGAGTGCATCATATAAAGGTCTCAAGTATGGATCTACTTTTTCTTTCATATCGCCAGGCAAAAAACCAAGTTTTTCTCCTGCTTCCACAGCCGGTCTGGATAAAATAACTTTTTCTACTTTTTTTTCAAATAACATCGTCATAGCAACAGATACTGCTAAAAAACTTTTTCCTGTTCCAGCAGGTCCTAGGGCCATAGTTATGTCATTGTTTGTTAGAGCTTTAATATAGTCAGATTGTTTTTTAGACCTAGCTATTACTGTTTTTTTTTGGAGTTTTTATTAATTGGCCAAAATTATGAACATTGGATTTAAAACTAATATTTTTTTCTTTTACTGATAACATTAAGTCTTGTTTTTCAATTATGTTTGTTTTTAGATATTTATTTATCAAAAATTTTATAGCATCTGATGCTTTGTAAATTTCATCTAAATTACCTTTAATTGTAATTGAGTTCCCTCTAAAAAATATTTTTGTTTTGGTCAATTTTTCCAACTCATTTAAATTACTATTAAACTCCCCAACAACTGATACTAAAATATCGTTATTATGAACTTTAATATTAATTGTTTCTTTATCTATTTTTTTTATGCTGAAATTTTGATCAAGATTTTCTATTTTAGACATATTTAAGCTGCAAGAAACTTGTCGGTGTTTATCAATTCACCATAGATTGTATGCTGAGAAAATTTTCTTATAAGCACTCTTTTTTCCTGACCAATAATATCTTTTTTTGAGCAAACTACGACTGGATTATGATATTCATCTCTTCCGAAGTATTTGTCTTTTGCTTTTTTCATTTTGTTTTCAAACAATACTTTTGCAGTTTTATTTAAAAGTTTTTTTTTATAATTCATCTTTATCCTTTCGGCAAGTTTTTGAAAAATTATAAGTCTTTTTTTGGCTAATTTTTCATCAATTATTCTCATATCACTTGCTGGGGTGCCAGGTCTTGGACTAAAAATAAAAGAATATGTATTTATAAATTTTACCTTTTCCATTAACTCACATGTTTGATTGAAGTCTTCCTGTTCTTCTCCAGGATAAGCAATTATAAAATCACTAGCAAATTTTATTCTCGGGTTTTTTTCTTTTAAAATATTAACAATTTTTAAATATTCTTTTATATTATGTTTTCTATTCATACTTTTCAATATTTTGTCAGAACCTGATTGGATGGGAAGATGTAATAGCGGCATAAGTTTAGAGCATTCTTTATGTGCCTCTATTAAATCTTTTGTCATATCTTTTGGATGAGAAGTATAATAGCGAATTCTTAAAAGATTTTTTTTTTTCTGTAGGGCATTTATAATATCAGATAAACGTTTATTATTTTTATCATTATAAGCATTTACATTTTGACCTAGTAAAATTATTTCTCTTGCTCCTTTGCTAATGAGTTCCTCTGCTTCATTTAGAACATCCACAAAGTTGCGTGAATATTCTGGACCTCTTGTATAAGGAACAACACAAAATTTACAAAATTTATCACAACCTTCTTGTATAGTTAAAAACGATGAAACTTTTGAATTACTGCTACTAATTAATTTAAGTTCATCAAATTTTTTTACTGTGTCAAAATTTGTAATGTTGTGTTGTTTATTTTTATTTTCAATGTTTTTTATAATTTTATTTATAGATTGATAAGATTGAGGACCAATAACTGCGTCAACATAGTTATCTTTTTTTAAAATTAAATCTCCTTCAGCCTGAGCAACGCAGCCGGCGACTATAAGAATAGGTTTTTTTTTATTTTTATATTCTTTTTTAACTCTTCCAATGTCATGGAATACTTTTTCTGTTGCTTTTTCTCTAATGTGACAAGTATTAATTATATAACAATCTGCTTCTGTTTTTTCTTTTGTAGGAAAATATTTGATCTTTTTGGTAATATCGAAAATTCGGTTACTATCGTATTCATTCATCTGACAACCGAAAGTTTTTATAAATATTTTTTTTTTCAAATTACTTTTTATTTTTTGATCCATAAAGCTCTAATTTATGATCTACTAAATTATAACCCAATTTTTTTGCTATTTTGATTTGCAATTCTTCGATGTCTTTATCAACGAATTCAATTATTTCTCCTGTATTAACATCAATTAAATGATCGTGATGTTCATCTGTTGAGGGCTCATATCTTGATTTACCCTCTTTAAAATCATGTCTTTCAATTATTCCAGACTCTTCAAATAATTTTAGAGTTCTATAAACAGTAGCTATACTAATTTTTTTATCTATTAAAGTAACTCTTTTATGCAACTCATCAACATCAGGGTGATCTTTAGAACCAAAAGTAAGTTTTGATTCTGACATAACTTTAGCTATTACCCGTCTTTGTTCAGTAAGCCTCACTCCTTTTTGTTTACATTTTTCTTCAATAACACTCATTATTATCTAAACACCTTTTATTGATAAATTGGATTGACCATTTTATTTTCTAATTGTTTATTTTTTATCAAATTCTCAATATTTTCAAGTTTAAATTCCGATAATTGATAATTTTTATAGCCATATAGTTTAGAACCATGCACAATTTGGATTCCTTTTGCCACAGATAAAGATATTCTGATGGAAGAATAGCTTCCAGGCCCCATATTAACTATTATAGAGTATTTATTGCTTAATTTAACTTTATGTTTTTTTACAAAACCAATAATATTACTAACAAGGAGATTGTTAGAATTAATATTATTTTGTAATTTTTCTGTGAAAAATTTATTATTAAACTTTAAACCAATTGAATTATTATTGCCAGTGCAGTTAATTATTAAAAAATTATTTATCATTATTTTGTTTTTTCTGCCGTTTAAATTAAGCTTGCACTCATCTGAATTAGCTATAGATGACTTTGGTATAATTACTATAATGTATCATCGATTTGAAGAAAATAAATACCCTTCAACAAACATAAGGATTAATGATTTTAAAGAACATATTTCGTTGATTAAAAAAAATGGTATTAAATTTGTAAATCCCTCTAATTTTGAAAAAGAGCTTAATAATAACAAAAAAGAGAGAAAAATACTTATAACAATAGATGACGGATATCAGTCTTTCTACGACAATGCTTGGCCAATTCTAAAAGAAAATAAAATCCCCTTCATATTATTTGTGAGCACAAGAGAGGTTGGAAAAAAAGGATATATGAGTTGGGAAAATATAAGAGAAATAGAAAAATATGATTTTGTCGAAATAGGAAATCACAGCCACACACATGATTACTTAATTGATTTTGAAGAACAAATAATAAAAAATGATTTAGTAACATCTATTAATATATTCAAAAAGGAACTAGGTAAAAATTCAATTTTTTTTTCCTACCCATTTGGTGAATATAGTTCTATCTTAAAAAACATTGTAATTAACCTTGGTTTTAAATATGCCTTTGGTCAACACTCTGGCGTTACTGATTACACTAAAAATTTGTATGAAATGCCAAGATTTCCAATTAATGAGAAGTATGGAGAAACAGAAAGGTTTAAGACAATATTGAAAACGTTACCGTTTCCCTATAAATCAATTCAGCCTGAGGAGAGGTATATTGGCGATGAAAACAATCCACCAAAAGTAAATATTGAATTTTATGATAATATAAAAAATTTAAAAAATATAAGCTGTTTTTCCAATGAAGAAGATAAGTGGAGAAATTCCAAAATAAAATTTAATGATGAAAATAGTTTAAATATAAGTTTAGATGGAAAGTTTACTACTGAACGGGGAAGAATAAATTGTTCTTTAAGAGAAACTAATGGCTTCTATAGATGGCTTGGTATTCAATTTGTAGTAAAAGAAAAATAATTTTAAAGTTGTATATCTTTCTTAACAACAGAGTTAGTCAATCGAACTGTTTCAAAGTCTGACAGATCGTTTTGTTTTATTATTTGTTCTAAAATATCTGTATATTTTTTTCCAGTTTGGGCATATCTATCCAAAGTATCTGTGAGGTCTAATCCTTTGATAGTCTTATTTCTTTTTCTGATATTATGTCTTTTTTCCCTAAATTCTGAATAACCTTTGTGAGTATTTAAATTATTCTTATAAGCCTTTACCGAAGCTCTTAAAATTGGAAATCTTAAGATTTTGTGACCCTCGTTTTTGCCTCTATTTAAAGGTTCTATACCTTGACCGGTCCATGTCCACTGTCCAAATATTGCGTTACCTTCCAAGGCAAACCTTGAGGTTCCCCAACCACTCTCTTTTGCTGCTTGAGCTAATGCAATGGAAACTGGTATTATGTCCATTCTTTTGTTTAACTCTTCTATATCAGAATTTTTAACTTTATATTCTCTCAATTTTAATCTTAACCAAGATTTTTCTTTATCAGAAGTCATTTTTTTTGAAGTAATTCTTTTTAATTTTATTTTGTCATCTAAAATTTTATCGTTTTCAGCAACCACTAAAGGTAGAACAATTTTAATAAATGTCTCTTTCTTAAGTTTAGTATCTTTAATTTCATCCAAATCTTTTGGAAATTGAGTAAAGTAAATTGGTTTTACCCTTTTTTGATATCTTACAGTCCTTAAATCATATTCAACATCTTCAAATAAACTCAATACTGTCTCCGTTTTAATATTTAAATTTGGCAGAACTAGTTCAGTTACCTGGCTTGGGGATTTTTCTTTTTTTGGCTCAGGTTTCTTTACTTGCTTTTGTTGTTCCTTTTTTTGTGGTTTTTTTTCTATTTTTTTCTTAACTTCTTTTTGTTTTTCAATTTTTTTTGGCTTATCTTTTTCCTCTTTGACTAATTGGGTAAAGTTATTTTCATTAAAATTTTCTCTTAATGTGAAGAAGATTATACCAATGGCACACACAATTATTACAATTCCAAAACTCCTAATTAACTTATTCGTTTTTGTTTTTTCAACTTCAGATGTATAGAAACTGCTGAAAGTATCTACTAATGCATTTGAAATGAAGCTTGAAACTGTTTGAAATACTTTTGGAATCATATTTAAAATACCAATTCCAATATTGCCAGAATTTCTCCACAATCTTACAAAAAAATTTCCAACCCCTCCGGTTGTATCGTCGTATAATCCTGTGGCTTCTTTTTTTGTCCTTTTAAAAAATTTCCCTATTCCCTCAGATGTATCGCTATAAAGTCCTGTAACCTCTTTTCCTGCTTTTGAAATAGGGTTTGAAATACTTTTTTTAAAAAAACCTATGTTAAAATCTTTTGGTATAGGAACATTATTCTTTTTTAAAATATGTTCAATTTGATGAGTTGTAAGATTCTTTTTTCTTTTAATATAATTTTGTACTTCTGAAATTTTATATATTCTTGCTAATTCTAATAATTTATCTCTATAACTTAAATTTTTTTTCATCTAGATCGCCTCAACTGAATTTACTTCTTTAACATAATGCTTTAATAAATTTTGCACCCCTTGCTTCAAAGTCATTATTGAGCTTGGGCACCCAGAGCAGGCTCCTTGCAATTCAACTTTTACAACACCATTTTTGAAGGATTTAAATTTGATATCACCACCATCTCTTGCAACTGCTGGTCTTATTTTAGTATCCAAAACATCTTTAATTTTTGCGATAGTTTCATCATCATCTAATTCTTTTTCTTTTTTAACGTCAACTAATATCGGATCTTCAGTTTTTTCAAAATAATCATTTAAATGTGAAATGATCATTGGTTTTAAGCTATCCCATGATGCTTTTTTTTCTTTTTTTACTGTCAAAAAATTGTCTGAAACCAAGATAAGTTCTACGCCTGAAAAATTCAACACTTCTTTTATAAACGGAATTTTAATGTTCTTTAAATTTGATTTTTTAAACTCTTCAGTACCAATTCTGGATAAAATTTTTTGCGATAAAAATTTTAATGAATTTGGATTTGGTGTTTGTTCAACTTGTATCATTATACTAGTATATATATTACACAAATCCTACTATTTCACGTATCTTTTTTAGGTTTTCCTCAGCGATTATATTGGCTTTTTGTTTGCCTTTTTTTAATACATCTTCTAGGTGCTTTTTATCCTTCATTAATTTAGCAATATTTTTTCCGATTGGACTTATTGTCTCAACTAATTTTTCAGATAGTTTAATTTTTAAAGATGAAAAATCTTTTCCGACAAATTCGTTAATGCTGGTTTCAATTTTTTGATCCGATAAATCTGAGTATATACTTAATAAATTATATGCCTCTGGCCTATTTTCATAATCTTGAATATTTTCAGTAATTGGCTCGGTGTCGGTTTTTGCTTTTTTTATTTTTTTTACGATTTCATCTGAACTATCTTTTAAATTTATTCTAGAATAATCTGATTCTTCGGATTTGCTCATTTTTTTCGTTCCATCTCTTAAACTCATAACACGAGAAATAGTTTTTTGAATTAAAGGCTCTGGTAAAGGAAAAAAATCTTTTTTGTTAAAATCATTATTAAATTTTTGAGCTATATCTCTCGATAACTCTAAGTGCTGCTTCTGATCAGCACCAACGGGCACATGTGTAGCTTTATATAATAAAATATCCGCAGCCATTAAATTTGGGTAGATGTATAAGCCAACACTTGCCTTTTCTTTATCTTTGCCAGCTTTATCTTTGAATTGAGTCATGCGATTTAACCATCCGACTCTACAAACGCAATTTAAAATCCAAGCAAGTTCTGCGTGGCCACTTACAGATGATTGGTTGAAAATTATACTTTTATTTGAATCCAGTCCAGAAGCTAAGAAACCTGCAGTAGTTTCTAAAATATTTGAGTTCAACTCTTTTGGGTTTTGAAATGTTGTAATAGCGTGTAAATCAACCACGCAATATAAGCAGTTTCTTGACTTTTGAAGTGAAACAAAATTTTTTAAAGCTCCCAGATAATTTCCTAGATGTAAATTACCTGTCGGTTGAACTCCAGAAAATACCAATTCCTTTTTCATACTAATAAGTTCTAAAACTTCTTAAATTGAGTACTTTTAAAAAATAACAAATTAAAAAATACAATAAAGCCACGAAGATTACTATAAATAATAAGTATAAAATTTTGTAATCGCTTAAATAACTCAAGTTTTCTGCAAAATAACTTAAACTACTGTGAAAAACATAAGACATAATAGAAGTAGAAAATACTATCTTTATTAACTTAGTATAAAACTTGGGTATAATTTTTAAGTATCCAATTTTTAAAAGAATATATAGATAACAAAGAACACCTGCCCAAGTAGATAGAGTTGTAGCAATTGGGATAATAACAAAGCCAATTTGTTTAAAAAATAAAATACTAATAACAATATTAATAATGACGACAATTGATGAAATTTTAAATGGTGTAATTGTGTTGTCTCTAGCGAAAAAGAAATTTGCAAATATTTTTAACGTCGCAAAAGCTGGTATACCATAACCAAAGTACTTTAGTGCAAGTGCTGTTTGCTCAATGTCATTTTCAGTAAAGGATCCATAGCCAAATAAAGCATTTACTATTTCCTCGGAGCCGATGATTAAAGCTATACTAGCCGGCAATGATAACAATAAAGATAATTCTAAAGATTTATTTTGAATTTGATTTGCCTGATTGACTTTTTTATTTTTAATCAATTTACTTAATATTGGTAAAGATACAGTGCTCACTGCAATGCCAGCTATAGCAAGATTAATCTGATAAACTCTATCTGCATAGTAAAGGTAAGAAACTGCTCCAGATTGGAATGATGCTATAATCGTTCCGACCAAGATACTAATTTGTATTACTCCAGATGAGAAAATACTAGGTAAAAGTTTTTTTAAAAATAATTTAACTTTCTGTCTTATTTTTTTTTTGAAGACTAAGGAAGGCTGATAGAATTTTGAAGAAAAGAAAATTAAAAAAATTAATTGTATTAGACCTGATAGTGAAACCCCATAAGACAAATTTAGCGCGTAATCTAGTTTAAAATAATATGAAATAAATAAAGATAATATTAAAATTAAATTTAAAAATATTGGTGCAGCAGCGGCGGCGGCAAATTTATTTTCAGTATTTAAAATTCCAGCAAAAAAAGAAGATAGACTTACAAATGCTAAAAAGGGGAAGGTAATTCTGGTTAAATTTACAGCCAAGTTAAATTTATCATTATCTTCAACAAAACCTGGTGCAATCAAATAAACTACATATGGTGTAAGAATTTCTACTATTAAAACTATTGTAAAAAGACCCAGGATTAATAAAGTTAAAACTTCATCAGCAAATCTTTTACCTTGCACTTTGCCTTTTAATTTTTCAGAAGCATAACTTGGAATAAATGCAGCATTAAATGTACCTTCTGCAAATAATCTTCTAAAAGTATTTGGAAGTCTAAACGCAACAAAGAAAGCATCGGCATATATAGAAGTTCCCAAAAATATTGCTATTAATATATCTCTGAAATAACCAAGAACACGGCTCAGCATAGTATAAAAACTAAATACAGTGGTTGAGGATAATAAATTCATAATTAAGACAAAATTTTTAGTGATATATTCACTTATATATTACATACTCAAAATCCAATGACAAAAAAATCAAAAATTGATCATTATACAGATAAAGAGGCTTTGGATTTTCATATAGGGAATAAGTCTGGCAAAATTGAGGTTAATTCATCCAAACCTCTTATCTCAAAAAGAGATTTATCACTTGCTTATTCACCTGGGGTGGCGGCACCCGTAAAGGAAATTTCCAAGGACTCTTCCAAAGTCTATGACTATACCTCTAAAGGAAATTTAGTAGCGGTTATAAGTAACGGTTCTGCAATTCTTGGTTTAGGGAATTTGGGCTCGTTAGCTTCAAAACCTGTAATGGAAGGTAAAGCAGTATTATTTAAAAGATTTGCAGATATTGACTCTATAGACATAGAAATTGATAATCATGATGCAGATGAAATAATTTCTACAATTAAAAATATTGCTGGTACTTTTGGTGGTATAAATCTTGAAGATATTGCTGCTCCTGATTGTTTCATTATAGAGCAGAAGTTAAAAGAAATTTTAGATATTCCTGTCTTTCATGATGATCAACATGGAACAGCAATTATAACAACAGCTGCTTTAATTAATGCATTAGATATCTCAAAGAAAAAAATTAATGAAGTTAAAATAGTTGTAAACGGAGCAGGTGCGTCAGCAATTGCATGTACAAACTTATTTAAAAAAATAGGTGTAAAAAATGAAAATGTAATCATGTGTGATCGAAAAGGGGTAATTTACAAAGGAAGAACGCAAGTAGATCAATTTAAGTCTGCTCATGCTATTGAGACAAATCATCGAACATTAGAGCAAGCTATGAAGAATGCCGATGTATTTCTTGGCTTGTCTGCAAAAGATGTTGTTAATCGTGAAATGATTAAATCAATGGCAAAAAATCCTATAGTATTTGCGTGCGCAAATCCTGACCCTGAAATTAAACCAGAAATAATTAACGAAGTACGTGATGATGCAATAATTGCAACAGGCAGATCAGACTACCCTAACCAAGTTAATAATTTAATAGGTTTTCCGTATATTTTTAGGGGAGCACTAGATGTTAGGGCAAAAATAATTAATGATGAAATGAAAGTCGCTGCAGCTAACGCAATAGCGTTATTAGCAAGAGAAGATGTTCCTGATGAAGTTGTTGCAGCCTATGGGGGTGAAAGACCAAAGTATGGAAGAGAATATATTATACCCTCAACCTTCGACCCTAGACTAGTTCGAAGGATTCCTTCTGCAGTAGCCGAAGCTGCAATTAAAAGTGGTGTAGCAAGAAAAAAAATCGAAAATTTGGAAGATTATAAAGATCAGCTTACTGCAAGATTAGACCCGTCAATGTCTTTGATGCAGGGGATAAATGCAAATATCAAAAAAAGTCCTAAAAGAGTTATATTTGCAGAGGGTGAAGATGAAAATATGCTTAAAGCAGCCATAGAATTCGGTAAAAATAAATTAGGGATACCAGTAGTGATTGGAAACGAAAAAAGAGTAAAAGAAACTTTAAAAAATATTGGTTTGGATGAAAATTTTAAAATTGAAATTGTCAATTCAACTAATAAAGATAAAAGAGAGAAATATACTAAATATTTATACCAAAAACTTCAAAGAACAGGTCAATTAGAAAGAGATGTGGACCGATTAGTTCGTAATGATAGAATAGCGTTCGGCTCCTCTATGATTGCTTGTAAAGATGCTGATGCGATGGTTACTGGTAATATTAGACATTACGCTGCATCAATAGAAAAATTAAAACATGTTTGTGACGCCAGAGAAGGTGAGCCCATTTTTGGTATGACAATGATGGTGTTTAAAGGAAGAACTGTTCTAGTTGCAGACACCAATGTTGAAGACTTTCCTTCTTCTGAGAGATTGGTCGCTATATCAAAATCATGTGTAAGGGTATCAAAACTTTTTGGTTTTGAGCCCAAAGTAGCATTCTTATCCCATTCAACTTTTGGAAAGCCAATTTCTAGAAATACCAAACATGTAAGGGATGCAATTGATCTTTTAAAAAATGAAAAAGTTGAATTCGATTTTGATGGAGAAATGCAGCCAGATGTTGCCCTAAATCCTATTTATCAGGACGTTTATCCTTTTTCAAAAATAGTAGGAAGGGCAAATATTTTAATTATGCCAGCACTACATAGCGCTGCAATATCAACTAAATTAATGAAATCTTTTGGAGACGCAAAATTGATTGGACCGTTGTTAATTGGATTGGATTTGCCTATTGAAGTTGCACCATTACGATCTAGCACGTCCGATATTCTAAATCTTGCATCTATTGCTGCTTATTCTGCAGATGTAATTGATTATAAAAAAAATTAAATTTTACTTCTGCTGAGCTCTGTTGCTAAATAAATGGATGGAATAACTTTTTCTACATCATATATTTTTTCTGCTTCAGATAAAACTTCTTTTTTTTCTTCAATATCCATTGCTATTCCAAAAATATATATCTTTTTGTTAATTGTCTCTAAAGTATAATTTCGTGATTTGGTTTTTTTATTGAAAATCAAAGCTGTTCTTAATTGGCTGGTAATCAAAATATCTTTAGCAGTTTGTTTAAAATTTGATTGACCTTTTATTGTTATCGCATTTTTAACTTCTCTTACTCCTTTAGTTTCCCAAGCTAATTTTGTAATTTTAATTTTTTCCTCAGCCTCATTAACTTTTCCTGATAAGAAAATTCTACCATCTAGAACTTCTACTTGAATATTTAAAAAATACCTTTTTTCATTCAAAGATAATCTGGCAACTAAGTTTTTTTGCATAATTGTATCATCAATTTGCATTCCAATTGTTCTTGGATCAAAAGTAATATCTACTCCAGCTCCAAAACGCCCTGCTGGTGAACAGCTAAATAGAAGGATTGTTATTAAAAAAATTGATAAATAAACTTTCATATTTTGTTTTTAATGCAAAGATTATAAATTACTTTTTTTGGCACTTGCTCTTTTTTAGATATTAGTTCAACAATGTCTTTTACTGTATAGCTTTTTAAATATTTTTTAACTTGTTTTTCAATTTTTTCATAATCAGTTGTTAATAATTTTTTTTTAGTTTTTTGAGAAATGACAATTGTTAATTCCCCTTTTAATTGTAATTTAAAAGTACCTATATTATTTATACTTTCTCTATAATAGGTCTCATATTTTTTTGTCATCTCCCTTGCTATAAAAATATCTCTTCCAGAAAAATATTTTTTAAAGTGTTTAATGTAAAAATTTATTTTGATTGCTGGTATAAAAAATACTAATGAAAAATCCTCTATATTTAATTTTTTTAGAACTGTATTTAGGTCGTTTACAGTTTTTGGAAGAAAACCATAAAATAAAAATCTATCTCCAAATCCTGACAAGCTTACCGCCGCAGATACGGCGGATGGACCTGGAACAGTAAAAACTTTAAGGTCATTTTTTATACATTCCTTGATTATTATATTTCCTGGGTCAGATAAAACCGGTGTTCCTGCATCAGAAATTAAAGACAAAATTTTGCCCTCATTTAAATATTGTATAATTTTACTTACAGATTTTTTTTCATTAAACTTATGATATGGAATTAATTTATTTTTTATGTTGAATATATTTAATAATTTTGTCGAGTGTCTTGTATCCTCACAGAGAATGAAATCAGAATTCTTAAGAACTTCGACTGCTCGAAATGTTATATCCTTTAAATTTCCTATTGGTGTTGAAACGATATATAAGCCTTTTTCAAAATTTTTCATAAAGTCATGTTAAAAAAAATAATTACTATTACTTATATATTATTATTTTATAATTTTAACTCTTTTGCAGAAGAGAACCAAAAGTATCTTAAGGTGGGACTTTTGGCTCCATTTAGTGGAGAATATAAAGATATGGGCCAATCAATAATGTTATCTCTTCAGCTAGCCTTAGATGAGATTGATGATGATAAAATAAAAATTTTTCCTAGAGACTCTGGTTTTAATAATCCTGAAAAATTAATTCAGTCTGTAGAATCTTTAAAAGATGAAAATATTAAGATTGTTATTGGACCAATAAGCCAAGAAGATTTTAAGATGTTATCAAATTATAAAGATATGATTTTTATTTCTCCCTCAAATATCAATCCAAAAGTTCAAAGCAATATTTTAAGTATTGGTGTTAGTTTAGAGTCTCAAATAAAATCAATAGAAAATTTTATAGAAAAAAATAAGAGAAAAAAAACAATTATTATGTATCCAAAAAATAAATACACGCCTTTAATTGATTCTAAAATTAGCAATATAAACATTAATAACAAAAAAATATTTAAATACAGCGCTGATCCAAAGGTTCTTACCGGTGACATTGAAAAATTGACTAATTATAAACAAAGAAAAAGAAATCTGATTTCAAGAGTAAAAATATTAGAAGAGAAAGATGATGAGGCATCTAAATTAGAATTAAAAAGGTTAGAGCAAAAGTACACAATTGGAAAAGTAAACTTTGACTCAGTAATAATTATTGATTTCGGAGATAGTCTAAAAAGTGTACTTACATCATTAGTCTATTCAGATGTAGACCAAGAAGAAGTTTTAATAGTAACTGTAAATCAATGGTTTGATAAAAGTATCTTTCTAGAAAATTCTATAGAAAATTTATATTATCCATCTGTAGATATTAATAATTTTCAAAAATACAAAAGAAAATATTTTAAAATTTATGGTTTACAACCAACTGAAATTACAATTTTAACTTATGACGCTCTTGGACTTATTTATTACATTTGGAATAAAAAAGATTTTAAAATAACTTCCGTGAAAGATTTTATTATCAAAGATAGTATAAGAGGTAAAATTGGAACATTTAGTTTTAAAGACGGAAAATTAATTCAAAAACTAAATATGTATAAAGTTTCAAATAAAAAATTTATTAAGTATTAGTTTTTTTTTTAGTTTTTTGAAAGCTATACTTCTATGATCAATTCTCATTTTTTTAGAAGTACTTATCTGACCAAATGTAAGTTTGGAGTTATTAGGAATAAAAATCGGATCATACCCAAATCCCTTGTTTCCCAAAATTTTAAATGAAATTTTACCGTGTATGACTCCCTCAGAGGTAATCATTTTTTTTTTATTGAGCTTTATTGATAAACTGCAAATAAATCTTGCCTTTCTATTTTTTTTGTTCTTAATTTTTTTTAAAATATAAATCATAGCCTTTTTGAAGCTTCCGCTTCGTTTTGCCCATCTGGCTGAATAAATTCCTGGTTTTTTTTTTAATGCTAATATTTCTAACCCCGAGTCATCCGATATTGAGATAAGTTTTGATTTTTTAAAAAAAAAATTGGCTTTAAGTTCTGAATTTGATTTAAAAGTTTTACCAGTTTCTTTTGGTGAATCAATTTTTAAACTTTTTGGTGAAATCTTCTTAATTTTTTTGCTAATTAATTTGCTTATTTCCTTAAATTTTCCATCATTATGAGTACCTATTAGCAATATGTTATTTTTTTTCATCAGATACTAGTAATTGTATATTTTAACATTATATAGCTATTATGAACGAATCTAACAAAGACGAAAATATAAATAAAGAAGATAATAAATCTTCAATTGTTGAGGAGACCAAGAGTCAAAAAGATGAACATACTATTGAAGAAAGATTAAAAATATCTGAAGATAAACTGCTTAGAGCTTTAGCAGATTCTGAAAATCAAAGAAGAAGGTTTGAAAAAGAGATCAAAGATGCCTTTGATTTTGGAGGCTTTAACTTTGCTCGAGAAATGTTAACATCATTAGATAACCTACAAAGAGCAAAAAAATCAATGCAAGAGGATGAGGATCTTAAAAAGAGTAAAGAATTTGCAAAATTTCTAAAAAATTTAGAAATAATTGAAAAAGATTTAGTTTCCACTTTTGAAAAAAACAAAATTACTAGAATTAAATGTCTAAATAAAATGTTTGATCCAAATTTTCATCAAGCAATGCTAGAAATTGAGGATGAGAAGGTTGAGCCAGGTACTATTATTCAAGAAATTCAACCAGGGTTTATGTTTGGTGAGAGATTGTTGAGACCATCATTTGTAGGAATTTCAAAGAAAAAAGGTGATAAAAATGACAAAAATAAATAAAAAAACGCCTTGTAGAATAGTAATTAGACCCCATATAGAAACTGTAAACAAAGGAAAATATGAGTAGAGTTATAGGAATAGATTTAGGAACTACCAATTCTTGTGTAGCTATAATGGATGGTACACAAGCGAAGGTTTTAGAAAATGCTGAAGGTGCAAGAACCACACCGTCAGTAGTAGCCTTTTTAGAAAAGGAAGAAAAATTAGTTGGTCAACCTGCAAAAAGACAAGCAGTAACAAATCCTGAAGATACTATTTTTGCCGTTAAAAGACTTATAGGTAGAAAATTTGATGGACCATCAGTGCAAAAAGATATTTCGAAAGTTCCATATAAAATAATTAAATCTGATAACGGTGATGCTTGGGTAGAAGGTAAAGGTAAAAAATATTCACCTGCTCAAATCTCAGCGTTTGTACTTCAAAAGATGAAAGAGACAGCAGAAAAATATTTAGGTCAAGCAGTAACGAAAGCAGTTATAACTGTACCTGCTTATTTTAATGACTCTCAAAGACAAGCAACAAAAGATGCTGGTAAAATTGCAGGATTAGAAGTCTTAAGAATTATCAATGAACCGACAGCAGCTTCTTTAGCTTATGGTTTAGATAAAAAGGGAGGAAAAAAAATAGCTGTTTATGATTTAGGCGGTGGTACTTTTGATGTATCAATTTTAGAAATCGGTGATGGAGTATTTGAAGTCAAATCTACAAATGGAGATACATTTTTAGGTGGCGAAGACTTTGATGACACTATAGTTGAATATCTAGTTAATGAATTTAAAAAAGATAATGGAATAGATTTAAAATCTGATAAGCTAGCATTACAAAGATTAAAAGAGTCTGCAGAGAAAGCAAAAATTGAGCTCTCTTCTGCGACACAAACAGAAATAAATTTACCATTCATTACAGCTGATAAATCTGGTCCAAAACATTTGAATTTAAAATTTACTAGAGCAAAGTTGGAAGCCTTAGTCCAAAGTTTGATTGAAAGAACATTAAATCCATGTAAAACAGCTTTGAAAGACTCTGGTTTTTCTGCAGCAGAAATTAATGAGGTAGTATTAGTTGGCGGCATGACTAGAATGCCAAAAATAATTGAAACAGTTAAAAACTTTTTTGGTAAAGAACCTAACAAAAGTGTAAACCCAGATGAAGTTGTTGCAATGGGTGCAGCAATCCAAGCTGGTGTTCTTCAAGGTGATGTAAAAGATGTTTTGCTTTTGGACGTCACACCATTGTCACTAGGAATAGAGACTTTAGGTGGCGTATCAACAAAACTTATAGATAAAAATACAACTATTCCTACCAAAAAAAGCCAAGTATTTTCTACTGCAGAAGATAATCAACCCGCTGTTTCCATTAGAGTTTTACAAGGAGAAAGAGAGATGGCAGCTGATAACAAGCTATTAGGAAATTTTGAGTTAGTTGGCATTCCTCCAGCTGCAAGAGGAACTCCTCAAATTGAAGTAACCTTTGATATTGATGCAAACGGAATAGTTAGTGTTTCAGCAAAAGATAAGGGGACAGGAAAAGAGCAAAAGATACAAATTCAAGCCTCTGGTGGTTTGTCCGAAGAAGAGATTAATAAAATGGTAAAAGATGCAGAAGCAAATAAAGAGGCTGACAAGAAAAAAAGAGATGGTGTTGATGCGAGAAATCAAGCAGACAGTATTGTTTTCTCTACTGAAAAAAGTTTAAAAGAGCACGGCGATAAAGTATCAGCTGAAGAGAAAAAAGCCATTGAAACTGGTGTTGCTGATCTTAAAGAAGCCCTAAAAGGCACAGACACAGAAAATATAAAGAAAAAAACTCAAAGTCTTATACAGGTTTCAATGAAACTTGGTGAAGCTATTTACAAAAGCCAACAAAAAAATCAACCTAAAGATGATAAAAATAATCAAGATCCCAAAAACAAGGGTGATGATAAAGAAAACGTTGTTGACGCTGACTTCGAAGACGTAAAAGAGGACAAAGAAAAAAGCGCCTAAGATAAAAAAAGGAGCAATTTCTTGTGGCAAAAAGAGATTATTATGAAATCTTAGGTGTATCTAAATCCTCTTCTAAGGATGAAATTAAAAAAGCCTATCGCAAATTAGCACTAAAATATCATCCAGATAAAAACAAAGGCGATAAAGCATCAGAAGATAAATTTAAAGAAGCAAGTGAAGCGTATCACGTGCTGTCAGACGATAAAAGAAAAACTAATTACGATCAGTTTGGTCATGCGGCTTTTGAAGGTGGGGGAAATCAAGGATTTGGTAATTTTGATTTTGGATCTTCATTCTCTGATATTTTTGAAGATTTTTTTGGCGATGATGTATTCGGTGGTGGTAGAAGATCTGCGAGAAGGTCCTCTAACAGAGGAAATGATTTAAGATATGATGTATCTATAAGCATGGAGGAAGCGTACTCTGGCTTAAATAAAAAGGTAAATTATACAACTTATAAAAAATGTTCTAGATGCACAGGTCAAGGGTCGGAGCCTGGCTCAAAACCTGTAACATGTAAGTATTGTAATGGAAGAGGTAAAGTAAGATCAAACCAAGGATTTTTTACTATTCAGCAAACTTGTCCTGAATGTAGTGGGTACGGAGAAAAAATTAGTAATCCTTGTAAACAATGTGGTGGTATCGGTAAAATTCAAAGTAAAGAAAGTGTTTCAGTTAAAATTCCAAAAGGGGTTGATGATGGAACCAGAATAAGAGTCTCTGGCAAAGGAGAGGCGGGAAGCAAAGGTGGCTCTACTGGAGATTTATATTTATTTATTTCGGTTGATAGTCATAGTATTTTTAAGAGATCAGACGAACATTTATATTTTGAGTTGCCTATAACATTTACCGATGCAGCACTAGGCACTTCTGTGGAGGTACCCTCTATTGATGGTGGTAAGGCAAAGATCAAAATTCCAGCTGGAACACAACATGGAAAACAATTAAGACTTAGGGGCAAGGGTATGCCGGTACTAAGAGGCAATGGTTATGGTGACTTATATATTAAAATAGTTACTGAGGTTCCCTCAAGTTTAAATTCCAAACAGAAGGAGCTTTTAGAAGAGTTTCGAAAAATAGAGTCGGAAAAATCAAGCCCAATTATTAAAAACTTTTTTGAAAAAGCAAAAAAATTTTGGAAAAACTCATAATTATTTATGATTATGCAAGAAATTATGTCTGCTATCTTTCTGATTGCAGTGTTATTTTTAGTTCTTCCTTCATTTTTAAATACCAATAGAAAACGGAAGCAATTAATTAAAAATCTTTTTATTTGGACTATAATTGTATTGATTATTGTTGTAATTATTAATCTGTTTATATAATGAAAAAAATCAATTTAGCTATAACTGGCTGTCTAGGAAGAATGGGACAACAACTCATTAAATCCTCTAAAAATAACAAAGATTTTAAAATAGTTGCTCTGACAGAGAGTAAGATTGTTTCAAAAAAGATTTCTGGCGTTAAGCTCAAACTTAATACTGTTGATGCTTTCAAAAAAGCAAATGTGATTGTTGACTTCACTGTGCCAAAATGTACTTTGCAGGTTTTAAAGATTGCTTCAAAACTTAAGAAAAGAGTAGTCATCGGAACTACTGGCTTTTCTAAAAGAGAAGAGAGTATAATAAAAAAATTTTCAAAAAATATACCAATTCTTAAAGCTGGTAATATGAGTTTAGGTGTAAACCTTTTAATATATTTAACGGAAATTGCCTCTAAATCTTTAGGTAATAATTTTCTTACAAAAGTATATGAGGTTCATCATAAATACAAAAAAGATCATCCTTCTGGAACAGCTTTAATGCTAGGAAGGGGTATAGCGGATGGGAAAAGTAAAAACTTTTATAACTTGATAGGAAAGAAATATTTAAATAAAAAAAACTTTCCTTATGGAAAAAAAATAAATTTTAATTCGATTCGAAAAGGTAATTTTATTGGAGAACATGAGGTGAATTTTTCAAATGGCAAAGAAATTGTAACATTAAATCATAAGTCTTTTGACAGAGCTTTATACTCTGAAGGCGCTTTGTCAGCATCTAAATGGCTGATGAAAAAAAAACCAGGTCTATATTCAATGAGAGATCTGTTAAACTTTAAGTGAACAAGAAAAATAAATCTAAGATTATTCAAAAAATATTAAATAATACCTATCCTAAGGTACCTACACCCCTTAACTATAGAAATATTTTTACACTTCTAGTTTCTGTTTTGCTTTCAGCGCAATGTACTGACGTAAATGTTAATAATGTTACAAAAGATATTTATCCTAGATATAATCATCCAAAACATTTTGTAAAATTAGGAAGAAAAAAAATAGAGCAATTAATTAGAAAAATTGGAATTTTCAGAATTAAAGCTAAAAGTATTTATTATCTCTCAAAAACTTTGGTTGAGAAATATAAGAGTAAGGTACCAAATACTTACGAGGAACTTGAGCAACTTCCTGGTGTTGGACATAAAACTGCGAGTGTAGTCATGTCCCAAGGTTTTGGCTATCCTGCATTTCCTGTTGATACTCATATTCATCGGCTTGCTCAAAGATGGGGATTGACTAATGGAAAAAATGTTGTGCAAACTGAAAAGGATTTAAAATCTTTATTCCCGAAGAAAAATTGGAATAAACTTCACCTTCAAATTATTTGGTATGGTAGAGAATATTGTAAAGCAAGGGATTGCTTTGGTTTGACTTGCAAAATTTGTAAAAGCTGTTACCCAAATAGAAAAAAGAAATTTATTACAAAGAAAGCTTGATATGAAAATTTTAGGTATAGGAAATGCTATTGTCGATGTAATTTGCAAAATAGATAATAATTTCTTGATCAAAAATGGACTTGTTAAAAGTACAATGAAGCTTGTAGATGAAAAAGAATTTGAAAAACTTCTTGGAAATTTAAAAATTGAAAAGACAATATCAGGAGGTTCAGTGGCTAACTCAATTGTAGGTCTTTCCCAGCTAGGTAATGAAGTTGGTTTTATCGGAAAAGTAAATGATGATGATTTGGGTAAAAAGTATTCTGAAGGACTTGAAAAAGAAAAAGTTCAATTTCACTATAATATTAAATCTGAAAAAATACCAACGGGTACATGCTTAATTTTGGTAACCCCAGACTCAGAAAGAACCATGTGTACTTTTTTAGGTACTGCAGGAAAAATAAGTGAAATTGATATTGATGAAAAAATAGTTAAAAAAAGCGAAATGACTTTTCTTGAGGGATACTTATGGGATAAAGGAAATCCTCAAAAAGCTTTTAATAAAGTTATTAGTTATTCTAAACAATCAGCCATGTCTCTTTCTGATCTATTTTGTGTCGAAAGACATAAAGATTATTTCTTAGATTTAGTTAAAAATAAACTTGATGTAACATTTGCAAATGAGCAAGAAATTATGGCTTTAATAGAGGCAAAAAGTTTCGAAGATGTAGTTGCTTTTGCAAAAAATATTCAAAAGTTGATAGTGATAACTCGAGGCGAAAATGGCGCCATAGCAATTCAAAATAATCAAATTATAAAGTGTGAAGCAAAAAAGAATTTAAATATTAAAGATTTAACCGGTGCGGGTGATTTATTTGCTGCTGGATTTTTGCATGGATATATTAACAAACTGACTTTAAAAGAAAGCTTGGAAAAAGGTACTGAACTTTCTTCTAGAGTTATTCAGCAGGTTGGAGCAAGATTGTAATTTAATTAATCTAATTCCAAATACTCTTTATTTTTTTTCTTTTAAAACTACCCTTGCCTTTTTTTGGTTTAACAATTCTTGTTCGATATTTAGGCGTCATCAAATCTTTGGCAAATTTATTTCTTTTTTTCAAATCGTATATCCTTTTTTTGAACTTTTTATAAATAAATCGTCATTAAAAACATCTTTAACTTTTTTTCTTAATCTATAAATATGTGTTTCAACAGTATGCGTGTCTGCGTCATCTGAATATCTCCATATAGTTGAGAGAATTTCTTTTTTTTTAATAAATGATCTTTTTTTCAATAACTCTATAAGTTCTATTTCTTTCTCTGTTAGATCTAAAAAAATAGTATCTTTAATTAACTGTCTTAAATTTTTATTTAATTTATAATCATTGATTTTTAAAGATGAATTCGTTTTAAATTCTTTTTTTACAATATTATTTACTACAATTTTGTTAATTTGATCGAAAGATACCGGTAAATTTAATTTTTCAATGTTTTCTAAACCTTCAATCTTTTTTGAATTGTGAAAAACAATTTTGTTTGTATTTTGATTTTTAATTAAATTTTGAAAATTTTTGTCTTTGAATGCATCTTCGTGAATTATGAAACCTTGATAACTTTCTGAAGAATTGTAATCTTTATAATTATCTAGAGTTACCAAATTAAAACTTAAATATTCTTGGATTTCATTCAAAGAATTATTAAATTCTTTATTTCCAAATGCTAAAATGATATTTTTTTTATAAACCATGGATATAATATTAAAAAAAAAATTTATCTATTTTAAAGACTATAAAGCAAAATGTACTATTGGTAAAAGAGGAATTATAAGTAAGAAAGTAGAAGGGGATAAATGTACCCCTAGAGGAAGATTTAAACTAAAATATATTTTTTACAGAAAGGAAAGGGTTAAAAAGATTCATTCCAAACTAAAGACTATTCCAATAAAAAAAAATTATGGCTGGTGTGATGATATACGGTCAAAGTTATATAATAAGTTTATAAAATTTCCTTTTAAAGGTGGCGCAGAGAGATTGTATATCAAAGAAAATGTGTACGATATAATCGTTGTTATTAACTATAATATTAATCCTGTAAAGAAAAAAAGAGGAAGTGCTATATTTTTGCATGTTGCAAAAAAGAATTATAAACCTACATTAGGTTGTATAGCATTATCAAAAAAAGATCTAAAATACTTGTTGTCAATTATAAATAAAGAGACTTTTTTAAAAATTCTCTAACTTCTTGTTCCAAAAATAGCACTGCCAATTCTAACGTGAGAAGCCCCATATTTAACAGCTTGCAAATAATCATTGGACATTCCGATACTAAGATATCGAAAATTGAACTCTTTATTTAATTCGGATATTCTCTTGAAATGTTTTTCTGCATTTTTATCATTTGGTGGTATTGCCATTAATCCAAGAACTGAAAGATTTAGTTTATTGACACAATATTCATTAAAGTTTTTTAGTTCACTTATTTCTAGACCACCTTTTTGTTCTTCAGACCCTAAATTAATTTGGATGAAATAACCCAAGTTTCTATCTTTTTCTTTTTGTCTTTTACTTAACTCGTCTGCTAATTTCTCACTATCTAAGGAATGTATAAAATCAAATAATTCAACAGCTTTTTTTGCTTTATTAGATTGTAATCTTCCTATCATGTGAAGACTTAAATCATTAGTTGATTTTTTTAATTCTTTCCATTTTTTTTCAGCTTCTTGAACTTTGTTTTCTCCAAAATGTTTATGCCCATGCTCAACCAGTGGCATAATGTGTTCAATTGAAAAGGTTTTACTTACCGCAATAATTTCAGTTTCATTTTGAAATGAATTATTTTTAATTTCTTGTTTTATTTTCTCAAAATTGGTTATTATGCTCATATGTTAGCGTTAAAAAAAAAATACTACTTATTTGTAGAAAATACTAGAGAATTCAATTTAAATTTAATTAAAATTAGGAATAAATTTAATATTATTTATAGAAATTCAACAACTAAAGAAAGAATTGAAGATCTTAAAGTTTATAGAAGAAGATGTAAGCAAAACGGTGTAAATTTTTTTGTAGCTAATGATACAAAACTGTTATCAAAAATAAATGCTGATGGATTATACATATCCGCTCATAATAAAGACTTACACACTAATACCTATTATAAAAAGGGGTTTAAGATTATTGGGTCTGCTCACAATCAAAAGGAGCTCGATCTAAAAATTAAACAAGGTTGCAAAGTTGTAATATATTCACGCCTTTTTAAAACAAATTACCCTTACAAAGATGGGTATTTAGGTATTCAAAAATTCAATATTATTTCTCTTAGGACCAAAACAGAAGTGGTTCCTTTGGGCGGCATAAACGCATATAATTTGTCTAAATTAAAAAACGTTTTATCTCACTCATTTGCTTGCTTATCGGCCATAAAAAAAAAGCCGGCTAAATTAATTAACCGGCTTTTTTAAATTTTTCTAATTAACTAAATTAGAACGCTAATGACATAGCGAAGATGTGCTCGTTACTGTCATCACCTGTTGTGTAAGAGTCATTCGTACCTTCTGAAGTAGATAGTGAGAATGTAGCTCCACCTACAGTGTAAGCAACGTCAATCGTTTGGATTTCCATTGTTACATCTGATCTAGTTATTGCGTCAGTAGCTTGTGCTTTCTGCTTAACGTTCTTCTCAGACTCTTCGTTTGTTAAAGATACTGATAAGTTGTCGTTAACTGCAAAACCGATACTGTAACCTTTGTTAGCGTAGTAGTCAGTTTTGTCTGTAGCTGCAGATCCACCCATTTGTTGTGCTGGTGCGAATCTTGTTTCACCATAACCTACTGAGAATTGACCTACATTGAAGTTAGCAGCTAGTGAACCACCTTCTTTTTTCTGTCTTCCGTCTTGTTTACCCATTTGACCGAAGTCGTAGTAAGAAGCTGATAGCGTTAAACCATCAATTGGCTGTGTTGTTACAGCGTATTGAGTCATTTCACCATTGTGTGCGTCCCCTACTACAGAGTGAGATGAATCATTAGCTGTTCCACCTGCACGACCTGGAGTGTGACCTACTTTGAAAGTAGTTGAGAACGGTAACATGTCAGCTGGCGCATGGTACTGAATATTGTTGTATGAACTAATGTTCGAACCATATTGCATAGTGTTTGCACTTGCACCTGATGATGTTGAACCGTGTCCATAACCGTTATCAGAACCTATTCCGTAAGCTGAGTTATCGAATGCGTATTTAGTTGATAATCCACACTCAGATACACAAATTTTAACCGTACCGTAATCAGTACCTAACGTGATTGATGCATCGTCTTGTACTGTTGCGTTATCGATGTCTTGTGCATATGACCATGTCATACCATTATCAAGTTCACCTGAAGCAGTTAGTGAGAACTCGTTTGATATACCAAGTCCTTTACCAAGTGCGTGTGAACCAGTTGTTCCAGTGTTACTTAGAACAGTGTAAGTTGCCTTAACACTACCAGTTACTGCAAACTCACCAGCAAATGCTGATGTAGCTATAGCTACTGAAGTAAAAACTGAGAACAATAGTTTTGTTAATTTATTCATTGTTTCTCCTTTTGTTAAAACGTTAATTATAATTAACAGCCATTTATCTTATTTTTATTGCTTATTTAGTATCTAAAGTTATTAAATCTGCTTATAATTTCAATTAGTGTTGTATAATTGCAACATGCTAAAAAGCCCTATTTTCCTGATTTTTGTTGGATTTTAAGTAAACAATGCTATTTAATAAGCAGGAACTCTTAAAATGAGAAATTTTATCAAAATTATAGTCTATTTTTTTCTCTTTTCTTTGCTTGTATCTTGTGGAAAAGGTTTTTTTAAAAAAGTCGATACTAAGAAAATTCCAATTTCAGGACCTGAAAGAGCTAAACAAAATATTAAAGAGGGAAAGGGTGTTGGACTTGGAAAAATGATGGGTAGGGCAACTGGTAAAACTAATTATGAATTTAGCACCTCAAACCCTATGTGGAGAGCAACGTTAGATATATTAGATTTTTTACCACTAACTACTGTGGATTACTCAGGTGGCATAATTATTTCTGATTGGTACACAGATGAAAATAATAAAAATCAAGCTTTAAAAATAACCGTAAGATTTATGTCAAATGTAATTCAGACTAATAGTCTCAAAATTACTGTTCATAGAAAAAAATGTTCTGTCAATCAATCTTGTAATGTGGAACTGTTTAAATCAAGGATACAAGATGAGCTAATTGCATCTATTTTAAAAGAAGCAACAATTTTAGAAAAACAAGTAAAAAAATAATATTTTGATTTATGGAAAGACTAAATTTTCAAGTGATTGAAAAAAAGTGGCAGTCTATTTTTGACAAAGAGAAGCTTTACAGTAATAAAAGTTCAAAAAAATTCTATTGTTTGGAAATGTTTCCTTATCCATCAGGAAAAATTCATATGGGCCACGTAAGAAATTATACAATAGGTGATGTAATTGCTCGGTTTAAATTTATGAATGGATTTAATGTTTTGCACCCAATGGGATGGGACGCTTTTGGTTTACCGGCAGAAAATGCAGCAAAAGAGAACAACTTGCATCCAAAAAAATGGACGGAAAAAAACATTTCAGAAATGAAAAGACAATTAAAACTTATGGGGCTGTCAATAGATTGGGATTTAGAAGTTTCTACATGTGATGAAAATTATTATAAGCACCAACAAGAAATATTTATAGATTTTTATAACGAAGGATTGGTTAAAAGAAAAGAGAATTACGTGAATTGGGATCCTGTTGAACAAACCGTTTTAGCAAATGAACAAGTTATTAATGGGAAAGGTTGGAGATCTGGTGCTGTTGTAGAGCGAAAGAAACTTTCTCAATGGTTTTTTGACATAACAAAGTTTTCTAATGATCTTCTCAAGGGATTAGATGAGCTCGATAGTTGGCCAGAAAAAGTTAAAATAATGCAAAAAAATTGGATTGGAAAATCAATTGGTTGTGAAATTAATTTTAAAATTGAAGGAGAAAATAACAACATAAATGTTTTTACGACTCGACCAGACACAATATTTGGTGCATCTTTTTTAGCTGTTTCAGTGGACCATCCTATATGTGCAAAATTTTTAAAAAATGAAAAGTATAACAACTTTAAAAGTGAATGTCTTAAAGTTGGCACGACAGAGGAAGCTTTAGCTAATGCAGAAAAAATTGGATATGATACAAACTTATTCGCTTCCCATCCTTTTATTAAAGGAAAAAAAATTCCAATTTATGTTGCTAATTTTATCTTAATGGATTATGGAACAGGAGCAATTTTCGGTTGTCCTGCCCACGACCAAAGAGATTTAGATTTTGCAAAAAAATACAATCTACAAATTACAGAAGTTGTTTCTGATAATCCGAATAAACCTAAAAACTTTAGTGTTTTATCAGAAGCATTTGTTGATAATGGAACATTAATTAATTCTGATTTTTTAAATGGATTAACTGTAGAGCAAGCTAAAGCTAAAATTATTAAAGAAATTGAAAAATTAAAGATAGGAAAAAAAAAAATAACTTTTAGATTAAAAGACTGGGGAATTTCTAGACAAAGATATTGGGGGTGCCCTATTCCAATGATTCATTTGAAAAATGGATCTATTGTGCCAGTCGACAAGAGTGAACTACCAATCAAACTTCCAGAAGATATTGATTTAAATAAAGGTGGAAACCCACTAGAAAATCACAAAAGCTGGAAATACACTATTCACAAAAAAACAGGAAACCCGGCAGTTAGAGAGACAGATACTCTTGATACATTTGTAGACTCATCATGGTATTTCTTGAGATTTTGTTCGCCTATGACAAAAACTGAACCTTTTGATATTAAAAAAGTAAATTATTGGATGCCTGTTGACCAGTATATAGGTGGAATAGAACACGCTATTTTACACTTACTTTATTCAAGATTTTTCATGAGAGCACTAAAAAAAAACAATAAAAAGATTAAGGATAACGAGCCATTTAAAGGTTTATTTACTCAAGGTATGGTATGTCATGAAACTTACAAAGATCAAAAAGGAAAATGGTTGAGCCCTTTAGAAGTGGAAAAAAATTCCGATGGAGCGCTTCAAAAGATATCAGATAAAACTAAAGTGATAGTTGGTCCATCAGAGTCAATGTCAAAATCTAAGAAAAATGTTGTTGATCCTGAAAGTATGATTAAATCATATGGAGCTGATTCCGTTAGATGGTTTATACTTTCAGATAGTCCTCCAGAAAAAGATATTCAATGGTCAAACCAAGGAGTTAACGCTGCTTATAAGTTTCTTCAGAAAATATATAATCTTTGTTATGAAGTAAACAAAGGATCAGAAAAAAATAGTAATTTAGATAAAAGTTTTAATTTAAAAATGAATTCTTACGTTAACAAAATTACAAAATGTATTAATAATTTTAATTTGAATGTGGTTGTAGCTAATGTTTATGAAATATATAATTTATTTCAAAGTCATCTTTCTAAAGAAGTTTCAAATACATGCATGAAAAATAATTTAATCAAGTTAATGAAGATACTTGTACCATTCACTCCTCATATAGCTTATGAATGTCTAGAGATGTTAGGAGCAAAAGAAATTAAAACTTGGCCAAAAGTTGACACTAAGTTAATAAAGCAAGAGAAAATTAAAATAGCAATTCAAATTAACGGCAAAACAAGGGATGTCATTGAAATTGATAAAGGTATAAGTCAAATTTCAGTTGAAAAGCTTTGTAAAAATAATAATAAAGTAAAAAATAAGATTTTAAGTAAACCAGTTCATAAAGTAATTTTTGTAAAAGACAGAATTATAAATTTTATAATGAAATAATGAATAAAATTAAATATATAACAATTACCTCAGTAATATTACTTTTAATCAGTTCTTGTTCTTATCAAAAGATGAACTCTCAAGATCAAAAAAAATTCTACATACAAGAATTTGATATTTCTGGAGACTCAAGAACATCCTTCATTATTCAAAAGAAAATTCAACGATTTTCAAATGAAGATAGCGAAAATAGAATAAAACTTTTGGTGGTATTAGATAAAAATAAGACAATACAAGAAAAGAATATCCAAAATAAGGTCACCAAATATAGCCTTACATTATCAGCAAAAGTCAAAATTATTGAACTTAATTCAACGAATGAGATAAATAGGACCTTCACGGCAAGAAGAATATATAACGTTGAAGACAACTACTCTGCAACTATTAATAATTCAAAAGATGCGAATAATTCACTGATAGACATTATTGTAGGTGAAATATTAGATCAATTAAGAATTTACTATAGCTAGATGATTCTAAAAAGTTTTGAAATAGAAAATAATATTCAAAAGATTCAACAATATAAATTTGTCCTGATTTACGGTGAGAATATTGGGCTGAAAGAAACTTTAAAAAAAAACATTATAAACTTAAATTTAAAAGCAGAAATTATAAATCTTTATCAAGAAGACGTGAGCAAAAATAAAAATATAATACTTAATGAGATCAAAAATATCTCATTATTTTCAGAAGAAAAAATAATTGTACTAAATCAAATAGATGAAAAAAATATTATAGAACTTGATAAAATATTGCAAAGTAAAGAAAAGATTAAAATTATTTTAATAGCAGACTTATTAGATAAAAAATCAAAATTAAGAACAATATTTGAAAAGGAAAAAGATTTGGCAATTATTCCTTGTTATAATGATAATGATATTACTTTGAGGAAACTAATTAATAGCGAATTAAAAGAATTTAAAAACTTGAATTCTAACGTTATTAATATGATACTTAACTATTCAAACCTAAATAGAAAAACAATCAAAAATAACCTTGATAAAATAAAATCATTTTATGACAAAAAAGTTTTATCTGAAGAAAGTTTAGAAGAATTGTTAAATTCTGATAGAAATGAATTATTTGAAAATATTAGAGATGCTTCACTTATCGGAGACAAAACTAAACTTAACAACTTGTTAAGTAATTTTGCTTTTTCGAACGAAGATGCCTACCTTTATCTGAACATGATTAACTATAGATTAATAAAACTTTTAGAAATTCACAAAACAAATGAAAGCTTCGGCGATTTCAATGTAACGATAACGAAAATGCGACCACCAATTTTCTGGAAAGACAAACCAGTGTATTTAAAATTGCTTAAAAGATGGCATAAACAAAGCATTCTAGAAGCCTTAGAATATTTAGGTCATACAGAGGAAAAACTTAAAAAAAATAGTTCTTTGAACAGCTTAACAATGGTAAAAAATTCAATTTTAAATATTTGCTCTAATTCTTGGGCTTATTTTTAAGTAATTTAGATATCAGTTCTAATTGATCCAGATTTTTATACTCAATAGTTAGTTTTCCGGAATTATTTTTTTTATTTTGAATTGTTACTTTTAAGCCAATAGATCTTTCAATATCTCTTTGTGCATCAAAGATATTTGGGTCAATAGTGAATGATTTTGATTTAATTTTTTTTATATTTTCAATAGATCTTGCAGAAAGTTTTTTTGCAACTATCTCTTCAGCAATAGAGGAAGCATTGGGCATACCAATTAAGGGACGAGCTTGACCAGCAGTCAGTTCTCCTTGCTCCAGCATTGCTATAATATCTTTGGGTAAATTTAGCAATCTCAATGTATTGCTTATGTGACTTCTGCTTTTAGACATCATGTTAGCAATTTTATCTTGATCATATCCAAACTCCTCGTTTAGTCTTTTATAACCTTTAGCTTCTTCAACAACATTTAAATCTTCCCTCTGTATATTTTCAACAATTGCGACTTCCAAAGTTTCACTATCATTTAAATCTAAAATTGTTATGGGTACATCGTGTAAGCCGGCTTTTTGTGCAGCTAACCACCTTCTCTCACCTGCAACTATTTCATATGGTTCTGAAGAAGAATTATTTTTTCGAACAGCAATAGGTTGGATTATTCCATTTTTTTTAATAGACTCAGAGAGCTCTTTCAATTTTTCTTCGTCAAAAATAGTTCTTGGTTGATATTTGTTTCGCGCCAATTCGCCAATGAGCACTTTTCGGATATTATTGTCATTTTTTTCTTTATTTAAGGGGTTTTTTTGGTCGCCAAAAAGAGCTGATAAACCCTTCCCCAAACCTTTGTTTTTTTTGGATTTCATGCAGCACTCCCTATATTTTTTCTTTGATTAAGAAATTCTTCAGCTAATTGCAAATATGCCTTACTACCACTACACGACTTGTCATAAATTACACAAGGTTGTCCATGTGAAGGTGCTTCGGATAATCTTACGTTTCTAGGTATTACTGACTGATAAACTTTTTGTTTAAAATAATTTCTTGCCTCTTTATCTACTTGTGATGATAATTTGTTTCTTTTATCAAACATTGTTAATAATATTCCTCTTACACTTAAAGAAGGATTAAGTTTTATTTTTATTCTATCTATTGTTTTAACTAATTGTGTAATCCCCTCCAATGCAAAAAATTCTGTCTGTAAGGGAACAAGTATTTCATTAGCACTTACCAAGGCCATAATGGTTAATAAGCTTAAAGAAGGTGGGCAATCAATAAAAACATTATCATATTTTTTTATTATTTCAGAATTTTTATTCAGAATGTCTTTTAAAATAAATGCTCTATTTTCATCATTGGCAGTTTCCACTTCTAAGCCTGAAAGATTCACATTCGATCCAAATATATCAAGATTAGTTATGTCTGTTTTTTGTAATCCATCTTTTAAATTAATTTTGTTAATAAGAAGATTGTAAATATTTTTATCGTCATCATTGTTTGATTTGCCAAGACCCGTCGTTGCGTTTCCTTGAGGGTCTAAATCAATTACGAGATTGTTTTGACCCATAATGGACAGTGATGCGGCTAAATTTATAACTGTGGTCGTTTTACCCACTCCGCCTTTTTGATTTATAACAGCTATAATGTTCGTTTTCACAAAATTTATTCCGTATTAAGTATAATTATTTTAGAATCATTATCCGTAATACTATTTTCTAATCTATACTTATAATTTTTCATCTTGGAAGTACTATTTATCTCTTTTTGTGCATTTCTTCCCTTCAAAATGATAATTTTGTGCTTTTTTACACAGTTTTCACGTGAAATATTCAATATATAGGATAATTTTCGAAAAGCTCTACAAACTATGTAATTGGAATCAATTTTTACTGTATTTATGTCATTACGTATAATTTTGCAGTTCAAACCTAAAATATTTGAAATATCAGTCAAAAATGACGATTTTACCGGAGATTTTTCATATAGTTTCACGTGAAAATTGAAATTTTGAAAATATATAGCTAAAATAATACCAGGAAAACCGCCGCCAGTACCTAAATCAGCTATCCCTGAACAACTCTTAACGTCTATAAATTTAATTAATTGTGCACTATCCAAGATATGCCTATCCCATATTTGCTTTTCGGTATTTTTCGATATTAAATTGTGTTTTTTATTATAAATAAGGAGTTTTTTTGCGAAATTATCTAATTTTTTTATCTTTGGCGCATCAAAATTTAAATCTTTAAGGAGTATTCTTTTAACATTGGACTCGGTTATCAAGCTGAAGCCCTTTTTTTTCTGGATTTGATGTAGCCAAGCAAAATAATCGCTGCGGCTGGAGTTACTCCATCGATTCTTAATGCCTGTCCCAATGTTTTAGGTCTAACTGTCTTTAACTTTGATTTGATCTCGTTAGAGAGACCGCTGAAGATATCGTAGTCGATCTTGTCTGGTATCTTTATACCTTCATCTTTTTTGAATGCGGCTATATCATGCGACTGTCTTTTAAGGTACCCTGAGTAGTGAGCATCAATTTCAACTTGATCATCCAAATCAACTCCAAACGATGGTATTGAAGGCCATATCTGCCTTATTTTAGCCATATTTAAATTTCGTTGTGACATCAGCTCAATACCAGATCTTTTCACACCATCCTGAGCTATTTTAATTTCATACTTACTTGCTTCATAAGGAGATATTAAATTGGATTTAAGGTAATCTAAAATCTGTATTAATTTTTTTTGTTTCTCTAAAAATATTTTTGCTCTGGTTTTGCCCACACAATTAATTTTAATACCTGATGGAGTTAATCTTTGATCTGCATTATCTGCTCTTAAAGATAATCTATATTCTGCTCTAGATGTAAACATACGATATGGCTCTGATACACCTTTAGTAATTAAATCATCAATCATCACTCCAATATAAGACTCGGATCTATCTAAAATAAATTCTTCTTTTCTTAAAATTTTAAGAGCAGCATTTATACCGGCAATTAGTCCCTGAGCAGCAGCTTCTTCATAACCAGTAGTTCCATTAATTTGTCCTGCTAGAAATAGCGATTTAATTTTTTTTGTCTCTAAAGTCGGATTTAGCTCTCTAGGATCTACATAATCGTACTCTATGGCGTAACCAGCCCTTTTCATTTTAACGGTCTCTAAACCCTTGATTTTACTCAATATTTCGAGTTGAACCTCCTCTGGTAAAGACGTAGATATACCATTTGGGTAAACAGTATTGTCCTTTAATCCTTCTGGTTCTAAGAAGATTTGATGTTTTTGTTTATCTTTAAATTTAACAATCTTATCTTCAATGGATGGACAATATCTTGGTCCAACGCCTTTAATGTTACCAGAGTACATCGCACTTCGATTAATATTATCGCTAATAATTTTATGAACCTCATCATTTGTATATGTCATGCCACAAGAAATTTGTTTGTTTTCCAGTTTAGACGTTAAGAAAGAAAAAAAGTAAGGATCATTATCGGCTGGCTGCATTTCTAAATCATCGTAATTAATTGTAGAACCATCCAGCCTAGGAGGTGTACCAGTTTTAAGTCTGCCTATTTTCATTTTGAATTTAGCAAGTTGTTCGCTTAATCCGGTAGATGGTTTTTCGTCGTATCTACCCGCAGGGATTTGAGTTTCACCAATATGTATTAATCCATTTAAAAATGTTCCAGTCGTCAAAATCAGTTCTTTACATCTGATCTCATTACCACTCTGACATAAGAATCCTTCAACCTGATTATTACTAAACAAAAATTGAATTACTGGATCAGCTATTACAATTAAATTTTTATAATTTAATAATATTTTTTGCATGTGCTCTTTATAAAGCGCCCTGTCTGATTGAGTTCGTGGTCCTCTAACCGCTGGACCTCTACTTCTGTTCAATAATCGAAACTGAATACCTGATTTATCAGAGACAACACCCATCACACCGTCAAGTGCATCAATTTCACGAACCAAATGACCTTTGCCTAGTCCGCCTATGGCCGGATTACACGACATCTCACCAATAGTCTCAATTTTATGTGTAAAAAGTGCAGTATTGACGCCCATTCTAGCGGAGGCTGCAGCAGCCTCGCATCCCGCGTGTCCACCACCTATAACTACTACATCATAGCTTTCTTTAGTCATGAGGTGAATGTAACGCTCTAAATTAATAATACAAGAGCTATTTTATTTGCCTATACAGAAGTCCTGAAATATAGATCCAAGTATTTCTTCTACGTCTACCTTGCCAACTATACTACCAAGGTGTCGTGTTGCCATTCTTAGATCCTCAGCAGCTAATTCTAAGTCTTTGTTTTGATCTTTCTTTAGAAACTTATCTATCTCTTTCAAACACTCATTTAGCTTTAATCTATGTCTCTCTCTTGTAATTAAAGCACTGTTATTTGATAAAAATTTTTTATTAAGTTTTTGTTTGATTAAATTTATTAACTTATCAATATTTTTATTATCTTTTACAGATGCTAGTACAACATCTACATCAAATTTATGATTTTGTTTAGCTTGAACATCAGATTTATTTAGTAAAACTATTGAATTTTTATTAATCATAGACCTTATTTTGTCGCTAATTTTTTTGTTTGAATTATCAATTACTACAATATTTAAATCTGCTTCTTTAAATTTACTTAACGCTAATGAAATTCCCTTTTTTTCGACATCATTTTTTGCTTCTCTGATCCCAGCTGTATCTGCAAGAATAACTGGATAACCATCTAAATTTAAATATGTCTCAATAACATCTCTAGTTGTTCCAGCTTCATCAGAGACTATTGCTGCATCTCTTTTTGATAATAAATTTAACAAAGATGATTTTCCAACATTGGTTTCGCCAACGATTGATACTCGGAAACCGTCTCTGATTTTTTCACCTACTTTATTATCATTAATAATTTTACTTATATCACTGTGAATCGATTTAATTGATATATGCGCTTCTTTTAAGACATTTTCAGGAAGGTCATCCTCAGCAAAATCAATTTTTGCCTCAATAAAAGATAGTGACTTTATCAATTTTGATCTTAAATCATCGTAATATTTGGAAGCATGGCCATTAACTAAATTTACTGCTTGTTTCCTTTGAAGTTCGGTTTCGGAGTGTATTAGATCCCCAATACTCTCAGCTTTTAATAGGTCAATTTTATTATTTTGAAAAGCTAGCTTAGTGAATTCTCCAGGTTCAGCCATTCTACAGTTTTTTTGGCTAGATAATACTTTAAGAAAATAACTAATAATTGCGTTACTTCCATGAATATGAAATTCTGCTAAATCGTCACCAGTAAAACTATTTGGCTTTGGAAACCATAAGATTAAAGCTTCAGGATCAATAATAGTGCCATTACTTGGATCAAAAAATTTACAAAGGTTGATCTCATTTTCTTTAATCTTTTTTTCTTTAGAAATCAGTTTGCATATACTTAATGTATCAGGTCCCGACATTCTAATAATAGCTATACCACACGGACCTCTACCAGAAGACAAGGCAAAAATATTCATTAGCTTAAACCTAGGTTTGCAACTCTTTTAGTAATTTTTTTTAGTAATGTTGATTTGGAAAAGTTATTTAAAATGTTTTCTTTTATTGGATCTAAATATTTATTACTTTTAAAAAATTTTCTAGTTGTGTCAATCCCTAGACCCATTAATAAGTTTTCTGGTTTCCTGCTGTCTGATAAATCTTTTGGAATATTCGAATCTTTTATAGTTAACCCCAATCTAAGGTTGTTAGAAATTAGTTCATTCAATTTTTCAATATCTCTTAAAATTAAATTGAACCCTTGTCCTGCTAAAGGATGAACTACATGCAGTCCATCTCCTAAAATTATTGCATTCTTTTTATAATAGTTTCTTTTTAGTGATAATTTTAGAGGATAACTTTGAATATTCCCTAAAGATATTTTATTTGTTTTTAATAAATTTGATAGTTTGGTTTTTAAATAGTTTGTAATATTTTTTTTGTTTTTTATAAAATATATATCTTCAATACTCCATACTACAGAAAATTTATTTTTATTATAGGGTAATATTGCAAGAGGTCCTTCTTTCAAAAAGAACTGTTGAGCTCCAATATTTTTAATCTGATGGTTAACAGAACAAGTTATGGAGTGTTCTTTGTAATTTTTTTGGATTTTCCTGTTCCCACTTATCTTTTGATAGATTGGAGAGTTTGCTCCCAAACATAAAACTAATAAATCATATGATTTTGAAGAAAAATTTGTAAAGATTTTATTTTCCGCTAGATCGATTGATTTTATTGTTTTTTTTTGAATTTTAATTTTAGTTTTTTTCAATAATTTAGATAAATGGTCTTTAGTCAATCTGTTTTCAAAAAAATACATTAAATTTTTATTTTCATCAAAATTTAGAAAATTTTTCGTTTGATTATTCTTCTCAAAAAAAAGATTAATTTTTTTTACCGGATAAAATAATTTTAAATTGATATTTTTTATCGTAGATTTTAAAAATTCCATATTTTTCTCAGATATTGCTGTAACTCTTAAATCTTTGTTTTTAGAAGTATTATTTTCAAGTATTAAATCTATATCCAATCCTCTTTCACTTAAAACAAGAGCAGATATCAGGCCAGCTAAACCACCACCCACAATGCATATTTTATGTTTTTTCATAATAATGATAAAAAGTAAGTACTACGATTCGATATGAATACAAACTTTTTAAATAGTTTAACAAATTTTTTAAAAAAGCGAACCTTTGAGTTTGTTGGATTAGTCCTAATTTCATTAGGAATAGCTTTGACAATTTCGTTCGCGACTTATTCTCCGTCAGATCCTTCATTTATATATGGTGAATCTAACTCAAATATAAAAAATTTCTTTGGGATATATGGAAGCAAAGTTTCAGATTTTTTGTTACAAAGTTTTGGTTTAATCTCGTTTTTAATACTAGCTACTTTAATTTCGTGGGGTTTCAAATTGATCATTGAAAAAGAGTTAAAAAATATTATTTACAAATTATTTTTTTTAACTTTGTATCTAATTTTTGGATGTACATTTTTACATATAACATTTAATAATTCTTTTTGGCTACTTGATAACGGTAATTCAGGTTTCATCGGAGAATTAATATATAATTTTATATATCAATACACTCCATTAATAGAAAATCAGTATACAAGTTTTGCCCTGATTGCTTTAACAATACTTTTTTTTATTCTAAGCTCTGATATCAATTTTAAAAAAATTATTTCAAGGCTGTTTTCATTTTCCTCTAATAAAAAAAATGAAGTTGTCGAAAATGAAAGCAATGAAGTAATGGCAGAAAATATATTAAATGACGAAAAAAAAGAAACTCAGCAAAGTTTTTTCTTTGCTAAAGATCAGACAAAAACTTTAGAAAAATCAAAAAAATTTCAATTACCATCAATCGATTTATTAGAGAAAAATAATTCAAAATTATCTCCGCAGGAAATGAATAAAAATAGACCAGATGGAAAATTTATGGAAGGAATTTTACAAGACTTTGGAATTAATGGACAAATACAAAAAATTAACAATGGACCAGTTGTAAGTTTATATGAATTCGAGCCTGCTGCTGGTGTTAAAGTTTCAAAAATTATAAACTTATCTGATGATCTAGCAAGAAATACTAGCTCTACATCAGCAAGGGTTGCTGTAATTCCAGGAAAAAATACTGTGGGGATAGAAATACCTAATGAAAAAAGAGAAGGTGTTTTTTTAAGAGAAATTATATCAAATGAGCGTTTTAAAAGTCGAGATTTAAAATTACCAATAGCTTTAGGGAAAAATATTTCGGGAGTTCCAATAATAGGTGATTTAACTTCAATGCCTCATTTATTAATTGCAGGTACAACAGGGTCTGGTAAATCTGTTTGTGTTAATACAATAATAACATCATTGTTATACAAGTTAAGTCCTGAACTTTGTAAATTAATTTTAATTGATCCAAAAATGCTTGAACTTTCTGCTTATGAAGGAATACCTCATTTATTATCTCCTGTTATTACTGATGCAAAAAAAGCTACCTCTGCCCTTGGATGGACGGTTAAAGAGATGAATAACAGGTATAAGCTCATGTCAAAGGTCGGAGTGAGAAATATTGACGGGTATAATGAAAAACACAAATTAAAAATGCCTTACATTGTTGTTGTAGTTGATGAAATGTCTGATCTTATGTTGGTGGCTGGAAAAGAAATTGAAAATTACATTCAGAAGTTATCTCAAATGGCACGAGCAGCTGGGATCCACATTATTATGGCAACTCAAAGACCTAGTGTTGATGTGATCACTGGAACTATTAAAGCTAATTTTCCAACACGAGTTTCTTTTCAAGTAAGTTCAAAAATAGATAGCAGAACCATACTTGGAGAACAAGGCGCAGAACAATTATTGGGTAAAGGGGATATGCTTTTTATGTCGTCTGCAAATAGAATCATAAGAATTCATGGTCCTTATGTTTCTGAAAAAGAAATAGAGAAAATAAGTAGTGTTTTGCGGGCTCAAGGAGAACCTGATTATATTGATGATATTACTTCAGTTTCAAACTCATCAGAAGATGACAGTAATATTTCAGCTGGAGAAGGTGATGAACTCTATAATGAAGCAATTAATTTAGTTAAGTCCGAAGGGAAGGCATCAACTAGTTTTTTACAAAGAAAATTGCAAATAGGATATAACAGAGCGGCTAGAATTATTGATATGATGGAGGAAAAAGGGGTAGTAAGCAAAGCAAATCATGTCGGTAAACGAGAGGTATTATAGGGTTGAGAGCAATAAGAGTTGTTATTTTTATTTGTTTATTTTTAATTTTTACACATTCTAGTGTAAACGAAAAATCTAAAATCATAAATAATTTGAAAAATATAGATAATATTCAATTTAAATTTACTCAAAAAACAAATGAGGATATAGAAGAAGGCAAATGTATTCTTGCTTTTCCGGGCAAGTTAAAATGTGATTACATAGACAAAAATGAAAAGGAGCTTATTGTAAATAAAAAGATGATGGCAATTACACAAAAAAGGTACGGAAAAACACTTTTTTATCCATTATCTAAATCCACTTTTATAAATATTCTTAACAAAAACGAATTAATTAAAGTTATAAATGAAAGTAGCACAATTATAGATGATTATATAAATATTGTTTTTACCGATAAAAATAATATCAAAACGTTAATTAAATTTGATAAAAAAGAATTTTTACTAGCTGGATGGACTACGTTTGATCAGTATAATAATCAAATAGCTTTTGAAATTGAAATTACCTCATTAAATCAAATGATTAATAATAATGTTTTTACCTTACCAAACAAAGGTTAAGCTACAAAATCAATCTGTTCTTTTTTGAATATTTTAAATCCTCGAGATAAGTAATTAGCTAGAGCAAATTTGTGATCTAATGAACAAGTATGAACCCACACTTTGTTAGCTTTATTGTCAAAAGATTTTTTAAGCACATGATTTAACAGATGAGATCCATAGCCTTTTGATCTGTGTTCACTTAATATACCCATGTTTATTAGCTCAAATTCTTTATTGTCGTGTTTTTCGATTTCATAATATCCGATTAAGTCATTTTTTTCGTCTTTAAGAATCCAAGTTTCTAGGAGTGGACTAGATGAATATTTAAGCCATTGTTTGTCTGTCCATACAAGTCTGTCTCTCCAAAAGTGGTCTTTTCCGATTTGTTTGTAAAAAAATTTATTTATTTCATAATTTTTTTTGTCATTAAGGACAATTTTTAATTGGTTTTCACTTTGAATACTTTGAGCCTTATAATTTTTTGAAAATTCAAAATCCAAAAAATATCTTTGAACTTTTTTCATACTATGCAACCATCTTTCCAATTTTTTCTCCTGCAAATATATGAAAGTGTAAGTGCGGAACTTCTTGACCTCCGTCAGATCCAATATTTGAAAGTACTCTGTAACCTTTGCCAGTAGCACCCAATAAACTTGAGACATGACTTATAGCTTTATGAAATTCAGTAATTTCCTTGTCACTAGCTTTCTTATTGAAATCATCTAAATCAATATACTCACCTTTAGGAATAACAAGTGCATGGATTTTTTTTTGAGGATTTATATCGTGAAAAGATAAAACAAAATCGTTTTCAAAAATTTTTTTACAAGGTATTTCTCCTCTTAAAATTTTAGCAAAAATATTATTTTTATCATAAGACATTATTTTTTCCTCGTTTCTAGTTCTTTCATAACATCTTCAATTTTTATATTATTAGCTTCTAAATATACCAGAAGATGATATATCACATCAGCGCTTTCGTGAATTTTATTTGTATTTTTTTCCACAGCTTCGATCAACTCAGCCACTTCTTCCTTCACTTTAGAAACGGATAAATTTTTATCATTTAGTAGTTTGTTTGTATAGGATTTATCGGGAGATGAATTTTTTCGATCTCTAATTGTTTTTATTAAATCTTCCAAATTTTTAAGCATTTTGTAACCTTACTGGAATATTCTTTGATTTTAAATATTCTTTTGTATCTTTGATAGTAAATTCTCCATAGTGAAAAATAGAAGCTGCAAGTACAGCGCTTGCACCGCCTTTAACTATACCATCATATAAATGATCCAATGTTCCAACTCCACCAGATGCTATAATTGGAATATTGGTGCTTTTAGAAATTGCTTTTAATAAATCTACATCATAACCAGATTTAGTCCCATCTTTATCCATTGAAGTTAAGAGAATTTCTCCAGCTCCATTAGTTTCTACTTTTTTGGCAAATTCTACAGCATTGATATCTGTTTTATTTCTTCCTCCATGTGTAAACACTTTCCATTTGTTCTCTGAAACTTTTTTAGCATCTATAGCTACAACGATGCATTGAGATCCAAATTTTTTAGAGGCTTCTTTAACAAAATCAATATTTTTTACTGCTGCAGTATTTATGGAAACTTTATCTGCTCCTGCTAACAACAAATCGGTAATATTTTGAATAGTTCTTACACCTCCTCCAACAGTTAAAGGGACAAAACATTCTTTTGCAGTTTTTCTAACAATATCTATGATGGTATCTCTATTTTCATTAGATGCGGTGATATCTAAGAAACAAATTTCATCAGCTCCACCATCACTATAAATTTTAGCTTGTTCCACTGGATCTCCAGCATCTTTAAGTTTAACGAAGTTAATTCCTTTTACGACTCTTCCGTTTTTAACATCAAGACATGGTATGATTCTATTTTTTAACATATTTTTTCTTTTTTTTTGCTTTACTTGGTAACAATCCTTTATTTACTGCTCTAGCTCTCTCTGAAAAACCAAGTTTTTCTCCATTTCTTATTTTACGTCTAATCGTAGATAATTTTGCAACCATTTTAATTTATCTCTTTTGCCAAATCTTTTAGCTTAATATCACCGTCGTAAATTGCTTTTCCAACAATTATACCTTCAATTTTTTTATTATTTAAATCTTTTGCTTTCTTAATATCATTTATCGAAGAAACTCCACCTGAAATAACAACAGGACAATTTGAAATATTAGCAATGTTTACTGTCTCATCGAAATTGGGATTAGTTTTCATTCCATCTCTATCAATGTCTGTAAAAATAATTCTGCTCATTCCAAAGTCATTAACCTCTTTAAGGAAATCTATAGTTTTAATATTAAGATTTTCTTTCCAACCAGAAACAGAGAGGTTTCCATCTTTTGCGTCTAAGCCTAAAGCAATTTGGTTTTTAAATTTATCGCAAGCTATTCTTAAAAATTCTTTATCTTTAATTGCGCCACTTCCTAAAATTACTTTCTCAACCCCTGCATCAATATATTTTTTTATACTTTCTAAGTTTCTTATGCCACCGCCTACCTCAATTTTAAAATCATATTTATTTACTATTTCATTTATAATATCTAAATTAATTGTTTTGCCAGTTAGGGCGCCGTCTAAATCTACGATGTGTAGATTTTTAAAACCATGATCTTTATATTTCGCTGCTTGGTCAACGGGTGAGGCTTTGTATTCGGTTTTATTTTCAAAATCTCCCTTGATAAGTCTCACGCATTTTTTATCTTTAATATCTATGGCGGGGATAATTTTCATTATAATTTTAAAAAGTTATCAATTATTTTTAATCCGTTTTTATCACTCTTCTCAGGATGAAATTGTGTGCCAAATAAGTTATCTTTTTCAATTGCACAAACGATTTTTGATGAATAATCAGTCAATGCTGAAATAACAGATTTATCTTCAGGAATAAATTCATAGCTATGAACAAAATACATGTGAGATTTATTTTTTATATCCTTAAATATTTTACTTTCCTTTTGTAATTCAATTTCATTCCAGCCTATGTGTGGGAGTTTAAATTTTCCTTTCTGATTATTAATTTTAGAAACTTTTCCAGATATCCATCCTAGTCCTTTTGTTTCTGCCTCTTCATATCCAATATCAGCAAACATTTGTAAACCAACGCAAATTCCTAATAAAGGTTTCTTGTTAGTCATTGCAGTTTCTTTAAGTGAATCAACTAGTCCGTTAATACTGTTAAGAGAGTCCACGCAACTTTTGAATGACCCTTGACCAGGCAAAACAATTTTGTCGCTAGATTTAATTTTCTTTATGTCCGAAGTTACCTCAAGATTAACTTTGCCTTTAGCGACCTCAGTAAAAGAGTTAATGACTGAGCTTATATTGCCCGATTGGTAGTCAACAATTGTGACGTTCATCAAATTTAAATAGAGCCTTTTGTTGAAGGTATTGAATTTTTAATTCTTTTATCTATAGCTAAAGCATCCTTAAGTGACCTAGCTAATCCCTTATAACAAGACTCAACTTTGTGGTGACTATTATCACCGTAAATGTTCTCTATATGTAAAGTAATTCCTGCAGATTGAGAAAATGCTTGGAACCACTCTTTAAAAAGTTCAGTATCCATTTCACCCAATTTCTCAACTGCTAAGTCTACTTTCCAAATTAAGTAAGGTCTGTTCGATACGTCAATGGATACCCGGCTTAATGTTTCATCCATTGGTATCATTGTTGAAGCATATCTTGTAATTCCTTTTCGGTTGCCAGCAGCTTTTTTGATAGCTTCTCCAATGGCTATACCCGTGTCTTCTGTGGTATGATGCAAGTCAATATGAGTGTCACCCTTAGCATTAACCTCAAGATCTATTAGAGAATGTTTTGATAGTTGTTCCAACATATGATCTAAAAAACCTATTCCAGTTTTAATCTTATATTTCCCTTTGCCGTCTAAATTGACTGCTACAGAAATGCTGGTTTCTTTTGTTTTTCTTAATATCTTAGCTTTTCGTTTCATAAAAATCGCCAATTAACACTATGATATATATATAATTGGACTTTTTATCAATAAACACAGAATGTCTATTGAAGAAATAAAATTAATCTCCACATAGAATATCATGAATACAGCTGAAAAATGGCACGGAACCACAATTGTTCTTTTGAGGAAAGGCAACGAAACTATAGTTGTCGGAGATGGCCAGGTTAGCCTTGGTAATACTGTGCTTAAAAGCAAAGCTAAGAAAGTCAGAAAAATTGAGAAAAGAAATGTTATTGCAGGTTTTGCGGGGTCCACTGCTGATGCACTTACATTATTTGAAAGATTAGAGGCTAAGCTAGAAAAACATGCAGGAAATCTTTCTAGAGCTGCCGTTGAATTGGCAAAAGATTGGAGAAGTGATAAATATTTAAGGCGGTTAGAGGCTTTAATGGCTGTGGCTGATAAGGAAAAAAGTTTTATTATATCAGGTACTGGAGATGTTTTGGAACCAGAAGATGGAATAATCGGAATAGGTTCAGGTGGAAATTATGCGTTAGCTGCAGCAAAAGTGTTGATGGAAACTGATATGAAAGCCGAAGAAATTGCAAAAAAAGCTATAAAAGTAGCTTCTGAAATTTGTGTTTTTACAAATAACAATATCACAATGGAAAAATTATAATATGTCAGGAACAAAAAAAGTTACAAACTTAAATCTAGTAAAGGATAAAGGGCAGAGTGAAAATAGTAAAGTAAGCGCCTTATCTCCTAGAGAAATAGTTTCTGAATTAGATAGATACGTCATTGGTCAAAAAGAAGCAAAAAAAGCTGTCGCAGTTGCTCTACGAAATAGATGGAGGAGACAAGCGTTGTCAGATGAAATGAAAGATGAGGTTTTACCAAAAAATATCTTGATGATTGGACCAACTGGAGTTGGTAAAACAGAAATTTCAAGAAGATTATCTAAATTAGCAGAGGCACCGTTTATAAAAGTAGAAGCTACTCGATTTACAGAAGTAGGTTACGTTGGAAGAGACGTTGAACAGATTATCAGAGATCTTGTTGAAATTGCTATAGCGATGGAAAGAGAGAAAAAAAGAAAAGAGGTAAACGCTAAAGCGCAATTATTAGCAGAGGATAAAGTGCTTGATGCTTTAGTAGGTAACAAAGCTTCCGTTGCAACGAGAGAAAGTTTTAGAAAAAGATTAAGAAACGGTGATTTAGATAATAACCAAATTGAAATCGAGGTCATGGATACATCTTCATCAATGCCTAGCTTTGAAATTCCTGGAATGCCAGGAGCAAATGTTGGAATGGTAAATATTGGAGAAATATTGGGTAAATCTGTGGGGAATAAGAAAGGTAAAAAAAAGAAAATGACCGTAAAAGAATCTCATGAAATTTTAGTTGCTCAAGAATCAGATAAAATGATTGAGGAAGACAAGATTGTGCAAGAAGCAAAAAAATCAACAGAAGATAATGGTATAGTGTTTTTGGATGAGATTGATAAAGTTTCTGCTAGAGGTGATAGGGTTGGTGGAGATGTTTCAAGAGAGGGAGTGCAAAGAGATCTTCTTCCACTGATAGAAGGAACAACCGTTAATACTAAGCATGGTCCAATAAAAACTGATCATATACTATTTATTGCTTCTGGTGCTTTTCAACTTGCAAAACCTTCAGATTTACTGCCAGAATTACAAGGGAGACTTCCAATAAGAGTTGAATTAAGTGCTTTAAATGAAAAAGACTTTATTAGAATTTTAAAAGAACCAGATAACAGTTTAATTAAACAATATAAAGCTCTATTAAAAACAGAAAATGTGGATCTGGAATTCAAAGATGACGGTATTGAGATGCTTGCTAAGATTTCTACTGAAGTAAATTCATCAATAGAGAACATCGGAGCTAGAAGATTACATACAATTATTGAAAAAGTTTTAGATGACATTAGTTTTAACGCTACAGACAAGGCTGGAGAAAAAATAATCGTTGATAAAGAATTTGTTCAGAAAAATTTAGGAAATCTTGTTAAAGATACAGACCTTTCGAAATTTATTTTATAATTTTTTCAACTTAATAAGCAATGCTCCTTCACCACCCTCATTTTGTGGAGGTTTGGCTATTGATATGATTAATTTGGAAGTTTCTGGGTCTGAATTAATAAATTCAGGAACTGAAAATCTTAATTTACTAAAATCTGATGATTTATAAACGTCCTCTTGATTTGAATGCAACCCTTTACCAGTAATTAAAAGTATCTCTCTGAAATTTTTTTCACTACAAGATTTAATTACTTCTTTAACTTTTTTATTAGCTTCATCTAAAGTTAAACCATGTAAATCGAATTTATATTTATTTTTTACACTATCAGTTCTATTGTTTTGATCTTTGTCAGGAACGCGGGACGTGTCTTCTAAAAACTTTTTCCAATCTTCTTTGTCTTTTTGTGATAAGGGAACTTTTTTTTTCACTTAGGCAATATTTCAGCTAAGTACCAATTAGGACTACTACTTTTCTCCTTCTTAGAAAATTTCCAATGATCAGTCACGGTTTTTATTCGATCAGGATTTCCCTCTAAGATATTGTTACTTTTATCTTTTTTTACTGAAATTATATCAGATACAAATTTAACTGTTGCAAAAATATTGTCTTGAACCTTTTCAAATTTCTCAAGGTTAGACTCTTTCATGCCTATGAATGTTAATTCTGACTTTATGCCTTTATCTTCTCTGTCGGAAATGGCTTGATTGAAATTTGTAGCCATTCTTGGAGTTAGGAGACCCTTTAAACTTTTTTTATCTCCTTTTGCAAAGGCTGTAATAATAGTTTCATAAGCTATTTCGGCACCTTTAATAAATTTTTCTTTTTCCTCACCTTCTAATTCATTAAAATTTTTCTTTTGGAACTTAACTTCTTGCTGATTTCGGAATTCTTCAAATTTTTTTTCAGAAAATCTTGGATAAATTTTATCCTCATGACCAGTTTTTCTACCCAAGATACTTCTCAATCTTAAGATGATAAAACCAGCTATCATAGCTAGTAAAATAATATCTATATACCCAAAGTTACTACTCATAATTTGCTAAATATACATTATTAATATATTTTTGTATCAGACAAATGAACACAATACTAATATCAATTATAGCCATACCAATAATAGAAATATTGCTTTTTATTAAAATTGGGGAAAATATTGGAGCTATAAATACGATTTTATTAATAATTTTTACGGCTATAGTTGGCGTTTATTTTGCCAGAATTCAAGGTATAAGAACCATTAAGTCTGGGTTTATAAACATTTATCAAAACAAGTTGCCCATTTACGAAATACTGTCAGGAGCATCTATCGCAATAGCTGCTGTGTTACTTATTACTCCAGGGTTTTTTACTGACACAATGGGCTTTTTACTATTAATTCCGATAACCAGAAAAATCCTGCTTTATCCGATTATAAACAAAAGTAAAAATCAAACAACTGAGGATAAAACAATTGAAGCTGAAATAATTGAAGAAAAAAAAGATGAGTTATAAAATAATTGCTAAATATATAAAAAAACTCGACTTTGATATTTCGAAACCAAATATGTTTTTTTCACTCACAAAAGATATCTCTAATTATAAATTCAAAATAGACATTAAAAGTAATAGATTTAAAGAAAATATTATTGAAGTACAAACTACACTTTTGTTGGAGCCAAAAGATAAAAGTTTAGATAAAATTAATGCACTTGCTACTTACTCTACTATGGTTGAGCTGGACAAAAACCTAAACGATAAAAAGAAATTAGAAGAAATTATACTAATAGAAATACCAAATAAAATATATCCGGAACTTAGAGAGGTTTTTATTTTTATTTTTGAGAATTCAGGTTTCAGAGATATCAAAATTGACCAAAAAGTAGATTTTAGAAAACTATATTTGTCGAGGAGAAACTAAAAATAATTTTTTTTAAGCTCAGATTTTAAAAACTTACCGTGATTTTTTAATTCTTCCTCAGAGAGTTTTACTATTTTCTTTGAGTAGTTTAAAATATTTCTATAACTATTCTTTTGCTCAACTTTTGAATTAAATGATAATTTAGGTTCTTTTACATCTAGAAGATAAATATAAACTTCTCGTAACAGCTCGCAGTCTAAAACTGCGTTGTGTTTTATTCTTCTCGACAAATCTACGTTAAATCTTTTACAAAGCGCATCTAAGGAGTTTGACATTCCAGGGTATTTACTTCTTGCTAGTTCCAGCGTGTCTATGATCTTGTTTTTGCTTATAACATCTTTTTTTAAAATTTTTAGTTCATGATTAATAAAAGGTAAGTCAAATGATGCGTTATGTATAATTAAATCTTTTCCATTAATAAAACTAATGAGTTCATCTGCTATTTCTTTAAACTTTGGTTTATCTTTTAAAAAATCTGATGAAAAGCCATGAATTTTAAATGCCTCGTCCGGGACATCACGTTCAGGATTAATTATTTTGTGGAAAATTCTCTTAGTTGGTATAAGCTCATTAGTTTCGATACACGCTATTTCAACTATTCTATGATTGTCTTTAAAAGATAATCCAGTAGTTTCAATATCTAAAAAAATTTCAGACATTCAAGATTATATCATGTACTTTTTTTTTTAAAATATTTTTAGATTTGTTGTTAACAATTATATAATCGCAATATTTAATTTTTTGCTTTGGAGAAATTTGATTTTTATCCAAAAGGTCAAACATTTTCTTTTTACCCCCACTTTTTAAATAACGATTAAGTCTATTTTTTCGTGGGGCAACCACCAATATTATAAAATCAAAAAAATTCATTAAATTACTCTCTATCAATAACGGAATTTCGAAAAAGATAATTTTTTTTTTTTTATTTTTTTTAGAAAATTCTTTCATTTTTTTTCTCACAAAAGGATGGATTAATTTTCCTAATTCTTTTAAAGCTAATTCTTTATTTAATAATTTGGATTTTATTTCATTTTTAATATTTTTTTTTTTAATTTTAAATTTTTTTTTTACCTTTTTTTTAAATTGGTTGTTAGAGTATAAATTTTTAACTATTTTATCTGCACTGAACAGTATATTGTTTTTTTTTGATAAGATTTTTGCTACTGATGATTTACCTGAAGATAAAGAGCCTGTAATACCTATTTTCATTAATCTAATTTGGACTCCAATAATTTGAGTAATTCATCATCGACTTCTGGATTAATTTTATTCCATAAGTAAAAAGCTTTTTGACCTTGGTAAATAAGCATATTTAATCCATTGTGTGTTCTAATTTTATTAGATTTAAAATACTTAATCATTTTTGTCTCCGCTGGGTTATATATTGTATCAATATAAACCATATTTTTATTAAAATTACTAAAATCACTATCAAATTCATTACTTGAACTTAATCCTAGACTTGTTGCATTGATTATTATGTCAAATTTATTTACCTCTTTTGAGAAATCATTCCACTTAATAATGTTTAAGTTTTTAAACTTCTTTTTAAGAAATAATGATTTTTCATAAGTTCTATTACTCAAAGCAATATTATGTATTTTTGATTTTAATAGAGCTAAAATAATTGAAGGTGCAACTCCACCCGCTCCGAGGACTAATACTTTTTTATTCTTCTTTTCTTGATTAGGAATAGATTTTAAATAAGCTGCCTGAAATCCAAAAACATCAGTATTTTCTCCTATCAAATTATTTTTTTGATCTAACATAACAGTATTAACTGAGTGGGTTTCATTGGCGTCATTTATGGTTTTGCTCAAAAAAGGTATTACGGATTTTTTATATGGCAAGGTAACGTTTATTCCTTTAATTTCTTTATTTTTAATTTTATCTATCACATTTTGAATTTCACTTTTGTCAATGTCTAATAGTTCGTACTCAGCATCAATATTGTATTTTTTAAACCAGTAATTATGCATAATCGGTGAAAGTGAATGAGATACGGGACTACCTATTATTGCAAATTTCTTTTTTTTCATAGTTTGTGGTTATTTATATATTCCTTAATTTGTTTAATCGGCAAACCCATTATAGAATCTTTGTCTCCTTTTATATACTCAAATAAATTTAAACCGCCTGCTTCTATTTGATAAACGCCATAAGCTAGCAATGTTTCAGTTTTTATCCCTTCAAGATATGTTTTAAGCTGTTTATCAGATAGATTTTTCATTTTTAACTCAGATTTATCAGTGTAATTCCAAATCATTGATCCATTTTTAGAAATACAAACAGAACTAATTAAATAATGTTTGTTGCCATTTAATAGCTTTAGAATACTGTATGCTTCATCTCTCGAATTAGGTTTGTTTATTAATTTGAGATCAAGCGATATAACGCTATCCGCACCTAAAACAAGTTTGTCAGGATATTTTAAGCTTACTTTAACTGATTTCAATTCTGCTAGGTTCTTTGAAATAATTTCTGGGTCAGCGCCTCTCTCCAACAAAGATTCTTTAACTTGATCTTCATCAACATTTGAAGGAGAAACAATTGACTCGACCCCATACTTATCTAAAATTTCTTTTCTAACACCACTTTTGGAAGCTAAAACAATTCTCATTTTTTTCTTTTGATTTCAATTATTTTGATAATTGAGGCTGCAGTTTCTTCTACTGATTTTCTAGTTACATCGATGGTTGGCCAACTATGTTTTTTAAACAAATTTTTTGAATCTTCAACTTCTTTCTTTATAGAGGCAACATCCGTATAATTAGAGGATCTATTTTCTTGCATTAAGGCTACTCGGTTACGTCTTATGTCTAACAATCTATCTGGGTCTGCATACAGCCCAATTATACAAGATTTAAAATCTTTTTTTTTCAAATCCTCAGGTATTTCTTGATTTGGTACTAAGGGAATGTTTGTTGTTTTGTAACCTCTGTTTGCTAAGTAGATAGATGTTGGCGTTTTACTCGTTCTGCTGACTCCCAATAAAATCACATCTGCCTTCGATAAATCTTTTGTGATTTTTCCATCATCGTGGGACATTGTAAATTGAATTGCCTCAATTCTTTTGTAATAATCATCATCTAAAACATGTTGAGCGCTTGGTTTATGAATTGCTTTTTGATTTAAGAGCTTTGAAAAAGCTAAAATTAAACTTCCTAAAACACCAAAACACGGAATATTTGACAGCTCACTTTTTTTAGATAAATATTTGGCGAGTTTCGTTTCTACAATTGTATAAAGAATAATTGGATTCTCTATCTTTGTTCCTTCTTCTATAATTTTATCAACTTGTTGTTCAGTTCTGACAAAGAAGAACTCTTTTTTCTCATATTTGAAATTTTTAAATTGCGATTGTAGAGATAAAAATATCCTATCCAAAGTTTCCCCTGTGGAGTCTGAGATGAGATATACATTGTATTTTTCGTTCATAATCCTGTTAGTAATAATCGTATAACTTTATGTTATGCTCTAAAGTCTTTCGTAAAAAAAATTTGCTCACATTAATTAACATATTTTATACATTTTATTCGATGTGAATTATTTTATACATCAAAACTATAAACTGTGAGTATAATTCTATCAATAATTCAAATTACAGTAAATTTAGACTACTTGGTGGGTATAAAATGTTTAAAACTAGGTATAAATAAATATAGCCGATACTAACATGACCTATTACAATAACTACACTTATCAATATATTATTTAATTTATGAGTAAATTGTTAAATTGTTTGATAAATAAAGATATTTCTTGTGTACCTATCTGGTTCATGAGACAAGCTGGTAGATATTTACCTGAATTTAAACAGTTAAGATCTCAAAATCCAAATTTTTTAAAACTATGTTTAAATAGCGACTTGGCTTCAGAAATTACATTACAGCCAATGAAAAGATTTAATCTTGATGCCGCAATAATTTTTTCAGATATATTAGTAATACCTTATGCTCTAGGTCAACCGATAGAATTTGGTAAGAAAAATGGTCCAAGAAATTCGAAATTAAACATTAATAAATTTTTAGACACAAAAGAAAAAAATTTTCTCTCTACTCTTCAGCCTATTTATAAAGCGATAAATAAAACTAAAACTATTTTAAACAAAGACAAATCATTAATTGCATTTGTTGGTGCTCCCTGGACACTTTTGATTTATTTATATAATTTTAAAGAACAGAATAAATTAGATAAGAAGATAATAATAAAAGATAAAAACGAAATAAAATCGGTCTTAAAAAAACTAGATGAGTTCTTGAAAATCCACATTATTAATCAGAAACAAGCTGGTGCAGATATAATACAAATATTTGATTCTTGGGCTGGTCTCATCGAAGATGAAGATTTAAATGAATATTGTTATAAACCCAACAAAAGTCTAGTTGATTTTTGTAAAGAAAATAAAATACCATCAATTTGTTTTCCCAAAGGTTTAAAAGAAAATTATAAAAAATTCTTAGAAGAAGTAAAACCAGATGCAATAAACATTGATCATGACATAGATCCTTCATGGGCAAAAAATAACTTTGGGAATACTTGCATACAGGGAGGTATGAATCCCAACATTCTTCTTGAAGATGAAAAAATAGCATTGGAAGAAATGGAAAAATATTTAGAGGTATTTAAGAATAACCCCTACATATTTAATCTTGGACATGGTATTCTGCCAGAGACAAACCCAAGTATAATAAAAAAAATAGTAGATAGAGTGAATATAATAAAAAGATGAGCAATGATCACCCAAAAATAAACTTTGGTAAAACGGGCGTACTACTTGTAAATCTCGGAACACCGGACTCCACTAAATGGCTAGACATAAGAAAATATTTAAAAGAATTTTTGTCTGATAGAAGAGTAATAGAGGTGAACCCATTTTTATGGAAAATTATTCTTAATCTGTTTATTTTAAACTTACGGCCATCTAAAACCGCCAAAGCTTATAAAGAGATATGGATGAAAAAAGAAGACATGTCACCATTAAGATATTTCACTATAATGCAAACAAAAAAACTATTGGACAGGATTGGTAGCAAAGAAGTCATAGTTGATTATGCCATGAGATATGGGAATCCAAGCATAGAGAGCAAAATACTCAAACTACATGAAGCTGGTTGTGAAAAACTTATAGTTTTACCTCTTTACCCGCAATATGCCGCCGCAACAACAGCAACAGTGTGTGATGAAGTCTATAGAGTTTTGATGGAAATGAGATGGCAACCTAGTCTACAAATAATACCACACTACGAATCGGAGCCTCTATATATTCAGGCGCTCTCAAATAGTTTAAAAATTAAAATCTCAGAGTTAAAATGGAAACCTGATTTAATTCTAGCCTCATATCACGGCATTCCTCAAAAATATTTTGACAAAGGCGATCCTTATCATTGTTATTGCCATAAAACATCTAGATTACTTTCGGAAACATTTAAAACTGTTGAGATTAGAACTACATTTCAGTCAAGATTTGGTCCTGAAGCTTGGTTGAAGCCTTACACTGATGTTACTTTAGAAAACTTACCAAAAGAAGGTAAAAAAAATATAATTGTAATCTGCCCCGGCTTCTCCTCAGACTGCGTTGAAACTCTTGAAGAAATATCTATTCAAGGCAAAGAAAGCTTTATTAATTCTGGGGGAAACAATTTTGATGTAGTTCCTTGTTTAAATGATAGCGAGGATCACATAAATTTACTTGAACAATTAACAAAAAAATTTTTATAAATGAATGCATATCTAGCGTTTAAAGCTTTACATCTTATAGCAGTTATTTCTTGGATGGCAGGATTATTATATCTACCTAGAATTTTTGTATATCACGCAGAGACCAAAGAAAATAAGGGTCAATCAGAAACTTTCAAGCTAATGGAAAAAAGATTGTATTTTTATATCATGAACCCTGCGATGATTTTATCCTGGGTTTTTGGAATACTCTTAATTCACTCACAAGGTATAATAAGTCTTAGTTTTTTATGGATGAAAATTAAACTTGGGCTTGTTATATTTCTGACTGGATATCACTTTTATCTACTTGCTATTTTGAAAGACTTTCAGATTGACAGTAACACTAAAAGCTCAAAATTTTTTAGAATCATCAATGAAGTTCCTACAATTTTGCTGATTATCATTATATTTGTGGTAATTTTTAAACCATTATAATACTTGAAATTTTAACAAAAAGTCTTATATTTAAGATACTTACCTCAAACTCAATCAATTAAATGAACTTACAAGAATTAAAAAAACAAAGTCCGGCTGATTTGATATCCCAAGCAGAAAAGCTTGGCATTGAAAATCCAAGTACTTTAAGAAAACAAGAAATTCTCTTCGCAATATTAAAAAAATTAGCCGAGAAAAATGAACAAATCAGTGCATCAGGCGTTCTTGAAGTTTTGCAAGATGGCTTTGGTTTTTTAAGAGCAATCGAGTCAAATTATTTACCAGGCCCAGATGATATTTATGTAAGCCCAAGTCAAATAAGAAGATTTGGATTAAGAACTGGGGATACAGTTGAAGGGGAAGTAAGAGCCCCTAAAGATGCAGAGAGATATTTTGCTTTGCTGAAAGTAAACAAAATAAATTTTGATGAACCAGAGAAAGGTAGAAATAAAATAGCCTTTGACAACTTGACTCCTTTATACCCTAATAAAAGAATAAAATTAGAAGTCGAAAGCACAAAGGTGGAAAAGAAACCGGATAATACTGCTAGACTGATTGATCTCGTAAGCCCAATTGGTAAAGGACAAAGATCTCTTATAGTCTCACCTCCTAGAGCAGGCAAAACTATTATTTTACAAAATATTGCTCAATCAATAACTGCTAACCATCCAGAGATTTATTTGATGGTATTATTAATTGATGAAAGACCTGAAGAGGTTACAGATATGCAAAGATCTGTAAAAGGCGAAGTGGTTTCTTCTACTTTTGATGAACCAGCCTCAAGACACGTTGCAGTCGCGGAAATGGTTATAGAAAAAGCCAAAAGACTTGTGGAACATAAAAAAGATGTGGTCATATTGTTAGACTCAATCACAAGACTTGGCAGAGCGTATAACGCAGTAGTACCAAGCTCGGGAAAAGTTCTAACTGGCGGGGTAGACGCTAATGCCTTACAGAGACCAAAGAGATTCTTCGGAGCAGCGAGAAACGTCGAGCAGGGAGGGTCATTAACAATTATCTCAACTGCTTTAATAGACACAGGAAGTAGAATGGATGAAGTCATATTTGAGGAATTTAAAGGAACTGGAAATTCAGAATTAATATTAGATAGAAAAGTTGCAGATAAAAGAATTTACCCAGCTTTAGATGTAACAAGATCTGGAACAAGAAGAGAAGAGCTCTTATTTGAAAAAGATGATTTATCAAAAATGAATGTTCTAAGGAGAATTATAAGCCCTATGGGCACAATGGATGGAATTGAGTTTTTAATATCAAAAATTAAAGACACAAAGAATAATTCTGACTTTTTTAATTCAATGAACAAATCAAATTAAATTTAATACAAGTTCTTAACTTATTGAATTGTTTCGTTTTCCGATGTATTTTCATAAGAATAAAACTCGATTATATTTAAGAGTGTATTTGTCTTATCATTCAAGTTAATTGTTTCAAGAAGTTTTTGTTTTTCCTCGTTTGAAATCGGGGCAATCATAGACAGTGTATTTATTTTGTGAGTTTCATCAAGTTTTTCAAATTCTTTCCAATTAATCATTAGACCATTTTTTTCGAAAAATTTTTTAATCTTTTCCATAAATTTTAAATTATCATACCCAATCGTTCCTTTTTCGGGTTCAAGCACATCTTTATGAAATTTTTTGTAATCAACTTCAAATTCTCTATATTTTTTTTGATTAGTTATCTCTTTCGTAATTTCAAACCTAGTTATACCAGTTAAATTTATAAGCACTCTACCGTCCGAAGTTTCTTGATAATCACTTATTTTGCCCAGACAACCAACTTTGTAAACTAAGTTATTTTCTTTTTTTGATTGAACCATACCCATTAGTTTATTACTTCTGAAACAATCATTAACTAAGTCAAGATATCTATCTTCAAAAATATTTAATGGCAAATTTGTTTTAGGAAAATAAATCACACCACTTAAAGGAAAAACAGGTATTTGTTTTGGAAATTTTTTATCCATAAGTTAATTATAGGATTAATAAATCATAACTGTCAATTTGTAATAATGTGTTGCGTATTGTCTTTTTATCGCTCAATTTTTTAAAACCTTGCCTTTAATTACCAGGGCTTTTGCTCGAGCTAATAGTATTTTGTCACTTGCTTAATTTCTTAAAAGCTAATACTTTCAAATAACAGAACAAGCGGGCATAGCTCAGTGGTAGAGCGTCTCGTTGCCAACGAGAAGGTCGAGGGTTCAAGTCCCTTTGCCCGCTCCAAGTTAAGTATGTAAGCAAAAATAACAAAAAATAATAATTAATTATGAAAGACTTAGCAGATAAAAAATGTGTACCTTGCGAAGGAGGTATTCCAGCTTTTGATATAAATGAGATACATAAATATTTGAAAAAAATAGATGGATGGGATGTGTTAAAAGATAAAGAAAAAAACTATTATATTGAAAAAAACTTTAAATTTAACAATTATGTAGAAAGCGAAAAATTTGTTATTAGTGTTGGAAAAATTGCAGAAACCGAGGGCCATCACCCAGACATTGTTTTTGGCTGGGGATATGCCAAGATTAAAATTTCAACACACGCTATAAAAGGTTTAGCTGAGAGTGATTTCGTGTTAGCAGCTAAAATTGACAAAATCAATTAATGATTAAAATGTCTTATTCCAGTGAATACCATTTTGATTTTAGCCTTGTTTGCGGCATTTATTACTTCCTTATCTCTTATTGAACCACCTGGTTGAACAATAATTTTTACTCCAGCATTAATCAAAGTTTTAATTCCATCAGCAAAAGGGAAAAAAGCATCTGACGCGGCTATTGAATTAGTAAGGTTTTTAGGCTGAAATTTTCTTGCTTTTTGAGTAGCTATTCTACAACTGTCCAATCTATTTTGTTGTCCAGCACCAATACCAATAGTTGAACTATTCTTAACAATTACAATAGCATTAGATTTGACATGTTTACATACTCTGAAAGCAAACTCTATATCTTTAAGCTCTTTCCTAGATGGTTTATTTTTTGTTACACATTTTAATTTTTTTTTGTCAAAAACCAAATCGTCTTTATCTTGCAAAAGAAAAGAGCTATCAAAAAACTTTACTGTAGTTTTAGTCTCATTATTATATTTTGAGATATCAATAATTCTCATATTTTTTTTTTTCTTAAATATCCTTAAAGCCCCTTCATCAAAACCTTTCGCTAAAATTACCTCAAAAAATGTTTTATTAATTTCTTTTGCAATTTTATTGTTTATTTTATAATTACAAGCCACTATCCCCCCAAATGCGCTAACGGGATCACTAGCCTGGGCATTTAAAAATGATTGAAGAGCAGATTTATTTGAAGATATTCCACATGGGTTGGCGTGTTTAATAATGACTGTTGATGGGGAGTGTGAATTAGAAACCAGTATATCTATTCCAGCAAATATATCATTATAATTGTTGTAACTTAAATCTCTACCACTTAACTGTTGTAAATTAATATCGTTATTTTTTAGACTATTTACATATATTGAACTTTTCTGATGTGGGTTTTCACCATATCTTAATTGACTAATCTTTTTTCCAAAAAAAGTCTTTTTTTCAGGAAATTTTAAACCAGTATCTCGGTTAAACCATTCTGAAACAACAGCATCATAATACGCAGTCAGACCGAATGCTTTACTTGCCATTCTTTTTCTAAAATCAAGAGAAGTTTTGCCTTTAAATCTTTTTAATTCTTTAATCAATTCTGAATAGTCTTTTTTATCGGTAATAACTGTCACATCTTTAAAATTTTTTGCAGCTGACCTAACCATACTTGGCCCACCTATATCAATGTTTTCAATAATTTTCTTTTTATTTGATGTGTTCTTAATTGTCGTTTCAAATGGATAAAAATTTACTATTACTAAATCTATAGGCTCAAATTGTTTTTTTTGCATTTGTTTTATATGTTTTTTTTTATTTCTTTGGAAAAGAATAGCAGAGTGAATTTTTGGATGTAAAGTTTTAACTCTTCCATCCAACATTTCTTCAAATCCAGTATATTCCGAAACCTCTATACATTTAAAACCCAATCTTTTAATTGATTTAAATGTTCCTCCAGAGCTTATTATATTGATTTTATTTTTCTTTAAAGATTTTAAGATAATTCTAAGCCTATCTTTATCCGAGACTGAAATTAGAGCGTTTTTAATTTTACTCATTTTATATTCTTTATTATTTCCCAATCAATATTTTTTTCATTACTTTCCATGACTCCAGAAATTAGTATACAATAGTTATCTAACACTTTCTGAGCTCCAAAAAAAATACTTTTTTCAATTTTTAAGTTTTTTTCATTAGTTGAAAATAACAAAGCTTTATTTTTATTTATCTGAATTAGCAAATTATTTCCACCTATAGTCTGAACTGCAGCGAGACCGGGGTATAAATGAAAACGAATATCATATTTGATTTTTACATTTAAGTTCTTTCTTGTAAGTTTATCTTGTCCAACAATTTTATCATTGATTTTATCAATGCCTATAGTCCTATTGTGTAAACAACCAAAATTTTTAAGATATGCATCATGACCAGCTTTAATTTGAAGTTCATTTATGTTGTTTGTATTTTCTAAATTTAAAATTTTAAAATCTCTTTTAATTAAGAATCCGTAAGTATTATTCATCAAATTATTTTTTTCGAATCCCACTATAGAGGTGTCATTTAAACATAAAGTTGATTGAGAAGAAGTGAATCTACTTAAAAGTCTTGCTTTATTAGAAATATTCACTCCAAATCCTCCGTTAGTGATTATTTTTTGGCCATCAAAAAAATATTCAAAAGATAATGGTCCAGACTGATAACAAGATGAGTAATTTTTCTTTGGAGGACCTCCGACTTCAAAAAAAACAACATCTTTTTTATTTTTAAGAATGTGGATATTTCCTACATTAATTTTCGGCTTCTTAATTTTAATTTTAAAGTGATTAATGAAATCATAAAAATTAGTCAAATCATCTTCAACGGAGCCATTAAATAATGGAAGTGAATTAGTTGGAGTAGTTATCTGTTTTAAACATTTTAAATTTTTTTCTAAAGTGTTTTCTAAATTATCCGGAACATATTTTTGGGCGTCTTTAATAACCTCTTTTATTAACAAAAAATATTTTGTGTAATTTAACAAATCGTTTGGACTTCTAGTAAGAGGGAAACCATCTTCATCAAAGAAAATTTGAATTAATTTTTCTAACTCATTTAAACCATATTCAAAATTTTCTTTATATTCTTTAAAAACTAACCCAGACAAAATTAAAGCGGCGATAACTTCAATTTTTTTTTGATAGTCTATTTCATATTTAAAATTTTTTTTTAAATGATTTGTTTGAATAATAATGGACTCAATGAAATTTCTTTTAAAGTCAAAATTTGAATTTTTAAGAATTATGTCAGCATTTAAAATCCAACTTATTAATCTTTTACTCATTACACTCGTTTCCCAAATAAGAGATTGGTATTTAAGATTATTTAAGTTCCATAGAGATATAATTTTTCTTAGAGTGGTAGACTCATCTTTACGATCGATTGAAGTTAACCAAAGAAAATTGTGGAGCTCCTTTTTTTCTTTAGGGGAATAATTCTGATTCCAAAAATTATTTGGATCAAGGTTATTAATCTGGAAAGCAAACTTTTTATAATTAGAAAAAAAGGACATCAAAAAGGGATTGGGAAAGAAAAAAAATTGACTTGGAACTTTTGACACTAAAGATTTTTTGTAAGTTCCTGTTTTAAAATAAATTTTTTTAAAAATCTTAATTAAATTTATTTTAACTGCTAAGATATAATAATAAGCAGTATTAAACCTGATCATTGTTAACTCGATCTTAATAAGCTAATATTTTTTTTTAAGTCCCCGTTATTTTGTTTAAAAATGGTTGAACCAGAAACTAAAACGTTTGCACCAGCATTAATGACCGTCTTAGAATTTTCAAAATTTATACCACCATCTATTTCTAGGTCTACTTTCAAATTTCCATTAGTAATCATCTCTTTAAGTTTTTTTAATTTCGGTAAAACATCAGGCATAAATTTTTGACCGGCAAATCCAGGCTCTACGCTCATTACTAATATTAAATCTATTTTATTAAGATACTTTTCAATCAGACCAATATTAGATTTCGGTTTAAGAGATATGCCAACTTTTTTGTTAAATTTTTTTATAAGATTTATTGTTTCTTCAGTACTGGGAGTAGCCTCCGGATGAAATGTAATGATATCTGCACCGGCATCAGCAAAGTCTTTAATGTACTTATCTACTGGCTCAATCATTAAATGTACATCAAAAGTTTTTTTAGTTACAGGTCTTAATTTTTTTATAATTTCTGGCCCAATAGTAATATTAGGAACAAAATGCCCATCCATTACATCAACATGTATGTAATCAGCTCCAGCTTTGTCTAATGAAATTATTTCCTCACCAAGTTTACTAAAATCAGCTGACAAGATAGAAGGAGAAATCTTTATATTAGATGACATATGTTTTATTTATATTTTATATAACAATCTTGTCAAAAAAATTATTTGTCTGGGCTAAATAATCTGTATAGTTCTCTAGAGAATTCATGATCTATAGGAAAAGATAACATACCCATAGACCCATACCCTAATAACCACGGCATTAAATAAAATCTTATTAAATAGAAATAAAATGCAACATATAATGGAACAATTGGTCTTGCTAAAAACTCAGGTGTGATTTTATCAAAAATTTTCAGAACAGGATTTGTAAATTTAACGAATATTCTCATAAAGAAAAAGTTCGAGTCCTCTCTTTGGAAGATATTCATCGCTGCTCTTCCAATTAAAGTATACATCACTATTCCTAAAACATAATCTAAAACGTAAACCCAGATTGGCATAATCTACATTATCATTATTGAAACAAAAAAAAAGGGGCGAATAAATCGCCCCTTTAAATAATTTAATTATATTCCTTAGTGCGCTCTACCAAGAATAGATTTTCCGCTAGGAACCCTAACTTCATCAACCATTCTTTGTGTTGCTGCATCAGGAGCTTTGGTCATTAAACTTACTACAACCATAACTACTAAACATACTGGAGCACCAATTAGACCAAATCTTAAGTGGTCAATACCTAACCATGCAGGGTTACCCATAAACTTAGGATATACCCAAATTAGATACATTGTTCCAGCTGCAAGTCCAGATAGCATTCCTGCTATTGCACCTTCTCTAGTAGCTCTCTTCCACCATACCCCAAGTACAAGTGGGAAGAATAAGCCTGACATCGCAAAGTCAAACGCCCATGCAACTGCTCCAAGGATACTAGTGATACGCATTGATGCAATGTATGCACCAGCGGCACCAATTACGACTAATAGTACTCGTGCAACTATTAATCTTTTTCTAACATCCGCTTTTGGATCGATCATGTTGTAGTAAACGTCATGTGATAATGCGTTTGCTATCGCAAGAATTAATCCGTCTGCAGTTGACATCGCAGCAGCCATACCACCGGCAGCCACAAGCCCAGAGATTACATATGGTAATCCAGCAACTTCAGGAGTTGCAAGAACTACTACACCTGTTCTCATGAACCACTCGTTTAACTGTAGTATGCCGTCGCCGTTAAAGTCAGCAATAAACACTTGCTTCTGAGAAGACCATTGTTTGACCCACTCTATACTTTGTACATCAGCAATAGATTTTCCAATGATACCTGTCGGTAAGTTTGGATCCATTAATGAAATTTTAGACAAAGTTGCAAGCATCGGAGCTGAAGAGTAAAGCAAGAAAATAAAGAATAGCGACCAAGCTACTGATTTTCTAGCTGATTTAACAGAAGGAGTTGTGAAGTATCTCATTAAGATATGAGGTAACGACGCAGTTCCAACCATCATACAGATAGCTAGCGATATGTATTTCCATACTGCCATTCCACCTGCACCCACTCCAGCATGTGCTACCGCGATAGATTTTAATCCACCTGGAACACCAGCTGCTTTCATGTCAGCGGCACTATTTTTTGCTAATCCGAATTGACCTTCAAGTTCAGTTATTCTTGCCACCTCATCACCTAACATTAAGTGTGGGAATACACCTGCACCGATTTTGTTACTAATCCAGAATACTGGAATTAGGTAAGCAATAATCAATACGATATATTGTGCAACCTGTGTCCATGTTACGGCTCTCATTCCACCTAACATTGAACATAGTAAGATACTAACTAAACCTACCCATACACCTGCTTCAAACGGAATACCTAATGCTCTAGCAGCAATAGTTCCTGTAGCATTTATCTGAGCTGTCACGTAAGTGAAAGAAGCTAATACAAGAACTAACACTGCACAGAAACGTACTCCGTTTCCACCGTATCTTGTTCCTATAAAATCTGGCACTGTGTAACATCCAAATTTTCTTAAGTATGGTGCTAATAAAGTTGATACAAGTACATATCCACCTGTCCAACCAACTAAGAAGGCCATATAACTATAACCACCAAAGTAAACACCACCTGCTAATGCTACGAACGAAGCACCTGACATCCAGTCAGCCGCTGTCGCCATTCCATTAAACACTGTTGGGACTTGTCTTCCTGCAAGATAGTATGCGTCTACCTGTACCGTTCTAGATAAATAACCAATTAAGGCATATATCGCTACGGTAAATGCAACAAACAAAATACCAATTGTTTTTGCTGTTACACCGGCTTGTTCTGCAATAGCCATCATCAAAATGAAAACTATAAAGCCTCCGGTATACAAACCATAAATCTTAGGAAGGTTTTGTATAAATCCACCTTTAAACATTAATCCTCCTTCTCTCCGAAACCAAATTCTTCATCGATTTTTTCTTGTTTGTTTGCAAACCAGAAAATAATGATAACGAACGCAAGAAGTGATCCTTGTGCTGTCATGTAATAAGCTAACGGATATCCTAGAAAGCTCATTGAATTGATTTCATATCCAAAAAGGAAAATTACCATTGAGAAGAAAGCCCAAAGACACAATGTCATTATCATGTGACCCTTGGTTTTCTGCCAATGTTTTTCTTTATTTGACATATTTCCCCCTATATTTACGTTAACGTAACTTAATGGTTGTGATGTTACCCATTTTGAGAGCAATTAAAAGTTAAAAAACCTATTTTGAAGTGCTATAAATCGCTAAAAATAAGGAAAAAAAAAGAGACAAAAAAGCATACAACTTGAAATTGAATCTAAAAGCAATATCTGAGGTCATATCGGCAGTTAGAGATTATCTGTTTCCATATGAAAAAATTAGCAAAAACTTTTTAAAGATAAATAGTGAAAATGATTTAAGAATTTTTATAAAAGAAAAATCTGCTTTCGTTACACAATCTACACTTTACGGTTATTTAAAAACCAGAATGGGATTAAAACAATATATGATGTTCACTGACGATGTGTTTGTGGAATCAGTAAACAAAGCTAAATGGAATATTTTTTCTGAGGCAGTCACAGATTTAACTTTTTACTCAATATCTTTTTTAAATAAAAAATACAAGATTGATGGTTTGGATCCAAATAAAATTTATTCTGCTATTTTAGATAATGAAATTACAAATGGGCTTACAAACGAAATCTGTGAGAAATATAAGTCAAAATTTAAAGAAAAATTAAATACTTTTAATATAAAAGAATATTCAGATAACAATCCTTTTACTAACAGTTGCAATGCTTTATTTCATTGGGCACCAATAGCTGATGAATTAAAAGAATTGGATAAAGAAATTGTTATTAATTCTATAAAAAATAAGTGGATGTTAGTTGTTGCTGATTTAGAAAAAATTCCAGTTAATTTAAATAATTAATCTTTGTTTTGTCTATTTTCTACTAGAGATTCTACAACGGATGGATCTGCAAGAGTAGTTGTATCACCTAATTCGTTATACTCATTTGCGGCAATCTTTCTTAAAATTCTTCTCATTATTTTACCTGATCTTGTTTTTGGCAAGCCAGGAGCAAATTGAATTAAATCTGGAGTAGCTATAGGTCCAATTTGTTTTCTTACCCAAAGTTTAAGCTCTCTTTCTAAGTCACCGTCAGGTTGCTCACCAGCATTTAAAGTAACATAACAATATAAGCCATTTCCTTTTATATCATGAGGATAACCAACCACAGCAGCTTCCGCTACTTTAGGGTGAGCTACAAAGGCGCTTTCTATTTCAGCCGTCCCTAAATTATGACCGGAAACTATTATTACATCATCAACTCTTCCAGTTATCCAATAATAACCGTCTTTATCTCTTCTGCATCCATCTCCAGTAAAATATTTTCCATCAAATTGAGAAAAATACGTATCAATGAATCTTTTATGATCTCCGTAAACTGTCCGCATTTGCCCTGGCCATGAAGCAGACATACACAATCTTCCTTTACATGCTCCTTTAAGAACCTTACCAGCCTCATCTACGATTACCGGTTTAATTCCGTAAAATGGTTTCGTCGCTGATCCTGGTTTAAGGTCAATCGCACCGGGTTGAGGAGCAATCAAAATTCCCCCTGTTTCAGTTTGCCACCAAGTGTCGACAATTGGACAACGTCCATCGCCTACTGTTTTGTAGTACCACATCCATGCCTCAGGATTGATAGGCTCTCCAACTGTACCAAGTAACTTTAAAGATTTCCTGCTAGTTTTTTTTACCGGCTGATCACCTTCTCTCATTAGAGCTCTAATGGCCGTAGGAGCAGTATAAAAAATATTTACTTTATATTTGTCAACGATCTGCCACCATCTCGAGCTGTCAGGATAATTAGGGACACCCTCGAACATGATAGTTGTAGCTCCATTAGATAATGGACCATAAATTATATAGCTGTGTCCTGTGACCCAACCTATGTCAGCTGTGCACCAATAAATGTCTTTAGGTTTATAATCAAATATATATTGGTGGGTCATCGATGCATAAACTAAATATCCACCTGAAGTATGAAGTACACCCTTAGGTTTTCCAGTAGAACCTGAAGTATACAATATAAATAATGGATCTTCAGCGCTCATTTCTTCCGGATCACATTTAGCCGATACTTTTTTTATAAGTTCTTCATAAGAAACATCTCGTTCATCATCCCAACTAACTTGATTTCCGGTCCTTTTAACTACTATACATTTTTTTACATTAGGACACTGAGATAAAGCTTCATCAGCTATTTTTTTAAGAGGAATTATTTTCCCTCCTCTTACACCTTCATCCGCAGTAATTAAATAATCAGACTCGCAATCATTAATTCTTGTTGCAATTGAGTCTGGCGAGAAACCACCGAAAATTATTGAATGAACTGCCCCTATTCTTGCGCATGCAAGCATTGTATATGCAAGCTCAGGTATCATTGTTAAATAAATAGTTACTCTGTCACCTTTTTGTATTCCAATACTTTTAAGAGCATTTGCAGCCTTGCTAACATTTTTATGTAATTCCTTATAAGTAATCTTTTTTGTATCTGCAGGATCATCTCCTACCCAAATTATTGCAGTTTTTTTACCATTCTTTTTTAAATGCCTGTCAATACAATTTGCTGAAACATTTAAAGTGCCATCGTAAAACCATTTAATCTTTACTTCATCTTTGCTATATTTTACGTCCTTAATTTTAGTGTATGGCTTAATCCAGGTAATTCTTTTTCCTTCTTTTTTCCAAAATTTTTCATTTTCCTTTACTGATAAATTATATTTTTTTTTGTATTTAGAACTATTTATTAAAGCTTGATTAGACCAAGCTTCTGAAACTTTTATAACTGAATTTCCCTCTTCATCTTTTACAATAATACTTTTTTTAGATCTTCCACCTCTAGACATTGAAGACTTAATTTTTCTTACTTTTTTTTTAAGTCTTTTTATTCTTCTAGATTTTTTTTTAGATCTAGTTTTTTTTCGTTTATTCTTTTTTTTTGATCTTCTAGCCACGACAAACCTTTTTTATTTTTTTTCTCAGATTTTACCCATCTTACAAATTATTTTCCAGCTTTTAAAATCAATAGGCATTACTGATAATCTGCTTTGTTTTATTAAAGGTAAATGCGAAATTTGCTTAGTTTTTTTTATATTTTCCAATGAAACTGGAGTTTTTAACTTTTTTTTAAACCTAACCTGAACAGCAACAAATTTTTTTTTCTTATCAGTTTTATCAACAAAAGCTTTTTTAATTACTGACACTACTCCTACAATTTCCTTACCTTCATTTGAATGATAGAAAAAACACTCATCTCCAATTTTCATTTTTCTCAAATTATTTGCAGCTTGATAATTTCTAACACCATCCCAAGTAGCTCCTTTAGAACCAGCTTTTTTTTGTTGATCAATAGACCAAACATATGGCTCAGATTTAAGTAACCAGTAATTTTTCAAAGTTTTAGTCCAGGCCCTTTCATATAAGGGGCAAATTTATCCAGTGGCCATCTTGATCTTGGCTCTACATTTAAATTGTCTATTAATTTTTTTTTATATCTTTGTATTCCTGCCCACGCGATCATTGCCGCATTATCCCCGCAAAACTTAAGATCAGAAAAAATTGGATCAAAATTATTTTTTTTTGATAGTTGCTCCAAACTTCTTCGGATGCTTTGGTTAGCAGCAACACCTCCAGCAACTACAAATATATTTTTTTCTTTTTTAGAAAATTTTTTAAATTCTTTAAACGCAACTCCAGTTTTTTTTTTAAGAATCTTAATTATAGTTTCTTGAAACGAGGCTGCTAAATTTAATTTAAGTTTTTTATCATTTTTAATTTTCTTTGACTGAATTAAAACCGCTGTTTTTAATCCTGCAAAAGATAAATTACATCCCGCTTTATTTATTATGGGCTCCGGTAATTTATAAAAATTTTTATCTCCTAGTTTTGCAAATTTTTCAACAGCCGGACCGCCTGGATATCCAAGATTTAACATCTTTGCTGTTTTATCAAAAGCTTCACCCAAAGCATCGTCTATTGTGGTACCTATTTGTTTATATTCGTTTACATCTTTAACAATTAAGTATTGAGAATGACCTCCAGAAATTAATAGCAACAAATAAGGAAATTTAATTTTGTTACTTAATGATGGGCTCAGAGCATGTCCCTCAAGATGATTAACAGCCACAAATGGTTTTTCACCAAATCCTGCTATAGCCTTACCAATATTTAATCCAACCGTTAAACAGACAATCAGACCTGGTCCAGCTGTAGCAGCAACACCATCAATTAGCTCATAATTTATTTTAGCGTCCTTAAGAGCTTTTGAAATTATAAAATCAATATTTTCAACATGAGATCTGGCTGCCAGTTCTGGCACCACACCTCCAAATTTTTCATGTTCCCTTATTTGACTCGAGACAATAGATGACAAAACTTTTGCAGTGCCATCTAAATTTTCTTGAACTATTGAAGCCGCTGTTTCGTCACAGCTAGTTTCAATACCTAAAAAAATTAGTTTTTTTCCCATAAGATTAGATATTATAAAATAAACTTTTAAATACTTAAATGGATAAAAAAATCATAATTGGTGCACGCGGCAGTAAACTTTCACTTTCTTACGCTGAAACAGTAAAAAAGTTGTTTTCTTCAGTGTCAGATCAAAAAATGGAAATTGATATTCAAACCATTAAAACTTCTGGAGATATATTTCATGATCAAAAAATTTCTGATATCGGAGGTAAAAATATTTTTTGTAAAGAAATCGAGAAACAATTATCTGAAAAAAAAATTGATATTGCGGTACATTCATTAAAAGACATGGACTCTTTTGAGGAAAACGATTTAATTATAGGCGCATATCTAAAGAGAAACGATCCAAGAGATGTTATAGTTCTCAAAAAAGATAGATCACTTAATAGTGATAAACTTATAATTGGTTCAAGTTCAAAAAGAAGAGAACTTCAATTTAAATTACACTTCAAAAATATAACCTGCAAAAATATAAGAGGAAATATTGATAGTAGAATCTCGAAAGTAAAAAAAGGTGAGTATGATGGTATTATTCTAGCATTAGCTGGTATTAAAACTTTAAATCTTGAGAAAGAAATTAAAGAAATATTTTCAGAGAAAAAAATTATTCCCTCAGCTGGTCAGGGAGTAATAGCTGTTCAATGTAGAAAAGATGACTTTGAAAATCTAAAAGTTTTGAAAAAAATGAATGATGAAAATACAAAAATTTGTGCGATAACAGAAAGAAGTTTATTAAAGACTATTGGAGGAGATTGCCACACGGCAGTGGGGGCTTATGCAGAAATAGATAAAGATAATATTACTATAATATCACAATTGTTTTCAGATGATGGCCTTAAATCATTTTCGGTAAAAAAAAGTGGAGATAAAAAATTTCCAGTACAACTTGGAATTTCTGCTGGCAAAGATTTATTAAAACAATCTGAGGGTAAATATAAAAAAAAAAGATGAATATAATTTTAACAAGACCATTAAATGATACTGAAAATTTAATGCAAGAACTTTTTAGTTTAGGACACAAAATTATGCATGTGCCAACTTTAAAAATTAAAAAAGCAAATATAGAAAAAATCAATATAGAAGATTATAACGCACTAGTTTTTACAAGTTCAAATGCAGTGAGAAATTTAAATATTAATGGAGAAAAAAAAAACATTAAATGTTTTTGTGTAGGTTCAGTCACTGAAAAAATTGCAAGATTAAGTGGATTTACAAAAACAATATCAGCAAGTGGAAATGTTAACGCTTTAAAAAATTTAATTATTAATTCTAAAGAGCTCAAGAAAAATGACAAATTAGCGTATATTTGCGGGGATCAGATAACTTTAGAGCTAGATAAGGAACTTGGAAAAGAGGGATTTAAAGTAAAAAAAATTATTAATTATTTTTCAGAGAAAATAACCTCTTTAAATGATGCTAATATTGATTTGATCAAAAAATATCCACCCAACGTAATATTTGTTTATTCTTTAAGAAGTGCAGAGAGTTTTAATAGTATTGTAGCTAATTATTCTTTAGCTCCAATGATGACACAATCAGTTGTTATGTGTATAAGTAAAAAAATTGTAGATTTTTTTAATAAAGCTGGATGGAAAAATAACAAAATTTTTAATCCTGGAAATGAAATTATAGAACTTGAAAAAATAAAATGAATGTACTGGAAAACTTTAAAAACTTATTTATTGAAATTTGGCAGCAAGGAATAGCTGGAATTAATTTTACACAGATAGGCGTAGGCATAGTAATTTTTTTATTGTTCCTTCTATTAAGAGGTTTGATTTCAAATTTCATTTTAAAAAGACTGCAAAACTATGTCGATAAAACATCTAACAAGTTTGATGATGCTTTAGTTAAAGCTTCTACCGGGCCAATTAAATTTCTTCCGATTGTTTTAGGAATTTTCGTTGCGAGTTCTTATATGGAATTTGATGGAAAAATGTTGGTTTTTGTAGATAACATCAATCGTTCTCTAATAACAATTTTAATATTTTGGCTTATACACCAAATTGTTGAACCACTGACTTATTTAATAAGAAGAGTAGAGGAACTTTTATCTAAAGACTTGTTAAATTGGGTTGTTAAAGCTAATAAAATTTTAATTATTTTTTTTGGTTTTGCAGCAACATTGGATATTTGGGGCATAAAAATTGCACCCATAATTGCTGGATTAGGTTTATTTGGTGTTGCAGTCGCTTTAGGCGCCCAAGATTTATTTAAAAATTTAATTTCAGGAGTTTTAGTTTTAGTAGAAAAAAGATTTAAAATTGGTGATTGGATTTATGTTGAAGGAATTACAGAGGGTATTGTTGAGAGAATCGGCTTTAGATCAACGGTAATAAGAAAATTTGATAAATCAATTGCAACAATTCCCAATTCTTCGTTTGCTGAGAATGCAGTGGTTAATATAAGCGAAACCACCAACTGGAGGATAAGTTGGATAATTACACTCCAGTACAACTCTACAATAGATCAATTAAAAAATATAAGAGATCAAATTGAGAAATATATTGAGAATAATAAAGATTTTAAAATTGGAGAAGACACTGAGCACGCAGTTAGGATTGATAAGTTTTCCGATAGCTCAATAGATCTTTATGTCAGATGTTTTACTAAAACTAATGAGTGGGGTGAATGGCTCAAAGTAAAAGAAAGATTAGCTGTGGAAGTTAAAAAAATTGTTGAGAGCAATGGAGCATCATTTGCATTCCCAAGTACATCAATTTATGTGGAGAAAAACTGATGAAGTCGGCATTAATTTTGTTTGATAATATTGTTACACTTTATATTTGGATTTTAATAATTAATGCTGTTCTAAGTTGGTTAGTTGCATTTAATATACTTAATACAGGTAATAGATTTGTTTATGCAGTCCTTGATGTATCATATAGACTTACTGCACCTCCTTTAAATTTTATTAGAAGATATATGCCAAATTTAGGATCAATAGATATTTCACCCGTAGTATTAATATTAGCATTGATGTTTTTTAGAAACCTAGTTTTTGAATATTTAGCTCCTAGTTTATTTTAAATATGATTATAGATGGCAAATCACATTCCGAAAAATTAAGAAAAAAAATCAAAGATGAATTAACAAAATTATGCCAAAATACAAAAGATGTTCCTAAGTTAAGCGTTATACTAATAGGTGATTATTTACCAAGTCAGATATACGTAAAAAATAAACAAAAGAAGGCTAAAGAAGTAGGTATAAAATCTGAAGTTATAAAATATTCAGAAACAGTCTCAGAAAAAGAAGTATTGGATAAGATAAAATCACTTAACAACGATAAAAAGGTTACTGGTATATTGGTTCAGTTACCATTACCAAAACAAATTAATCAGAAAAAAATAATAAATTCAATTGATCCCAAAAAAGATGTTGACGGTTTTAACCCGCTTAATGTTGGAAACTTAGCTTCAGGCTACGATGCCATTGTGCCATGCACACCATTAGGATGTATTAAACTTATAAAATCTGTTCAAGAAGATCTTAAAGGTTTGCACGCTGCAATAATCGGTAGATCTAATTTAAATGGAAAACCAATGGCTCAACTTTTATTAAGAGAAAATTGCACAGTAACTATACTTCATTCTAAATCTAGAAATATTAAAGAAGAATGTAAAAGAGCTGATATATTAGTTGCTGCGGTTGGAATGGCGAATTTAGTTAAATCTGATTGGGTCAAAAAAAATTGCATTGTAATAGATGTAGGAATTAATAAACTAGGCGGTCAAATTGTTGGCGATGTCAAATTTGATGAAGTAAAAAGTAAGGCAAAAGCAATCACACCAGTGCCTGGTGGAGTAGGACCTATGACAATAGCATGTTTACTAAGTAATACTTTGGAATGTTTTAAAGCTCGTTAGATCTAGAAGAATCTAGTTTTAATATCTTACTATTTCTAAATCTTATAATAACAGTTGCCGCTGCTACAATTAAAATTGCAAGAGATATATATATTAAATTTGTTGGATCTTGGTCTTTGTCTTGGAGAATTATAAATCGAGCCAAAGCAGTTATAGCGATGATCATAGGATACGTTATTCTAACTGATCTTGTTTCCCAATAAGATCTTACGAGTCCAATAACCTCTATATAGATAAACATAAGAAGCAGATCTGCTAAACTTATATTCCTGTTCTGATACATTTCATGAATTTCAAGAAAGAAAGCAATAACTGTTGCGGCTAAGACGATTAATACTGCTACTAACTGAATATTCCGAATCGTTGCATTCATACACACTCTTTTAACAAATTTTTATTGTTTATGTAATTGTTTTGAATGAAATTTTATAAATTTCTCAATCTTAGACTTTTTGAATGTTTTGTTTTCTTCAAAAGAAACTTTTTTTAATGAATAAGCATTGTTTTTTGATCTTCTTGATACAATGGTAATATTGCCCTTATAAATTTTAAGGATTACCTCACCATTTACTTGATTTCTTTTTTTATCAATTATTTTTTGGAGATTCAGTCTTTTTTTTGAAAACCAATAGCCATTATAAACTAGTTCAGCATACAATGGCATTATTCTCTCTTTATCATGCATTGTAGCTTTATCTAAAGTTACAGACTCAATTGCTCTATGTGCAAAATACAATATAGTTCCGCCGGGCGTTTCATAAACTCCTCTGGATTTTATACCAATAAATCTATTTTCCACAAGATCGACTCTACCAATACCATTAGCTCCACCAATTTTATTTAATTTTTCTAATAAAAATTCTGGTTTATATTTCTTTCCATTAATTGAGACAGGATCGCTATTTTTAAAACCTATTTTTATTTTAACTACTTTATTTTTTGCTTTTTCTGGTGAAATAGTTTTTTGAAAAATAAATTCTGGAGGTGCGTTTCTTGGATTTTCTAGTACTTTGCCTTCAGTCGAAACATGAAATAAATTATCATCAACAGAAAACGGGGGAGCCCCTCTCTTATCTTTTGGAATTGGAATTTTATATTTTTTTGCATATTTAATTAAATCTGATCTAGACTGTAGCTTCCACTCTCTCCAAGGCGCTATCACTTTGATTTTTTTACCAAAAAAAGAATATCCAAGTTCAAATCTCACTTGATCATTTCCTTTTCCAGTAGCACCGTGTGAAACGGCAAAAGCCTTAAATTTTTTTGCAATTTCAATTTGCCTTTTCGCTATTAAAGGTCTTGCTATTGAGGTTCCAAGCAAATAAACACCCTCATAAACAGCATGAGCTCTTATCATCGGAAAAACATAGTCTTTAACAAAAATATTTTTTAAATCTTCAATTATAATTTTTTTTACGCCAAGTCTTTTTGCATTTTGAATTATTTTCTTTTTATTTAAATCTTGACCTATATTTGAAGTATAAGCGATGACTTCAGCTTTATAATTTATTTGCAACCATTTAAGAATTATTGAGGTATCTAAACCTCCAGAGTAAGCTAAAACAATTTTTTTCATTAACTACAAACTTTTTTGGCTGTGTTATAGGCCTTGGTAAATCCCATCATAGAGTAGTGGTCTGTTGTTTCAGCACCATCTTTTGTCTTACCTTTGATCATCAAATTTGTTGCTCTTTTCATTAACTTTATAAATTTTTTTTCCTCATTTTCGTCAAGCAACCAAGCAAAGTCTCCTTGTGAAAAAAAAGAAAAATTACTTTTCCCTGATTTTGCAGAAACAGTAGAATTTTTATAGGCATGACCACTTGTGATACTTATCTCGTCTTTAATATTTTCGTTTGGTCTAAATGTTACGAATATTCTAGAGTCTTTTCTCTTTATTGCTGCAGGAGCTCTTTTAACCGGCTTTGTTTGCGCAAAACAAACCTTTCCTTTATCAGTCATCATCGTAAAACTTTCCCAGTTCTTATACTTTCCGGAGGATTTGGGTGTATTAGCAAAACTACTTGAAGCTATAAAATAAAATAATAAAAAATATATTATAGTTTTTAATTTCATAAGTGCTTTTTTATACTAAAAAAAATCTAATTCAATGGTTTGTATTATGGTGCAGGATTTGGATTATTATTGTGAATTAAATTGATTTTATCAAGCGTATCTTGATTTAGTTTAATATCAATGCTCCCAATATTTTCTTTTAATTGGTCCATAGATGTAGCTCCAATTATGTTACTAGTTACAAATGGCCTTGAATTTACAAAAGCCTGCGCAAGTTGGACCATAGTAATATTATTTTCCTTTGCTAGCTTGTAATACTCTTCATATGCCCTCATAGCTAAAGGATTAATCATTCTTTCCCATCCTTTAAATAAACTCATTCTTGCATTCTTTGGCATTTGGCCATTCATGTATTTTCCAGAAAGCGCACCTGCAGCCAAAGGATAATAAACTAGCAAACCACATTTTTCTCTAATCGATATTTCTGACATACCAACTTCATATGTCCTATTTACCAGACTATATGGATTTTGAACTGACATCATTCTTGGAAGGTTTTTATTTTTTGATAATTCTAAATATTTTGATAGACCGTAAGGAGTTTCATTAGACATGCCAATATATCTAATTTTTCCACTTTTAATAAATTTATCTAACGCTTTTAAAATAGACTCAAAATCGTTCCAATCTCTTTCGTTTTCATTGACAGAAAATTCTCTTCTGCCAAAACAGTTTGTAGATCTCTCTGGCCAATGCAATTGATAAAGATCTATATAATCTGTTTTTAACCTTTTTAAACTGTCGTCTATAGCTAAGCCTATTTTTTTTTCTGAGAAGTTGTTTCCACCACCTCTTATCCAGTCACAACCAGGTCCAGCGACTTTCGTAGCTAAAATTATTTTATCCCTATTTTTTCTTTTCTTAAACCAGTTTCCTATCATTATTTCAGTTTTTCCGTATGAATCTGGTGTGGGCGGTACTGAATAAAGTTCAGCTGTGTCAAAAAAATTTACTCCATTTTCAAGCGCGTAATCCATTTGCTCAAAAGCTTCTTTCTCAGTGTTTTGAGTACCCCAGGTCATTGTTCCTAGACAAATAAGGCTCACTTTTAGATCGGTATTGCCTAATTTTTTGAATTTCATATAATTGTAATGTTTTTTTAAAGGAAAATTTGCCTATTGAAAAGTCAATAAAATTTCTTATATTGATATTATGGTTTCTAATAAACAAAGTTCAGCAACAAGATCTTCAGTATCTGAAGCAATAATTGATCAGGGCTTAAGAGCTTATATGCTTAAAGTTTATAACTACATGGCTTCTGGAGTTGCGCTTACAGGTTTTATAGCTCTGCTTTTGTTTAAGATGGCAGTCGTGAGCGGTCCGAACGGAGAAATTTTAGGACTTACGCAATTAGGTAACACTTTATATAATTCTGGCTTAGCTTGGGTAGTAATGTTAGCACCGCTTGGTGTGGTTTTTTATATGAGTTTTGGTATTGCAAAAATGAGCGCGTCTAAAGCCCAAACAGTATTTTGGATATTTGCAGCATTAATGGGAGCTTCACTATCTTCTATTTTTCTTGCTTATACAGGCACTAGTATTACTAGAGTCTTTTTTATTACGGCTGGTACTTTTGGAGCAATGAGCATCTACGGTTACACAACTAAGCGAGATTTAACAAAATTAGGTTCATTTTTGATGATGGGCTTAATTGGAATCATAATCGCATCTTTAGTAAATATATTTTTGAAATCTTCGATGATGTATTTTGTGATTTCAATAATTGGTGTTTTAGTATTTGTAGGTTTGACTGCCTATGACACTCAAAAGATTAAAAATATGTATTTAGCCAGTGACAGCGGAGAACTAATGGGCAAAAAAGCTGTGATGGGCGCTCTTACTCTTTATCTTGATTTCATAAATCTTTTTATAATGCTTTTAAGACTTTTTGGCCAAAGAAGATAACCTACTTAATTAATTCAATTTTTCCCAAACTAGTCCTATCAATAAGCAATTTTAAATTTTCTGATTTTTGAATAACTTTACCATTTTTATCTTTAATTAAATACTTCTCATTTTTATAGTTGGGTTTTAAATTTTTCAAAATTCTTAAGATTGGTTTTTCTGAGGCTCTTTTATATATATTAAATGATATTTCTTTATTTCCTGTATAAAGGCTATAATCTTTCCAAGTTCCATTTGAAACCATTTTTGCATATAAATTTAAAATAGTTTGAAGTTCTTTTTTGATAAAATAAGGTTGCTTTGCCTTACGATCATTATCTACAATTAATCTAATATTCTTCATTCTTCTTATATTTATTAATTAACGGCAATTGTAACGCTGTAAATATAAAAGTTAAAGGTAAAATTCCCCAAACTTTAAAATTTACCCAAATATATTCTTTTTCAGGAGCGAAAGATCTCCAAACAATCTCGTTTAAAATTGCTAAAAAAATAAAAAAATAAGCCCATCTTCTATTAAGCAATGTCCAACCAAAATCATTTAATTTGAAAGCATTGTTAAGAAATAATTTTAAAAGATTTTTTTTGAGAAGAGTGTCACTAATTATCAAAGCAGCTGCGAATATTAAATTAATAATTGTTGGTTTCAAGTATATAAAAATTGGATTGTTAAAATATAGTGTTAATCCACCAAACAATGATATAAGTGCTGCACCTACAAGAGGAACATAAGGAACCTTCCGTTCAATTACATAAACTATAATTACTGCTAATATTGTTGAAATTATGAGCGGAGGTATGGCAATACTCAAATTATTGCCGTTAGCTTTATAAAAGTAAAAAAATATTAATAAAGGCCCAAAGTCTGTGACAAATTTCAATAAGGACTTATTCACATCAAAACTCTAACATAAATAATTTTAATATTAAATTTATATATTGATTTTAACTTAAAAATTATTAAGTATTAAATATGTCTACTAATACAGCAAAGTTTTCAATAGGAGAGGTAGTAAAGCATCGTCATTTTGATTTTAGAGGGGTTATCTATGACGTTGATTTTGAATTTAATAATTCTGAAGAGTGGTATCAGTCCATTCCTAAAGATGTTAGACCGAGAAAAAATCAACCCTTCTACCATCTTCTCGCTGAAAGTAATGACGTAACTTATGAAGCTTATGTTTCAGAGCAAAACCTATTAATAGACGACTCTAATGAACCGGTAAAACATCCTTTAATAGAGGAAATATTTGTAGGAAAAAAAGGAACTAGTTATCTTAAACCTTCTAATTAAACACTACCGCCATAAATAAAACATTTTTGGTTCAAAACTCGGCCAAAAAATTTATATACATTTTCAATGTTTAAGCCTAATTGGGGATTACTCATACTTCTTACTCCCTCTCAATTCTCAATTAGGCAAAAATGCATCTTCCCTTAAAAAAAATACTATAGTAATTAGCTGATAATGGAATTTTTTTCTTTCGGAAATATTATAGTCTATATCGACAAATTTATTAAATTCATCAATTCAATCTTTTTTGTGATTTTAATAATTGGAATTTCTTTTGCTTTGATTATTTCCCCCGTCGATTATCTACAAGGTGACTCTGTTAGAATTATGTACGTTCATGTACCTTCTGCATGGATTGGTCTCTCAATTTTTTCATTAATTGCGGTAAGTACAATTTTAAATTTTATTTTTAAAATTAAGAACTTATTTTTATTTATAAAAAGTTTAGCACCAATAGGTTTGTTATTTACATGTCTATCAATCGTTACCGGATCTATTTGGGGAAAACCAACTTGGGGAACCTGGTGGGCCTGGGACGCGAGACTTACTTCGATGTTAGTATTAATGTTATTCTATGTTTTATTTATTATTTCTCTAAAGTATTTTAAGAATAATGAAAACTTAACAAAAATTTTGTCAATTTTATCAATTCTAGGAATGATTAATATTCCAATTATTAAATATTCGGTTGAGTGGTGGTCAACTCTACATCAGCCAGCTAGTATTAAATTTCTGGGCACATCTAGCATTCATCCTAGCATGTTGATTCCATTATTCTTGATGTTATTGGTTTTATTGCTGTATTGTGCGTTAATTTTTCTAATGAAATATAAAACAGAAATCATTAAAATAAAGAAACGAAATATTAAAAGATTATGATTATTGAATTTTTAAAAATGGGTGGGTATGGATTTTATGTCTGGTTATCCTTTTTAATAGTTTTTACCTTTTGCTCTTTGCTATTTTACAAAACTAGAAAAACTTTAAAAAAATATGAAAAAGAATTTGCTAAGGAATTGGATAAATTACCAGCAGAACACAAAAAGAGAATTGCCAAATCATCTAAAGTTATTAGCAGTATTTTAGCATCGCAAAACAAATTAAGCTAAAGCATCTTGAATGCTTACAAAAAAAATTAAAACAAGACTCTTATTTCTAGTCTCAATTATCTTAATCACTCTTTCTTTTTTGATTTTTATTTATCTAAATCTTAAGCAAAACATACTATACTTTAAAACCCCGTCCGAAATTTTTACAAATACTACAATAGAAGCAAGCTCTATGATTAGAGTAGGCGGGATGGTAAAAAAAGATTCTATTCGACAAAACAACAAAGAAATAAGGTTTATTTTAACAGATTACAAAAAAGAATTAATTGTTGTTTTTAGTGGCACTGTTCCAAATTTATTCTCTGAGGAGCAAGGAGCAGTAGTTGAAGGAATTCTTAATGATAAGAAATATTTAATAGCCGATAGAATATTGGCTAAACATGACGAGAATTATATGCCTCCACAAATGAAAAAAATATTAAAGGAAAATGCTAAGTAACCTAGGAAATATTTTACTTTTAGGAAGTATTCTTATTACATTATCAATTATTTATTTTGCTTATCAAAATATCAAAGAAAAAAATATCTTAATTGGAAAAAACTTAGTTTATCTCTCTTTTTTTCAAATAACATTTATTATTTCATCATTTTTACTATTAATTTTTGCATTTGTTTTTTCAGATTTTTCACTTCTTGCTGTTTATCAAAATTCTCATACAGCAAAACCTATTTTTTATAAGATAGCAGGTGTTTGGGGCAACCATGAGGGCAGTCTGCTCTTATGGGTAAATATTATGGTAATCTTTTCCTTTTTATTTTTTTTATTTAATTATAAGTTTAACAAAAACTATAGTCTTAACACTTTGTTGGTACAAAATATTTTGATACTTGGCTTCTTAATATTTTTAATTTCAAATTCAAATCCATTTTTCAAAATTTTACCTATTCCCTCAGAAGGTTTAGGATTAAATCCAATTTTACAGGACCCTGCTTTAGCTATTCATCCACCATTGCTGTATTTAGGCTTTGTCGGATCATCAATTTATTTTTCTGCAGCGATGGCCGCAATACTTTCTAACAGTAATGGTAAAAATTTCGCCTCTTCAATAAAAGTTTGGGTATTAATCTCTTGGAGTTTTCAATCATTAGGTATAATCGTTGGTTCTATTTGGGCTTACTATGAATTAGGTTGGGGTGGATTTTGGTTTTGGGATCCAGTTGAAAATGCATCACTAATACCATGGTTTTGTATGACTGCATTAGCTCACTCAGTATTAGTTTTAGAAAAAAGAAATTATCTTTATAATTGGGTTTTAATTTTATCAATTATAACTTTTATTTCTAGTGTCACTGGAACATTTTTGGTTAGATCTGGGATATTAAATTCTGTTCATACATTTGCTAATGACCCAGCTAGGGGAATGTATATTTTAATATTTCTGTCTTTAATGATTTTTTTTTCCTTCGTAATTTTTTTTAAAAGAAAAATTAATGATAATTTTTATCTTGAGCCAATCAGTAAAGAAACTTTTATTCTGAGTAACAATTGGTTTATGATGTTTTATTTAGCCACCGTATTCATAGGCACAATTTATCCGATTTTTACTCAAGTTCTTTACGATACAAAAATTTCAGTTGGACCACCTTTTTACAATTCTGTAATTGCACCGATAATTATTCCATTTCTAATAATGATGGCAATTGGACCAAGATTAAATTGGATTAAACAAAAATATAATGATTTTAAATCCTTAATTTTCATTTTAATTTTATCATGCGTTATTAATTTTTTAATTTTCTCTTTTTTAAAAAGTTACAATTTATTATCAAATTTAATTATAATTTCATCTCTGTTTTTAATTTTATACTCATTAAAGGACTTTATAATAAATTCAAAAACTAAATCTTATTACAACTTACCAAGTTTTTTATCTCATACAGGTTTTGGAGTTTTAATGTTGTTTATAATTTTAAACCATAACTTTAGTAAAGAATATGACCTCAATATTAAAGTAGGTGAAACAAAAAAAATAGATAATATTGAAATTAAGTTTGAAGATTTGAAAATTGAAAAAAGAGAGAATTATAATGCTATAATCGGTAATTTTAATATTCTAGATTTAAAAAAAAACTATCGGAAAAATTTAAATCCTGAAATAAGAATTTACAACAACCCCCAAACATTAACTTTTGAGTCAGCGATAAAGACTAATCTTCAACAGGATCTTTATTTAACCATGAGCAATATTGATGGATCTGATTTTTATAATGTCAAATTTCAAATAAAGCCTTTTATGCTATGGATTTGGCTTGCTGCATTACTTACAGCTAGCGGAGGTTTATTAAGAACTTTTTTGAAAAAATGAAAATAAGTTTCCCAAAAATAATTTCAATTTCTTTAGTTGTATTTGTGCTTATAGTTTTTTTCTTAGCTTTAAATATCGACAAAAGATATAGCACTGAAAAAATAGTTGGAAAAAGTGTAGATGATTTTGAAATAAAATTTCTTAACAATAAGGAGGTTTTTAAGAAACAAGATCTAACTAATGACAAATATCATCTAATAAACATTTGGGCCTCTTGGTGTCTTCCATGCAGAAAAGAACATCCTATATTAATGACCTTAAAAAAAGAAAATAAATTAAAAATAATTGGAATAAATTTTAAAGATAAAAAATTAAATGCCAACAATTTTTTGAGAGAGCTGGGGAACCCGTATGATTTTTCTTTAAGTGATAAGGATGGAACAAAATCAATTTTATTTGGAGTTTATGGTATACCAGAAAGTATATTAATTGATAAAAAGCATAAAATAATTAGCAAATTTATTGGACCTCTGAATGTTAAAGACTCTAAAGATATATTACAATTAGTAAATGAAAAATAAATTTATAATAATACTTTTTTATATTTTTTTTATAGAGCCTAGCGCCGCTGAGATAAATAATTTAGAGTCAAAAATTTTCAAAAATCTCAGATGTATAGTCTGCCAAGGACAATCTATCGCAGAGTCCAATTCAGATTTTGCACAAACTATTAAAATTGTGGTCAGAGACAAAATTGATCAAGGAGATAATGAAAAAGAAATTTATGAATTTTTAGCTGAAAAATATGGAGAATGGATTATTTATAAACCCAAATTTAATTATGTAAATTCTTTATTATGGTTTTCCCCATATATAGTTTTGGTTTTTGGTGGATTATTGATTTTCAAATACCTAAGAAGAGGAAAACACTAATCTCGCCTTACTGACTATACATTTTTGAATTTACGTAGTAACTTATACCTATGAAATTAAAGTTCTTAGCATATGTTTTACTACTATTTGTTTTTAAACAAACTTTTGTCTTAAGTGAAAATTTAGACATTTCAGTTTATACTGGAACATTTGATGTTATAGATAAAGAAGGTGATGACCAAACTACTTTATTTGGAATTGAACATAGAAACACTGATTTATTTAGAAATACATTCTTAGGCAAAATTGCTCCTGTAAGTGGAGCTTTTGTGACAGGTAAAAATTCTTTATATCTTTATACAGGCGTTGAAGGGCAATATAGTTTAGGTCCCATGAATATTTCACCAAGCTTTACACCTGGATATTACGATAAAGGAAATGGTAAAGATTTAGGAAGCGCATTAGAATTTAAAAGCGAAGTCAAAGTTGGATTCGACATTTTTAAAGACTCAAATTTTGGTTACAGTTACAGCCATATATCTAACAATGATTGGGGAAGTACTAACCCTGGAACAGATAATCAACAATTAACATTTTCTACAAAATTTTAATATGTCGTTAAAAAATTGCCATAACTTTAGTGACTTTCGTAAACTAGCCAAAAGAAAATTACCTAGTCCAATATTTCATTATATAGATGGAGCTGCAGATGATGAGGTTACTTATGCTCGAAACACAAGTGCGTTTGATGATGTTGATTTAGTTCCAAATGTTTTGCGAGGAGTAGAGAATGTTGATTTATCAACTACTATATTCGGAAAAAAACTAGACTTGCCTTTTTACCTCGCACCAACTGCCTTACAACGACTCTTCCATTATGATGGCGAGAGAGCTGTAGGAAAAGCTGCACAAAAATTTAATACAATGTTTGGAGTTTCTGCACTAGCAACAGTAAGTGTGGAGGAGATATCTTCTATGATTGATACTCCAAAAATGTTTCAGTTTTATTTTCACAAAGACAGAGGGTTAAACACCTCCTGTTTGGAAAGGGCTAAAGCTGCTAAATTTGACGTCATGGCTTTAACAGTTGATACAATTACAGGAGGAAACAGAGAAAGAGATTTAAGGACTGGCTTTACATCTCCTCCAAAATTAACTCTTGCAAGCTTATTTAGTTTCGCAACAAAACCAATGTGGGGCATAAATTATCTCACTAAAGGTAAGTTTGAATTACCACACATACAAGATCACCTTGAAGCTGGAACTAGTACCAATACTTCAATAGGAAACTATTTTTCTACAATGTTAGACCAATCTATGAATTGGAAAGACGCCGAAAAACTTTGTGCCCAGTGGGGAGGGCATTTTGCATTAAAAGGAGTTATGAGTGTTGAAGACGCTAAAAGAGCTGTAGACATTGGATGTACTGGAATTATGGTTTCAAATCACGGAGGAAGACAACTCGATGGGTCAAGATCTCCTTTCGACCAATTAGCTGAAATAGTTGATGCCGTAGGAGATAAACTAGATGTTATTTGTGAAGGTGGAATTCATAGAGGAACCCATATGCTAAAAGCTTTATCATTGGGCGCAAAAGCATGTTCTGGCGGAAGACTCTATTTGTACGCTTTAGCTGCAGCAGGTCAAGCTGGTGTTGAAAGAGCTTTAGGTCAGTACAAAGCAGAGTTAGAGAGAGATATGAAACTAATGGGTTGTACTAAGATAAGTGAACTGAGTAGAAAAAATTTAAGATTCAGAAGGTAATGAATCTTAAGAATTGTTACAACTTTGAAGATTTCAGAAAACTAGCAAAAAAAAATTTACCTGCTCCGATATTTCATTACATAGATGGCGGTTCCGATGACGAAGTTACATTGCAAAGAAATACCGAGTCTTTCTCAAAATACGATTTAGTTCCAAACATTTTAGCCAGCGTTGGTGAGCCTGATTTATCTACAACAGTGTTAGGTACAAAAATAGATATGCCTCTTTTTTTATCTCCAACGGCGATGCAACGACTTTATCATCATGATGGCGATAAGGCATCGGCGAGAGCAGCCGAAAAATATGGCACTTTCTATAGTATGTCCACAATGGCTACCTCGTCTATAGAACAAATAGCAAATGTTTCAAGCGGACCAAAGATGTTTCAATTATATATTCATAAAGATCAAGCCTTAACGGATAATTTAATTGATAGATGTAAAAGTTCTGGGTTTAAATCTTTGTGTTTGACGGTAGACACTGTTGTTGCAGGTAACAGGGAAAGAGACCATCGATGGGGATTTACAACTCCACCTAAACTTACCTTAAAAAGTCTAATGAGCTTTATCACTCATCCTAAATGGACATTTAATTATTTAACTCATGAAAAATTCGAGTTAGCAAATGTCTCTCATTTTACAAAAAAAGGTTCTTCAATTGCAAAAGGGGTAATGGAATACATAAACGAACAATACGATCCAGCTATGAGCTGGAAAGATGCGGAATATTGTGTAAAAAGATGGAAAGGTCCTTTCGCTCTTAAAGGTGTAATGTCAGTAGAGGATGCTAAGAGAGCAATTGATATTGGTGCGAGTGCAATTATGTTATCAAATCACGGAGGCAGGCAATTGGATGGTTCAAGATCACCATTTGATCAATTAAAAACCATAGTTGATGCCGTAGGGGGAAAGATAGAAATTATTGTTGATGGAGGAATAAGAAGGGGAACACATGTTTTAAAGGCACTATCATTAGGTGCGACAGCGTGCAGTTTCGGCAAAGGTTTTCTCTTTGCATTAAGCGCAGGAGGGCAAAAAGGAGTGGAAACAATACTTCAAAGAATGAAAGAAGAATTGAGAAGAGACATGATTTTACTTGGAAAAAAAAAAATTGAGGATTTAGGCGAAGAAAATATTGCAATTAGAAATTAAGGATTCTAATATTAGGTATGAAACTAGCAAAAAGTTTAGACAGATTAGGAACTGAAACAGCTTTTAGCGTGCTTGCTGAAGCAAAGAAATTAGAAGCAACAGGAAAGCCGATGATACACCTCGGACTAGGCCAGCCAGATTTTAAAACTCCACAACACATTGTCGATGCAGCGAAGAAAGCTTTGGATGACGGTCATCATGGTTATGTTTTATCAAATGGAATTCTTGAATGCAGACAGGCAGTTACTAGAAAGATTAAAAAATTATACAATCAGGATATTGATCCAGAAAGAATTATAATAATGCCAGGCGGAAAGCCAACGATGAGTTATGCAATTCAATGTTTTGGTGAACCAGGTGTAGAAATAATTCACCCGACACCAGCGTTTCCAATCTATGAGTCTATGATAAACTTTACAGGAGCAAAACCTGTTCCTTACGACTTAACTGAGGATAAAGATTTGAAATTTAATCCAGAAAAAATTTTATCATTAATAACTGATAAAACTAGACTATTAGTTTTAATCAATCCAAATAATCCTACAGGAAGTTTTGTTGATAAATCTGATATCGATGTTTTGGCAGAAGGACTCAAAAAACATCCACACGTTACTATTTTAAGTGATGAGATTTACAGTAGACAAATATTTGACGGAAAAGAGATGCCAACATTTTTTAATTATCCTGAACTTAGAGAAAGGTTAATTGTTCTTGAGGGATGGAGTAAAGCATACTCTATGACAGGATGGAGACTTGGTTGGAGTTTCTGGCCAGAAAAATTAGTTGAACATGTAAATAAATTATTAATTAATAGTGTTTCCTGTGTAAATGCAGCTGCACAATTTGCAGGTATTGCTGCTTTAGATGGTTCTGACGAATCGATAGATCATATGATGAATAAGTTTACAATTAGAAGAAAACTTATTCATGAAGGTTTGAATAATCTTCCAGGCGTAGAATGTAGTTTGCCTGGTGGAGCTTTTTATGCTTTTCCAAAAGTTATCGGTACAGGAATGAACGGTGCGGAATTTGCAAAAAAATGTATGCATGAAGCTGGTGTTGCCATAGTGCCTGGAACTGCATTCGGAAAGACCGCAAAAGATTATGTAAGATTTAGTTTTGCTGCGTCTCAAGCTAATATTTCACAAGCTCTTGAAAACATAAAAAAAATGCTAGCTAAATAGGCTGTATTTTCTTTAAATTTCAATTAATATCTCTTTATTATGAATGAACAAGTTCAATCAGAACTAAAAAAAATTTTTAATGGTAGATTTTCTACATCTGTCTCGACAAGGTCAAATTATGCTAGAGGCGAGGACACTTTTGATCCTGTTTTATCTCAAGCAGTAGTTTTTCCAGAAACAAACGAAGAAGTCTCAAAAATTTTAAAACTTTGTAATCATCATAAAGTTCCAGTTGTACCATTTGGAACAGGAACCTCTTTAGAGGGTAATGTTGTAGGAAATGACAAAGGTATTACTATTTCATTAGAAAAGATGAATAAAATTTTAAGTGTAAACGTTGAAGATTTTGATTGTAGAGTTCAAGCATGTGTGACTAAAGAACAATTAAATGACTATTTAAGAGAGGACGGAGTTTTTTTCCCAATTGACCCTGGCGCCAACGCTGCAATTGGAGGTATGGCCTCAACCTCAGCTTCTGGAACGATGGCTGTAAAATATGGAACCATGAAAACAGTAATTACAGGTTTAACAGTTGTTCTTCCTAATGGCGATATAATTAATACTGGAAGTAGAACCAAAAAAACTTCAGCAGGATATAATTTAACAAATTTGTTTATTGGTTCAGAAGGTACTCTTGGAATAATCACTGAGATACAATTAAGATTATCCCCTATACCAGAGAGTATCATGAGTGCGGTTTGCCATTTCCAATCATTAGAAGATGCAGTTAAAACTGCACAACAAATTATTCAATACGGTGTACCTATTGCAAGGATTGAAATGTTAAATAAAGATCAAATGGATATAAGCATCAACTACTCGAAGTTAAAGGATCTTAAAGTTTTACCAACTTTGTTTTTTGAATTCCATGGATCAGAGTCTTCTAATAAAGAAAATATAAAAGTTGTTGAAGAAATATCCAATGATAATAACGGAAGCTCTTTCAAGTGGGCTAAAGATTTAGCAGAGCGAAACAAATTATGGCAGGCTCGATGGGATGTTTATTATTCAGTAAAAGCATTGATTAAAAATGGCAGAGTTTATTCAACAGATGTATGTCTTCCGATTTCAAAAATAACTGAGTGTGTAAATTTTGCTGAAGAGGAAACAAAAAAATTTGGGCTAAGAGCCCCAATGGTTGGACATTTAGGAGATGGGAATTTTCATGTGATTTTGCCCTATGACCCTCAAAAAAAAGAAACTTACAAAAAGATTAGAGAGTTTAGCGATTTACTAATTAAGAAGACATTAGAATTAAAGGGGACTATTACTGGTGAGCATGGAATAGGACTTCACAAAAAAGAATATCTTATTAAAGAACATGGAGATAATATCCCAGTAATGAAATCTATAAAAAGAACTCTAGATCCCAATAATATAATGAATCCTGGCAAGATTTTTGACTTAAACTAACAATCCAAATGAAAAAAATTCTTATCACTAGAAGACTACTTAGATCTTGCGAAGATAAGGCTGGTAAACTTTTTGATGCAAAATTTAATTATAATGATGAGTTACATTCGCAAGAAAAATTGATTAAGCTAAGCGAAGGATGTGACGGAATTTTATCTGCTCTTACGGATAAATTGGATGCTGCAACTATCAATAAATTACCAGAAAGTATTAAAATTTTATCAAACTTTGCAGTAGGATTTGGAAATATTGATTTAGACGCAGCCAAAAAAAGAAATATAATTGTAACCAACACCCCAGACGTTTTGACTGACGCTACAGCTGAAATTGGAATTCTATTAATACTAGGTGCCTGCAGAAGAGCACCCGAAGGGATTGAAGCTGCTAAGGAGTCCAATTGGAAATGGTCTGCCGACTATTTGATAGGAAAACAATTGACAGGAACAAGATTAGGTATTCTCGGCATGGGGAGAATAGGACAAAAAATAGCAAGTATTGCAAAATCTTTGGGAATGATAATTCATTATCACAATCGATCAAAACTTAGTGAAGATAAAGAAAATGGAGCTACTTACCATAAGGACCTAAAAAGCCTGATGAGCGTTGCTGACGTATTGTCAGTTTGTTGCCCTGCAACAAAGGAAACTACAAATTTGATTAATAAAAAAACTTTAGAATACTTGCCCACTGGAGCCGTTGTAACAAATGTTGCAAGAGGCGATATCGTTGATGATGAAGCTTTAATTGAAGCACTTAATTCTAGAAAGGTTTATGCTGTTGGACTAGACGTTTATCAGGGAGAACCAAATTTAAATCCAGGCTATTTAAAACATAAGAGTGCCTTTATTCTTCCTCATCTAGGTAGTGCCTCAAAACAAACTCGAACTGCTATGGGGAATTTAGCGATAGACAATATCGATGAGTTTTTTAAAACTGGCAGCTGCAAAAACAAAGTAAATTAAACAATTATTCTTATATTCTAGTTAAGGTTGTAAGCGTCAAATTAATTAAATTTTGTTGGGACTCTCAAAAATTAATATGTTTAAATAATTCTAATTATTAATAATTAAGGGGGACAAATATGTCTAAAAAAATAAAAGGAGTTAAAACTCCTTCAAGACGTAAGTTCTTTAAAGCAGCAGCTGCAACAGGTGCAGCAGCGGCAGCAACTGTAGCAATGCCAAACATTGCTTTAGGAGCTCCTAAGACTTTAAAGATGCAAGCAGCTTGGCCTTCAGGAGCTAACATATTTTTTGAAATGGCAGGAGACTATGCAAAAATGGTTAGCGATATGTCTGGTGGACAATTAAAAATTGACCTTCAGCCAGTTGGTGCAGTTGTAAAAACATCAGAGATCGGACAAGCAGTAAGTTCTGGAGTTCTAGATATGGGACACTGGGTAACAGCTTACTGGTATGGAAAAAATCCAGCAGCATCTCTATTCGGAACAGGTCCGTCGTACGGTATGTCATCTCAAGAAGTAATGGGATGGATGGAGTACGGTGGAGGTAGAAAACTTTATGATGAAACACTTGCAAAAGTAGGTTTTGATTATATTGGTTTCTTCCATATGCCAATGCCTGCACAGCCATTTGGTTGGTTCAAAAAGAACGTAACTAAAGTGTCTGATGTTAAAGGTATGAAGTATAGAACAGTTGGTTTAGCTACTAACGTTTTAACGGCTATGGGAATGGTTGTAAGACAACTTCCAGGTGGTGAAATTCAACCTGCAATGAAAACAGGTTTGATTGAAGCTGCTGAGTTTAACAACCCTACTTCAGACTCTCAGTTTGGTATGCAAGATGTTTCTAAGCACTATCACTTAGGAAGCTTCCACCAATCACAAGAGATGTTTGAAATTCCAGTGAATAAGAAAACGTTTAATGGATTAAGCCCTCAACACCAGGCAATCCTAAAAAACGCTGCTTATGCTGCAAACACAGACAACTACTTTAAAGCTCTAGTGAGATACTCAGCTGACTTATCTAAATTGATGAACCAACACAAAGTAAATGTTTATCAAACTTCTGATGAGATCTTAGCTCAACAGCTTAAAGGTTGGGATAAAGTTATAGGCGACTTTAACAAAAAAGATCCTTTCTTTAAGAAAATTGTGAACTCACAAAAAGCTTATGCAAAAAGAGTTATGAAATACTTACTCATGAATCAGCCTAACTATAAACTGGCTTATGAGAATGAATTTGGCTCTTTAGCAAAAGTTAAAATCTAATATTTAACTAAAAAAATTGAGGGGGCATTTTTGCCCCCTTTTTTTATGGAAATTCTTTAAAAATTGGAATAGTTTATTTTTATGCGATCTTTTATCTTTTTTGCAGATCAATTGAGCACATCAGTAGGAAAAGCATTTTCTTGGTGCATCGTGATCTTAATGGGCGGGACATGCTATGAGGTTTTCATGGCAAAAGCTTTTAATGCACCAACACTGTGGAATTTTGACTTTAGTTTGCAGATGTACGGAGCAATATTTATGATGGCAGGTGCTTATACTTTATCAACTGAAGCTCACGTAAGAGGGGACGTAATTTACAGACTTTTTAAACCTAGAACACAAGGTTATATTGATTTAGTATTATATTTTATATTTTTCTTTCCTGGCGTAATTGCACTTGCTTTTTACGGTTATGAGTATGCGTCTTTAGCTTGGAAAATTAAAGAGACAAGTTGGAATAGTCCAGCACAAATACAAATTTATATGGCGAAATCTTTAATTCCAGCAGCAGGTATTTTATTAATTATACAGGGTATAAGTGAAGTTTGTAGATCCATCATATGTATACAAACAGGCCACTGGCCTGCAAGGATGGTTGTAGCAGAAGAAACTGAAAAAATTTTAATGAGAACTTCTCAAGACGAGGATCAAAAAGATGTTATTTAGTTTAACTAATCCAGAAATTGCAATTTTAATGATGGTAATATTTTTATTTGCAGTGCTTCTTGGATTCCCAATTGCATTTACATTAATGGCGATGGGTGTTGGCTTTGGATACTATGCTTATTTTGATCCAACACGTATGGAACATTTATTGGATAATAGAATTTTTCAATTATTTGTTCAAAATACTTATACTGTAATGGACAATACAGTCCTAACCGCCGTCCCATTATTTTTATTTATGGGATATCTAGTGGAGCGAGCTGGAATAGTTTCAAGATTATTTTTTGCTATTAGATTGGCTTGTCACGGACTCCCTGCTTCGATGGCAGTGGCAGCATTAATTACTTGCGCTTTATTTTCAACAGCAACAGGAATTATTGGAGCTGTTGTAACATTAATGGGATTGCTAGCATGGCCCGCTATGGTGAAAGCCGGTTATGATAAAAAATTTGCCTCAGGAGTTATCTGTTCAGGTGGTTGTTTAGGAATACTAATTCCCCCAAGTATTATGCTTATAGTTTACTCTGTTATTGCACAGCTATCACCTTTAAGATTATTTGCAGCTGCAATTTTTCCAGGATTAATGTTAGCAGGTCTTTATATAATCTATGCAATTACTAGAGCTTATTTAAATCCTTCACTTGCACCAAAGCCGCCTGCGGAAGAGATACCACCTAGAGCAGTCATATTAAAAGAAGTTCTGGTATCATTTTTACCGTTGTTCTCTTTAATAATACTTGTTTTAGGTACAATTCTTGGAGGTTTAGCTACTCCTGCAGAAGCAGCAGCAGTAGGAGCTTTCGGATCTTTAGTATTATCTTATTTTTATAAAACGCTTAAATGGAAAAATTTTAAAGAGTCAGTATTTCTTACAGCTAAAACAACTGCAATGATAATGTGGCTGTTTATTGGTTCTTGGACATTTGCTTCAGTATTCTCGTATTTAGGTGGTCACGAGGTATTTGAGCATTTCTTTAAATCTATGAATATACAACCTTGGCAGTTTTTAGTTATTACACAGATAATAATTTTTCTTTTAGGTTGGCCATTAGAGTGGACAGAAATTTTAATTATTTTTGTTCCAATTTTTTTACCTCTTGTAGAATTCTTTGGTGTTAATCCGTATTTCTTTGCTATGTTAATTGCACTTAACCTTCAAACTTCATTTTTAACTCCCCCCATGGCCATGTCAGCATATTATTTAAAGGGAGTTCAAAATAAAAATGTTGAGTTAATGGAAATATTTAGAGGAATAATGCCATTTTTATCGATAGTAATTTTATCAATGGTTTTAATGTACCTATTTCCAGGTATAGCATTGTGGTTACCGGACACATTATTTGCAAATTAATTTTCCATGGAAAATATTACAACAACCTCGGCTCACGATTTAGTTGAGAAAATTAAAAAAGGTGAAATATCCTCCGTCGAAGTTTGTGAAGCTTATTTAGAAAGAATTAAAAAATTTGAAAAAGACGTCAAGGCTTGGGCATTCTTTGATAAAAAACTTCTCATGGAAAAAGCAAAAGAAAAAGACGAATACAGAAAATCAGGCAAACCCTTAGGCGCACTTCATGGCCTACCTGTAGCTGTAAAAGATATTATTGGGACTTTTGACATGCCAACAGAATGTGGCACAGTTTTTCGGAAAAAAATGTCAAGCTCTCAAGACTCTGAAATAGTGAATCTTTTAAAAAATGCTGGTGCGATTATTATGGGTAAAACAGTAACCTGTGAATTAGCATATATACATCCTAGCAAAACAACCAATCCTCACGATTACACAAGAACTCCTGGTGGATCATCAAGTGGATCAGCTGCTGTAGTTGCATCTCACATGGCCCATCTTTCGATTGGATCTCAAACTGGAGGCTCAATAATTAGACCAGCTTCCTACTGTGGGGTAGTTGGTTACAAACCCTCTTACGGCTTAATCTCGAGAAGTGGAGTACTAAAGTGTTCTGATAAATTAGACACAATGGGAGTTTTTGGTAAAACAGTTAAAGATGTGGCTTTACTAGCAAAATCTTTAATTAAAAAAGATTTATATGATCCAGCGACAGTTCATTTTGCTGCAGATGACATGCTTAAAGTTTGTGATGAAGGACCTCATTTTGAACCAAAATTCATCTTTTATAAAACTGATAAGTGGAAAAATATTGGCAAAGAGTCTCAAAAAGCTTTTGAATTTTTGATTAAAAATTTTAAAAAAAATATTGAGATCTTTGATACTCCCTCATATTTTAAAGAAATTCCTAAATATCACCAAATTATTCATGAAACTGATTTAGCTAATAATTTTCAGGTTTACTATAATAAAGATAAAACAAAACTTTCAAAAGAGATGAGGGAGGCGATTGGAAGAGGATTAAAATATTCAGCTAAAGAATATACAGATGCCATAGATTTTATGAAAAGAAGTTATGAGTCATATAAAGAAGTTTTTGAGGACTACCATGGTATTATTACTCCATCTTCTAGCGGAGTTGCAGACAAAGGTTTGAGGTCCACTGGCAGTGCAGATTTTCAAAAAATTTGGACCTATATGGGATTACCAGCTATTTCACTTCCTTTACTTACCGGTGAAAATGACTTACCATTAGGTGTGCAGCTTGTTGGTGACAAGTTAGATGATTTAAGATTTTTAGGAACTGCTAATTGGTTGGAGAAAAATTGTAAAGATGAATAGAAAATTTGCTACTATTACCGGATGTGTTTTATGTATTGCTTTTCTACTTGGATTAGCAACTACTTTAACAAGATCTATGATGATTGGTTTCTTTGACGTTTTGCCAGTTTATATTCTAATGGGAATAGTAATTGTCATGATGCTTTATGAAGCCTTCTACGACAAAAAATAATAATTTTTTTCCTTATATATTATTATTTGTACAGCCTATATTTATGGCAACAAATATAATAGTTGCAAGAGGTGGTGTAGAATATGTTCCGCCAATCTCATTAGCTTTTTGGAGATGGTTTTTTGTATTTCTAATTTTATTACCTTTTTTTTATTCTGAAATTTATAAAAAAAGAAAATTTTTAAAAAAAGAATTTTATAAATTATTTTTCTTGGGTTTAATGGGGTGTGGAGTTTGTGGAGCATTCCCTTTTATTGCTGGTATGTCTACCACAATGGCTAATATGGGAATCATATATACCTCCTCTCCAGTTTTTATTGTAATTCTGTCGGTATTTTTGTTTAGTGAAAAAATTAGTTTAAATAGAATAGTAGGACTCATAATTTGTTTGATCGGAGTTGTCACCATAATTACAAAAGGTAATTTTAATTACCTAATAAATTTTAGTTTCACAACCGGAGATTTTTGGATGTTAGGTGCTGCAATTGGCTGGGCCCTATATTCAATTTATCTTTTAAACTGGAAAAGTAAATTTAGTTTAATGGGAAGATTTACTTTGATCGCCTTTTTTGGTTTCATCTCATTGTTTCCTTTTTACATATTAGAAGAATCTTTATTTTTTGATACTAAATTCAATTCTACTTTTTTAGCATGGGTTTTGTTTGCCGCTATTTCACCAGGTATAATCGCATTTAGTTTGTACACAAAGGTACAAAGATATTTAGGTGCATCGTTAACAGGATTCACGCTTTATTTGTTCGCTGTTTATGGTGCAATATTTGGAATTATTCTTTTTGAAGAAATGTTACTGCCTTTCCATTATTATGGAGGTGCATTAGTTTTTGCTGGTGTATATATAGCAAGAAAAATAAAAACAATATGAAATATATTTATATTCTAATTTCTTCTACATTAGTAATTTATTTGATTTTGTTAACTTTGATTTATGTAAATCAAAGAAAATTACTTTATCTTCCCAGTGAAAACAATTATTTAGACGATCCTATTAATTTTAATTACAAAGAACTTTTTATAGAAGTTGATAAAAATATTAAACTAAAGTCTTGGTTGATTGAAAAAGATTTAAAAAAATATAAAACAATTCTATTTCTCCACGGAAATGCAGGAAATTTATTTAATAGATCATACAAGCTCAACAGATTTAATGAACTAAACTTGAACGTTTTAATTATATCTTGGAGAGGCTTTAGCGGTAACTCTGGAAAGCCTAATGAGATCAATCTATATGAAGATGCAAAAAAAGCAGTGAAATGGTTAAACGACAAGGGCGTCGCAACCGAAAACATTATATTATATGGAGAATCACTTGGAACAGGAGTTGCGGTTGAAATTGGTCAATCAAATGAATTTAATAGTATCATTTTGGAGTCACCATACACATCAATGGAAAAAGCAGCAAAAATTTATTATCCATATTTACCAGTGAAATTGTTATTAAAAGATAAATATAATTCAGAAAAAAAAATTAAAAACATAAAAACTCCAATTTTGATAATGCATGGTAAAAGGGATAACATCGTTCCATTCTATATGGGAAAAAGATTATTTGAAATTGCAAATAAACCAAAAAAATTTTTACAGGTAGAAGAGGATGATCACATGCTTACTTTCAATGATAATTTACTCTCAGAAATAAAAAACTTTATAAATAAATATTAATTAATTGAGAGCAAAGTTTTTGCAAACAAATCTGCTTTGAAGGGTTGAAGGTCGTTTTCTTTTTCTCCCATCCCAACAGCAATTATTGGTAATTTGTATTTCTTACAGATGGCTAAAACTATGCCACCTTTTGCAGTACTATCTAATTTAGTAATTATTAAGCCAGTCAAGTTATGTATTTTAGAAAATTCTTCTACTTGGTTTAAGGCATTCTGTCCTGTTGTAGCATCAAGAACTAAAATTATTTCATTAGGATAATCATTATCTATTTTTTTTAAAACATTGATTATTTTTTTATATTCCTCCATTAAGTTTTTTTTGTTTTGTAATCTTCCCGCTGTATCTATAAGTGCAATATCAATACGATTTTTTTTGGTGAATTCAGCGGTCTTGAAAGCTACAGACGCGGGATCGCTACCAGTTTCAGATTTGATAATATCCACTTTTATTTTTCTAGCCCAAAGCTCTAATTGATCAATAGCAGCAGCCCTGAAAGTATCTGCGGCTCCAAAAACAACTGACTTGTTATTGTCTTTAAAAAATTTTCCCATTTTTCCAATCGTTGTAGTCTTTCCAACTCCATTTACTCCTGAGACAACAATAACTGCAGACTTATTATTTCCAAGGTCATTTAAATTCTTTTCGTACTTAAGTAGTTCTAGAGAAAGTTTATCAGCCAACAATTTAAGAATTTCTTTGTGATCATCTATTTTTTTATCTATTCTAAATTTTTCAAAATCATTCTTAAGATTTTGAGCAGTTTCAATACCAACATCTGAACCAATTAATAAATCTTCAAATTCTTGTAAAATATCTTGATCAACTTTTCTCTTTTTAAAGATGTTATTTATTCCCTCAGATAAAGAGGAAGAACTTTTATTTAATCCTAATTTAAATTTTTCTAATAAATTCATTATATTGAAATACTTAATTTATTAATTTTTGAAACAGGTCCTGTCATAAAAATATTTTTATCTTTATTATACTCAATTTTTAAAGATCCTTGATCAAAAGCAATTTGTACTATTCTTTCAGTGAGATTTTTAGAAAAAGAAGCAACAGCAGTTGCACAAGCAGCTGTGCCACAAGCTTTTGTAAGTCCCGCACCACGTTCCCAAACTTTAACTTCGATGTTTTTTTTATCAATTACATTAGCAAATGTAACATTAGTTTTTTCTGGAAAAAGATCATGATTTTCAATTTTAGGACCTATAACCCTTAAGTCATGCTTCAGATAATTTTTATCAAAAAAAATTATATGTGGATTTCCTACGTTAACACAAAAACCTTCAGAAAACTTTTGATCATTAATATCCAAAACTACGTTGCTTGGATTGATTTTTTTTGACAGTGGTATCTCTTCTGACCCTAATAAAGGTTTTCCCATTTCCAGCTCTACCTGAAAATCCCCAACTATTTTCGCATTAAGTAATCTGTTATTTGTTTTAATTTGTATTTTTTTTGTATTTAAGTTTTCACTTAAAAGATAAGCCACGCATCTTGCTCCATTTCCACACGCACTTACTTCACCACCATCAGAGTTATAAATTGTAATTGGATAAGAGTCTTCTCTCTGTTTTTCGATAAAGATTATTTGGTCAAAGCCAATATTAGCCCTATTTCCAAGCTCAATGATTTTATTCTTTTTTATTTCTATAAAGTTTTCTCTTCTATCTATGATGATAAAATCATTTCCTAATCCATCCATTCTATAAGCATTAATCGCTACCATTATTGATTAGTATAATTATTCATTGACTTTTAAAACCCCTAATTGTAACTTCAGCCACTTTCCGCAAATTCATGTGTTTTTGCGGTGCTCTTAGAAATAAGAGGATCGACACCAGTCAGCGAGGGTTCGCCCACTGGTGCGATAGGTGTTGGATGATTATAAATGTTTGAAAATTTAACAAATAGATTAGAAAATATTTTTTCTAAATTAAAACAGGCTCCTTCTTTAACCAAAGAGCAAGTTGATATTGGTTTAGTAGAAATTAGACAGGCATTACTGGAAGCAGATGTCTCGCTTCAAGTCACAAAAAATTTTATAGAAAGAGTTAAGCCAAAAGCTATAGGACAAGAAATCATAGAGTCCACTACTCCAGGCCAAATGGTAGTTAAAATTGTAAATGATGAATTAATAAATTTATTAGGTAACAAAAATGAAGAAATAAATTTAAAATCTTCAAGCCCAGTTAGTTTATTAATTTTAGGACTACAAGGTTCCGGTAAAACAACAACTTCAGCAAAGTTAGCTCATTTTATAGAAAAAAAATTTAAGAAAAAGACCATGCTAGTGAGTTTGGATGTCTATAGACCTGCTGCTCAAGAACAATTAAAAATTCTTGCAGATAATAATGATATTTTAAGTTTACCAATTGTTCAAAATCAGCAACCCTCCGAAATTGCTAGTCGTGCAATGAATACAGCTAATCTAAATGGAGCAGATGTAATTATATTCGATACAGCAGGAAGAACTCAAATAGATTTACCAATGATGACAGAAGTAAAGCAAATTAAAAGTTTAGTGAGACCAACAGAAACAATTTTAGTAGCAGACTCTCTTACTGGTCAGATAGCTGTAAATGTAGCAAGTGAATTTGATAAGGCAGTTAATATTTCAAGTATAATTTTAACTAGAGTAGATGGCGACGGAAGAGGTGGAGCTGCTTTAAGTATGAAGGAGGTTACTGGCAAACCAATAAAATTAATGGGTGTTGGTGAAAAGATTGATGAACTCGAGAGCTTTCACCCTGAAAGAATAGCTAAGCGTATATTAGGGATGGGCGATATTGTTTCTTTAGTTGAGAAAGCAACTAAAGATCTCGATGAAAAAAAGTTAAAAGACACTGAAGCTCAATTAAAAGAGGGAATATTCACAATGGAAAATTATCTATCCCAACTAAGACAAATGAAAAAAATGGGTGGTATGGGAAGTGTGATGTCTATGTTGCCTGGAGCTAATAAGATTAAACAACAAATGGAAAACTCATCGTTTGATGAAAAAATGTTAAGTGACAATGAAGCGATTATTCTTTCAATGACACCAAATGAAAGAGAAAATCCTAAAATTATAAGCGGATCAAGAAAAAAAAGAATAGCTACAGGCTGTGGCTTAGATATTTCTAAAATTAATAAACTTCTAAAACAATTTAAGATGATGTCAGACATGATGAAAAAAATGTCTAAAGGAAAAGGAATTCCATCAGGAAATATTCCTGATGAATTATTAAATCAACTAAAATGAGGGGTAACATATGTTAAAAATAAGACTATCAATGGGGGGAGTAAGAAAAAGACCGGTATACAAAATTGTTGTAGCCGACAGTAGAGCACCTAGAGATGGAAGATTTGTAGAAAAGATTGGATTATTTAATCCACTTCTTCCGAAAGACAAGAAAGAGAGAATAAAGGTAGAGGCCGAAAGAGTAAAATATTGGATAAGCAAAGGGGCTAAGCCAACTTTAAGGGTTTCAAGAATTTTAGGTGAGGCTCAGTTAATGCCAATGCCAAAACCGGGTAATAATCCTCAAAAAGCTGTTCCGAAAAAAGAGAGAAAAAAAACGGACGAGCCCAAAAAAGATACTCCTAAACAAGAAGCTAAAAAAGAAGCTCCTAAACAAGAAGCTAAAAAAGAGGAACCTAAACAAGAAGCTCCTAAACAAGAAGCTAAAAAAGAGGAACCTAAACAAGAAGCTCCTAAACAAGAAGCTAAAAAAGAGGAACCTAAACAAGAAGCTCCTAAACAAGAAGCTAAAAAAGAGGAACCTAAAAAATAATGTACGCAGTAAAAATATTTACTTTATATCCAGAGACTTTCCCCGGCCCTTTAGCTGGAGGAATTTACGGAAAGGCTATGAGAAATGGCTTGTGGAGTCTAAAAACTGTAAATATTAGAGACTACGCTGATGATAAACACAAAACTGTTGACGACACTGTATTTGGTGGCGGAAGCGGAATGTTAATGAAGCCTGATATAGTAGCGAATTCTTTAGATAAAAATATTTCTAAGGGAGAAAAAATTTTTTATTTGTCTCCAAAAGGTAAAAAATTTAATCAAAGTTTTGCTAATTCTTTCAGCAAACAAAATGGCATTAATTTAATTTGCGGTCATTTTGAAGGAGTAGATGATCGTTTATTATCTACGAGAAATATTGAGGAAATAAGCATAGGAGATTATGTTTTATCAGGCGGTGAAACCGCTGCATTTGTAATATTAGATGCTGTTTTAAGACTTATACCAGGAGTGTTAGGAAACAAAGACTCCATAAAAGATGAAACTTTTGAAAATAGTCTTTTGGAGTACCCTCAATTTACAAAACCCAAAATTTGGGAAGGCAAAAGTGTTCCAGATGTACTATTTTCAGGTGATCATGCGAAAATTAAAAGCTGGCGTTTATCTCAATCTGAGGATATAACACGTCGCCAGAGACCTGATCTTTGGGAAAAATATTTAAAAGATAAAAAATAATGAAAAATATAGAAGACATAAATAGAGAATCTGTAAAAAGAATACTTTCTTCAAAAAAGATAGCTGATTTTTCTCCTGGAGATACAATTAAGGTAGGTGTAAAAATTATCGAAGGCAAAAGAGAGAGAATTCAATATTTTGAAGGTGTTTGTATAGCAAAAAAAAATAGAGATATAAATTCTTCATTTACAGTTAGAAAAATATCTTTTGGAGAAGGTGTAGAAAGAACCTTTGCACTTTATAGTCCAAATGTAAGTTCTATTAAAATTGTCAGATCTGGAAAAGTAAGAAGAGCAAAATTATATTATTTAAGAGACAGAAAAGGAAAATCAGCAAGGATAGCCGAAAAAATAAAAAAAAAGATTGGTATCGACATCGCACCAGAGCCTAAACAAGCTGTTGAGAATGCAGCGTCGGATGATAAAATCAAAAAAGAAACATCAATTGACGAAAAAAAAACTGAAGTATCAAAAGTTAAAAAACAGACTTCTGATAAAAAATTGGAAGCCGAGAATAAACCAAAAAAATAATATTCTCATATGTCAAAAACACTCTACGATAAAATTTGGGATGACCACCTTGTCCACGAAGACAACGATGGAACAGCTTTACTTTATGTTGATAGACATCTTGTTCATGAGGTCACTAGTCCTCAAGCTTTTGAAGGGTTAAGAATTCAAGGCAGACAAGTTAGAAAACCAAAACTTACTTTAGCTGTTCCAGATCACAATGTTCCAACTACTGATAGATCGAAAGGTATATCTGATAAGCAATCTAAAATTCAAGTTGACACTTTAAGAAATAATTGTAAAGAATTTGGAATAAATTTATTTGATGTGAATGATAAGCGACAAGGGATAGTTCATATTATTGGACCTGAGCAAGGTTTTACACAACCAGGGACAGTAATTGTATGTGGAGACAGCCACACAGCTACACACGGAGCTTTCGGATCTCTTGCATTTGGAATAGGTACTTCTGAAGTAGAGCACGTATTAGCTACTCAAACTTTAATTCAAAAAAAATCTAAAAATTTTAGAGTAAATGTGAACGGAAGGTTACCGACTGGAGTTACGTCAAAGGATGTTATCCTAAAAATAATCGGAACAATCGGAACTGCAGGCGGAACAGGTTATGTAATTGAATTTGCTGGTGAAGTAATAAGAAACTTAAGCGTAGAGCAACGTATGACTATATGCAATATGACTATAGAAGCTGGCGCCAGAGCAGGATTGATAGCTCCAGATGATAAAACTATAGAGTATTTTAAAGATAGACCGATGTCTCCAAAAGGTGAGAATTGGACGAAAGCAGTTGCACATTGGAAAAAACTTTTTTCTGATAGCGATGCAAAGTTTGATAAAGAAGTAAACATTGATGCAAAAGATATTGAACCATTAGTTACATGGGGAACATCACCGCAAGACGTCTCTCCAATTACTGGAGAGGTACCAGATCCAGAAAAAGAAAAAGATAAAGACAGAAGAACAGCTATGTACAGATCACTAGAATACATGGGTTTAAAACCTAAAATGAAAATCTCTGACATTAAAGTAGACAAGATCTTCATCGGAAGTTGTACAAATGGAAGAATAGAAGATTTAAGGCTGGCTGCAAAACTATTAAAAGGAAAAAAAATAGCAAGCGATGTAAGTGCAATGGTTGTTCCAGGATCGGGATTAGTTAAAAAACAAGCCGAGGAAGAAGGTATTGATAAAGTTTTTAAAAACGCAGGATTTGAATGGAGAGAACCAGGATGCTCTATGTGTTTAGGAATGAATGAAGATCAGCTTTCATCAAAAGAAAGATGTGCATCAACTTCAAATAGAAATTTTGAAGGTAGACAAGGAAGAGGCGGCAGAACTCATCTTGTAAGCCCAGGAATGGCTGTGGCTGCAGCAATAAAGGGCTATTTAGCTGACGTAAGAGAAATTAATTAAATGGAAAAATTTATTAAATTAAAAAGTATACCCGCACATATTCCTTTAATGAATATAGATACGGACATGATAATTCCTAAGCAGTTTTTAAAAACTATTAAAAGAACTGGTTTAGGAAAAAGTCTATTCTATGAAATGAGATATGATGAAAGTGGCAAATTAATTGAAAAATTTATATTAAATAATGATCCATATTCAAAATCAAAAATTCTATTAGCAGGAAAAAATTTTGGCTGTGGTTCTTCAAGAGAACACGCTCCATGGGCCTTACTCGACTTTGGCATAAGATGTGTAATAAGCCCAAGTTTTGCTGATATCTTTTATAATAACTGTTTTAACAATGGCATCCTTCCTATAATTATTGACGATAAATCAATTCAAGAATTATCTGAATATTCTAAAAGAAAAGAAGAGATCGAAGTTGATTTAAATGAGCAAGAAATTCTTTATGGTAATAAAAAATTGACATTTGATATAGAAGCTGCAAAGAAAAAAAGACTTTTAGAAGGTTTAGATAATATAGGTCTCTCACTTAAAAAAATACCTAATATAGAAAAATTTGAAAATTCTATGAATAAAACCAAACCTTGGATTTAAATAATGGCAATATCTAACACTAGAAAATTACTATTATTGCCTGGAGATGGCATTGGACCCGAGGTAGTAAGAGAAGTAAAGAAAATAATTGAATGGTTAAATAAAAATAAATCTTTAGACTTTAAAATTGAAGAAGAGCTAGTCGGGGGTGCATCGATAGATGCACACAAAATTCCAATTACAGATGAAGTTTTTTATAAATCTTTAGAGTGTGATGCTGTTATACTAGGAGCATGTGGAGGACCAAAGTGGGATAAATTAGAATTCTCAAAAAAACCTGAGAGAGCTCTTTTAAAATTGAGGAAAGAGTTAAAACTATTTGCAAATTTAAGACCAGCAATTTGCTTTGAACAACTGGTTGACTCTTCTACTCTAAAACCTGAAATAGTTTCAGGATTAGATATTATGATTGTGAGAGAACTTACAGGCGGCATATATTTTGGTGAACCTCGTGGTATAGAGCCAATTAAGAACAATGAACGCAAAGGAATTAATACACATACGTATACTACCACTGAAATCAAAAGAATAGCAAAAGTGGCGTTTGATCTTGCCAAGAAAAGAAAAAACAAAGTAACTTCATGTGAAAAATCAAATGTAATGGAAGCTGGGGTCTTATGGCGAGAAGAAGTTCAAGATTTGAAAGATAAAGAATATAAAAACGTTGAATTAGAGCACATGTTAGCAGATAACTGTGCAATGCAGCTTTTGAGAAATCCAAAACAATTTGATGTAATTTTAGCCGATAACTTATTTGGAGACATGCTATCAGATGAGGCAGCTATGTTAACTGGTTCCTTAGGACTTCTTCCATCTGCCTCATTAGGCTCCAAAGATAAAAATGGAAAGCTGAGATCACTTTATGAACCTGTTCATGGATCGGCACCAGATATAGCTGGAAAAAATGTTGCCAATCCGATCGCAACAATTCTTAGTTTGTCAATGGCTCTAAGATATTCCTTGGATTTAGATAGAGAGGCTGATTTATTAGATCAAGCTGTTCAAAAAGTTTTAAATGACGGTCTTAGAACAAAGGATATTGCATCTAAAGGGAAGAAAGAAGTTACCACTTCTCAGATGGGTGATGCAATTATATCAAAATTAAATTAATATTAACAAAATGAAATTTGCAATTATTGGTGCTACGGGAAACGTAGGAAGAAAAACGATTGATATTTTAGAAAAGTCTAAATTAGACATTAAAGAATTACATTTAGTTGCCTCAAAAAATAGTTTAGGAAAAAAAATAAAATTTAAAGGCAATGACTTGAATGTGGTTGCATTAGAAAATTTTGATTTTGAAAAAGCAGATATAACTTTTTTTGCTGCAGGAAGTTCTATTTCAGAAAAATATGCAAAAAAAGCCTCTCAAAAAACTATTGTAATCGATAATTCAAAATTTTTTAGAATGGATAAAGATGTTCCCCTTATTGTACCCGAGGTAAACTCAGAGGATATCAAAAAGCATAAAAATATTATAGCAAATCCAAATTGCTCTACTATTCAAATGGTTTTAGCGCTTAATCCACTGCACCAAAAATTTAATATTAAAAGAGTAGTAGTTTCAACATATCAAGCTGTTTCTGGAGCCGGTAAAGCTGCCATGGATGAACTAATGAGTCAGACAAAAGATTTTTTAGAGAAAAAAAAAATTAAATCAACAAACTTTACTAAACAAATAGCTTTTAATTTAATCCCCCACATAGATGTATTTGTGGAAGACGGGTACACCAAAGAAGAGTGGAAAATGGAAAATGAAACAAAAAAAATATTAAGTGAAAAGATAAAAGTTTCTGCAACTTGCGTAAGAGTTCCAGTTATTACATCACACTCCGAGTCAGTAAATGTAGAATTTGAAAAAAATTATAATATTGGTGAAGTTAAAAAATTATTAAGTGAGACCTCAGGTTGTAAACTCGTCGATGAACATGTTGATGGAGGTTATATCACTCCACTCGAAGCTCAGGATGATTTAAAAACTTATATTTCTAGAGTAAGAAAAGACAGGTCTAATGAAAAAGCAATTAATATGTGGATAGTTTCAGATAATCTTTTGAAAGGAGCGGCACTTAATTCAGTGCAAATTGCAGAAACATTAGTAAAGTACGGAATTAAATAAAATTTTTATGGAATACGATAAAAATCCTTTAACTCCACATTTGCAAATATATAAATGGCAAATCTCATCTTTGTTGTCTATTACTCATAGAATAACAGGTGTGATCAACGCTATTGCTATAAGTTTAATATGTATTTGGTTTTTATTTACAATTAATAATGAAAAGATTTTATTTGAAAATATTTTAAATAGTTTTTTTGGAAAATTTATATCTATTTCACTATGTTGGACATTTAGTTTCCATATACTCAACGAAATTAGACATTTAATTTGGGATGCAGGTTATGGATTTGATTTAAAAATTTCGAAAATCACTGGTTACGCAACTTTAATTTTGTCTTTTTTACTTGCAATTATTATTTACTTTTTGGGAGTGAGTCTTTAACTATGAATAAATCAACAAAAAAATGGTTATTTATTAAGTTCAGTTCTTTGTTTTTAATCCCATTTATGGCTTGGTTTATTATAAATTTTGTTTCCATCATAAATAATGACTACAATAGTTTAATTGCTTTTTTAAGTGAACAACCATCAAAAATTTTGTTCTCAATTTTTGTTTTTTTATCCCTTTTTTTCTATTCTTTAACAATAAGTGAGATTTTTGAGGATTATATGAGCAATGAAAAAATCAAAAATGTCGCAAATAAGTTGGTATTTATTTTTGCTATACTATTGTCTTTGGGGACTATAATAACCATTTATAATTTATAATATGAAAAGCTATAAAATTATCGATCATGAATACGACGTAGTTGTCTTGGGAGCTGGTGGTTCTGGTTTAAGAGCAGCTGTAGGTTTATCAGAGGCAGGTTTAAAGACAGCTTGTATTTCAAAAGTATTCCCGACTAGGAGCCATACTTCTGCCGCTCAGGGTGGAATTTCAGCAGCGCTAGGTAACATGGGCGAAGATGACTGGAGATGGCATATGTATGACACTGTAAAAGGCTCTGACTGGTTAGGAGACCAGGATGCGATCGAATACCTCTGCAAAGAGGCTCCAAAAGCTGTCAAAGAACTAGATAAGTATGGTGTGCCATTTAGTAGGACTGAAGATGGAAAAATATATCAAAGACCTTTTGGAGGAATGACTAAAAATTATGGTAATGGAACAGTTCAAAGAACTTGCGCAGCGGCAGACAGAACTGGTCATGCTATTTTACATACTTTATACGGACAAGCATTAAAACATAATACAGAATTTTTTATTGAGTACTTTGCATTGGATTTAATTATGAAAAATGGTGAATGCAAGGGATTGATAGCTTGGAATTTGAATGACGGAACAATACATAGATTTAAATCTCACATAACAATAATTGCTACTGGAGGTTACGGAAAAATTTATTACTCAGCTACATCTGCTCATACATGCACAGGAGACGGAAATGGAATGGTTTTAAGAGCAGGTTTGCCATTACAAGATATGGAATTTGTTCAGTTTCACCCTACAGGAATATATGGAGTTGGATGTCTTATATCTGAGGGAGTGAGAGGAGAAGGAGGATTTTTATTAAATTCTAAGGGCGAAAGATTTATGGAAAGATATGCGCCAAATGCAAAAGATCTTGCTTCGAGAGATGTTGTTAGCAGATCTATAGCGATAGAAATAAATGAGGGACGTGGAGTTGGAAAAGAAAAAGATCACGTACATCTCCATTTAGATCATTTAGACCCTAAAGTAATTGATGATAGACTGCCAGGTATAGCGGAGTCCGCAAAAACGTTTTCAGGTGTTGACGTCACAAAAGATCCGATACCAGTTGTTCCTACAGTTCATTATAATATGGGAGGAATTCCTACAAATTATAAAGCAGAAGTTCTAACCTTAAATGGATCTGAGAAAGTTGTTCCTGGGCTAATGGCAATAGGCGAAGCAGCTTGTGTTTCTGTTCATGGAGCTAATAGGTTAGGTTCAAATTCATTAATAGATTTAGTAGTTTTTGGAAAGGCTGCTGCTAAGAGAGCTGCAGAACTAGTTAAACCCAACACACCACACGAAGACTCACCTCAAAGCGAGGTTGATAAATGCCTTGATAGATTTGATAAAATAAGAAACTCAAAAGGAGAAACAAATACTTCTCAACTTAGATTATCAATGCAGAAAACAATGCAAAGTAAATGTGCAGTTTTTAGGACTGAAAAAACTTTAAAAGAGGGAGTAGACGAAATTAGAAAACCATTTGAAGGCTTAGAAGATATATCTGTCAAAGATAAATCGCTTTTATTTAATACCGATCTTGTAGAGTCCCTAGAATTTGATAATCTAATTAGACAAGCTATGACAACTATGGACTCAGCATATCATAGAAAAGAAAGTAGAGGAGCTCATGCTAGAGAGGACTTTTCGAAGAGAGATGATAAAAAATTTATGAAACATACTTTGGCCTGGCAAAACGGAAAAGAAGTTAAAGTTAAATACAGAGATGTTCACGCAAGAACTTTGACCAATGATGTTCAATATTTTCCACCTAAAGAGAGAGTATATTAATGGCTGAATTTTCCCTTCCAAACAATTCAAAAATAGTTAAGGGAGAATATTTCAAAGACAAGACGGGCTCTACAAACTTAAAAAAAGTTAATGTTTATAGATGGAATCCTGATGATGGAAAAAATCCTAGAATAGATACTTTTGAAGTGGATATGGATAATTGCGGACCAAAAGTATTAGATATTCTATTTAAAATAAAAAATGAAATTGATTCTTCGTTAACTTTTAGAAGATCTTGTGCGCATGGCGTTTGCGGTTCGTGCGCTATGAATGTAGACGGAATAAATACATTGTCATGTATTAAATCTCATAGCGACATTAAAGGAGAATTGAATATTTATCCATTACCACATTTGAAAGTTATAAAAGATTTGATAGGAGACTTAAGTAATTTATACAAACAATACGAGTCAATACAACCATGGTTAAAGACTTCCAAAACTGATACTGAAAAACAAGAAATTTTACAATCTCAGAAAGATAGATCAAAACTCGATGGATATTACGAGTGTATATTATGTGCCTGCTGCTCTACATCATGTCCAAGTTATTGGTGGAATGGAGATAAATATTTAGGTCCTGCAGTGCTACTTCAAGCTTATCGATGGATAAGTGATAGTAGAGACGAAGAAAAAAAAGAAAGATTAAAAAAAGTTGCGGATGAGTTAAAGCTTTACAGATGCCATACTATAATGAATTGTACTAATTCTTGTCCTAAAGGTCTTAATCCGGCGAAAGCAATTGGCTCTATAAAAAAAATGCTTGCAACAAGCTAAAAGCTTATTTATTCAAAGGCTATGAAAATAATTGATCATTTTGTTGAAGGAAAAAAGTATTCTGGAAATTCTAAGAGAACCTCATTTATTTACAATCCTGCAACAGGTGAAGCTACAGCCAAAGTAAAACTCGGCAGTAACGAAGATTTAAATAATACAGTAGAAGTAGCTCAACAAGCTTTTTTAAATTGGTCTAACACCCCACCATTACAGCGAGCACGAGTTTTATTTAAATTTAAAGAATTAATTGAGAAAAATGAGGACGAATTAATAAAGATCATAGTGTCTGAGCATGGAAAAGTTTATGAAGATGCAAGAGGTTCTTTAACAAGAGGATTAGAAGTAGTTGAATATGCATGCGGCATTCCACAAATGTTGAAAGGAGAATTTACAGAAAATGTTGGAAAAAATGTTGATAGTTGGTCACTCAGGCAACCATTAGGGGTTTGTGCGGGAGTAACACCTTTTAATTTTCCTGCTATGGTTCCGATGTGGATGTTCCCTATGGCAATTGCATGCGGAAATACTTTTATATTAAAACCTTCTGAAAAGGACCCATCATGTTCCATTAGACTTGCAGAACTATTTAAAGAGGCAGGTTTACCCAATGGAGTTTTCAATGTTGTTAATGGAGATAAAGAGGTAGTAGATGCAATTATTAATAATAAAAATATTTCTGCTGTAAGTTTTGTAGGGTCGACACCAGTTGCTAAATACATTTATGAAAACTGTGCTAAAAATGAAAAAAGAGTCCAAGCACTTGGAGGCGCCAAGAATCATTGTGTTGTTATGCCAGATTGTGATCTTGATCAAGCAGTAAATGGTCTAATGGGTGCAGCTTATGGATCAGCTGGTGAAAGATGTATGGCTCAATCTGTTGCAGTGGCCGTTGGAAATATTGGTGATCAGCTTGTAAAAAACCTTAAAACTAAAGTTGAAAATTTAAAAGTTGGCCCAGGAATGGATAAAAATTCTGAAATGGGTCCATTGGTTACAAAAGAACACTTAGAAAAAGTCAAAAATTATGTCGATATTGGTGTAAAAGAGGGAGCTGAACTTGTAGTAGATGGCAGAGAATTAAAATTACAAGGTTATGAAAAAGGTTATTATATGGGTGGGTGCTTGTTTGATAAAGTTAAAAAAAATATGAGAATTTATAAAGAGGAAATATTTGGACCAGTCCTCTCAGTTATTAGAGCAAAAAACTATGATGAAGCTCTTACTCTTGTCAATGATCATGAATTTGGAAATGGGGTAAGTATATTCACTAGAGATGGTGACGTCGGTAGATCATTTTCAAGTAAAGCAAAAATAGGAATGGTAGGAATTAATATACCGATACCAGTACCTATGGCATTTCATAGTTTTGGAGGATGGAAAAGATCTTTATTCGGAGACCAGCACATGCATGGTCCTGAAGGTGTAAGATTTTATACAAAATTAAAAACAATTACATCCCGTTGGCCAGATGGTTTAAAGTCTGACCCAGAATTCGTAATGCCAACAATGAAATAAAAATGAAAAAAAAAATTACTTTAATAGGGGCCGGTCAAATAGGTGGAACACTAGCTCATCTTATAGCTTTAAAAGGATTAGCAAATATAGTTCTTTTTGACGTTGCTGAAGGAATAGCAAAAGGTAAAGCACTAGATATTGCCCAATCATCTCCAGTGGAAGGATTTGACGTCAGCTTAAAAGGAACAAGTAACTACAAAGATACTGAAAATTCTGATGTTATAATAATAACAGCTGGCGTTCCAAGAAAACCAGGAATGTCTAGAGATGATTTACTTGGAATAAACCTTAAAATTATAAAACAAGTAGCTCAAGGTATAAAAGATACATCACCGAATGCCTTTGTCATATGCATTACAAATCCTTTAGATGTTATCGTAATGGCATTACAAAAATATTCTGGTTTACCAAAAAATAAGGTAGTTGGTATGGCAGGAATATTAGACTCATCTAGATTCATTTATTTTTTATCAGAAAAATTAAATGTAAGTGTAAATAAAATAAAATCTTTTGTTTTAGGAGGTCATGGCGATACGATGGTAGCAATGTTAAATCATACCAAAGTAAATGGTGAATTAATTTCAAATTTAGTCAAAAATGGAAAAATAACTCAAGAGGATCTAAATAAGATTGTTGAGAGAACAAAAAAAGGAGGAGCAGAGATAGTAAAGTATCTTGAGAAAGGGTCTGCTTTTTATGCTCCTGCTACTGCAGGAGTTGAGATGGCAGAAAGTTATATTAAAGACTTGAAAAAAGAGTTGCCATGCGCAGCGTATTTAAATGGAGAATACGGTGTAAAAGACATTTATGCGGGTGTTCCAGTTATTATTGGTAAAAATGGTGTCGAAAAAGTTATCGAAATTAAATTATCATCTGAAGAGAAAGAACAATTTGATAAATCAATAAAAGCTGTGCAAGATTTATTTAATGCAGGCAAAAAAATTGACACTTCTCTGTAAAAATATCTTATATAATTAAGAAATATTTTATAAATGCAAAATACTAATAAATTTAATTACTTAAGTTTATATATAATAATAATCTTTTTTTCTTTTTTAGTAAACTTTTACTATTCAAGTCTTGGAGTTGAGCCAATGGACTCCTTTGTTTTATTTAATGGAGGCTTTAAGGTCTTAAACGGTTTAGCACCTTTTAAAGATTATTGGCTTGTAACTGGTCCCTTAATGGACTACTTGAACGCATTTTTTTTCAAAATTTTTGATGTAACCTGGACAAGCTATATTATACATTCGTCATTAACTAATTCCTTAATTACCGTTTTAATTTTTACATTATTTAAAACTTTAGGTTTAAATAAAATATATAATTTAATTTACACTTTAATGTTTGCTTTACTAATGTACCCTAGTGTCGGAGTTCCATTTGTAGATCATCATGCAACAATTTTTGTTTTATCAGCATTTTGCTTATTCATTTTTGGAGTCAAAAAGAAAAATAAAAAATATTTTTTTTTCATTCCTTCATTTTTAATTATTGGATTTTTATGTAAACAAACTCCAACTACGTATGGAGTATTTGCAATCGCATTTTTAGGTTTAATATATCTTTTTAATACAAATAATATTAAAGGCTTTTTACTTTCTGTAACTTATGGCTCTTTTTTATCTTTGATAATTTTAATATTTTTTTTTTATTTTACTGAAATTCCAATATCTAATTTTCTCATCCAATATATTTATTTTGCAGGATCAATAGGTGATTATAGGTTATCAAATTTGAAGCCTGATTTTTTTGGAATTATGCATGAATTCAAATTTATAATAATTCCATTCATGTACTCTATTTACTTAAATGTAATTTATTACAAAAACAAATTAAAAGATGAATTTGTAATTTTATTATCTATGAATTGCTTTACTGCCTTGATGATATTTCATCAATTACTTACAATGAACGAAAATTATATATTTTTTTTAATTCCATTATTAACTGCCCTTATCCATACTTATAATTTAAATAGTAATTTAAATAGATATACAAAAAATATTTTCTTATATTCAGTTATTGCTCTCTGTTTATTTGCCGTCACAAAATACCATTTAAGATATAATGAGCAAAGAAAATTTCACAGATTAGAGAAAGTTAATTTAGAAAATGCTGTAGACGCAAATATAATACATACTAAGCTAAAAGGTCTAAAATGGATTACAAAAACTTTTAGTAAAGAACCAAATAAAGAAATTGAAATAATTTTAGAATCTATTGATCTTCTTAAAGATGAAAAGGGAAAGTTCTCTGTAATTACTGATTATTTGTTTATTCCAGCAGTTTTGAACATCAATGATTATTCCCCCAACCAATGGTATCATCCTACAGTGAGTTATCCTTTGAAAGATACAAAGTATTATAACAATTATAAAAGTTTTTTTGTAAAAAAATTACAAATAAATCAAATAAACAAAATAATTGTAGTTGGTAATGGACTAGAAGATTTACTAGCATTAACTTTCAATGCAAGTTGTTTTAAAAAAACAAAACTTGGTGAAATAACTTTTAGATATCTAATCAAAAAAGACTGTGATGAATTTAGATGAAAATATTAGAAAAACTAGCTATAATTTTTTTTGATTATTTAGATAAATTCTTCCATCAAAGAAGAATTATCAAAACTTTGAAAAAAGAAGTATCCTATTTAAATAATTTTGTTGATGTTGGAGCTTATAAAGGAACCTATACAGATTTAATCTTAAATAATTTCAAACCAAAAAAAATATTAATGTTTGAACCTCAGGAAGAAATATTTAACTTTTTGAAAAAAAAATATAGTGATAACAAAGATGTTTATTTGTTTAACAAAGCATTATCCAACGAAAATAAGTCAGCAAAATTTAATTTTAATAAACATAACCTAACATCATCTTTATCTAGCTTAGATCCAGATAATAGTTATTTAAAGTTAAAAGCTAAGTTATTTGGAACTACATCCAAAGGAATGATTATTGATACAAAAACTATTCAGACGACAACATTATTTTCTATTTTAGAAAAAGAAAATATGGAGAGTATTGATTTTCTTAAAATTGATACTGAGGGTCATGAATTAGAGGTACTTCAAGGAATGAGAGAAAAGATAAATAAAGTAAGGCGTATTTTAGTTGAATTTCATATAGATGAAATTTATATTTCCTATAATCCTGAATTTTTACATCAATTTTTAATTTCTAATAACTTTGAACTTGTTAAAAAGTTTAAGTTCCCATTTACTACTTGGGAAGATAGATTGTATGTTAATAAATCTATTAATTAATTTTTTTGTATAATTCATAAACAATAAAATCATTAATTGAATAATAACTTATTTTCTTAAAATTACTTGGTATTAAATATTTTTTATTTTTTAATTTATTAACTTCAGATAAATTATTGTTAAATATATATTTTGCTTTCTCATATTCTTGACCAACTATATTGATTAATTTTTTCTCATTATCATCTAAAAGTTTTATACTTCTTTCTAGAGGTATATATGAAGCCACACCAATGTTAATTCTTTTGCCTGAGCCCTCTAAAGCCAATATTTCTTTTAAAAATTGATTTCCAGCTAGTCCCCAGTAATCTATTTCAAAGTCCTTCTTCTTCGTTTTTTGAATTAATTGATTGAAATATAAACTTTGAAAGGGGTGATATTTTACTATCTCATAAAAGGTAAATAAAATTAAAATACCTATTGAAGTAAAAATAATTTTTGTATTTTTAAAGTTAATATTTATCAAGCTTAGCCCAACACAACCCAAGTAGATCATAAAAGAATGCAGAAAGTATAAATGTCTCCAACCCGTATACAAAACTGTAGAAGATAAAATAATATAAAAAAAGATTGAGTTGAAAATAAAAAAAATAATTAAATCTTTTTTTTCATTTTTGCTTCTCCAAAAGTCATTAAAAGGGACATCATCTTTTACTTGCAAAATCCTAGAGCATAATCTTTTTAACAAGCAAATATAACCATATATAAAAAGAAATAATGTAATAAGTGGTGTAGTGATTAAAATCCAGACTGGTAGATAACTCATAGGTAAACGATTTGAATAGATATAATCTCCATTAAATAACATTTGAATCTCAATAATATATTTAGAAAAAATGTTGAAACTATATAAAAAATTATTAAATGGACTACTCCATAAATATGGCCATAACAAAATTAGAAACGATAGAAAGAAGATTAAAAGCAAAGAAAAGCTGAAAATCTTTTTTTTGTAAGAACTTTTTTGCAGTATTAAAAAAATTAAAAAAGTTATAGGCAAAAATAAACCTAATATTCTTAAAGCGCTTGTAAGAGCTGCAAAAAAAGAAAATAAAATTACATTTTTATTATTTAAATTATTGATAGCTTTAAAAAAATAATAAAGAGAAACCGTGACTAATGATAGAAATATTAAGTCTTTATTGTTATAAAAACTATCACCAAATATTCTTGGAGAACTAACATATAGTAGTAGTCCAAAAAAAATCACAATTTTGTTTTTAAATCTTGATTTGATTATTAAGTAAAAATAGATTGCACTTATAAAAAAAATTATAAAAGTAGCTTGATGCCTCAATAAAAAGTAGCTTTTAGAACTATCAATTTTAAATATTGTCTCTAAAAAAGCTAAAGGCAAATCGAAAACTACTCCATAAAAGGGAAAATCTTTTGGATTTGGTAAAGTTAAACCCTGTATATCATTAAGTTTATTAAGAGCATCAATTCTTACATTGTCAAAAGGTAAAAATTCTAAAACATAGCACAACCAATAAAAACCAGAAAATCTTTGGAATTCTTCATCAATAGAAATGCCATAATCCTCAACTATTGATATTCCTATAAAAAAATAAATAAAAAATATAAAGAGGAAAATTTTTTTTTTAAAAAAGTTGATTGCTTTCATAATGATTAAAATATAAAAATACTTTAAAATTTAAGTTTTGCCAATGAATATTCATGAACACCAAGCCAAAGAATTGTTAAAAGAATTTGGAGCCCCTGTTTCGAAAGGTGTTGTAATCTACAGCTTAAGTGAAATTGATAAAAAAATAAAAGAGTTAAAATCCAACAAATTTGTTTTAAAAGCACAAATTCATGCTGGGGGCAGAGGCAAGGCAGGCGGTGTGAAATTAGTAAAAGATATTGATGAATTAAAAAAAGAAGCAAAAATTTTATTAGGAAAAAAATTAGTTACACCACAAACAGGTCCTAACGGCAAAGAAGTCAAAAGACTTTATATTGAAGAAGCTTCTGAAATATCAAAAGAATTTTACCTATCATGTTTAATAGATAGACAAACCTCTAAAATTGCTTTTATAAGCAGTAAAGAGGGAGGAATGGATATAGAGGAGGTAGCCTCAAAAAACCCAGAAAAAATAATTACAACAAAGGTTGAGTTATCTAAGGAGATAAAACCAACATATATTGAAAAAATAATTGAGCCATTTGAATTAAATAAAAGTCAAATAACAGAGGCTTTTAACTTAATTAAATCATTATACAAAACACTTATAGAAAAAGACGCTAATTTGATTGAAATTAACCCTCTTATTGTAACAAAGTCTGGGAAAATAATTTGTCTAGATGCAAAAATTAATTTTGATGATAATGCACTATTTAGAAGACCGGAAATTCTTAAATTAAGAGATTTAAATGAGGAAGATCCAAAAGAAATAGAGGCAAGCAAACATGATTTAGCTTACATAAAACTTGATGGAAGTATAGGATGTATGGTGAATGGCGCAGGTTTAGCAATGGCAACAATGGATATTATTAAGTTGTATGGCGAAGCACCAGCAAATTTTTTAGATGTCGGAGGCGGAGCATCGAAAGAAAAAGTTTCGGCTGCATTTAAACTAATTTTATCTGATAAAAATGTTAAAGGAATTTTAATAAATATTTTTGGAGGCATTATGAGGTGTGATGTGCTTGCCGAGGGTGTTGTAGAAGCAGCTAAGGAGACAAAACTAAATGTACCTTTAGTAGTTAGATTGGCTGGTACAAACTATGAGGAAGGAAAAAAGATTTTAGATGCGTCTGGTCTTAAAATATTATCTGCGCTAGATTTAAATGATGCAGCTAAGAAAATAGTGAATGCAATAAAATAAATGTCAATTTTAGTGAATAAAAATACTAAAGTAATTTGCCAAGGTTTTACAGGTTCTCATGGAACTTTCCATTCGGAGCAGGCACTTAAATATGGAACTCAACTAGTAGGTGGGGTCACACCAAAGAAAGGTGGTCAAAAACATCTTGGACTACCAGTTTTTGATACAGTTCAAGAAGCAAAGGATAAAACTAAAGCAACTGCAACCATGATATATGTTCCACCAAAATTTGCTGCATCAGCTATTATTGAAGCTATTAATGCAGGAATTGAATTAATTGTATGTATTACAGAGGGAATACCAGTAATAGATATGGTAAATGTTAAAAACATTTTAAAAAAAAGTAAAAGTAGATTAATAGGCCCTAATTGTCCTGGAATAATTACTCCTAATGAATGTAAAATCGGTATTATGCCAGGTAATATTCATAAAATGGGATCTGTAGGAATTGTTTCCCGATCTGGAACCTTAACTTATGAAGCCGTAGCACAAACAACTTCCAATGGTCTTGGGCAGTCTACATGTATAGGTATAGGTGGAGATCCAATTAATGGCACCAGCTTTGTAGATTGTTTAGAATTATTTCTGAACGATGATTTAACCAAGTCTATTGTAATGATTGGCGAAATAGGTGGTACTGCTGAAGAGGAAGCATCAGAGTTTATCAAAAAATCAAAAATTAAAAAACCTATGGTTGGTTTTGTTGCTGGTTTAACCGCCCCCCCCCTGGAAGGAGAATGGGTCACGCTGGAGCTATTATATCTGGTGGCAAAGGTGGCGCTCAAGATAAGATCGAAGTAATGAAATCCGCCGGCATAACTATTTCTAAATCTCCAGCAGACATAGGCAAAACACTTTTCGAAAAACTAAAGGCTTGATTTTAGAGAATATGTGTTATTATTAAGTAGAAATGTCAGTTGATAAGAACAATCAAACATATAAAAAAACTTCATTTTTATCTGGGGTAAATAGTGATTATATCGAGAAGAATTACGCTTTATACATACAGAATCCTAATTTATTAACAAAGGACTGGATTGAATTTTTTGATGGATTAAATGAGGACTCTAAAAACATTTTAGAAAATATTAAAGGGCCTAGTTGGAACCCCAAGAAGATTAAACGATTAGACAATTTTCAAAACACAAAAATCAAAACAGAAGAGCCAGTTAATGAACTAACATCCGTCAAACAAGCTTCCACAGACTCTGTAAGAGCTATTATGTTAATAAGAGCTTACAGAATTAGAGGACATTTAATTGCTAATTTAGATCCTTTAGACCTTCAAATTAAAGAGGAACATCAGGAACTTAAACCAGAGACTTATGGATTCAAAAAACAAGATTATAATCGAAAGATATTTTTGGATGGAGTCCTAGGTTTACAATACGGCAATTTAAACGAAATTCTTAAAATATTAAAAAAAACTTACTGCTCGACAATTGGTTACGAATTTATGCATATGAGCGACCCAGAAGAAAAAGCTTGGGTTCGTAATAGAATAGAGGGGCCAGAAAAAGCCATTACTTTTACAGACAATGGAAAAAAAGCTATTCTTAACAAAATTATTGAAGCAGAGGGATTTGAAAAGTACTTACAGGTTAAGTTTGTTGGAACAAAAAGATTTGGATTAGATGGAGGGGAGTCTTTAATACCCGCTTTAGAACAAATTATTAAAAGAGGGGGAAATTTAGGGGTTAAAGAAATTAAAATAGGTATGCCGCACAGAGGAAGGTTAAATGTTCTTGCCAATGTGATGGGGAAATCTTACCAAGCAATCTTTAGCGAATTTTTTGGAAAAGGTATTTCAGCGAAAGAAGATTTTGAGGGGGATGTAAAGTATCACTTGGGAGCTTCATCTAATAGAGAATTTGATGGAAATGTCGTGCATATCAGTTTGACTGACAACCCATCTCATTTAGAAGCAGTAAATCCTGTAGTTTTAGGACAAGTAAGAGCAAAACAATTTTTTCACAAAGATCCAAGTAGAAAATCAGTTGTACCTGTTTTAATCCATGGTGATGCAGCATTTGCTGGACAAGGAGTAGTCGCTGAGTGTTTCGCAATGTCAGGTTTGCCTGGACATAATATAGGTGGAACTATTCATGTTATCGTTAATAATCAAATCGGTTTTACAACTGCTCCAAGATTTGCAAGATCTTCACCTTATCCTTCAGAAGTTGCAAAATTATCGCAAGCTCCAATATTTCATGTCAATGGAGATGATCCTGAAGCAGTCGTACATTGTGCTAAAATAGCTACTGAGTATAGACAAAAGTTTAATCGAGATGTTGTAATTGATATGGTCTGCTACAGAAGATTTGGTCACAACGAAGGAGACGAACCTTCCTTTACTCAGCCTATAATGTATAAAAAAATAAGATCACACCCAACAACACTAAGTATTTATACTAAAAAAATTTCTTCTGATGGTTTGTTAGATGAAAATCAAATAGAAAAGAAAAAACAAGATTTTAAAAAATTTTTAGAAACACAATTTAATGACTCAAAGAACTACAAATCTGAACTTAAATGGTTCGATGGAGTTTGGTCTAGGTTTAAACCAGGTTTAGGAAAAGATAAAAGAGGTGTTAGTGGTGTAGACAAAAAAACACTTGTATCAGCTGGTAAAAAACTAACTGATATCCCAAAAAATTTTAATATTCACAAAACTTTAAAAAAAATATTAGAACAAAAGCATAAAATGTTTACTGAGAATGCCCCTATAGATTGGTCAACAGCAGAGTCCTTGGCATTTGCTACTTTGTTAATCGACGGATTTTCTGTAAGATTATCTGGTCAAGATTCAGCTAGAGGTACTTTTAGCCAACGACATTCTGTTCTGAGAAATCAAGAAAATCATGAAAGATATATTCCTTTAAATAATTTGACTAAAAACCAGAAAAAATTTGAAGTAATAGATAGTTTATTATCTGAATTGGCAGTTTTAGGATTTGAATTTGGTTACTCTCTCTCAGAACCTGAAACATTAGTCATATGGGAAGCTCAATTTGGAGATTTTGCCAATGGAGCACAAGTAATAATCGATCAATTTATAACTTCAGGAGAGTCTAAATGGGGAAGAGCAAGTGGCTTAGTTTTATTGTTACCACACGGATATGAAGGTCAAGGTCCAGAACATTCATCAGCAAGATTAGAGAGATTTTTACAGATGTGCGCTGGAGAAAATATACAGGTAGTTAATTGCACAACTCCGGCAAATTATTTTCATGCTTTAAGAAGACAAATGCATAGAGCATTTAGAAAACCTTTAATAGTTATGACACCTAAATCTTTATTAAGAAACAAAAGATGTGTTTCATCTATTGAAGATTTTACCAAAAAAAATAGTTTTCACAGAGTTCTTGAGGATCATGCATATGTCAATAAATCCAAAATCATTAAACTAGTTAAAGATGAAAAAATTGAGAAAGTTGTAATGTGTTCTGGTAAAGTTTATTTTGATTTATTAGAGGCAAGAGAAAAATCAAAAAATGATAAAATAACAATCGTAAGAATAGAACAATTATATCCTTTTCCAGCAAAAACATTAGCGAAAATTTTAAAAAGATACCAAAATGCTGATTTTATTTGGTGCCAAGAGGAACCAAAAAATATGGGGGCTTGGAATACTGTGAGAAACTATATCGATAGAACTCTTGAAATAATTGAATTTAAAAACAGTAAAGTCAATTATATTGGAAGAAATGCCTCATCCACAACTGCGACTGGAAATTATAATAAACACCTTGCAGAACAAAAAAAAATATTAGAAAAGGTGGTTGGGAAACTTAATTAATGTCTGAAAAAATCGTTGTACCTACTCTTGGAGAATCTGTTACTGAAGCCACAGTAGCAAAATGGTTAAAAAAAGAGGGGGATAAAGTTTCTTCTGACGAGCCCATAGTTGAATTAGAAACTGATAAAGTAAATGTAGAAGTTCCCTCCCCATCAAATGGAGTATTAAACAGTATTTCTGTTAAAGAAGGTGAAACGGTAAACGTTGGTGCTTTACTCGGATCAGTTACTCAATCAAAATCAACTTCAACAAGTCCTGAAAGTGATTTAGGTGAAAAAAAATATTCTCCTCCTAAATTAGAAAAGGAGAAAACAGAAAAAATTTTAAAACAAACAAAACGAACCAAAATTGAAAAAAAACAATCTGAGCCACTAGCCCTCAACCAAGAGACTAATCAAAAAATTTTTGATGATGAACCTCTTATCTTAGAGGAAGAACCACTAGTCTTAGAGGAGACACATGATGAAAATAATAAAATAAATGATATCAAACCAAGAGTTTCTCCAGCTGCAAGAAAAATAGTTGCAGAAAAAAAAATTGATATTCATTCAATTAAAGGAAGTGGCAAAAATGGTATAGTGTTAAAGGAAGATGTAATGAGTTTAATGGGTGTTAAACCTGCGCCATCAGAAAGAAGGAAAGCCCATGGTCCAGAAGAAAGAATCAAAATGACAAGACTGAGACTTACTATCGCCAAAAGATTAAAAGAAGCACAAGAAAATGCTGCAATGCTTACAACATTTAATGAGGTTGATATGTTTGAAGTAATTCAAATGAGAAATAATTATAAAGAGGAATTCCAAAAAAAATACTCTGTCAAATTAGGATTTATGTCTTTTTTTGTTAAAGCTTGCATAATAGGTTTAAAAAATTATCCCGCAATAAATGCAGAAATCCAAGGCGATGAAATTATTTATAAAAACTATTACAATATTAGTATAGCTGTAGGTACCGATAAAGGCTTAGTAGTTCCAGTTATCAGAAATTCAGATGAGCTATCTTTCGCTGATATTGAAAAGAATATTGGTATGCTAGGCCAGAAAGCAAGAGATGGAAAAATTACTATTGAAGATCTTCAAGGAGGCACTTTTACCATCACTAATGGAGGTATCTATGGATCTATGTTATCTACTCCAATTTTAAATCCTCCACAGTCAGCTGTCCTTGGTATGCATAATATAATTGAAAGACCCGTTGTAGAAAATGGAGAAGTAAAGATAAAGCCAATAATGTATTTGGCATTATCATATGATCATAGAATAATTGATGGAAAGGAAGCTGTTTCATTTTTGAAAATAGTTAAGGACTCTTTAGAGCAACCGAAGAGATTATTTTTAAATCTTTAATTCATGAGTAATAATTTTGATCTTATTGTAATTGGAGGAGGTCCCGGTGGATACGTATGTGCTATTCGAGCTGCTCAATTAGGTTTAAAAACTGCTTGTGTTGAGAGTAGGGGAACTTTAGGTGGAACTTGCCTTAACGTTGGGTGCATTCCCTCAAAAAGTTTACTTAACCTCTCAGAAAATTTTCATAAAGCTAAAAAAAATTTTTTCAATCAGGGCATAGAGGTCTCTGACGTGAGGTTAAATGTTGAAAAAATGATGAGTAATAAAAATAAATCTGTTCAAGTATTAACAAAGGGTGTTGAGTTTTTATTTAAAAAAAATAAGGTGAGCTATTTGAAAGGCAAAGGAGTTATTTTTTCACCAACAAATGTAGTGGTTTACGAGCAAGGAAAAAAAACTTCATATAACACGAAAAATATTGTAATAGCAACTGGGTCCCATGCCTCTTCATTACCTGGGGTAAAAATAAACGAAAAAAATATAATCTCTTCTACCGCAGCGCTTTCATTAAGCTCAGTACCGAAATCATTAGTAGTTATTGGAGGTGGATATATTGGTTTGGAAATGGGATCTGTTTGGAAAAGATTAGGATCTGAAGTTACTGTTATTGAAAATCTTCCTTTTATAACGCCAGGAATGGATAGAGAAGTCTCAAATGAATTTCAAAAAATATTAACAAAACAAGGAATTAAATTTAAACTAAATTCTAAAGTTTTATCAATCAAAGATCTTGGCAACGAGGTAAAAATCGAATACCAAAGTAATGAAAAAAATAGTAAAGAAATAATTTCAGCTGATAAAACCTTAATTGCTGTGGGAAGAAAACCTTATACTGAGGGGCTTAATTTACAGAAAATTGGTGTAAAAAAAGATGACAAAGGTAGAATTAAAGTAAATAAAAAATTCCAAACAGATGTTAAGAACATATATGCAATCGGTGATGTTATCGAAGGTCCTATGTTAGCACATAAAGCCGAAGAAGAAGGAATAGCAGTTGCAGAGTTATTGGCTGGTCAATCAGGTCATGTAAATTATGACGTAATACCTGGAGTTATTTATACTTCACCAGAGGTAGCATATGTCGGTAGATCAGAGGAGCAACTCAAAAAGGATGGAATAACATACAAAATTGGAAAATTCCCTTTTTTAGCTAATTCTAGAGCAAAAGTTAATAATGAGACAGAGGGTTTTGTAAAAATTTTAGCAGATAGCAAATCTGATAGGGTATTAGGCGTTCACATCATTGGGCCTCATTGCGGAGATATGATAGCTGAAATGGCTTTAGCAATGGAATTTGGTGCGAGCGCAGAAGACATAGCTAGAACTTGCCATGCGCACCCAACTCACACAGAGGCTATTAAAGAGGCTGCATTAGCTGTTGATAAAAGACCAATTCATTTTTAATTATTATAAAATAAAATAAAATTCAAATATGGAAGTCCCAGTCCTATTGCCCAAGGTTTTTAATTATCCTTTTACTTACAATAATGATTCAAAAAAAATAAAAAATCTTAATCAAGGGGATATAGTAATAGTGCCTTTTGGAAAAAAAAAGGAAATTGGTGTTGTCTGGGACAAAATTAATCATACTGAAAAAAAAATCAACCTTAAAAAAATTGAAAAGAAAATTTCTAATATATGTTTGAACAAAAAGATAATTAAATTTATCAACTGGTTCTCTATTTACAATATTGTTCCCAAAGGTTTAATCTTAAAAATGTGTCTTGGAAATTTAAAAGATTTTGAATTAAAAAAGAAAAATCAAATATTAAAATCTGAAATAAAAGCGACAAAATATATTTTGAATGATGAGCAAAAAAATGCTCTAGAACATCTTACAAGTTTAGGAAATAAATTTAATGTTTCAGTATTACAAGGAATTACTGGTTCAGGCAAAACACTGGTATATTTTGAAAGAATTAGTAGGTTAATACAAGAAAATAAGCAGGCATTAATATTAATTCCTGAAATATTTCTCACAACTCAATTTAAAAATAGATTTAAACTCTTTTTTGGTTTCGAACCAGCAATTTGGCATTCAAAAGTAAGCATAAATAAAAAAAAGGATATTTGGCTTTCAGTTGCAAAAAACAAAATTAAAATTGTTTTAGGTGCTAGATCAGCTTTATTTTTACCTTTTAAAAAATTAGGCCTTATTGTTGTCGATGAAGAGCATGATTCATCTTACAAACAAGAAGATAGTGTTATTTATAATGCACGGGATATGGCTATATCAAGAGCCTCTATTGAAAATATTCCTATTCATTTAATAACTTCAATTCCATCATTAGAAACTTATAGAAATATCAAAATAAAAAAATATTCAAAAATTGAATTGAAAAACAGGTTTGAAAATTTTCCTTTACCTAAAACAAAAATAATAAATCTTAATTTAGAAAATCTTAACAAAAAGTCTATTTCCGACGAAACAATAAAAATTGTAAATCTCTATTTAGAAAAAAAAAATCAAATACTTTTCTTTTTAAACAGGAGAGGTTATGCTCCATTCCTTATTTGCAAAAAATGTGGTTTCAGACATATTTGTCCTAATTGCTCTATATATCTAACTTATCACAAAATATTAGGTAAAATTATTTGTCATCACTGTGGCTACAAAAATGAAACTGAAAAAAAATGTAAAGACAAATCATCATCATGTGAATTTTCCATGTATGGTCCCGGAGTTGAAAAAGTATTTGAAGAATTAAAAGTTATTTTTCCAAAAAAAGTAGTGAAAATATTTTCCAGTGATTATCTTAATAAAAAGACACAATCAGAAAATTTAATTAAAGAAATAAGTGAAGATAAAATAGATATATTGGTTGGAACACAAATGATTTCAAAAGGTTTTAATTTTCCGAAACTAAATTGTATTGTTGTTGTTGATGCAGACTTTACTGGAAAAGGTTACGATCTAAGATCCACCGAAAAAAATATTCAACTCTATAATCAACTCAGTGGAAGAGCTGGAAGATTTTCAAAAGATTCTATGATTGTTTATCAAACAATAAATCCCGAAAATGAAGTCTTAAAAAATATTACTGAAAATATAACAGAAAATTTTTATATAAATGAACTAAAATTAAGAAAACAAAATAATCTACCACCTTATTTCAGATTAATTTCTATTATCATTTCTTCAGAAAAAAAAGAAAACAGTTACCAAGGTGCTCAAGAAATTAAAAGAAAAATTGAAAAATTAAATAACATCCAAATTCTTGGTCCTGTAGACTCACCTATTTTTAAGAAAAAAAAAATGTTTAGGACAAGATTATTAATACGTTCCGAAAGCAATATTATTTGCCAGAAACCTTTGGCCAAAATTTTAGAAAATCTTAAAATATCGTCTAAAATTAAACTTACAGTTGATGTTGATCCAATTAATTTCACATAATTTAATATATCATCTTGAAGGCGGTATTAAGCTATGCTAGGACCATTTATTTCTTAAATAATTCTTAAACAGGACTAAAATTGAGCGGAATAAAAACATTTTCAAATGAGACCTCTGAGCGGTATGCTTTAGCTTTATTTGAGCTAGCTAATGAGAAATCAGAATTAGAAGATATAGAAAAAAACATATTATTTCTATTAGAAATCTGTAATAGCAACTCAGAGTTCAAAAGTTTTTTGAAAAATCCAACTAATCAAATTGAGTTACAAAGTAAAGTTTTTATTGAAATATCAAAAATCATGAAATTAAATAAAAGCTTCAGTAACTTTCTTCAATTAATAATTGACAAGAGAAGGATATTTTTTTTAGATAAAATTTTAGAAAAATTTATTAAACTTTCATCGAAAAGAAAAGGTAAAATTGATGCGACACTCATTTCTTCCAAAAATCTTTCTCAGGATGAAAGAAATATAATTAGTCAAGAAATATCTAAAGCTATAAAATCAAATATAGAATTTACCTTTAAAATTGATAAAAGCCTTATAAGTGGTATAAAAATTCAAGTAGGAAGTCTATTGATAGATACCTCTGTGAGAAATAAACTCAAAAGAATTAAACAATTAATGACAGAAAACTAAAATGGAAATTAATCCTTCTGAAATAACAAAATTATTAAAAGAGCAAATAAAAAATTTTGGTGAAAAAGCTGAAGTGTCTGAAGTAGGTAAAGTTTTAACCGTTGGAGATGGTATAGCTCGAGTTTACGGTCTGGACAATGTGCAAGCTGGGGAAATGGTTGAGTTTAATGATGGTTCAAAAGGAATGGCTCTTAACTTAGAAAGTGATAACGTTGGTATAGTTATATTTGGTGATGATAGACAAATCAAAGAGGGTGATACTGTTAAAAGGACGAATTCTATTGTCGATGTCCCAGTTGGAAAAGAATTATTAGGAAGAGTAGTAGACGGATTAGGTGTTCCAATAGACGGCAAAGGAAACCTTCCGCCTAAAGTTACAAGAAAAAGAGTTGAAGTAAAAGCTCCAGGTATTATTCCGCGTCAATCAGTAAATGAACCTATGCAAACTGGTCTTAAAGCAATAGATACTTTAATACCGATCGGTAGAGGTCAAAGGGAACTTATCATTGGGGATAGACAAACTGGAAAAACAGCAGTCGCAGTTGATACAATAATAAATCAAAAAGCAATAAATGATTCTAGTGATGAAAAGAAAAAACTTTATTGCGTTTATGTAGCAATTGGTCAAAAAAGATCGACAGTAGCTCAAATTGTAAAAACTTTAGAAGACGCTGGAGCAATGAAATATACAACTGTAGTATCAGCAACAGCTTCTGACTCTGCACCATTACAATTTCTGGCTCCTTATACAGGCTGCACTATTGGAGAGTATTTTAGGGATAACGGAATGCACGCGTTAATAATATACGACGATCTTTCAAAGCAAGCAGTTGCCTACCGTCAAATGTCATTATTATTAAGGAGACCACCAGGCCGAGAGGCATACCCAGGGGATGTTTTTTATTTACATAGCAGACTTTTAGAAAGGGCAGCGAAACTAAACGAAAAAAACGGAGGTGGGTCTTTAACAGCACTCCCGATAATAGAAACTCAAGCGGGTGACGTTTCTGCATATATTCCTACTAACGTTATCTCAATTACAGATGGTCAAATATTTTTAGAAACTGAATTATTTAATCAAGGTATTAGACCTGCTGTAAATGTTGGACTTTCTGTTTCCAGAGTAGGGTCAGCAGCTCAAACTAAGGCTATGAAAAAAGTTGCGGGATCAATTAAACTTGAACTAGCACAATATCGTGAAATGGCTGCATTTGCACAATTCGGTTCAGACTTAGATGTTTCTACTCAAAAACTTTTAAATAGAGGATCAAAGCTTACAGAATTGTTAAAACAAAATCAGTACTCACCATTAACAGTTGCTGAACAAGTTGTTTCAATTTTTACCGGAGTAAGTGGCTATTTGGACGATATCGAATTAAATAAAATAAAAAAATTTGAGACAGATTTATTAGAAAAAGTAAGAAACGATCATGCAGATATATTGGAAAATATTAATTCCTCAGGAAAATTAGAGGATGATATTAAGGGTAAAATAATCGAAGTAATAGAACTTATTAAAAAGGATTATAAATAATGCCTAGCTTAGATGATTTAAAAAAAAGAATTAAAAGTGTTAAATCCACACAAAAAATTACAAAAGCTATGAAAATGGTAGCTGCGGCTAAACTTAAAAAAGCTCAAGATAATGCTGAAAAGGGAAGACCATATAGCGAAAAATTACAAAACATAATTTTGAATTTAACTAAATCAATTTCAGAAGGAAGTAATGCTCCAAAATTATTAGTTGGAAATGGAAAAGATAAGGTTTATTTATGCGTTGTTATAACCGCTGACAGAGGTTTATGTGGTGGTTTCAATTCTAATATTTGTAAATTGGCAAAAAGTCATTTTAAAAAAATTTTAAAAGAGGGAAAAGAATTAAAAATAATTAGCGTGGGTAGCAAGGGACATGATCAGATTAAATCGGAATATGGTGATTACATAATATATAAAAAAAGTTTTAAAGAAAAAAAACAAATCACGTTTAATGAGGCCAATGAAATTGGAAAAAAAGTAATTGAGTTATTTGAACAAGAACAATTTGATAAATGTTTAATATTTTATAACAATTTTAAGAATGTGATTACACAGATTCCTCAGGCTGAACAAATAATTCCCACTTATATAAAATTAGAGGACAAAAATAAAGAAAAGGCACTTTTTTATGAATTTGAACCAGAAGAAGATGAGATATTAGAAGATTTATTACCAAAAAATGTTTCTATACAAATCCTTAAAGCATTTTTAGAAAACGCTGCTAGTGAGCAGGGTTCAAGGATGACTGCAATGGATAACGCAACAAGAAATGCAGGTGATTTAGTAGATAAACTTACAATTAATTATAATAGAAGCAGACAAGCATCTATTACGAAAGAGTTAATTGAAATAATTTCAGGAGCAGAGAGTTTGTAATGAATAAAGAAGGTGTAATAACTCAACTAATTGGAGCTGTCGTAGATGTAAAATTCAAAGAAGAACTACCAGAAATTTATACAGCTTTAGAGGCTAATAATGGGGGGAATAAATTAATTTTAGAAGTCGCACAACATCTAGGAGAAAACAGTGTAAGAACAATTGCAATGGATTCAACTGAAGGACTTAAAAGAGGAGATAAAGTTTTGAACACTAGCGCTCCTATCAGTGTACCAGTTGGTCCAGAGACCTTAGGAAGAATTATTAATGTAATAGGCGAGCCTATAGATGAAAAGGGAGATGTGAAAACTAAAGAAAAGTGGCCTATTCACAGACCGTCGCCCAAATTTACAGATCAATCCACAGAAACTGAAATTCTTGTAACTGGAATAAAGGTTATAGATTTATTAGCGCCTTATGCTAAAGGAGGAAAAATTGGTTTATTTGGTGGAGCTGGAGTTGGTAAAACGGTTACTATTATGGAGTTGATAAATAATATTGCAAAAGCACATGGAGGATTCTCAGTTTTTGCTGGCGTAGGCGAGAGGACTCGAGAAGGTAATGACCTATATCATGAGATGATAGAGTCAGGAGTAATTAAAAAAGATGGTAAAGGATCTAAAGCAGCACTAGTTTATGGTCAAATGAATGAACCACCTGGCGCAAGGGCAAGAGTAGCCTTAACTGGATTGACTGTTGCAGAATATTTTAGAGATCAAGAAGGTCAAGATGTTTTATTTTTTGTTGATAATATTTTTAGATTTACTCAAGCTGGCTCAGAAGTATCTGCTTTACTAGGAAGAATACCTTCTGCAGTAGGTTATCAACCAACTCTAGCTACAGATATGGGAAATTTGCAAGAGAGAATTACATCAACAGGCAAGGGATCAATTACATCTGTGCAGGCAATATATGTTCCAGCTGACGATCTTACTGACCCAGCCCCTGCAACTTCTTTTTCACATTTAGACGCAACGACAGTTCTTTCAAGACAGATTGCTGAGTTAGGTATTTATCCTGCTGTTGATCCTCTAGACTCTACCTCTAGAATATTAGATCCAAGAGTAGTTGGAGATGAACACTACAGGGTTGCTAGAGAAGTTCAGAGAATACTCCAAGCATATAAATCTTTACAAGATATCATTGCTATCTTAGGAATGGATGAATTGTCAGAAGAGGATAAGCTAACCGTAGCAAGAGCAAGAAAAATACAAAGGTTTTTGTCACAACCATTCTTTGTAGCGGAAGTATTTACAGGATCTCCAGGAAAATTAGTTGATTTAGAGTCCACAATCAAAGGTTTTGATGCAATATGTAAAGGAGAGTATGATCACTTACCGGAAGCAGCTTTTTATATGGTGGGATCAATCGAGGAAGTAATTGAAAAGGCAGAAAAGTTGGAAAAAGATTCTTAAATTGAATGTCACAAGAATTTAAAATTGAAATAATTAGTCCAGACAAGAGAATTTTTTCAGGAAATGCCGATGAAGCTACCTTACCATGTTTTGAGGGCCAAGTTACAGTTCTTAAAGATCATATACCGCTTATAACTTTTTTAAGACCTGGCATTATAGAGATTGGTAAAAATGAAAAGTTTTATACAGAGGATGGGACTGTAGAATTCTCAGATAATAATCTTCTAATATTATCGACAACAATCCAAAATTTAAAAATGATAAATCTTGAACAAAAAAATAATATGATCCAAGAGGCTGAGAAGGTGTTATCTTCAAATCAAATTTCAGACAAACAAAAATACATTTTAAATTACAAAATAGAAACTTTAAAACAAATTAATTGAAAAAATTTTTAAGTTCGGTTATTAATCTTTTATAAACATCTTTTTTAAAGTCTACTATTACGTCGGTCAATAAATTATAATCTATCCACTTCCACTCAATAAATTCTGGATATTTTGTATTTAGGTTAATTTCACTGTCACTTCCAATAAACTTAACTATAAACCACTTTTGTTTTTGACCCCTGTATTTACCTTTCCATATTTTTCCTAGCAAATTTGGAGGTAACTCGTATTCAAGCCAACTTTCAATTTCTTTTAATACTTTGATTTTTGTTATACTTGTTTCCTCTGCAAGTTCCCTTTTCATTGCATTAAATGGCGTTTCATTAGTATCTATACCTCCTTGAGGCATTTGCCATTTATCTACCGGATTATCTTTTCTTTTAGCAACAAAAACTTGATTATTTTGATTTAATACTATTACACCAATGCCTTTTCTCATTGGTAGTTTGCTTATCATTTTTTATGATTGAAAAAGTTTAATGGCATAATTTAATTGATTGTCGTTATCGGTGTTAAATTCAAATTGATTTTGTTCTTTTACAAGAATATCTGGTGAAACACCGACCTCAGAGATTGATTCCCCTGAAGGCAAATAGTATTTAGAGATTGTAAGCCTTATACCTCCACCATTTTTAAGAGGAATTATAGATTGAACAGATCCTTTTCCGTATGAATTTTCTCCAAGAATTATTGCTCTTTTGTGATCTTTAAGGGCACCAGCAAAAATTTCTGACGCAGATGCTGATCCATTATTAATTAAGACAATTACAGGTTTACCTTTAATCCCATCACCAGTTTTAGCAAAAAATTTTCGCGTTTCACTAATTCTTCTACCCTTGGTGGATACTATTTCCCCCTCTTCTAAAAAAAAGTCCGTAATTGTAACAGCCTGATTTAAAAGGCCTCCAGGATTATTTCTTAAATCAATTATGTATCCTATTAATTTTTGTTTTTCAAAATTTTTAATTTTTTTAATAAATTGCTTATCACTGTTTTCATTAAAAGATTTTAATTTTATATATCCAATATTCTTACTTATGCCTAAAATCTCGGACTCGACGGACTTCACCTCAATTATTTGTCTTTGTATATTAAAAGTTATAGATTTCTTTACTCCTTTTCTTCTAACACTTAGTTCTATACTAGAACCGACTGGCCCTCTCATAAGTTTTACTGCTTCCATTAAGGTTTTTCCTTGAACCTGCTCTTCATTTATTCTTACAATATAATCTCCTGCCTTAATACCAGCCTTTTCTGCTGGAGTATCTGCAATAGGTGCAATTACTTTTACTACACCAGCTTCCATTCCGATTTCAATGCCTAATCCTCCGAATTCCCCTCTAGACTCTGTTTGCATACTTTTAAATAAATCTGGAGACATATAAGCAGAATATGGATCTAGTGATTGTAATACCCCATTAATTGCAGAGTCCATCACGTCAGCTTGATCTATTTCATCAACATATTCTTGTTTGATTTTTTCTAATACTTCCCCAAATAAATCAATTTTTTCATAAAGCTTATCTGATGTGGTGTTTGAGTAAGTTTTTGTGTTAAAGAAAATAAAAAAAACAAAAATTATTTTTAACAAATATTTCATATTAAAGCCTTTTCTTTAGGTAAATCTTCTGACCACATTTTTTCAAGATCATAAAAAGCTCTTTTCTCAGGGTGAAACAAATGAACTATAACATCTATAGCATCAACTAGTTTCCAATCATTACTTTCATATCCCTCTATTCTACAATTATCCAAACCATATTTTTTAAGTTCTGATAAAAGATTTTCTGACAAAGATTGTAAGTGTCTCGAAGAAGTTCCTGAGGCGACAATCATGTAGTCTGCAATATAGGATTTTCGCTTAAGGTCAATAGTAACTATGTTATTCGCTTTATTTTTATTAAGTATATTTTCTATTAATTTTTTAATTTTTTTTACTTCCATTAATAATTTTACTTCTTAATCGTGTAGAAGATATATCTATCTTCAAATTTTTCAAAAATTTAATATTTTTATTTTTCAGGTTCTTCATTATAACAGATTTTTTTGCTTTTGTGTCAAATCCTTTTCTAGAAAAAACAACTAAAATACTCAATTTTAATAATTCTTTGTAATTTTTCCATTTATGAAAATTAATAAGGTTATCCGAACCAATGATGAAAAAAATTTTGTATTTATGACGTTTTTTTAAAAATTTAACAAGAGCTATTGAAGTTTTTGATTTTAACTTGTCCTCATAATAATTAAATTGAATTTTTTTGTGACGCTTTATTAATTTGCGACATAATTTTTTTCGAAGAGTTAAAGAAAAAAAAGGACTTTTTTTTAAGGGGTTTTTTTTTGTAATTGCCCAAATTACTTTTTTTAAATTTAAAAGTTTTATACTCTTTTTACTTATATATAAATGACCTTTATGAGGAGGATCGAAACTTCCTCCTAGAATACCAATTTTTGCAAAATTATTTTTTCCCATAAATTTTATGGTCTAGTAACACTTTTACCCTTTACCACATATTTATAGGAGGTTAATTGATTAAGACCTACAGGACCTCGTGGCGGCAATTTATTGGTTGAAATCCCTATTTCTCCTCCAAAACCAAACTCTCCTCCGTCAGCGAATTGAGTAGATACATTATGCATTGCTATTGAGCTGTTAACGTTGTTAAGAAAATATGAGGTATTATTTTTATTATTAGAAATTATACAATCTGTATGCATTGTTCCATACTTCAGAATATGTGATACTGCTTCTCTAACATTTCTGACACTTTTAATCGATAATTTGGCATCAAGATATTCAGTTTTCCAATCTAATTCTCTCGCTAATTTAAATTTGTTATTGAATAATTTATTAATTTTTTTATCAACTACAACTTCACAACCATTATTGATTAGAGAATCTATAACTTTTAAACCTTTTGTTTTTAAAATCTTTTCATTTATTAAAAGTGTTTCTAGGGCTCCACAAATACTTGTTCTTCTCATTTTTGCATTTATTATCACTTTAATTGCATTGTTAAGATTGTTTTCTTTATCTAAATAAATATGGCAAAGACCCTCTAAGTGACCAATTACATGAATATTTGAGTATTTTTGAACCTTAGCCACTAAACCTTTTCCACCTCTTGGAACGATTACGTCTATATATTTGCTCATTTTAGATAATAAAAAATCTACGATTTTTCTATTTTTATTTTTTATAAATTGAAGACAATTTGGATTAATTCTATTTTTTTTCAAAGATTTTCGAAATAAATCTGAGAGAATTTTGTTTGAGTTAAAAGCTTCACTTCCTCCTCTTAAAATTACACAATTACTTGATTTTAGGCACAACGCTGCGACATCAGCAGTAACGTTTGGTCTGCTCTCGTATATTACACCTATCACTCCAATAGGTGTCGTCACTCGCTTTATATTCAATCTGTTTTTTCCGACCCAACTGTCCAATATTTTACCAACAGGATTAGGAAATTTTTTTATTTCTTTTATTGAATTTATAATACTATCAATTTTTTTTTCATTTAAAATTAGCCTATCTAATACTTTGTTTCTTTTTAAATTTTTCACATCTTTTGCGTTTTCTCTAATAATTTTTTTTTTGCTAGCTGAAATAAGTTTAATATAATCATCAAGTACTTTATTGATTTTTTTATGATTTGTTTTCTTTAAGTTTTCAAATGCAAGTTTTGATTTCTGTCCAATTATTAAAATATTCTTCATATTAAAGTTTTACCATATCATCCTTGTGAACAACCTCAGTTTTACTAGAATAACCGAGTATTCTTTCTATTTCATTACTTTGTCGACCTTTTATTTTTCCTATTTCATTGGAGGAAAAAGATGCAAGGCCCCTAGCAAGTTTATTATTATCAAGATCTGATATTAAAATATTTTCACCTTTATCAAACTTACCACTTATTGATTTTATACCTGCGGCTAACAAACTTTTTCCATTTTTAAGTGCATTTGATGCACCTTTATCTATAAAAATAGTGCCGTGTGAACTCAATGAACTTACTATCCATTTCTTCCTTGCAGCCAAAGTAGATATTTTGGGTATAAATTTTGTAAATATTTTTTTCTCAACCATGTACTTTATAGGATTTTTTCTATTTCCATTACCTATAAACATATGACAACCAGCGTTCATACAAATATTTGCAGCTTCAAGTTTTGTAATCATCCCTCCAGATCCGTAACTTGTAATTTTAGTGTCAGCTAATTTAAAGATATTACTGTTTAAATTTTTAACTTCTTTAATTAATTTTCCTTGATTTTCTTTATCATAGAGGCCATCAACATCTGAAAAAATTATTAATGTATCTGCACCTATAATCTGAGCCACTCTTGCTGCTAGTCTGTCATTATCACCATACTTAATTTCAGAAGTAGCAGTTGTATCGTTTTCATTTACGATTGGTATGGCTTTCAATTTAAATAAATTATCAAATGTTCTTTTAACATTTAAAGCTCTTTTTCTTTGTTCTGTGTCGTCTGGTGAAATTAATATTTGGCCTACTCTAAAGTTATTTTTTTTAAATATTTTTTGAAATTCCTCAGCTAGATGTATTTGACCAATAGATGCTATGGCCTGACTCATCTCGAGTTTTATCTTTTTTTGTTTAATTTTTAAATATTTTTGTCCAATTGCAATAGCACCAGAAGAAACAATTACTATATCTTTATTTTTTTTGTACTTCTTAATATCTTTAATTAAACTAGTTACCCAAGCCTTTTTAAAATTTCCTTTTTTGTCTATTACAGTGGTAGACCCTAGTTTAATAACTATTTTTTTTGAATTATCTATTAACATTTTCCCTTTTTCGTTTTGCAACCATTTCAAAAATCTATTTGTTTATACTTGTAACAAGCACCTTCTTTATAGTTTGTATATCATCCTTTTTAAATACTGAAATAATTTTGTGTTTTTTTTTAATTTTACTACTAAAAAGATCAATTTTTTTTTTAAGAGTTTTTTTTTCTACTAGGTCCGACTTATTAATGTAAATAATTTCTTTTTTCTTAGATATTGATGGGTCATAACTTTTAAGCTCAGATCTAACCTTAAGATAATTTTCAGCTAAGTTATTTTCTGTACAATCAATTAAATGCAGTAATATTTTACATCTTTCTATGTGTCTTAAAAACTTATCACCTAAACCAATACCCTTGTGTGCTCCTTCAACTAATCCAGGAATATCCGCAAGTGTAACTTCTTTATTATTATAATACGTAACTCCTAAATTTGGATTTATTGTAGTGAATGGATAATTAGCAATCTTAGGTTTTGCCCTTGTTAAAGAGGCAAGCAAACTAGACTTGCCTGCATTTGGTAAACCTATTATTCCAACATCTGCAATTATTTTTAATTGAAGCCAAATCCAAAACTCCTCACCATTTTTTCCATTAGTTTTTTTTCTTGGTGCTCTGTTTGTGGAACTTTTAAATCTCACATTTCCAAGTCCACCTTTTCCACCCGTAGCCACCAGGTATTTTTCTTTATTCTTTTTGAAATCGTATATTATTGTATTATTGTCCTCCTCATAAATTTGAGTTCCAATAGGAACTTTTAAAATTAAATCTTTTCCATTTGCTCCAGTTTTATTTTTTTTACTACCAGCTTTTCCATTTTCAGCTTTAAAATGTTGTGAATATCTATAATCAATTAGAGTGTTTAAATTTCTTTCAGCCTCGAATAAAATTGAACCTCCATCACCACCATCTCCTCCGTCAGGCCCGCCAAATTCAACATACTTTTCTCTTCTAAAACTTGCTGAACCTGAACCACCATTTCCGGCTTTTAAGTTAATTTTTGCTTGATCTAAGAATTTCATTGTATTGATATAAATAATTAAGGTTATTTATATTTTTAGCTGGGGATTACAGAAACAAAAGTTCTGTTAAGTTTTGATTTTTTAAATTTTACTTTACCTTTAATTAAAGAAAAAATTGAGTGATCTTTACCCATACCAACATTATTCCCGGGATGAATTTTTGTTCCTCTTTGTCTGACTATTATATTTCCTGGTATAACTAGTTGATCACCGTATCTTTTAACACCGAGTCTTCGACCTTTACTATCTCGTCCATTTCGCGATGATCCACCTGCTTTTTTTGTTGCCATTTAATTTCCTATTTTTTTACTGTCTTTTTTATATCTTTTTTTGTTTCTTTGGTAGCTTTCTTTTTTTCAACTATTTTAGCTTCATCAATTATTTTTCCACCTTTTGCTAAAATCTTTGTAATTTGAATTTTTGAGTGTTGCTGTCTATGCCCATTTTTTTTTCTTGAATTTTTTCTTCTTCTTTTGTGAAAAACCAATATTGTCCTGTCTTTGACATTATCTAGGAGTTTAGCCTCAACTGTAGCACCTTCAATACTAGGATTTCCAATCTCAGTAGTTTTATTGTCATTCAAGAGTAAAACATTTTTGAATTTAATAGTTTCCCCCTTTTTAGCATCAAGCTTTTCTATTTCTAGAATTTTACTTGTAGATACTTTGTACTGTTTTCCGCCTGTTTCAATTATTGCAAATGACATAAACTTCCTTTTTTTAGTTTCCACGCAATATAGCCTTCAATTATATCAAGTCAAGAATTTTGAGGCTAAAATATATCCTTTAAATCTCGTAATTTTGAAAAAACTTCTTGATTTGAAGAGTCCTTAAGATTTAAGACCTCTCTAATATCGCCATCTTCAAGTCTTAAAAAAATATTAGTTTTTAATTCTTCACCTATGGTAGTTGGTATTGTTGGAAGATTGCTTTTTATATTTGAATTAACTTTAATAGATTTTTCTTTAAGACTAGAATTATTTGGATCATACTTTAAACAAAAGTTTAAATTTGATTTTGTATATTCATGTCCACAGTAAATTTTTGTTTCAGGAGGGAGAATTTTAAGTTTGTTTAATGAATTAAACATATCTACATGAGTCCCCTCAAATACTCTACCGCATCCTAAAGAAAATAGAGTATCTCCAGTAAATATAATTTTTTTGTCCTTAAAGTGAAAAGCAACATGACCTTTTGTATGACCTGGAATAAATATTGTTTTAAAAAATAGGTTTCCAATTTTTTGAATTTGGCCATCTTTTAACAAAATATCAATTCCAGGGATGCGATCCTTATCACCGTGATACCCAATTATTTTAGAATTGTATTTTTTTTTAAGCGCAATATTACCATCAACATGATCAGCATGATGATGGGTATTAAGTATATAATCTAACTTCTTATACTTTTGAATTACTTTATTACACGAAATGAACTCAGATGGATCTACTATTGACACAGTGTTAGTTTCTTCTTCAAATATCAAATAACTGTAATTATCGTTCAAGCACTTTATTATCTCAATTTTCATATTATCCAATTAAAAATATTCCTAGCTTTGAAAAAAGATTCTTTATTTCTAAATTACTTCTTTTAATTAAAGATGTTTTATCTTCGTTTACTCCAATTACTTTTTTAATTTTTATTTTTTTTTCGTCACAAAAACTAAAAAGATCTTTAATTGTACACATATGCAAATTTGGCGTGTTATACCAAGTATTGGGTAAAGTTTTAGTAACTGGCATTTTACCAAAAAATAAAAGTTTTGTTCTTACTTTCCAATATCCAAAATTTGGAATCGAAATAATCACTGACTTACCAATTCTCAAAAGTTCCCTTAATACTTTTTCTGGATCGTAAAAAGCTTGGAGAGTTTGGCTCAAAACTACATAGTCAAATGATTGGTTAGGAAACTGATGAAGTTCTGTTTCTGCATTACCCTGTATAACAGGTAAACCTTTATGGATACATTGTTGAACATTAATTTGATCAAGTTCTAAACCTCGAACTTCAATATTCTTTTTTTTGTAAAGTAAATCCATCAAAGAACCATCTCCACAACCCACATCCAACACTCTTGTATTAATAGGTAATAAATCAGCAATTACTTTAAATTCTTTTTTCATTTTTAAATTTTTCATACATTGAGTCTATAAAGCTTTTTAATGTTTTTAAAAAATCTGGGACTTGTAGCAAGAAAGAGTCATGCCCTTTGTCTGTGACGATTTCTGAATAAGAAACATCTGCACCAGAGGCATTTAAAGCTATAACTATATCTTTGTTTTCCTTGGTTGTGTAAAGCCAATCAGATGAAAAAGAAATAATTAAAAATTTAGTTTTCTGCCCCTTAAAAGCCTCAACTAAACCACCCTTAAATTGTTTAGAAAGATCAAAATAGTCCATCGCTCGTGTAATGTATAAAACAGAGTTCGCATCAAATCTCTCGACAAATGCATAGCCTTGGTGTCTTAAATAACTTTCAACTTGAAAGTCTGCATTAAAGCTAAATTCGTAATCTGCTTTTTCCTGTAATTTTCTTCCGAACTTTTCTTGCATACCTTTTTCTGATAAATAACTTATGTGCCCAACCATTCTTGCAACAGCCAATCCATTTTTTGGCTGAACATCTTTAAGAAAATACTTACCTTTGTCCCATACAGGATCGGCCATTATGGCCTGGCGAGCTAACTCATTTAAAGCAATATTTTGTGCGCTATGACTTGCGCTACAAGCAATTGGAATTGCTGAAAAACATCTATTAGGAAAAGTCGAGCAAAATTGTAAAAGCTGCATACCGCCCATAGATCCTCCAGTTGCACATAATAATTTTTTTATTCCAAGATGATCAAGTAAAGACTCTTGGGCTCTGATCATATCTCTAATTGTAATTACTGGAAATTCTAGACCATACGGCTGTTTAGTTTCCGGATTAATATCTTTAGGACCTAAAGAACCCATGCAACCACCTATAACATTTGCACAAACTACGAAATATTTATTTGTGTCTACAGCTTTTCCCGGACCGACAGCAGTAACCCACCATCCTTCTTTGTTTGTAACAGGATTGGTACCAGAAACAAATTGATCACCAGTAAGGGCATGGAAAACTAAAATTGCATTATCCTTATCTTTGTTCAATTTACCATAGGTCTCATATGCTAAAGGAAAATTATTAATTGTCTTTCCACAGTCTAATTTAAGTGGTTTTGTTACTATAATTTTCTTTATATTTTCAAGTTTACTTTTCATCCAAAAAAAAAGCCCAGCTAAACTGGGCTATCTCCTGTTTAGCTACATTTATAAAGCGCCTGCAATTTGGTTAAATCGGCGCCTTGAAGAAATTAATACTAAATAGTCGTAAACTTGTCAAATTCATATGTAATGAAACTAGCATTACTGTAGCTTTTTATATATTAACTAAAATAAAATGAATTTACCGAAGCCGAAAAAAATTAACGCGGAAAAGTACGTTGCTGGATTAAGTTTATTTAAGCGGAAAGCAGTAAAAATTAAACTATCTGCTAATGAGTCTGCATTGGGCCCAAGTCCCAGGGCAATAAAAGAATTTCGAAAAGTATCTAAAAATTTAAAAAGATATCCCGACTCAGACGGCATTTTTCTCAGAAATGCACTAGCTAAAAAATTTAAACTTGATCCTAGAAGAATTATACTAGGATCAGGTTCTGACCAAATATTTGAATTAATATGCAAATCATTTCTTAATAAAAATGATGAGGTTATTGTTCCAGAGTTTAGTTTTATAATTTATAGAATTTATAGTAAAATTTACGGAGCAAAAATTAAATATGCCAAAGAAAAAAATTTTAAAATATCTATTAATAATATTCTTTCTAAGGTAACCAAAAAAACAAAGATTGTTTTTATAGCTAATCCCAATAATCCAACTGGAACAATTATCAATAAAAAGGAATTACTAAGACTAAGAAAAAAATTAAGAAGAAATATATTGTTGGTTGTTGATGATGCTTACTTTGAATATGTAAAAGATAAAAATTATTTGTCGGGTATGAAGTTATTCTGTAATTCTAACAATGTTATTGTGACAAGAACATTTTCAAAAATTTATGGCCTTGCCTCATTAAGAGTTGGATGGGGATATGGTCCCAAAAATTTGATAAATGTATTGAATCAAGTTAAACCACCTTTTAATATTAATAGAGCTGGTCTATTCGCTGCTGTGGAGTCGATTAAAGATGTCAAATGGTTAAACAAGGAAATAAAACATGTTAATAGATGGGCTAAAATTTTTTATAATAATTTTAAAAATCTAGGCATAGAAACCAATTTTAGTTATGGAAATTTTTTACTAGTCAACTTTAACAGAATTAGAAGAAACTCAAAAAAAATATTTTTAAAATTAGCCAAAAGTGGAATTCTGGTCAGAAAAATGGATGTATATAAGATAAAAAATTCTTTAAGAGTAACAATTGGAAATAATTTGGAAAATAAAAAATTTATAAAGACTTTAAGGAAGATAATTTAATGTTTGAAAAAATAACTATAATTGGCTGTGGTTTAATAGGCTCATCAATTCTTAGAAACATAAATAATAATGAAATTAGTAAAAAGATTACAGTTTTTGATAAATCAAAGGATGTGATTGAAACTATTAAAAAAGAAAATTTATGCAGCAACGTCTCAAAAGATATTCAATCTGCTGTAAAAGACTCAGATCTAATAATTCTTGCTATTCCTCTAAGTTCTTACAAAGAAGTCTTATTATCTGCAAAAGATATGTTTAAAAAAGGGGCCATAATTACAGATACTGGATCAGTAAAAAAAGAAGTAAATAAAATATTTGAAAATTTAAATCTAGCAAGTATTTCTTGGATAGCATCTCATCCTATAGCAGGAACCGAGGAAAGTGGTCCCTCCGCTGGTTTTAAAGATTTATTTAAAAATAGATGGACAATAATTTGTGACACCAAAAACTCAAACAAAAATGAAGTTGAAAAATTAAAAAAATTCTGGGAATTTTTAGGAAGCAAGGTAAAATTAATGAGCATTGATGAGCACGACCATATACTTGCTCTTACGAGTCATTTACCTCACGCGGTAGCATATAATATTGTAATAACTGCAATGAACACAGACGAAAAATTCAAAAAAGAAATCATTAAATACAGCGCAGGAGGTTTAAGAGACTTTACTCGAATTGCATCTTCAGACCCTTTAATGTGGAAAGATATTTTTATCGATAATAGTGAAAATATTATAAAGATTTTAGATGAATTTTCGAAGAATATTGATGATTTCAAAAAAGCTATTATAGAGAAAAATGGTGACAAACTTATGAAAATATTTGCTTCAACCAAGAATGTTAGAAAAGAAATTGTTAAAGCAGGTCAAGACGTTGAATACCCTGACTTTGGAAGAAAAAAAAATTAATTTAATTTATCAATAGAAGAATATATTTTAGTCTCCAAATCACTTATAAAAACATTTTTATCTTTTCCGGGCTCAATAGGTTCTAAAAAAGATATCTTTATGTCATGATGATGTTGAAAAAAACGGTTTTTTGGCCAAACTTTTCCAGTGTTCAATGCAACAGGTATACAAGGCAAATTTAATGCTTCGTAAATTCTACCAGCACCTTTTTTAAATGGCAGTCTTTCACCAAATTTTACTCTTGTCCCTTGAGGAAAAATTAATAGAGGTCTTTTACTATTTTCAATATTATTTTTGATTTTATCGAAAAAATTTAAATTATCTTTTGTAGTAGTGTCTCTTATAATATCAATTGAACCAATTTTTTTTAAATACCAACCAAATAATGGAATTTTTAAAAGCTCCTTTTTAAGAATAAAAATGGGATATTGCAGAGGAGCTTGGAGTATAAATGTTTCTAGTAAAGATTGGTGTGCACTTGCAACAAAAAACCTTTCATTTTTTCTCAAATTTTCTATCCCAGAAAAAGTAACTTTAACTCCTAATATAAACCTTAATAAAAATATAATTATATAAGCCAATACCTTTCCACAGATTAAAGCGGCTTTACTCGGTAGAATTAATGTTGGTATAGCTAAAATAAAAACTAATATTAAGGTGAAATAAAATAATACGGTAAATAAGACTGATCTTATAAATTGCATTATTGGTTGAGTAAGCTTTTTATATCCTGTTTTTTCCTAATTACTCTAGCTTTAGATTTATTTATTATTATCTCAGCTATCAAAGGTTTAGTATTATAATTTGAGGACAAAGAAGCTCCGTAAGCTCCAACATCTGAGATGGCAACGTAATCAGATTGGTTAAGTCTTTGGTATTTATTATATTTGATGAATTTACAAGTAGTTTCACATATTGGACCGACAAATTCTAAAGGGCCATTATTTTTTTTACCATTTTTTATTATTGGAATTATGTTATGAACAGCGTCATAAAGTGCAGTTCTCATAAAATCATTCATACCAGCATTTAAAATTGCAAATGTTTTATTAGAACCTCTTTTTAAATACTGAACTTTAGTTACCAAGATAGCTGAATTACCAACAAGCGCCCGTCCAGGTTCAAAAATTATGTTACAATTATATTTCTGTCTAAACTTTTCTACTAAATTTGAATAGTTTTTAAGATTTATTTTTCTGTCATTTTTTTTATAAGTAATACCAAACCCTCCACCAAGATCTACGAACTTGAAGTAAATTTTTGTTTTATTAATTATTTCCTCTAAGACTTTTAAAGTTTTTTTAAATGGGTTTTCACTTAATATTTGACTCCCAATATGTACGCTTATTGCATTAAGTCTTAAATTTTTTAATTTTTTAACATTAAGACAAAAAGAAATTAAATTTGTTTTTGAAAGACCAAATTTATCTTCCGCTTTACCCGTAGAAATTTTTTTATGTGTTGGTGCATTGATATCAGGATTTAGCCTGATACCTATGGCAATCTTTTTTTTTAAGTTACCTGCAATTTTATTAATTAATATTGCTTCATTTTCTGACTCCACATTAATCAATAAGATATTTCTTTTTATAGCCAATTTTATTTCTTCCTCTGTTTTACCAACACCAGAGAAAACAATTTTACTGGGTTGTATGCCAGATTTGATAGCTTTAAGCAATTCACCTCCAGAAACAACGTCTGCACCTGATCCCATTTTTTTTAAAACTTTTAAAATTTGAATATTTGAATTCGCTTTTACAGAAAAACAAATTAATGGTTTAGTTTTTTTGAAATTATTTGAAAATGATTTGTAATTTTCAATAATATTACTCTCAGAATAAAGATAAAAGGGAGTGCTAAATTTTGACGCCAGTCTTCTTACAGAGACATTCTCCACAAACAGATTATTATTTTTATATCTTATATAAGACATGTATTAAATTATTTTTGTAAAAATATTAATTGATCCTTGGTACTGCGGATCTGATTTTTTTCCACACGATCCTAACACAAACATTAATAATATTAGAGTAATAATGAATTTCATTTAAGTTCCTTTTTGCACTTTCTTATCATATTTTTTATATTTCTTTCAGATGTTCCTCCATAAGAATTTTTTGAATTCATGGAGTGTTTTACGTCAAAAATTTTTAAAACATTGTTATTAACGTTTTTATAGAACTTTTTTATCTCGTTTAAACTTAACTCATCCAAGTTTTTCTTGTTCTTCTCAGCATAATTAACTATTTTTGAAGATATTTTGTACGCTTCTCTAAAAGATAGTTTTTTGTCTTTAACAAGGTAATCTGCAAAATCCGTCGCTGTTGTGTACCCACTTTTTGCCATATTAGACATTCTAGTTTTGTTTGGGTTAACATTTTTAATTAATTCATTACTCATGATTAAAGTATCTTTTAATGTATCAAAACCATCAAATACTAATGCTTTATCGTCTTGTAAATCTTTAAAATATGAAATCGGAAGTCCTTTCATTATTGTTAAAATAGAATTTAATTTTCCATAATTAATTCCAGTTCTTCCTCTTATAAGCTCAGCAGGATCAGGGTTCTTTTTCTGAGGCATTATAGATGAACCTGTAAGCATTTTATCATTAAAGCTAATTAACTGATAAGCGTCAGAATTTAATATAATAAAGTCTTCAGCCAGTCTTGATAGATGCATTGCACACACTGCACAGGCATAAAGAAAATCTATTGCGAAATCTCTATCTGAAACAGTATCTATCGAATTGTTTGTAGGTTTTTTAAAACCTAACTTTTTAGATGTAAAACTTCTATCTATGTTATAAGAGGTCCCTGATAAAGCTGCAGCTCCTAAAGGAGATTCATCAATTAATTTCAAATTATTGTGAAATCTTTGTTTGTCTCTTTTAAACATTTCATAGTAAGCTAAAAGATAGTGAGCAAAAGAGACTGGCTGCGCATTTTTAAGGTGAGTAAATCCTGGCATAACTGTACCTACATTTTTGTCTGCTTTATTTATTAAATTTTGCATTAAATAATTTAATTCTTTTATTAAAATTAAAGATGAGTCTTTTACCCAAAGCTTAAAGTCTGTTACTACCTGATCATTTCTTGATCTAGCAGTATGCATATAACCAGCTGAGTCACCAATGATTTCATATAACTTTTTTTCAATGTTTAAATGAATATCCTCAAATTTTTCTCTAAATTTAAATTTCCCTTTTCTAATTTGTCCTTTGATTTTATCCAATCCTTTTATAATTTTTTTACCCTCTTTAGCAGGAATTATTTTTTTCTTAATTAACATTTGAGTATGAATTTTAGAGGCAAAAATATCCTGTTCGTAGAGTCTTTTATCTACGTTTATTGAAGCCCCAATTCTTTGAAACGATTTAGAAGTTGAGTTTTTAAATCTACCTGACCAAACTGTCTTATTTTTATTTGTCATAAACTATGTTATTTTCAATTTAAATTAATATGAAAATTAGTAAATCTTTTAAAATCATAACATTCATTTTTATTGGCTTTTTATTTGTTAATAACCCATTTACCTATGCAGAGCTTCCTACCAATCTAGTAATTCATGATAAACCTAAAAAAATTAACAATATTACTTTTAAAGATATTAATCTTCAGGATGTGGATTTATCTAAAAATAAAGGCAAGATAATGGTACTAAATTTTTGGGCAACTTGGTGTGTGCCCTGTAAAAAAGAGATGCCTTCACTTGAAAAACTATCTCAAAATTTACCGCAGATAGATGTTTACCCTATAAATATGGAGCCACCAAACAAACTTAGAGTCAGAGATTGGCTACAAGACATTGGCGTTGTCAGTTTGAACACTTACTTTGATCCTAAATTAGATTTAGCTAAAAAGTTTAAGTTGATTGGAATGCCAACCACAGTTTTGTTAGATAAAGATGGAAACGAGTTTGGAAGAATTATGGGTGAGTTTGACTTTAATGAAAAAAACTTTTTAAAAATTTTGAAAAACAAAGCTAATCTTTGAAAAAATAGGCTAACAAAACTAAAACAATAATTGCTATGAATTGAAGTAAAACTCTTAACTGCATCAATTTATTTGAGTATTTTTTACTAGTACTTCCACCTTTGAATAAAGTATAAATACCTAATATTAAAACTATGGCAACAGCACCTAAAAGAGAAAAACCGATAAAGTTAAATAAGAGTTCAGACATAATGAGATATATATAATGAGCTACTCACTAAATACAACTATAATTAATTCATCTGAGAAACAAAAACCTGATAATGCTGTAATACTTTGCCACGGATACGGAGGAGATGGAAATGATATTTCAATCTTAGCAAATTATTGGAAAAATTATCTTCCAAAAACAGTTTTTATATGTCCAGATGCACCAGAAAGATGTGCTGTGAGCCCAAACGGTTTTCAATGGTTCGATTTAATGGACCAAACAAGTGATGAAATTTTGACGAAATCACTGGTTGCGGAAATAAAATTAAATAAACTCATCGATGAAGTTAAAACAGAATACAAATTACCAGCAAACAAAATTATTTTATGTGGTTTTAGCCAAGGATGTATGATTAGTTTGCAAACTGGCTTGAAAAGGGAAGATAAGATTAATTCAGTAATTGGTTATTCAGGAAAAATAATTGACATTAAACATATAGAAAACAATATTAAATCTAGACCTGACATTATATTGATGCATGGGGAGAAAGATGAAGTGGTCCCAGTAAGTTTTTTGCTTGAAGCAATAGAGCTATTCAACAGAATTGATTATAAGATACAAACTAAGATTTTCAAAAACTGTGAGCATAGAATACCTCAAGAGGGCTCGAGTCTTGGCCTTGAGTTTATAAAAAAAAAATTATACTAACAACAATATGTCACAAAATTATAACTTGATTTAATTTTTTATATCATTTAGCTTTAGATATGATTATTTCTGCGAATGAGAAAGTGCCTTTAGAGAAATGTCCTGCTTTAGTTTTAAATGCAGATTTCAGACCCTTAAGCTACTACCCTCTATCTTTATGGTGTTGGCAAGATGCAGTTAAGTCTGTTTTTTTAAATAGAGTAAGCATAGTTTCAAATTATAAAAGAAAAATTAGAAGCCCATCTTTCGAAATGAATTTACCTAGTGTCATAGCATTAAAAAATTTTATTAAACCATCAGATAATCCAAATTTCACAAGATTTAATGTTTTTTTAAGAGATAAATTTACTTGTCAATATTGCGGTGATAAAAAAGATCTAACTTTTGATCATCTTTTACCTAAATCAAAAGGAGGGATTACAGACTGGGAAAATGTCGTAACAGCATGCTCAACTTGCAATGTTAAGAAAGGCGGAAAATTATTTGAAGTAAGTGGAATGAAATTGTTTAGCAAACCTTATAGGCCCACAGTAGACGATCTACATAAAAATGGAAGAAACTTTCCACCAAATTTTTTACATGAAAGCTGGATGGATTATTTATACTGGGATATTGAGTTAGAACCTTAATTAAATTTTTTCTGAAATTGCAATTGCTACTCTTGAGGAAGTTTTTATAACTTTATCTAATACACTATATAAACCTTTTTTAGTAGCCCCACTTTCGTAGGCTATATCTTTATGATCTAGTTCATCTTGTCTGAACTTCATAATTTTCTTTTTTAATTCTTCTTCATCTTCTCTTAGTTTATAAGTCTGATCTTTGTAGTGTCCGTCGATTACTTCTTCTACAGAAGCTGTGCACAACATTGCTGCTTTTTTTCCCATCATGGCAGTGCCAAATCCTAATGTTATACCCATTAAGTCCCATAAAGGTAAAAGCCTTGTAGGTTTGATATTTCTTTTTTGTATTTCCTTATCAAAAAATTCGTAATGTTCTTTCTCGTGCTCTCGCATATCTTCAATTTTTCTTTTTAATTGTTCATCTTGTTTAAAGGTTTTCAAAGCCAATAATTGACCTTCATAAATCTTAATTGCTCCTCGCTCACCAGCGTGGTCCACTCTTATAATTTCTTCTAAAGTTTTTTTATCTGTTTTGTTCATTTTTTTAAAACTAACTTAAGTAGTATATAACTTATTAAAATAGATAAAACTGCATTAAATGTAGCAAGTGATAAACCAAATATCTTAAATGTAACGTCCTTACAACTTATTGGGGTTTTATTTAAAGTTTTTAATAGTTCATCAGTATTTTGGATGTTAGTGTTTATACCAAGCTCACACAATAAACTTTCGTTAAAAATACCTTGTTCAATACCTACATGATACACTGACGTAACTGCCCCAAACATGAATAACAATGAAACTACAATTAAAATAGATTTTTCCCATTTTTTTGTAAAAATTAAAAATGAAACTAATATAATAGTACCAATGTAAGGAATACGTTCTATTTTACAAAGATTACAAGGTTCGTGACCCAAAACAAATTCAACAAAATAAGCAAAACTTAATGCTATAAAACTAAAAGCTATTAATAAATTTAAAATAAATTTTTTATTCATATTACTTAAAATAAAAATATATCCCTAAAATAATTAAAACAATTAAAATCCCAATTATTGCAAACCATTTAGAGCCCTCTTTTTCGAGAAGAATTTCAAATTTATCACCAAACTTCATTGATAAATAAGAGACAATAAAAAATCTTAGTCCTCTAGAAATCAAACTTATCATTACAAAAACATAAAGATTAAAGTCTATAAAACCACTCGTAATTGTAAAAACTTTATAAGGCAAAGGAGTAAAGCCAGCTAAAAATAATGTGCCAATCCAGAAAACAAAACCTGCTCTATTGGAAAGTCTATCTTGTAAGGCAAAAACTTTCTCCTCATAATTATAAAATTCTATGATAGACATTGAAAATTCTAAAAATAAGCTTCCTAAAAAATAACCAAAAATACCACCCAAAACTGAAAATATTGTTGCTATTAAAAAAATTCTAAAATATTGATCTTTTTTTGCCAATACCATTGGCACAATCATTACATCTGGAGGTATTGGAAAAAACGAACTTTCGATAAAAGATACAAAAGCTAGAAATGGCTTCGATAATTTATGTCTAGCTAAATCTAAACATCTGTCATATAATTTCTTTAACATTTATCACTTATATAAACATGTCAGACGAAAAAGAAATAAAAAATTTAAATAATCTTACAAAGGTAGATTTTAAAAATAAACAGGTTGAATTTAAGGACGAATTCATAAGTAAGGCAGAAGTTCATTCTATTTTATCTGCAAATTTTGGTCGAATAAGTGATCAATGGTTTAAATTCTCTACTACTTGGAATTATAACGCTTATCAAACATTCATGGATATGGATAAATATCTTATTTTAATTTATTTAGTTCAAAAATCATTTCGTCACTACGCAGATATTTTGATAATTCATTCTGAAGAACAATTCTATACAAAAGAAGAATTTGAAATTGAAAAAATTAATCTAATTGAAATTTCCGAAGATCTCTCTATTGCTAAAGAAACAGTAAGAAGGAAAATTAATGAATTGAATGAAGATAAAATAATTATGCGTAAAGGAAAAAAAATTGTATTGAAACCACTTACTTTTGTCCACCAAAGACCAAAACATTCAGTAAAAACGTTATCTGTATTTTTAAACACTTGCTCAAAATACCTTGCTACACAGGATTGGTTTGGTCAACCTGTTGAAGCCAAAAAAATAGAAGAATTTATCAGGAAAAATTTTACATTGGTTTGGAGGTTTTTCTTTAGATTTAAAATTCCTTTTTTGATTAGACAAAGAAAATTTCATGGAGATCTAGAAACTTTTATAGTTAATGGTACGATATTCGCCAATAATATTGTACGACTTAAAGAAAAATATAAAGATAATCCAATAACAAAAAAAACTTATTCCGATGACCTTGGTGAAGAAAATTTCTTAGAGTGGGCAAAATTTATAATTCTTTCAAAAGAAACTATAGTTGGAATGAATGCTTCCTCAATTTCTGAAATAACGGGCATTCCAAGGGCAACGGTTATTAGAAAACTTAGAATTTCTGAAAAGACTGGCATGATATTAAAGGATAAGCGTCAGCTCTATACTATTGGCAAATCTTATAAAGCTAAATTAAAAGATCTTGGAAAAGTATTCTCTGAAAATCAAATTGATTTATGTAAGTTTATATCAACATTCTTTGAGCTTTATAGAAATCCAAATATTAATAAAAATCTTTAATAAAACTGTTTAATTCACCTATTATTTCATAATATACTTAATTAAGGGCGAATGGTGGAACTGGTAGACGCGCCGGACTCAAAATCCGGTGGTAGCAATACCTTGAGAGTTCGAGTCTCTCTTCGCCCACCAACTTATGGATATTAGTAAAATAAATAGTTTAGTTGAATTATATTTTAAAAAAGCAGAAGAGTTTGATGAAAAAAAACCATTTTTAAAATGGTTAAAATCAGACAATCCAACTTATAATTGGGGAGATATAACTCAAAAAATTTTTAAACTTACTTTAAAGATCAAATCTTTAATTAATGAGGGCGATAGATGTCTGATTTTATCTGAGAACAGACCATATTGGTTAATTAGCGATATCTCAATTATGAATGCAGGGGGGATCTCTGTTCCTATTTTTACAACTTACTCAGCAAGTGATTACGAATACATATTAAATGATTGTAAACCCTCTTTAATATTTGTCTCTAATCAAGTTCAATTTGATAAAATTAAAAAGTTTATAAATAGTGATGTTAAGAAAATAATATCATTTGAAAAAATTGATAGAGAAAGCTTATTAATCTCTGAAATTTTCGTCAATAATATTGATAAAAAAATCATTAACAAAAATCTAATAAGAAATATGCCCGCTTGTATAATTTATACCTCAGGCACATCAGGAAATCCTAAAGGTGTAGTTTTAAGTCATGGAGGCATCTTATCAAATTGCGAGGGCGCTGTTGAATTATTAAAAAAATTGACAGATAAAAAGGATCCTATTTTTTTAACCTGGCTACCCCTTTCCCATTCCTATGAACACACAGTACAATTTATACAAATTATAGTTGGTGCAAAAATTTTTTACGCTGAAAGCTTAGAAAAACTGATTTCTAACATGGCAGTTGCTAAACCTACAATCATGACAGCTGTTCCAAGATTTTATCAAAACCTTTTTACGAAGATAAATATGAATTTTGAAAAGCAATTAGGATTAAAAAGAAAACTTATTAATCAAACTTTGATTTTGGGAAAAAAAATACTGAACAAAGTAGATTTAAAATTAGGTGAAAAAATCGTAAATTTTCTATGTGAAAAATTAGTGAGAAGAAAAATCAGAAACCAATTTGGCGGTAATCTTCAGGCCTTCGTATCTGGGGGAGGAGCTTTGGATCAAAATATTGGAGAATTTTTAAACGCTGTTGGATTGCCTACTCTTCAGGGATATGGCTTAACCGAAGCCTCGCCAGTAGTTAGTTGTAATTTACCAGATTTAGTTAAAGTCGAATCAGTTGGTCCTCCGTTTAGAACCAATAAAGTCAAAATTGCTGAAGATGGAGAAATCCTTATTAAAGGTGAAAATGTTATGCTGGGATATTGGAATTTGGAAGAGGAGACTAAAAAAGTAATTAAAGATGGATGGCTTCATACTGGAGATATAGGTGAATTGGATAAAAACAATTATTTAAAAATTACTGATAGAAAAAAGGATATTATTGTTAATCTTGGCGGCGATAATATTTCTCCGAGTAAAGTTGAAAATATTTTATGTTTGAATGAAAATATTAAACAATCTTTTGTTTATGGAGATAAAAAAAATTATTTAGTTGCATTAATTGTTAGTGAAAAAGAAATAAGTAAAGAGAAAATTAAACTTATAATTGAAAATATAAATAAAAGTTTAACTTTAATAGAAAAAATTAAGAAATTTGTATTAATTAACGAAGAATTTACAATTGAAAACGGAATGCTTACACCAACTTTAAAGTTAAAAAGAAAAGAAATAATAAAAAATTATAAACAACAACTAGAAAATCTTTACTAAAAATATAATTAAAACTTATTTAATTTGCTTAAAAAAACATTGGTATTACTAACTTTTTTAAATAATTAATAAAATTTAAATAATTTAATAAAAAATTTAAAATTAATTTAATTTTATAAATTAATTTATGTTTGACATGAATCTTTTAATAATTAATGTTTAATTAACAAACGAATCATTAAGATTTGTTTAATAACCAGGGAGATAAGATGGCTAAAAGAAGAAAAAAAGCTAAAAAGAAAAAAGCTAAAAAAAGAAGAAGAAGAAGAAGATAGTACCTTCTACATTCTTTGTTAATTAAACGCCCTTTTTAATTTGTTAAAAAGGGCGTTTCTATTTTTTAATCTTCAAGTAAATTTTTGTTTCTACCAAGGGCCTTATCCATCTTTTTTTGCGCTTCTTCAGGAGTAGTTTTTAAAACTGCTTCAAATTCTGATTTAAGTCTATCATAAGCCTTTTCAAATAATTGTCTTTCAGAATAAGATTGATCAGCAATTATGTCAGTATTTTTATTTAAATCTTTAACCACTTCTGCTAGCTCATAAATTTTACCAGAATTAATTTTTTGATCATATTCCTGAGCTCTTCTGCTCCACATCGTTCTTTTAATTTTTGGTTTAGTTTTTAATATAGAAACGCACTTATTTATTTGGTTAATAGAAGATATGGGTCTAAGATTTGACTGTTGATTAATTGGTACTGTCAAAGTCAGCTTTTCTTTTTCTATGAAAATTTTATAAAATTGAATTTCAATTTGTCCAATTTTAGCTTTTTCAACAGCAATAATTTTTCCGACACCATGCTTAGGATATACAACAAAATCTTTAATATTATATTGTTTTTTTTCAGTAGCTTGTTTTTTAATCTTCTTTATTTCTGGTTTATCTTCTTGATTTAAGCTCGTCTGTTTTTTTGATTTATCTTCTACTTTAGATTTTTTTTTAGCTAACAAGTTTTTTGTTTTTTTTGCTTTTTTGACTTTTCTAGTTTTTTTCTTTTTTGGCATATTTATTTAAATGGCTTTTCTGAAAAATGCTCATCAAACTTATTTTTGATTTTTTCATATTTTTTGTGTTCAGGCATAGGATCTTTTTTTTTATTAATATTAGGCCATATTGCAGAAAACTTTTTATTTAGCAACAACCATTTATCCTTATTTTCTATATCCATTGTATCAGGTACTATAGCCCCAATAGGACATTCTGGTTCACAAACTCCACAGTCGATACATTCATCAGGATTAATTGCTAGCATGTTTTCACCTTCATAAAAACAATCTACCGGACAAACTTCAACACAGTCTGTTAGTTTACATTTGATACATTCATCTTTAACTATGTAAGTCATTTTGATTTTATCAGCCTCATTTTAATTTCACCACTTTCTTTATCAGAAAAATAAATTAGACCACATATTCTTCTCATTAAATTTGATTCATAAAGATCAACATTATTATCTGATATAAGAATTTTCCACAATTGCTCAATTATCTCACTTTTAATTTTAACAGAACTATCTTTAATTATTTTAGTATAATTTAAAAGTTGATTTGAGTTTTTCTCAAGACTCTCAGCTTCTTGAATAATTTTGTTCACTTCATTTTCGTTACTTAAATTACTTTTTACAAAACTTAAAATAATTTTCTTTTCTTTTTCACTATAAATTTCATCTATTTTCGCAGCATGAATGAGTAAAGCGGCTATTCCAATTATTTCTTTTTGTTCTAATTTAAGCATGTTATTTAAGGTTTAGGTTTAAAAGTTTTTTAAATGGATTTTCATCTTTTTTTATACTTATAAATTTATTTTTTTTCTTAGTTTCTCCAACATAAAAATAAGTATCTGCCTCATTACTTTTTTTGTAATTCATACTTAGCATCAAGCTATAAAAACTTTCCTTATTACAACCAATTAAATTCATCATTTCAGAGTCTATTTTAAACTTTCTTTTTTCTGTTTTATTTAAAATTTTAATAAACAATTTCTCAAGAATGTCTATACGAACGTAATGATTTTTAAACTTTTCAAAACCGCACAGTAATAAAAAGTTTTTGTTGTATTTTTTGTCAGTCAAGTAGTTTAATCCTGATCTAGGTATGTTTTGATCAGCTGCCATTTGATAAAACAGTCTCCAAAGGGAAATACGTAGAGATACTGCTCTTGGTTTTAACATTTTCGGTAAATAAATATGATATCTTCCAATTTTAATACCCAACTCCCAAATTTTTTTTCTTTCATCAGTTTTAATAGATTTTACTATATCATCAACTAACTCCCGTTTGAGAACTCCATTATTTTCAAATAGTTGAAACATAAGTGCTCTTATATATTTATTTTTTACATCTTCTTTATTTAAATTTAAAAGGTCTCCAAGTACTTCTTTAATATAAGTATTAACCCAGCTTTTCAAAAAAGTTTCTAATCTAGACTTTGATAAATCATCCAAAGCATCGTCTGCTAAAATCTCAATTTCAGGGTTTAAATAATTGTTACCTTTTTTAAGCCTTGCAATAATGTTGTTTTTCCAAATAATTTTACATTTTTCATCTAGCTCAATATTTTCACCAGATATTATTGAAGAAACTCTTTTTTCTAATTCTTCACCCACTCCTTTTCTTGCAGCTTTTTTAATTGATTTTATATCAGTGTCTAGTGTTTTAGATGTAAGGGCAATTATAAATTTAAGACCTTTGAGTTCTCCAACGTACTGATCATTAATTAAAATCTTATCCTCTTCATCAATTTTTGTATCTAAAACTAAATCTTGTTTTAATCCTTTAGACAAAATACTGATTTTTTTATCAATAAAACTATTAGTTAACTCTTGGTGTAATTTATCTGAAAGTTTATCCTCTATGCTTTTTGTTAGCTGTACCCAATAATCTGAATTTTCAACCCAATTTTTTTTATTTGCAACATAAGACCAGGTTCTAACGTTAGAAATTCTATGAGATAAAACATCAATATTTCCATGTTCTCTCTCCAATCCCTTAAGCTGCTCCTTCATGTAATCATTTGGGATTCTTTTCTTTCTCGTTGATAGATATTTGAAAACTTTGTCAATTATATTAATATGTTGTCCATAAGCTTTTTTCTCAAAATCAGGAATTTGACAACACTCCCAAAGTAACTCTAAATTTTTATGATATATTATATTGTTGCTTCCTAATTTTAAAAAATGTCTTAAAACACTTTCATCTAAAGAGTCTTGTGTTCTTATTAAATTATTGTTTGAAGGCCTTTGTTCTAGGGATGAAATTAATTTATCTGGACTTTTAAAGTTTAAATTAGAATTTCGCCAATAAATCATCTTAATTTCTGGCAAGTTATGCTTTTCAATATTTTCTATTTCATCTGAATTTAAAATTTCACACTCCCCAGTGGTTCCAAAAAAGCCGTCGTTTTTAAATCTTCCAGCTCTTCCTGCTATCTGAGAAATCTCGATAAGGTTTAGTCTTCTAGTTTTTTTTCCATCAAACTTTTTAAGATTTGAAAAATAAATTTCATTGATGTCCATATTTAAACCCATACCTATTGCGTCTGTAGCAACCAAGTAATCAACGTCACCCGACTGATAAAGTTCTACTTGAGAGTTTCTAGTTTTTGGACTTAATGACCCCATAATTACAGCGGCGCCTCCTTTTTGCCTCCTAATAAGTTCAGCGATAGCGTAAACATCCTCAATTGAAAAAGCGATTATTGCAGATTTTCTCTCAAGCCTAGATACTTTTTTAAATCCACCATAATTTAATTTTGAGAATCTTTCTTTTTTTTCAAAAGTAATGTCTTTTATTAAATCACCAATTACATTTTGCATAACTTGAGATCCTAAAAACATAGTAAGTTTTTTGCCTCTAAAATTAAGAAGTCTGTCAGTGAAAATATGTCCCCTTTCTCTGTCCACACACATTTGTATTTCATCTATTCCAACAAAATCCACATTCTTATCTTTTGGCATAGACTCAACGGTGCAAATAAAATAATCCGCAGAACTTGGTATAATTTTTTCCTCTCCTGTGATTAATGCTACTCTGTCGGCACCTACTTTAGATATACATTTATCGTAAACTTCTCTTGCTAATAATCTTAAAGGAAATCCAAAAATACCACTCTCATATTTTAACATTTTCTCTATAGCTACGTATGTTTTTCCAGTATTCGTTGGGCCTAAGAGAGCTAGTACCTGATTTGATGAGTTTTCCATAATTGTGTCTGATTAAATTTTTAATACTATATATAGGTCGCCTCTGAGAACAAAATAAGATTAAAACATGACCGAATCAATTTGTCAAATGTTCTTCTTTTAAAGTTTTAATTGACTTGAATCATAGAGTCCCCGTATGGTGACTAATAGCTTTTATTAAAAAAGCTACTATGACGAATTACACTAAGAAAAGTATTTTAAAACTTCAACCTTCTTCAACTTTAGTTATAAACGAAAAGTCAAAAAAACTTATTGCTGAGGGAAAAAAAGTTTATAGTTTTGGATTTGGTCAATCTCCATTTCCTGTTCCTGAAAGTATCGTTTCTAAACTAAAAGAAAATGCTCATAGAAAAGAGTATTTACCTATTCAAGGCTTAGTAGAACTTAGAAATTCAATTTCAAAATACTTAGAAAACAAAACTGGAAATTTATATCCTACTGAAAATATTCTTATAACCCCAGGATCTAAAGAAGCAATGCTTTTAATGCACGTAGCCTTTGATGGTGAGATTATTTTATCAGCACCTAGCTGGGTGTCTTACGAACCACAGGCAATTATAGGCAGAAACAAAGTACACTGGATTGAAACCACAAGAGAAAACAATTGGTTTCCAACCGCAACACAGCTTGAAAAAAAAATTAAATCTATTAATAAAAAAAATTTAATATTTATACTTAATTCTCCTAATAATCCTTCCGGAACAACTTGTAATAATTTGAGAGAATTAGCCGCAATAGCAAAAAAATACAAACTACTAATTTTATCTGATGAAATTTATACTGATTTAACATTTTGTAATAAATATGAATCAATTTCAAAGTTTTACCCTGAAGGTACTTTCATTAGTGGTGGATTAAGCAAATGGTGTGGTGCAGGTGGTTGGAGAGTGGGATTTTTCGCTGTACCGAAAAAACTTTCTAGTTTTTTAGAGACGATTGTAACTTTAGCGAGCGAATCCTATTCAACCGTTAATACTCCAGCCCAGTATGCTGCCGTTGAAGCATATGAGGGAGATTTTACAGAATATAAAAGAAAAACATTAAATATTTTACAATCAGTGGGCAACTATGTTTATAACAATCTTAAGTCCAACAAAGTTTTAATTAATCAACCTCAAGGAGCCTTTTATTTAATGCCTGAGTTTTTAAATAAAAAATTTAAAAACTCGACACATTTGTGTGAAGCAGTATTAGAGGAAACTGGTGTTGCCATGTTACCAGCGTCTGATTTTGGATTTAATTCTAAAAGACTACTAACTAGATTATGTTATATAGATTTTGATGGAAATGAATTTTTAAAAGCAGATATTAATGTAAAACTCTTAAGTGATAAAATAATTGAAAAGTATGCACCAAATGTGGTTGAGGGTATTCAAAAATTATCAAATTGGGCTAAAAATTTATAAAGATTCTCTTTGACCTCAACCTTTATCCATAGTTAAATTAATATTAATAACAAACGGGGGTACATATGAAAAAACTAATGTCATTGATTTCAGCGTTTTTAGTGATGTTCGTATTTGCGAGTCCAATCGCTAAATCAGCGGAATTCTTTACTATAGGTACTGGTGGACCAACTGGAGTTTATTTCCAAACTGGTAACGCCATTTGTAAAATGTTACACAAATCTGCAATAAGTGCTGATCACGGTAGAAAAAAAGGTACAGCTAAAGCTTATAGATGCACTGCACCTTCAACAGGTGGATCAAACTATAACATTGGCCAAATTAAAGATGGCGAATTTCAATTTGGTGTAGCTCAGTCAGACTGGCAGTTCCATGCTTACAACGGTTCGAGCAAATGGGAAGGAAAACAGTTCAGTGATTTAAGAGCTGTATTTTCAGTTCACAACGAACCTTTCCAAATTTGGGCAAGTAAAAAATCTAAAATAAAAGATTTTAAAGGCTTAAAAGGAAAAACAGTAAACATTGGTAATCCAGGTTCTGGTCAAAGAGGAACCATGGAAGAGTTAATGAAAGCTATGGGAGCAGACATGAGTATGTTCAAAGCAACTACAGAACTTACTTCTTCTGAACAAGTAAAAGCTCTTTGCGACGGTAAAATAGATGCATTCGGATATTCTGTAGGATTTCCTAATGGTGCTATGGAGCAAGCAGCAACTTGTAAAGCAAAAGCTAGCCCAATTAATTTAACTGGAGCACCAGTTCAAGGTTTAATTGACGGAGCTGACTATTATGCTAAAGCAGTAATCCCAGCGGGTACTTACTCAAATCAGAAAAAAGATGCTACAACTTTTGGTGTTAAAGCTACAGTTGTTACAAGCGCTAATGTTTCTGAAGAGTTAGTATACTTAGTTACAAAAGCGGTAATGGAAAACTTTGATGATTTCAGAGCTCAACATCCTGCTTTTGGACCTCTTGAAAAGAAAAATATGATAGCTGATGGTTTATCAGCTCCATTACATCCAGGAGCGATTAAGTATTACAAAGAAGCTGGATTAATGTAATCTTACTTCATAATTAAATTAAAAGGCCCAATATTTTTTGGGCCTTTTTTTTTATAATATTGTATCTTCTCATTAATGAGTCAAAATATAAAAGATAAAATTAAACAAAAAATAAGCGAAGATATTTCTCCGACAAAAAATTTATCCGGTTTACATTTAAAGATTGTTATGGGGATAGCAATCATTTGGACATTGTTTCAACTTTGGTATGCTTCACCATTTCCGTTTTGGTTTAATTTTGGCATGTTCAAGGGTTTACCAGCAAGAGCAATTCATTTAGGATTTGCACTTACACTAACTTTTCTAATATTTCCAATAGCAAGAGGAAAAAAAATTTCTTTTTTAGATATTCTAATTAGTTTAGTTGCAGCTTTTTGTTGTCTTTATATCTATTTTTTCTATGACGATTTAGTTAATAGGGGAGGGATTTTATTAGTTAAAGAATTTTTTGGCTTTAAAGTTCCTGTTGAATTAATTATTGGTACTTTTGGTATTTTAATATTATTAGAAGCAACAAGAAGAGCTATAGGCTTGCCTTTGGTTATTATTGCGATTTGCTTTCTTCTATTTTCATATTTTGGAAAATATGCGCCAGATATTATTTCTCATGGTGGTCTTTCTCTAAAAAGATTAGTAGGATTTCAATGGTTTGACCAAGAGGCGATATTCGGAATTCCAATTGGTGTTTCAGTTGATTTTATCTTTTTGTTCGTTTTATTTGGAGCATTATTAGAAACCGCTGGTGGTGGAAAATATTTTTTAGATTTAGCTTTTGCAATGGTTGGTAAAATGCGAGGAGGTCCAGCTAAAGCTGCGATTCTTGGTTCGGGAATGACAGGAATGATTTCTGGATCTTCGATTGCAAACACCGTTACTACTGGAACATTTACAATTCCAATTATGAAAAAAACTGGTTTCTCACAAGAGAAAGCTGGAGCAATAGAAGTTTCATCTTCAGTTAATGGTCAAATAATGCCACCTGTAATGGGTGCAGCCGCTTTTGTTATGGCAAGTTTTATTGGTGTTACTTATTTTGAGGTAGTTAAACACGCTTTCTTACCTGCAGTAATTTCATATATTGCCTTGTTTTATATATCTCATTTGGAGGCATTAAAACTAGGTCTTAAAGGAATGGATGATGCAGACGTTCCTCATTTAAAGAAAACCTTTCTTTCTGGTTTACACTTTTTAATACCAATTTTTGTCCTTATTTTTTTACTTGTTTACATGAGATATACAGCGGGATTTTCAATTTTTTACGCAACATTATCTTTGATCTTAGTAAATTTAGTAAATCGCATAATTAAAAATCCAGACTTTAAAACTGGTTTAACTGATTGGTACAATCAAACAATCGTTGGACTTCAAAAGGGTGCAATAAATATGGTTGGAGTTGGTATTGCGATTGCAACAGCAGGTATAATAGTTGGAGCAGTAGGTTCAACAGGGTTAAGTACCAATCTTATTATAGTCATAGAGACAATAGCTAGAGATAATGTGATCATCTTAATTTTACTCACAATTATACTCTGTTTATTGCTCGGTATGGGTCTTCCAACTACAGCAAATTATGTTGTTGTGGCTTCACTAATGGCAACAGTTCTTGTCGATGTTGGGAATGCATCTGGTTACATCTTTCCATTAATCGCTGTTCATTTATTCGTATTTTATTTTGGTTTGATGGCTGATGTTACGCCACCGGTTGGCTTGGCTTCGTATGCTGCAGCTGCAATTTCTGGTGGTGATCCTCTCAGAACTGGTCTGCAAGCTATTTGGTACAGTTTAAGAACAGGTATTTTACCTATTGTTTTTTTATTTAATCACGAACTTTTACTAATCGGTGTAGACAACATTTGGCAAGCATTAATAGTAATAGTTACATCTTTAATTGGAATTTTAGTTTTTACCGCTGCAACTCAGCAATGGTTTATAAATAAATTAAAATGGTATGAAATTATAGCATTCTTAATAATCTCCATATCCTTTCTGGCCCCAGATTATGTTTTAAGTAAATTCTTTCCTAAGTTTAATGAGCAGAAACTTATAGCCGAAAATATTCAAGATCTTTCTTTTGACCCTACAAAAGAAGTTCACATTAAGGTGACTAGAGTTACCGAGTATGGGGAAAGATACAAGCTATTTGTGATTGATAGAGAAAAATTTGAAAATGAATATAACTTAGAAGAATATGGAGTGACCTTGTCAGAACAAAACGAGCAATTAATAGTAGACAAATTGAACTGGAAAGGTGAAGCTAAAAAATCAGGAATGCAAATGGGAGATATCATAAGTAATTTTAAAATTGAAAATCCTGATAGACCTAATAAAGCAATAGTTTATCCATTTTCGTTTTTATTATTATTAATTTTTGGGTATAATAATTATAGGCGAAAACAAGAGTGAGTAATTATGTTAAAGCAGATTTACAGATGGTTCTGCTATATTGGAATTCATAGATACGATATTATTGACACAAAATATGGTTTCGGGGCAGCGGGATCAACAGAAACAGTTAAATGTAAGGATTGTGGTATTACGAAAATAAGACAGAAAAATTAAATTTAATATGAAAAAAAGATCATTTATTAAAATAATTTTTTATGGACTAGTCTCTCTTTTATTGCCATTAAAAATATCAGCAATAGAGAAAAAAATTATAAATCCCAATCTCACTGATGAGCAAAAAAGAATAATGTTTGGAGAAGGTACTGAGAGGGCTGGAACTAGTCCACTTAATTTTGAAAAACGTAAAGGCTCATATCACTGTGCAAATTGTAACGCTAAATTATTCGAGTCTGTTTCAAAATTTGATAGTGGAACAGGGTGGCCTTCTTTTAATGAGGCTATACCTGGAGCTTTTAAAACTAAAGTTGATTATTCCTTTGGTATGAAAAGAATTGAGTATCATTGCGCTAAATGTGGCGCTCACCATGGGCATGTTTTTAACGATGGACCAGGGCCTAATGGCAAAAGATATTGTAATAATGGTTTATGTTTAATTTTTATTCCTGATTAGGATAATATTTTCCAAGTTCCAGATGCGGTCGCAACAATACCATTAGGATTTAAAATTTTACAATTTATAAAAACTAAAGTTTTAGTTCTTTTCAATACCTCCACTTTTCCTACTAGATTGTCACCCAGCTTACCCGCTGAGATATATTTTATATCTAAATTAACAGTAACTGATCTTTTGTTTCCTGCAGCTATATGAGCAGCATTCCCCATACCCGTGTCAGCTATTGTTGCTATAAAACCTCCGTGTGCAATTTTACCTGTATTGAGAAATTTTTCTTCTACTTTAATACTAAATTCATAATTAGTTTCATCTATCTTTTTAAAAGAAAGATCACCAATATTTTGCATAAAACCTTTTTTAGTTTCGTCCATATATTTTTTTACCATAAATTGGTGCTAGTTGAGAGAAAATAACTGCAGATAAAATTATTATGATACCCAAAACTTTAAACTCATTGAGATATTGATCTAATAAAAGCCAAGCAGCGATCGATGCGAAAACGCCCTCTAATGAAAATATAATTGCGGCAGGTGCAGGCGATAAGTGTTGTAGAGCTATTATTTGAAGTAAAAAAGCAATTCCGCTAGATAAAACACCCGCATAAATAAGTTCTCTTGCCTCTAAAGTTAATAATTTGAAAGAGACAAACTCAATTGATACAGCTGGGATAGTTGACAGTATTGCAGCAATTAAACATTGAAAGGCAGCTATAGTTATTGGGAAATTAAATATCTTTAGAAATTTTGAAACATAAACAATATGAAGTGCCCAAAAAAAAGCTCCAACTATGACAAGAGAGTCTCCAAGTCTAACCCTATAATTGTCCAATTCACTTAAAAGCAAACCACCCAGTAAACACAAAAATACTGCTGGCCAAACAGACTTATGGATTTTTTTTGAAAAAAAGAAATAAGCGAGAACAGGCACTATAATTACATAAAGAACGGTAAACACAGCTGAATTCGCTACATCTGTATATATAAGTGATATTTGTTGAAAAATATTTCCGCTAGCCAGAAAAAATCCCAATAAAAACATGTAAAAAAAGATTACTTTAAAATTTAACTTTAGTTTTTTAATTTTTTTAAATTCGAAAATGAAAAAAAAAGGCAATAAAGCAAAAAAACCTAAGATCAATCTAGCCGCAGAGAAAGTCCAAGGACCTATGTAGTCCATTCCAGTATCTTGGGCTATAAAGGCAGTGCCCCATAAAAAAGAGCAAGAAACAGCACAAGTTATAGAAATAAAACTTTTATTCATAATTTTTAATATTGTAATTTAGATTAAACAGCAAGCTTGAAAGCGAAATCTTTACCAAGACTTTTATTTAAATGAACACAAAACCTAGCACCTTCCGCACCATCGATAATTCTATGGTCGTAAGATAATGATATTGGTAAGATTTTTCTATTTACTAACTGACCTTTTGTTTTAACCAATTTATCATAACTTCTTCCAACTCCTAAAATTGCGACTTCTGGAGGGTTTATAATTGGAGTAAAAAAAGTTCCGCCTATCCCTCCTAAACTAGAAATAGTCATCGACCCGCCAAAAAATTCTTTTTTATTTATTTTTAGATCTCTACACTCTCTACTTACTCTTCTTAACTCATCTCCAATTTCTTTTATATTCATTTGGTCAACATCTCTTAATTTTGGAACCATCAGCCCGTGAGGCGTATCTACTGCAAAACCTACATGATAATATTTTTTATAAACTATTTTATTTTTTTCAGGATCAATAGAACAATTAAAATTAGGAAAATCTTTTAAAGCATTTACAACTGCCCTAGTTATAAAAGCTAAAGGTGTTACAGAAATTTTTTCTCCAGTGTAATGATCAAATAGTGATGTTCTAAATTGCTCCATTTCTGTAATATCAATTTCATCATGTTGAGTTACATGTGGTATTTCAGTCCATGATCTTACTAATTGAGGACCTGAGAGCTTTTTCACTCTTGGCATATCTTTAATTTCAATTTCTCCGAATTCCTCATGAGAATATTCATCTTTATATTTTTTTGCTTCAACTTTACCTTGATTGACAGATACTTGAGACTTAACAAATTTTTTTACATCATCTTCTGTCACTCTTCCCGATCTTTGCGTACCTTGTATTTCAGTTACATTTGCGCCAAGTTCTCTTGCAAATTTTCTGACCTTTGGACTAGCTAATTTTACACCTGATATAGGTTGAATGACTGGTGGAGGAGCCGGATCTGGTTTTTTTGATACTACCTCTTTAATTTTGTTTTCTCGTGAAGGCTTTTCTTTTTCTTCTGTTTTTGACTCTTCACTAACAGTAAGTATAAGATCACCTTCGCTTACTTTATCACCTATTTTGATTTCAATTTTTTCTATAATCCCATCTGATGTAGAAGGTACCTCTACGCTAGATTTGTCGCTTTCAATTGTAATTAAAGAATCATTTTTTTTAATTTTTTGACCAGTTTTAACCAAAACCTCAATGACTTCAACGTCTTTAAAATCGCCTATGTTTGGAACTAATATATCTTTTGAGGACATTTTATAATTTCGTTGGGAACACTTTTTCTTTATCTACTTTGTATTTTTTAATCGCTTTTTCTGCATGTTTAGACGCAATTAATTGTTCTTTTGCTAATGCGCTTAGAGTGTAAGCAACAATATGTTCTTTATCAACTTCAAAAAACTTTCTCAGATTTTTTCTTGTATCACTTCTTCCATATCCATCAGTTCCGAAAGAGTAAAAAGGTTTATTTACATATGGTCTAAGCTGATCTGAAAATGATCTAATATAATCAGAAGCCGCAAACACAGGGCCTTCTCGTTTTTCTAAACATTTTTCAACGTAAGATTTCTTCTTTTTTCCATCAGGATTTAATAAGTTCCATCTTTCAGTTTCCATCCCGTCTTTTCTGAGCTCATTGAAACTTGTGACACTCCAAATATCAGAGTCAATTCCATATTCTTTAGAAAGAATTTCAGCAGCACCCATTACCTCACGCAGGATTGTACCAGAGCCTAGAAGTTGGACTCTAGTCTTTCCTTTATTTCTTGTCTCTTTAAGCAAATACATGCCCTTTAAAATACCCTCGTCAGAGTCTTTAGGTTTAGCAGGATGAGGATAGTTCTCATTCATTGCTGTAATATAGTAAAAAATATTCTCTTTTTTCTCATGCATTCTTTTCATTCCATCCCTTAAGATTACTGCCATTTCGTATGCGAAAGTTGGATCGTAACTTACACAATTTGGAATATTAGAGGCCATAAGATGACTGTGACCGTCTTGGTGTTGCAATCCTTCCCCAGCTAAAGTTGTTCTTCCAGCCGTAGCACCAATTAAAAAACCTCTAGCTTGAGAGTCTCCTGCAGCCCAGGCCAAATCACCAACTCTCTGAAATCCAAACATAGAATAAAATATATATATAGGTATCATTTCTATATCATGATTGGTGTATGCTGTTCCTGCAGCAATCCAAGATGACATCGCCCCTGATTCTGTTATTCCTTCCTCTAAAACCTGCCCACTCTTATCCTCACGATATGAACTAAGTTGTTCAGAGTCGACCGGCTCATATTTTTGTCCTTCATGAGCGTAAATTCCTATCTTTTGAAAAAAACCTTCCATACCAAATGTTCTAGCTTCATCTGGAATTATTGGAACTAATCTTGGCGATACATTTTTATCTCTTAATAGAGCAGTAAGCATTCTTACTAAGGCCATGGTAGTAGACATTTCTTTTTCACCTGTCGACTTCATAAAACTATCAAAAATATCTTTTGGTGGAGTTTTAATTGCTTTCGCAAAAGACGTACGCTCTGGGATAAATCCACCTAATTTTATTCTACGATCTTTAAGGTATTTAATTTCTTCTGAATTTTCGTCCGGTCTATAATACTCGATATTTTTGACTTGCTTGTCAGTTAGTGGAACGCCAAATCTATCTCTATAATATAACAAATCTCCCTCATCCATTTTTTTCTGTTGATGAGTGGTATTTATACTTTCACCGGATTTACCCATTCCGTATCCTTTAATTGTTTTTGCAATAATAACTGTCGGCGAGCCTTTATTTTTCATAGCTGCATCGTACGCGGCATAAACTTTATGTGGATCGTGACCACCTCTATTTAATTTCCATATATCTTTATCTGTTAAAGTAGATACTAATTCTTTTAACTCGGGGTATTTACCAAAAAATTTTTCCCTTACATAATTACCACCTTTTGCCTTAAAAGCTTGATACTCACCATCTACACACTCATTCATTCTTTTAATTAAAAGCCCACTTTTATCTTTTGCTAAAAGTTGATCCCAATAAGAACCCCAAATTACTTTTATTACATTCCATCCTGTCCCTCTGAAACTACCCTCAAGCTCTTGAATAATTTTACCGTTTCCTCTAACAGGACCGTCAAGTCTTTGTAGATTACAATTGATTACGAAAATTAAATTATCTAACTTTTCTCTTGCTGCTAATCCAATCGCACCTAATGACTCAGGTTCATCCATTTCACCATCACCTAGAAAAACCCAAATCTTTCTCCCTTCATCTTTAATCAATCCTCTATTAATTAAATATTTTAAAAACCTAGCCTGATAGATACCCATTATTGGTCCAAGTCCCATAGATACGGTTGGGAATTGCCAGAAATTTGGCATTAACCATGGATGAGGATAAGAGGACAATCCATCTTTTCCGACTTCTTGTCTAAAGCCATCTAATTGTTTAGCAGTTAGTCTTCCCTCTAAAAATGCTCTTGCGTACATACCAGGTGCTGAGTGTCCTTGAAAATATACTAAGTCACCACCAAATTTATTATTTTTTGCTCTCCAAAAATGGTTCATTCCTACATCGTACAATGTTGCAGCTGATGCAAAAGTTCCTATATGTCCACCAAGCTCTGAACTTTTTTTGTTTGCTTTCACAACCATAGCGGCGGCATTCCACCTTATGTAGGCACGGATTTTTTTTTCAATATTTTGATCTCCTGGCGATTTAACTTCTGCTTCAGGCGGAATAGTATTTATATATGGCGTTGTTCTGGTATCAGGTAGGACTAATCCTGCCTTATAAGCTTGATCGATTACTTTGTTTAATAAGTAACTTGCTCTTGACGCCCCATCATTTTCAATTACAGAATTTAAAGACTCAATCCACTCATTTGTTTCTAACGGGTCTATATCATCTTTGGATGCCGGCTCAGCAAAGACTTTTTTAATTTGTTTTAAAGATTGAGTGGTAACAACATTCCCGTTTTTTTTTGGTTTTTCTTTTTTAATTTCTTTATGAACTTTTTGCTGTTCATTTTTGACTTGAATACTAGAGCTATCTTTAGACTCTAATGTTACTAGTAAGCTTCCTTCAGAAACTTTATCACCAACTTTAACTTTTAAATCTTTAATTTGACCCTCTGATGGAGATGGAATTTCTACACTTGATTTGTCACTCTCAATAGTAACTAAGGGATCGTTTTTTTTAATTTGATCTCCCGGTTTTACCAATACTTCGATTACTTCTACATCTTTAAAATCGCCAATGTCAGGTACTGAAATATTTTGAGCCATAATTCTTATTATAAACTGAAATGGAATTTATTAAAAATTGATTAATTAATAAATGCCAAAATTGAAGCAATTTATTCTTTATGAACCTTTTTTGACACAATTTGCTCGATTTTTTGTCAACAAAATCTGGACAATAAAGATGTGAAGTGGATATTAAACATTTTTTTGAAAAAAAGAGACCGAACGACTAACAGCGAATATTTGGTTCAAAAAATTATACTTAAAAAATACTTTTTAAAATAAAAATTTTTACCTAATAATTTCTGCACAATTTTTATGAAGCATTGAGTGAAGTTCTATAAGCTTTTCAAAACTTTTATTATATCCTCCTCCTAAAACTCCACATAAAGGAATATTTTTTCTATTAAAATTATCGATTACAATTTGATCTCTCTTATTAACGCCTGCATCTGTTATTTTAAGCTTACCTAATCTGTCTTCACAGTGGATATCTACACCAGCAACATAAAATATGAAATCATATTTGTTTTGGTTTAGTATTTTTAAGTTCCTAAAAAGAATATTTAAATATTCTTCATCTTCTGTATTTTCAGCTAATTCGATGTCCATATCGCTTTTAGATTTTTTAGCAGGATAATTAGAAGCGCAATGCATACTAAAAGTTAGTACATCTTTATCGTTCTTAAATATTTCAGAATTACCATTTCCTTGATGAACGTCTAAATCTAAAATTAGGATTTTTTTCGCATACCCTTTTTTTTTGAGATAATTTGCTGCAACTGCAACATCGTTGAATACACAGTATCCAGCTCCAAAGTCAAAAGTTGCATGATGACTCCCACCCGCAGTATTACAAGCAAGTTTAGAATCTAAAGCTAATTTACTTGCCAGCACTGTTCCTCCGGTTGCAACAAAAGATCTTCTTACAACACTATCATTAATTGGAAATCCAATTTTTTTTTGTGATTTAATATCTAATGTTTTATTTTTTATCTGATTTATATATTCTAAAGAATGAGAAGTTTTCATCGTTTCGATAGAACATTCTTTTGGAATAAAAAATTTTTTAACAACTTTCTCTTTTAATAGATGATCCGCTAAGGCGCCGAATTTTTTTATAGGGAATTTATTATCGTCATTTATTTTTGCAACATAATCGGGGTGATTAATGACGGGCAGTTGCATTAGATCTTAGTTGTAAGCTAGATAAATAGAAATTATTACGACCCAAAAAAATGCATAGTATAAAATATACCCCTTTGGAGTAAACGGCATTTTTCTTAGTTTACGTTTTCCTCTGCCTTTATATGGTTTTGATATTTCCATTATCGTTCTATACTCATGGCTATACCCATTCCACCACCAATACACAATGTGGCCAAACCTCTCTTCACATCGCGTTTAATCATCTCGTGAATAAGAGTGACGAGAATTCGAGTGCCTGACGCACCTATTGGATGACCTATTGCAATTGCTCCACCATTAACGTTAACTTTTTCATCTGGAATTCCCAGTGTTTTTAAAACAGCAATACTTTGAGCTGCAAAAGCTTCATTAACTTCAAAAAGGTCTACGTCATCAATTTTCCATCCTGCTAAATCTAAGGCTTTTTTTGTTGCTGGAATAGGTCCAGTGCCCATTAGAGCAGGTTCAACACCGCAACTAGCCCAAGACTTGATAGTAACTAATTTCATTAAATCTCTTTTTTTTGCTTCTTCCTCTGACATTAAAGTTACTGCAGCCGCTCCGTCATTAATTCCAGAAGCATTTCCAGCAGTTACGGTTCCATCCTTTTGAAAAACTGGTTTAAGTCTAGTTAAACCCTCTAAGTTTATACCATCTCTAGGGTGTTCATCTTTATTGAAATCTATCTCAGCTTTTTTCGATTTAATTTTGAAATTAGTTATTTCATCTTTAAACTTATTTTCTTTAATTGCTTTTAATGCTTTTTCTTGCGACTTGAGAGCAAATTTATCTTGTTCTTGTCTAGTTACTTGAAACTTAGTAGCAACATTTTCAGCGGTTACTCCCATGTGATACCCATGAAAAGCATCCCACAACCCATCTTTTATCATTGTATCAACTAATTCGGTATCACCTATTTTTTTTCCATCTCTTAAGTGAATTGCATGTGGTGCTAAAGACATGCTCTCTTGACCACCAGCGATAACTATCTTTGAATCTCCTAATTTTATACTTTGAAATCCTGATGCTATCGATCTCAATCCTGATCCACACACTTGATTCACAATGTAAGCTGGTTTTTCTTTTGGAATACCAGATTTCATCGCTGCTTGTCTCGCAGGATTCTGACCAGCTCCACCAGTTAAAACCTGGCCCATTATTGTTTCATCGATATCAGATGATTTGATATTTGATCTCTTTATTACTTCTTTAATAACTACAGAACCTAATTCTTCTGCAGGTATGTTTTTGAGAGCTTTTCCTAATGAGCCAACGGCAGTTCTCGTTGCAGAAGTTATAACTACAGATTTACTCATATTTCCTTTATAAATTAAAAGTCTTTAATTTCAACAATATATTTGATAATTGGTATATTATTGCGCCTGTAGCTCAACTGGATAGAGCGCTTGGCTACGGACCAGGAGGTTCTGGGTTCAAATCCTAGCAGGCGCACCAAAGGATTTTATGAGTTTAAATAAAGCTGTAATAGTATTTTTTATATTAGTTTTCGTAGTAATTTTATCATTAACATTTATTTTATAATTAACCTTGATAAGCAAATATAAGAATAAAAACACCAAGAACTATTCTGTACAAAACAAAAACATCAAGACTCGCTTTTTTAATATAGCCTAAAAAAGCTACCATCGTTATATAAGAAAAAATAAATGATAATATTATGCTACTAAAATTAAGTTTAATTAAATCAAAATTATCGGTTACGTAAATATTATAAATTCCAAAAACTGATACTGCTAGTAATGTTGGAATTGATAATAGAAACGAAATTTTAGCTGCATTGACTCTATCAAATTTAAGAAATCTTGCAGCGGTGATGGCTATTCCAGATCGACTTACTCCTGGTATTAAAGAAAAAATATGTAAAAAGCCAATTATTAAAGCTGCTTTAATATCTAAATTAATTTCAAGATTTTTTTCATTTTCCATTTTATCTGAGAAGTAAAGCAAAATACCAAACAACACAGTTGTCCAACCTATTGTTTTCAGTGATCTTAAATCATTAATAATACCTGACTGTGCAATAAGATATCCGCATAGAATAATTGGTAATGAAGCTAAAATTATTAACATAAAAACTTTCCTGTAGATTAAAAAGCTTAAAATTTCTTTTCGAAAAAAAACAACTACAGCTAAGAATGAACCAATATGTAAACTTACATTTAGTATTAAGTCTTCACTTATAAAATTCATAAATTTTGAGAAAAGAATGATATGAGATGAGGAGCTAATTGGTAGAAATTCAGTTATACCTTGCACTAAAGAAAGAATTAGAATCTCTAACATTCTTATATTTAATAAACTTTAGATTGAATTCCAAAGATATAATTAAATGGCATATCAGCTATGCATAAAAAAAGCCGCATAAGTCCTATTTTTCGACATATTTAGGTAAATATTATTTACTTAAAAACTATTCCAATTTTCTTCTTTTTAGCCTAGAACTCCAAAACTATGAGCAAAAAAATGTTGAAATTTGTTGACGTAAGTCAGGAGACCCCTGTCAAAAGAAAAACTGATAAAAGGAAGAAAGACTTTAATGAAATTTACGATCAATATATAACCGACAAAGCTAAGGAGCAATCTAGTAGGTGCTCTCAATGTGGAGTTCCGTTTTGCCAAATACATTGTCCTTTGCAAAACAATATTCCCGATTGGCTTAAACTAACTGCTGAAGGTCGATTAAAAGAGGCATACGAAATATCTCAAAGCACAAATAATATGCCCGAAGTTTGTGGAAGAATTTGCCCGCAAGACAGATTATGTGAAGGCAATTGTGTTATAGAGCAATCAGGTCATGGCACAGTCACAATAGGTTCAGTTGAAAAATATATTACAGACACCGCATGGGAAAAAGGATGGGTTAAACCTATCAAGATTGCAAAAGAATTAAAAGAAAGCATTGGTGTAATAGGTGCAGGCCCAGCAGGTCTTGCATGTGCAGAGGAAATGAGAAAGTATGGGTATCAAGTAACTGTATATGACCGTTATGATAGGCCAGGAGGATTATTAATATATGGTATACCTAATTTTAAACTAGAAAAGTTCGTAGTTGAAAGAAGAACGAAGCTTTTAAAAGAGAGTGGAATAAAATTTATTCAAAATTTTGAGGTTGGAAAAGATAAAACTTTAGAAGAACTTAAATCACAGCATGATGCGATTCTGATCGCAACTGGTGTTTATAAAGCTAGAGAGATTGATATTCCGGGATCTGATCTAGAAAATATTTTTCCTGCAATGGATTTTTTAACTGCCTCAAATAGAAAAGGCTTAGGAGACAAAGTAAAACTGTTTGATGATGGAACTTTAAACGCAGAAGGGAAAGACGTTGTAGTAATTGGTGGTGGGGATACTGCAATGGATTGTGTGAGAACTGCGGTAAGACAAAAAGCAAAATCTATTAAATGTTTATATAGAAGAGATAAAGCAAACATGCCTGGTTCAGCAAGAGAAGTTGGAAACGCTGAGGAAGAAGGTGTAGATTTTGTTTGGTTAACAAGTCCAAAATCATTCATTGGAGATAAAAAAGTAAATGAAGTAGAAGTTAGCAAAATGAAGCTAGGTGAACCAGATGCATCTGGAAGACGACGACCTATACCTGTTGTTGATGGAGAATTTAAAATAAAAGCTGACTTGGTAATCAAGTCACTTGGATTTGATCCGGAAAATATCCCTAAATTATTTAACAGCGAAGATCTTGCAGTTTCAAAGTGGGGAACAATAAAAATTGACCTCAAAACTATGCAAACAAATATTGAAGGAGTATTCGCTGCTGGAGATATTGTGAGAGGTGCATCACTTGTAGTATGGGCGATAAGAGATGGAAGAGATGCTGCAGAACAAATGGATAAATATATTACTTCGAAAAGAAAAAATACCAAAAAAGAATTCGCCGCATAATGAAAAACTATTTAAAAAACAAAAAACATCTTACAGAGAACAACGCTTACGATCCTTCTTTAGAACACGAAGCTTGTGGTGTAGGATTAATAGCAACTACGGACGGTAAAAAAAGTCGAAAAGTAGTTGATTATGGAATAGAAGCATTAAAAGCTGTTTGGCACAGAGGCGCAGTTGATGCTGATGGTAAATCTGGAGATGGAGCTGGTATTAAATTAGAAATTTCTCCTGAGTTTTTTATTCAAAAAATATTAGAAACCGGACATAAACATGAACAAGATAAAAGAATTTGTGTCGGAATGGTTTTTATGCCTCGAAATGATTATGCTGATCAAGAAAAATGTAGATCAATAATTGAGACAGTTTTATTAAGTAAAAATTACTATATTTATGGTTGGAGACAAGTTCCTGTTAATCCAAAAGTTTTGGGTCCCACGGCTGACTCTAATCGACCTGAAATCGCACAAGTTCTTTTTAGAAAAAACGAAGTAATAAAAACAAATGATTTAGAAAGAGATCTATATGAAGCAAGAAAAAAAATAGAAAAACATGCTCGGGAAAACCAATTAAACAGTTTTTATGTATGCTCTTTGAGCTCAAGATCTATAGTTTATAAAGGCATGTTTTTAGCCGAGTCACTTGCTGATTTTTATTTGGATCTAAACGATAAAACTTTTAAATCTAGATTTGCAATATTTCACCAAAGATACTCCACTAATACTTTTCCAAGTTGGGATTTAGCGCAACCCTTTAGAACTCTAGCACACAATGGAGAAATAAATACTTTAAAAGGCAATGTAAACTGGATGAGAATTCATGAACAAGACATGACTAGTAAACTTTTTAAAGATATAGAAGATTTAAAACCAGTTATAATCCCGGGCAATTCAGACTCAGCATCATTAGATAATGTATTTGAATTATTAACTCATTCTGGAAAGCTTGCTCCATTGATTAAATTAATGATGATCCCAGATGCATGGTCTAAAAGGAGTAAAACTGTTCCCAAAAATCACCAACAATTATTTAACTTTTTAAATAGTACAATTGAACCATGGGATGGTCCTGCCGCAATTTGTGCTACTGATGCTAAATGGATTTTAGCAGCTGTCGATAGAAATGGTTTGAGACCTCTTAGGTATTCAATAACCTCAGATGGACTAATATTCGCAGGTTCAGAAACAGGAATGATTAAAATTCCTGAAGAGAACATTATTAAAAAAGGGAGACTCGGACCAGGAGAACTAATAGCTGTAGACTTAAAAGAGGGTAAGCTTTATCAAGATAAAGAGATAAAAGACTATATATCGAAAGAGTATAAGCAGTTTAATAGTCAAATAGTTGACCTTGATAAAAAATTAAAAGTCACTGAAGAAGAAATAAATTTTTCAGGCAATAATTTAAGAAGAAGACAGTATTTATCTGGTTATAGTGTGGAAGATTTAGAATTAATTCTTCATCCTATGGTCGAAGAAGGTAAGGAGGCTACAGGTTCAATGGGAGACGACACCCCAGTAGCAGTTTTATCAAGTCACTTTAGGCCCATATCACATTACTTCAGACAAAACTTTAGCCAAGTGACTAATCCACCGATTGACTCGTTAAGAGAAAACAAGGTTATGAGTTTAAAAACAAGATTTGGTAATTTGGGTAATATACTTGACTTTAATAATCTTACTCAAGATGATATCTTTGTTCTTGATAGCCCAATACTTACAAATTCTCAATTAAAAAAGTTTAAAAAACTCTTCTCAAAAAAAATCAAATTAATTGATTGTACGTTTAATGTTAATGAAACTTTAAAAGATAATATCAAAAAAATTCAAGAAGAGTCCGAAATAGCAGTAAGAGAAGGTAGCACCACCTTAGTATTAAGCGACAAAAATATTTCTGAAAAGAGGGCAAATATTCCAATGGCTTTAGCAGTAGGAGCGATTAATTCTAACTTAGTAAAATTAGGATTAAGAGGATACTGCTCTTTAAATGTCGAAACATCGGAAACTTTAGATACTCATTCGTTTGCAGTTTTGATTGGAGTTGGAGCTACAACAGTTAATCCTTATTTAACAATAGATAGTATATTCCAAAGGTTTGAGAAAAATTTATTTGGCAAATATAAATTTAATGAGTGTGTAGAAAGATTCAAAAGTTCGATTGAAAACGGATTATTAAAAATTATGTCAAAGATGGGAATTTCAGTTATTAGTTCTTATAGAGGAGGGTGTAACTTTGAAACTGTTGGACTAAGTAGGGCATTAGTTTCAGATTATTTTCCGGGAATGATATCAAGAATTTCTGGTATTGGTTTGATAGGAATAGAAAAAAAAATTAAGGAAATTCACGAGAAAGCCTATAAAAAAGATGTTCACATATTACCAATCGGTGGAATATATAAGTATAGAAAAACTGGGGAAAACCATCAGTTTCAAGGAAAACTAATTCACACATTACAACATGCCGTAACAGTCGGCTCTTACGAAACATTTAAAAAATATACAGACGGTATAAATAACATGTCTCCTATTAATTTAAGAGATCTTTTAGATTTCAAAAAATCAAATAATCCAATCGATATCAAAGAAGTCGAGCCCATAGAAAATCTTACAAAAAGGTTTGGTAGCGGGAGCATGTCCCATGGCGCTTTATCTGCTGAGGCCCACGAAACATTAGCAGTTGGCATGAATAGAGTTAAAGGAGCCTCTTGCAGTGGTGAAGGCGGTGAAGACTCTGCTAGATTTAAAATTCAAGAAAATGGAGATAGTGCAAATTCAAGAGTTAAACAAGTTGCCTCAGCAAGATTTGGAGTAACTATTGACTATCTAAATAACTGTAATGAAATTGAAATTAAAATTGCTCAAGGTGCTAAACCAGGCGAAGGTGGACAATTACCAGGATTTAAGGTTACAAAAGAGATAGCTAGATTAAGACACTCAACACCAGGTGTAACTCTAATCTCGCCACCACCACACCATGATATATATTCAATAGAAGATTTAGCCCAGCTAATTTATGATTTAAAACAAATAAACCCCAAAGCTCGAATAGGTGTAAAATTAGTTGCTGCAACTGGAATTGGAACAATTGCGGCAGGAGTGGCTAAAGCCAAAGCGGATGTGATACTAATTTCAGGTCATTCAGGAGGAACTGGCGCCAGTCCACAAACGAGTGTTAAGTATGCAGGTATTCCTTGGGAGATGGGATTAACTGAAGCCAATCAGATTTTAACATTAAACAATTTAAGACACAAAGTTACTTTAAGAACAGATGGCGGAATTAAAACAGGTAGAGATGTTGTTATAGCGGCAATGATGGGGGCAGAGGAATTTGGTATGGGTACTTCATCTTTAATAGCAATGGGATGTATAATGGTAAGACAGTGTCACTCTAATACTTGTCCAGTTGGAGTTTGTTCTCAAGATGAGGAGCTAAGGAAAAAATTTACCGGAACGCCAGAAAAAGTTGTCAATTTTTTTAGATTTGTCGCAGAAGAAGTTAGAGAGATTTTAGCTTCATTAGGATTCAAAAATCTAAATGAAATAATTGGAAGGACTGATCTCCTTAAACAAGTAAGCAGAGGCTCATCAAATTTAGATGATTTAGACTTAAACCCATTATTAGTAAAAACTGATCCAGGCGAAAACACTAGATATTGTGAGAAAAGAGATATTAATGCAGTCCCCGATACTTTAGACGAAAAAATTTGGACAGATATTAAAAATAAAATTGTTAAGGATAAAATAATTGAATGTGAATACGATGTTGAAAATACACATAGAGCGGTAGGAACTAGATTATCACATTATGTTTATAAGAAATTTGGTAATAACGCCCTAGCGGAGAACACTGTTATTGTAAAATTAAATGGTTCTGCAGGACAATCACTTGGAGCTTTTCTAGCCAAAGGAATTAAAATAATAGTTAATGGCGACTCTAACGACTATGTTGGAAAGGGATTGTCAGGGGGGACAATAATAGTTAAGCCAGTTAAAAATAGTAATTTAATTTCAAATCAAAACGCAATCGTAGGAAACACAGTTTTATATGGAGCTACAAATGGTAAACTTTATGCATCAGGTAAAGCTGGTGAAAGATTTGCCGTTAGAAATTCTGGAGGGATCGCAGTTGTAGAGGGATGTGGATCAAATGGATGTGAATATATGACTGGAGGAAAAATAGTTATTCTTGGCGATGTGGGAGATAACTTCGCTGCAGGCATGACAGGCGGAATGGCATTTATTTACGATCCTAATAAAAAATTTGAAAACTATGTAAATCCTCAATCTGTTATTTGGCAGAATTTAGAAACAGACTACTGGAAAAAATATTTAAAAGATTTAATATTTGAATTTAGCAAAGAGACTAACTCAAAAATTTCAAAAAAGATCATTAACGATTATGAAAATGAACTAAAAAATTTCGTTCAAGTTTGTCCTATAGAGATGCTGGATAAATTAGATCATCCTATTTCATTAAAAGAACTTGAGTCAAAATCAGCCTAGTAATGAATAAAGATAGATTTTTTTTTTTTGGATTTGGTCAAACTGCTAGATATCTTATAAAGAGTCTAAAGCAATCAAAAAAAAAATTCACTTTTAGCGCTACTAATACAAAAAAAACAACTTTTAAGACCTATGGCAAAAAAAGGTTTTTATCATTTAAGTTCAAAGATAAGCTTTACGATAAAAAATTAATCAAAATATTATCTGAAGCTGATTACATTTTAGTATCTATCCCTCCACAAAAAAAAAGGGACTTAGTTCTTAAAATCTTTGGCAAATATTTAAAAAAATCGAAGTTTAAAAAACTCATTTATTTGTCTGCCACAAGTGTTTATGGAAATCATAACGGAAAATGGGTTAATGAAAATTCAAAACTGAAAGGAAATACTAAATTTGGTTTAGGTAGAAAAATTGTTGAAAAGTCTTGGATTAAATTTAGAAATCTATACAAGCTTGATATAAATATTCTACGTGTTTCAGGAATCTATTCAAAAGAGAGTAACGTATTAAAAAAAATTTCCAAGAAGAGTATTTACGTTAAAGAGAAAAAATATTTCTCAAGAATAAGAATAGAAGATTTAGCACAAATTATTA